>NZ_JAJFCK010000014.1 GCF_020709055.1 Ruminococcus callidus
CCGGCAGCTTGGACAGTGTTACGCTGCCCTTTGCATTGTCGGAAGTCCAGCTGATGGAGCTGCCGCTGTTGTCGATGCCCTCGGTGCTGCCGTTGCCGTAGCTTCCGGTTACCTTGGACAGATCCTCGCCGTTGGTGCCGGTCAGCTTCAGGGTTGCGCCGGTCAGTTCTTCGCCGCCGCCGACTGCCTGCTTGCTGATGGTCACGCCCGGTTTCAGATCGTCGAATACTGTGATGAGGTTATCGTTCTCGTTGTATTTATTATTCTGATTGTCGCCAACCTGTACGTTTTCAACCTTGCCGTTTACCACGTCAAAGGTGATCTCGGTGGTCAGGTCATAGCCGTCCGGCGCAATCGTTTCCTCCAGCGTATACTTGCCGTCCGGAATCTGGTTCAGCTTGATTGCCTTGTCGCCGGATGTCCATGTGATTTCCTTGGAGCCTTCCGTGTTACCCGAAATCTCGCCGTTTTCAGCAGTTACCTTGGACAGGTCTGCGCTGCCGGTATAGGTCAGCTTCATGCTTGCGCCCGGCAGTTCCTTGGTGCTCTCGCCGTCCTTGCCCACCTTGACGATGGACACGCTGGAAGCGTCATCACGCACGGTCAAGCCGGCATCCTCTGTTTCCACGCTGGCGGTGCCAGTTGTGGTGACCTTGCCGTCTGTGATGGTGAATCGGAAGTCAGTGATGCAGGTGAATCCATCCGGTGCGGTCTTCTCGTGGAGGATATACTCGCCGTCCGGCAGATCATACAGTTCCACTGCCTTGTCGCCGGATGTCCATGTGATGGTCTTTGCATCGCCGTGAGAAATGGTTCCTGTCTTTGCGGTCACGCCGGACAGGTCGCCATTGCTGCCTGCATAGGTCAGCGTCATTTCTGCGCCGGAGATTTCCTCCGTGCCGCCCACTGCCTTCTTGCTGAAGTAGATGGTATCCTTGGCGCTGTCCTTCATGGTGATGTCGTTGCCGCTGATCTCGTAGCCCTCCGGTGTGGTGACTGCGCCAACCTTGCCGTTCTTAATGGTGAAGTTCAGCTTGGTGACAACCTCGTAGCCCTCCGGTGCAGCCACTTCCTCCATGGTATACTCGCCGTCCGGCAGACCGGTAATGGCGGTCTTGACATCGCCGGACTCGAATTGCAGGGTGCTGTCGGTCTTGTCCAGCAGATTGCCGTCAACAGTTACCAGATCGGAGATCCACTTGCCGTCGTTCTTGGTGATGGTGATCTTTGCGCCCGGCAGCTCCTCGCTGTTGGCGATGTCCACCTTGTTGACGGTGAGCTGTGCACGGTTGATGACGGTGAGGCCGTCCTCTGTCAGGGCGAAGTTATCGCCGGAGATGGCGTTGCCCTTGGCATCGGTGGTCACGAAATAGCCCTCATCGCTGACTTCGAAAGTGATGGAAACAGGTGCAAATCCATCCATGTTCTCGGTCAGGGTGTACTTGCCGGCAGCCAGTCCGTCCTCCAGAACCTCGGCCGTTGTGCCGGATTTCCATGGCTTGGAATAGCCGTTGTCGCCGGTCAGGGTCATCTGGCAGCCTTCCATTGCATTGCCGGCAACGTCTACCTTGGCAATGGTGAGCTTCACCTTAGACTCGTTGGCATCGGTGATGGATTTCTGTCCCGGCACGCCGGTCTCCAGAATCACCTTTTCGTCTCCGCCGGAATAGGTTGCCAGATAGGTCTTGCCGTCGATGACGGTGGTCGTGTTGTTGCGAACGATTGCGCCCTCGTCATTCAGCTCAAAGACGTAGTAGACGATGGGCTTGCCTGTGCTGTCCTCTGCGGCCAGATTCTCGAAGGTCGTGCTGTTTCCAGCTGCCAGGTTGATCTTCTGTGCGTCGATGGTCTTGCCGTCCTTATCGGTTGCCTTGGCAAAGCCAGTCTGCACGCCGTTCTCGTCGTAGACTGCCGTGTAGAGTCCCACGGTGATCTCATGATCGGTGGTGGGCACGCCGTCAATGGTGGCGGTCTTGGTCACGGTGATCTTGGTCGGGTTCTCGGTGGAGTTGGTGATGACGCCGTTTGCAGAAGCTGCATCCCTGGTCAGGGTGATCTCCTGTCCGCCGCAGCCGTCATAGGCAACATAGAACGTCTTGTCCACGGTCGTGGTGGGATCCTTGACATCGGGAACAATGCTCATGGTAAACGAACCGCCTGCGTCAATGCGCTGGGTGCCGTTCATCTCAAAGACGTAGTAGGTTCCTGCTGCCAGCTGGTCAAAGGTGACCTCTCCGCCGGCGGTCACGGTCTTGGATGCGCCAACCTGTGTATAACCGTCTGCATCCTTGGTGAACAGTCCCACAGTGAAGCTGGGGCTGCCGGTGATATCGTCTGCATTGAGCACCTTGGAAACGGTGATGCTGTAGTTGATGGTTTCGGTATTGGTGATGGCTGCCTTACCGCCTGCCTGTACGGCTGCGGATACGGCAGAGGTGTAGTGAATGCCGTTGTCCGACGTGTAGGTGGTGAAATCGGTATCTGCCAGAACGCCGTTTGCATTGGTTTCCAGCACGTAGAAGTCCACGCCCTTGGGCACGTCGGTGAAGGTCAGCGTCTGGCTGCCTGCCTCGGTGAAGGTCAGCGCCTGTACCGGCACTGCCTCATAGCGGACGTAGTCCTCTCCGCTCTTGGTGAAGAGTGCGAAGTAGAAGGTGTCGCCGGTCACGGAATCGCCCTCTGCTGCCAGTGTCTTGGTCAGAGTGATCTCGCCCACGTTCTTGGTATTCTTTACCGTCACGGTCTGCGCCTCAGCGGCACTCAGCGGGATGGTGTTATCTGTATAATCTGCGGTGTAATTCTGAATCTTGCTGCCCTTGGCATCGGTTTCCAGCAGGTAGATGTTATCGCTCTGATTCAGACTGGCTGCCTTCTGGATGGAAGCCAGATCGATGTCCTTCATGGTGACAGATGCCTTGGTCTGTCCTGCCGGAATGGTCACGGAAACCACATCGCTCAGGCGCTTGCCGTAATTGGCATCGGCGAACAGTGCGAAATAGAAGGTGGCATCCTGTGTCTCTGCGGCGGTCAGTTCCTTGTTGACGGTCACATCAATGGTGGTGTCCGGTGTCTGTACCCAAACGCCGACCTTTGCCGGCTCTGCCACCATGACAGTGTCGCCCAGAACCTTCCGGTTCTGATAAGCGTAGGCAAAGCTGTTCCATGCGATGTTCTCCTCGCCGGTCTTTGCCACGTAGCTGGGAACGGTTGCGGTAAAGGTCACAATGACCTCATCGTTAGGTTCTACCACTGCGCCGGTCAGACGGAGGCGGAAGTTCACTGCGCCGTCTTTGTTCTGTGTCCAGCTCATGGCGTCGTTCTGTCCCAGCCAGTCCTTGGAGTACTCGTTCAGCGTTGCAGTCTTGTTGGTGGAGTAAGTGACATCGTAGGAAACGGCACTTCCGTTGACGGTGACCGACTGGATATCGCCCATGGTCACGCCAAAGGCAGAGTTTCTGTCATAGCCGGAAACCAGACCCAGGTCGCCCACATAGGGCAGACGGTCGATGATGGTCATGTTCTCCACGTCTACCGGAGAGTTGTTCTTGACGTGCAGGGTGTACTTCACCTGCTCGCCCTGCATGCCCTGTACATAGTTGTGTGTGGGGTTGCGGCTCTCGCCGGTATCGGTCTTGGGGTCAGTATGGGGTGTGCCGTCGTGCCCGTGATTGGTATAGGTAATGGTCTTCCACGATTCGGTGGTCAGACCAACGATGTTATAGTTGGCATAGTTCCAGATCTGGGTGCCCTTTTCCTCACCGGCAACCACGCTGTCTACGGGATAGGTCTTGTTTGTGGAGGCGTAGCCCGTGTTGGTGATAACGCCCTCCTTTTCCTGACCAGCCTTGACAACGGTTGCAAACTGCACCACAATGGCGTAGTTGGGTTCTAGCTTGCCGCCGCTGATGCCTGTACCGGTCGCACCGGACAGATCCCATACCACGGAGCTGCCGGATGCGGCGGGATTGATCGCCGTACCGGAGCCGGTCACCAGTCCGGTGGATGCGTCAGTTGCAAACTTGCCGTCTGCATCCAGCTTGACGACAAAGTACTTTGCGGGGAAGCTGCTGCTGTCGTACTGGTAGCTGCCGGGCAGGTTATCCGTCAGCGTCACGCCGGAAAGGCTCAGCTTGCCCAGCTCATCGCCGTTCAGCGTTGCCTTGCCGTCTGTGGTCTCGCCCTTACCATTATAAAGGACAGCCTGCCAGATCAGGGTGTCGCCGGCGGTGATATAGCCGTTCTCCACCTTCTGCACGTCGGCACTGGTGTAATCTGTGCCGGCATAGGAGGCTGCTGCCAGTTTTGCAAAGCCCGGCGCCGGTGTGATCTTCTTCAGGGTCACAGTCGCTTCGGCGTTGGGTGCCTTATCCTTGACCACGCTGCCGTTGTCCGTTGCCACCACACGGGTTACCGTGTTGGTGAGTGCGGTGCTCTTGTCTGCGGTCTGGGACAGTTCTTCTGCCTTTGCCGCAGTGAGTACGGTCTGGTACGTGATCTTGACGGAGCTGCTTCCGCCGTTCAGGGAGGAGTCAGAGGTGAAGGCGATGGTCAGTTCATTGCCATCCAGCTTCGAAGCCTCTGCGTCCAGCACACCATTGGTAATGGTAATTGCCTTGGACAGGTCAGAATCCGCCAGCGTCATGCCGTCCGGCAGAACGTCCGTCAGGGTGAACACATTGCCATAGTAGTTGGTGGCATCCTGAGAATCCGGACTGAGGGTAATGGTGTTGGTGAACTTCTGGGATTCCAGCTGTTCCTGCGTCAGATCGGAGATCTCCAGGGATGCCGGAGAAACGCTCTTTGCGGTGTTGAAGCTGAAATCATAGGGAACCTTGACGGATGTGGACGCATACGAACCAGTGGTTGCGCCCCACATACCGCTCTCCTTGTTCCATGCGCTCAAAGGATAGAACGCCACATAGTTGCGGTAGTAATTCGAGCCAGCGCCAGCCATGCTCATACTGTTCATTTCCGTCGTGTACTCGAACTCAATGTACTGTCCCGGCTCCAGCGTCAGCTTGTCTGCCGGAATCAGATAGCCCCAAGTTGCATTCGGGCTGGCGTCATTTCTCCAGTAGTACTGGCTCAGGTCGTCCAAATCCCGATATGTGCCGGTGCAGGTAACGACCTTGCCTGTTGTCTGTCCGTCTGCTGCGGTCTGGCGGTACCAGCCGTCAGCGGTCTTCATACCCTTGACAGTCGCACCGGTCAGGTTGGTGAAGCGTACACGGAATGTCGCTTTCTGTCCGGCGGAGAAGCCCTGGAAACCGGACTTCACATTGTCCGATGCATCCACCAGCGTTTCGCCGGTCTCTGCGTCAATGATCCACTTCTCTGCCTGATAGTCGCCGGTGGTGTCCCGATTGGTTTCCACCTTGGGGGACTCGGCGGTCTTGCCGTTGTAACCGCAGGAGGCGGTATTGGCAATGGTATCCGTTGTGCCGGTCTTGACAGTACCAGTGATGGTCACGGTGATGATCTCGCCCTGTGCCAGATCCCATGTGCCGTCATTGGTCACCTTATTGCCTGCTACCGAAACGCCTACGGTCTTGCCTGTGCTGCTGACAGCGGAGGCAGTGACGTTCTCCAGCGCATCCGGCACGTTGTCCAGGAATGTTGCGCCGGAAACGGCAAGCTGGCCGTCATTGACGACCTCAACGGTATAGGTCAGGGTGTCCCCTGCCTGATAAGCGCTCTTATCTGCCGACTTCTTCACGGTGACATGTGCAGACGGAGTTTCCGGCTGGATCGTCACGGTGTTTGTCTTTTTGCCGTCCACCGTTGCTGTGTTGGCAAAGCTGCCAGAGGCGGTGTCGGGGAGTGTGCCGGTGATGGTGATGGTCACGGTCTTGCCTGCCGGAACGTCCACTGCCGACGGCATTGCTGCCACGGTCTGTCCGTCTACGGCATAGGTGACATTGGTCAGCGGAAGTCCGCTGATGTCATCGGTGACCGGAACACCTGCGGCATCCCGGATGCCGGAGTTGTTGACGGAGATGGTGTAAGTCACGGTCTGTCCGGCAATGCCGGTGTAGTACTTCTGTCCCAGATTGCCGCCCTCATAGCTGACCAGACCGTTCTTGGTAGCGGTGATGACTGCCTCGTCCTTTTTCACGGTGATGGAATCCTTGGCGTTGGACTTGCCGTCCGTCACCTCGTTGGTCAGTGTGGTATTGTCGTCCGCATCCACGGTGCAAACAACCTTTGCTGTCACGGTCTTGCCGCCGGCAACATCCCGGAAAGTCACCGAGTTGCCGGAAACCGTGCCGCCGTCCTCAGAGGTGATGCCGGTGATGGTCATGCCTGCCGGAACTACATCGGTCAGCGTCACGTCCCCTGCGGCATCGCCGGTATTGGTGGCGGAGATGGTAAAGGCCACGCTGTCGCCCTTGACGTAATACGCCTGCTTGTTGTCAGCGCTCTTGCCCAGCCGGAACGATGCCGGCTTCGGTGCGGTGACATTCAGCGAAACGTCGTTGCCGCCGATGGGCTGGAAGTCATTGGAGCCGTAGGGCTTTCCGCTCACTGCCAGCGTATTCTTTACTGTACCGTTGTCCTTGCCCAGTGTCACGGTGCTGCTGTTCAGCGGGAGTGCCACGTTCAGACGAACGGCACCCATTTCCGCATTGGGGTTCTTGCTGCCAATCTCGAAAGAGATGTCCGCAGCTGTGCCGCCTGCTGCCGCACTGACTTTGAGTGTGCCCTCTTTAATGGTATACCCTGCATTGGCAGCGGCTGCCTTGACGGCGTTTTCAATGCCGCTCTGCGCACCGCCTGCAAAAGTAAGACCTGTCAGACTGATGGTGTCCTGAAACCGCAGCGTTTCCACCCACTCCACGCCGGTTTTCTTGGTGGAGTTGTTGGATGCCGCACTCAGGGTGTAGTTCACCGTTGTGCCGGCAGTGATTTCGCTGCTGTTCAGCTGGGTCTTATCCTCCGACTTCGAGGCGTTCCACATCATCTCTGCCTTGGCGGTAATGGTGTTGCTGATGCTCTTTCCGTTGTCCGGACGCACCAGCTTGACCTCGGTCTTCTCTCCATTGGGCGTTTTGCCTGCCTGATACTTTGCCTGAAGCCGTATCACTTTGGTATCGCCGTTCTGGATGGAGAATTCGACATAGCGGTTTACGATGTTACCGCTCGCATCCTTTTCCACGTGCAGGGTGTAGCCGTTGTACACCGAGCCGTCTGTGAAGCCGTTTCCGGCAAAGTTCGGCAGAAGCAGATTCGAATCCGTAATGTAGATTTGATAAGTATCCACTTCGCCGGTCTGATTGACGTTGTTTCCGGAGATAGTCGCCATCAGATAGAACATGGCGCCGGACTCAGCCTCGTCAATCGGCTGGAATTTGTTGTCCCTGAACTCAACGCTTGCATTGGTCAGAACCAGCGGGTTTTGATAGGTGCCGGTGCTGTCTGCCGATGCAAAGATGACGGATGGCAAGCACGCAATCAATACCATCGCTGCCAAGAAAACGCTGATCAGTCTTACACGAAATGACTTCGTTTCTTTTGCATTCATGAAGAAATCCCTCCGTTATTCTTTTTGATTTTTCCGGCTGGACGGGCATCCGCCCTCGTGCAGTTTCTCCGCCGGAAAGCAGCTCCGTCTGCCGTATCTCCGCACAATGTGCTTGCATCGCATTTGCACACATTGCGATACGGTTTTTTTCGGCGTTGCGCCGCCGATTTCAACAGAGCGGCAGCGGCTTCCCAATTCTTCGACAGGGAACCGCTGCGTTCCTTTTCATTATACAAGAAGCATTTTGAAATGTCAATGGAGGCGGGGGGGATGCAAAAAAAATATACACTTTTAAAACGATTTCACCCCATTTTTCAAGACGTTCTCCCTTCCGGGTTCGCAATTTATCCACAAATAAAGCGGCATAAAAATAGCAGCGTCGCCGAGAATACGCTGCCTTTGAAATCCGTATTTCATTTTCCAAAAAACCACTTGACATTTCGGTGCAAATGGCATATAATAAAAGAGAAGAGAGCATACCAGTAGACGGTCTGCTCCCAAGTGTTAGGTTAAGAAATAACCGTCCAAGTTCGCAGCTCGGGGCGGTTATTTCCGTTTGCTATGGAAAATATCGCAGATCAACGCAACGATTGTCACGATGAGGATGCTGTACTGAATCAAGTCTGACCAAGTTACATATTCCATCACAATCACTCCCTTTCCGGGAGCGTGGATTCGACCAGCCCGTCGCCCAAAGGAAATGGCGACGGCAGACTCGCCCAAGGATGGCGAGCCGCCTACCGTTTTCAGGTATGCCCTCAGAGTTCCAGGATACCACATCTGTCGAGGCTTGTCAAATTTGCGGAATGCTAAAAAAGCACTTGACATTTCGGTGCAAATGGCATATAATAAAAGAGAAGAGAGCATACCAGTAGACGGTCTGCTCCCACTGTTTGAGTTAAAAAGATTTAACCGCCACAGTTTGCAGCTTGGGGCGGTTATTTCTTTTTCTTGTCATGGTGATTGTCGTTACTATTCTTATGGTTATAGTAAATGTACAAGATCAAGGTTGCCAGACTCAGCAGAAATCCGCCGAGTTCCAGCAGGTCACCAAACGTGACAAACTGATCCATCATACCGATCACCTCCCATCTGTTACAATGACAGTGGGAGCAAAAATCAGAAGCAAGCCGCCTACCGTTTTCAGGTATGCCCTCAGAGCTTTAGTATACCACATCTGTCGAGGCTTGTCAAATTTGCGGAATGCTAAAAAAGCACTTGACATTTCGGTGAAAATGGCATATAATAAAAGAGAAGAGGGCATACCAGTAGACGGTCTGCTCCCATAGATGGTTAAGGAATAACCGCCCAGGTGTAGCAGTCGGGGCGGTTATTTCCGTTTATTATGATGGTTGGAAAGCGCAATTGCGACTTGAATCAATGTCAGAACGAGCCATGCGAAAAAACGCAGCTGCTCCCATGTTACAAAGTTCTCCATGTACATCACCTCCCATCGATTGTAAAATCATGGGAGCTGGAATCGACCGCCTACCGTTTGTGGTATGCCCTCAGAATTCCAGTATACCACATCTGCCGATACTTGTCAAATCAGAATACAAAGAACAAAAGCGCCGGTTTCCCGGCGCTTTTTTGATATTCTGTCCGACTTTTCATCCGTGTTAAGAACCTGTCTTCACAAGAAATATATGTGGATTTTCGAGCATAATTTTGTTGCAGACAAGGCAAAAATACGCAGGCGGGCTGTCGCCCGGCAAGTATTTTTCACGCAGGATGCAGCAAAATTTGCCGAAAAGGCACGTGGATACGCTTGTGAAGACGGGTTCTAAAATTTTGCGTATTTTTCTTCTTTCCTGTGCCACCATGCGATGATTTTCGGCTCCCATACCGAGATTTTTTTCATGAACGGCTTCTCAATAAACCGGATTCTCAGCCAGTCAATCAAAGAACATCCGCAAAATACAGCGCATACACAACCGATTGAAATCAGCGGCATAAGCTGTGAATCATACACTTTGACATTTTGACACACATCTTGCCACAAGAAGCGGCGCATGGCATCACAATTTGCGTGAATCAGAAGAATCCCAAATGTGGTGGACGCAACGGTGTTGATAAATGAGCTGTACTTTATTTTTATCGTTTTGAAGAACATAAACGCACACACACCAACGAGCACCGCTAAGAACGTATTCGAATCCGTCACAAAAAAGTACCAGATGTTCTGGTGCAGTTTCAAAGACAGCCATGCACAGCAAACGACAGAGAGAGAACACAGCACGATACTTCCTGCGGTGAGCATCCCCCACAATTTTGTTTTGGAAAAAATATGCTTCGGATACATTCGGATATAGGATGCCATGAAATACAAAACGATAAACCAGGAAACATAGTTCATAGAAACCGGCATTTTCTTAATGGTTCCGAAAAACACATAGGTAAATCCGCAAAGCAGCAGCAGCAAAATATGCTGTTTCTCTGTCATGTTTCGAATGAGGATATTCAGAAAGGGGATAAACAGGAAGAACAAAATATAGCAGCCCACAAAATTTGTTTCCACCGAGCTTACCGGAAGAAAAGTTTTGACGAGGGATTTCAAACAAAGCGGTTCATATCCCGTAATCAGGAAAATCAATCCGATTCCAATCTTGTAGAACATAATTTCGCCAAGCAGCTTCGCAAATTTCCTGAGGGTAATGCTGCTCTTGCACATAAAGTATCCTGTTATCATGACAAAACAGTTTATACCGATTTTTCCCCATGCCCCGAAAAGCAGCAGGAAAATCGAATTGCCAGACAGCGGATTGGCTGCAATCGGGCCGTCCTCCAGCGTAAGCCCTGAGTTTACGACATAATGATGGGCGACGATGAAAAACATGGTGATGATCCGAAACAATTCTATGTTGGAATCCCGATGCGAAGCGGGTTTCGGCTGTCCTGCCTGCGCAATGTTGCCATTCTTCATATGCTGCAACCCTTCCTTTTTAAGCCGGATGATGTCCGCTCAGGACAATGGAGCAGATTCTGTCGACATCCTCCAGCGGCAAATCCGCATACAAAGGCAATGTCAGAACACGCTTGCTGAGATGCAGCGCAACCGGTGTTTCAGACGGATCATACTTTTCGTTGAAGGCGGGAGAAACACTCGTCAGCGGGTAAAAATACTTTCTTGCGCCGATTCCGTTTTCCGCAAGCTTTGCCATGACCTCATTTCTGCTGAAACCGAACACCTTTTCATCAAACATCACGGGGAAATACGCATAGTTCGACTTCACATCCGGCTGTATCTCACAGATTGTTACGCCGTCAATGCCGCCCAGATTGCTGCGGTACCGTTCCACAACTGCCTGACGTTTTGCAATTTCGGCTTCCAGATGGCGCAGGTTACAAATTCCCATCGCTGCCTGGAACTCATTCATTTTGGCGTTTCCGCCGATGTATGCGACTTCTTCCGGTCCGTGAATGCCGAAATTTTTCAGGTCGTTGAGCTTCTGTGTCAGGCTGCCGTCATGATAGCAAACCGCACCGCCCTCAATGGTGTTGAAGACCTTCGTCGCATGGAAGCTGAACATGGATGCATCCCCGAAGGAAGCGCTCGACTTTCCCTTGTATGTCACGCCAAATGCGTGCGCTGCATCATAAATCACCTTCAGGTCATATTTCTTCGCAATTCTTTCGATCTCTTCCACATCACACATGTTGCCGTAAACGTGAACCGGAACGATCGCACAAGTCTTGTCTGTGATCAGATCTTCGATTTTGGTGACATCCATGGTGTAATCTTTCGGATTGATGTCGCAGAACACCGGTTCCAGTCCGTTTCTCACAATTGCATGCGTTGTCGAGGCAAATGTAAACGGTGTCGTAATTACCTCGCTGCCCTTGGGGAAATTAAACGAAGCGATTACATTTTCCAGCGCAAGATGTCCGTTCACATACAGCGTCACATGGGGCACGTCCAGCATTGCCTCCAGTTCTGCCTGTAGCTGCTTGTGCTTTTTCCCCATATTGGTCAGCCAATGGCTGTCCCAAAGCTCTTTGATTTCTTCACAGTATTCCTCATAGTCTGGCATTGAGGAACGGGTGACCAGGATTTTATTCATTTTCTATTCTCCTCCTACAGTTCCCTGCGACGGCATTTTCTCATGTCAGGATTTTTTCCATTCGCAAATCACCATTTTTCGTTTCCCTGATGCGAGAACCGGTATGTCTTCTACATATTCTATCTGAACATCGGCATCCTGACCAACGATTTTCCGGATTTCCAGCAAGGTGTTTTCCAGATCAAACTTCTCCTTCTGAACATTCAGTTTCAGGAGATATTTTGATTTGTCCTTCTGAATGAACTGCCATTGTCTGATTCCGTCCAGATTTTTCAAAACACGGGCAAAGCTCATGGGGTGAATCGGGTTATCCTTTGTGTCATAGATCAGATCCAGTCTTCTGCCGTAAATTTTTTCGAGATAGTCCCAGTCTCCGGTTTCTTCGTTGCCTTTCGCAAGAATGGCAGTATCGCCGGTATCATATCGAATCAGCGGAAACGCATAATTATACAAGTCCGTGATGACGATCCGTCCCAGTTCTCCATATGCCGCCGGTTTGTCTTCCTCCAGTTTCAGAATCTCAAAAATATAGCTTGCATGATTTAGATAGAACCGATTGTCCTGAACCTTTTGGTGCGCCATGATTCCCGCTTCTTCATCCGCATAGCACTCCACGATGGGAATGCAAAATTGCTCTTGGAATGCCTCTTTTGTCGCAACATTCAATGCCTCCGACGTGGAAAACATGACTTTTACAGTTTTCAGGTCGGCAGCATCGCCTTTTCCGGAGATCAAAAAGGCGAGCAGACTGTCATACCAGCTGGCATACGCCCGAATTGCGGTGATCCGGTTTTCTCTGACCGTCCGGCAGAGTTCCCGCAGCGTGTCGTCATCCATTTTGCTGACATTGATCGGATAAATGTTCTCTCTGAAAATCTGCGACTTCGTCTTGCTCTGCCAGTTTGTCCAGATTCTGCACTGCGCCAGTTTCTCATGGGATTGGAACCCCACCATCTGTCCAAAGTACTTCAATTCCGCCACTCTTCTATGGCGTTTTCTCGAATCCTGATATATGGCAAACGGCGTGCCGGTGGAACCGCTTGTTTTTTGCACATGAACCTTTTCTGTCTCCTGTTCCGGAATTTTGTCAACGGGAACCACGATAGCGTCATAGTTTTCGATCAGCTTCGACTTATTCATAATGGGAAACTGCTCCAGCGGTCTTCCGGCATATCTCTGATAAAACGCTGTATTTGCAGTGGCGTGCGCCAATAGGGCAGCGAGCTTTTCGCTTTGTATTTTCTTCCCGGTTTCGGCGGAACGCATGACAGTTTTGATTTCCCGATAATGCTTTCCAACTTTACTGCCGTGCAGAAAATCCTGAATCCAGTAAACGCTTCTCTTGCAAAAACCATTCAAGCTCATAATTCTTTTTCTGCCAAAAATCAGCAGTACTCCTTCTCTATAATCTTCGTATCAAACGGTTTCAGCAGCATGTTCTCCCCGTTCTCATCGGTCACATGAAAGTTTTCGATCACTGCATCCACCCGCTCTTTCAGCAGCTCCATGGTCGGTGCCACAATGAAAATATTCGCTGCCATCTGGCGCTGGGTTCCAAGGCCGGCAACCACTTCTCCGTCCTCATAGTTCGGATTCACCGCAACCACGCCATTGAATCGCCGGATTTTCTCAACGCCGGTGATCTTGCCGATCTTCCCTTCCTTTACCAGCGGTGAGAGCTTGCAGGCAACCATGTGATGAAAATAGGGGTCTGCCCGATCTGCCACGTTCTTCTCGCTCATTTTTCCGGTAAATGCGTAATTGATGAGAAGTTCCTTTGCGTCAATTCCAGTCAGTTCCGATACGATCATGTGCTCCTGTGCGCCGTTGAGCCGGAATCCCGGTTCATAGATATACACCGAGCCGTTCTCAATAAATGACTGGAGGAACAGAACACCGTTCTGAACATGCATTCCACGGAGCATATTTTTGACGTGCTCGTCCACCTCTGCCTTGTATCTTTCCATGTGCTTTGACGGGAAAATATAGGCGGACGGAAGCTGTGTGATGCCCTTCTGTTCCTTGCTGGTATAGCGGTCGCACATTGCAACCATAATGGGATTGCCGTCCTGAATGACATAATAGATAATGACTTCCAGACCGTCCATATACTTTTCGATCAGAATCTTCTTCCGGAACGAAAAGCTCAGCGCCTTTTCAATGGCAGCATCCAGCTGTTCCCGATTCTGGCAGATGGAGATGCCCTTGGAGCTGGAACTGTCGACCGGCTTTACAATGACCGGATATTCAATTTTGTCGATTTCGTCCAGGGAGTACTCCGGCACGACAGGAACATGATATTTCCGGCAGGTGTTTTTGAAGTTGTCCTTGGAGATCATAATCTCAAACTGCTCCATGGACGCAAAACAGGGGTAATCCAGCACCTCGCATACCTTGCAGTATGTCGGGATCAGTGCCTCTGCCACACCTACCAGAACCGCATCAATGTGTTCCTTTTTGACAAGGGCAACAAGCCCGTCCACGTCCATGCCGTCCACATCACAGGGAACATCCGCAAACTTTTTGGCATACGTCATCTTGTTATAATCCGTGACATAGGTTTTGATTCCCATGAGCTTCGCCTTTTCAATCAGGCTGATCGTCTCCGGATTTGCGCCAATAATCAGTAGTTTTTTCATTTTTAAGCCTTCTTCTTTCTCTTTTTGAAATTTTTCACCATCTCTATGATATAGGTATAGCTCTCTACATGGAAAATCTTGGAGCCGCTCCAGTATACCAGGACACCCAGAGGAATCTGAATCAGCAGTGTCAGCGAAGCGCTCAGATGCAGGAAAGACACTGCATAGATCGCTGCTCCCATTCCGAGGGAAAGCAGGATCTGCGGCATCATATCTTTTACCTGCTCAAGATAACTGTAATTGAGAAGCTTCTTGTTTGGCCACGAATTGATGATCTGGTTCAAAATCGTTGTCACCAGAAAACTATATGCCATTGCCTGCACACTGATCCACATGGTAATCAGGATTGCGATAATGCCGACTGTTTTTTTGATGATCTCCAGCTTCAGAAACAGATCGCTCCGCCCCATGGCTTTGATTGCATTCAGGTTTGCGGTATGTATGGGATAAAATGCATAGGTAATACAAAAGATTCTTAAAAACAAAACACAGGGCAGCCACTTCTCCGTGAGAATCAGCTGAACCAGCGGTTCCGCACACACGGCAAGTCCGATCATCGCCGGCATCATCAGAAACGTACTGGTCTTGATCGCCCGGCGTGTCATGGAACGGACTGCTGCCATGTCATCCTGTGCCTTTGACATGGTCGGCAGAAGCACGCTGTCGATGGAGGTGTTGATGTTGGTAACGATCAGCTGCGGAAACTTCTTGCCCTGATTATAGTAGGCGAGATCCCCCGATGAATATTTTTTGCCAATGATCAATTGTCTCAGGTCATTATATACCGTGTCTATCAGCGAGGAAGCCAAAAGCTTCCACCCATAGGAAAACAGCGACTTCAGCCGTTGGAACGAAAACATCTTTTTGGGACGCCACTTGACGGTGATCCACAAAATTGTCGTATCTACTGCGGCATTAAAGAGCATCTGCGCCACCAGCGCCCACACGCCGAATCCCAGATACGCCATTGCAATTCCGATGACAGCTGCACCGATAGTTCCGCCGAGTGTGGAAAAGAAAAAGCGCTTGAACATCAGGTGCCGTGAAACATATGCCTGCTGGACATTCTTCACGCCGGATATCACCACAACGAAGCTTAACACTCTCACAATTGCGGTCAGTTCCGGCATTCGATAAAAGGATGCGATGAACGGTGCGGCAAAGAACATGATCAGATAAAGGACGGAGCACATCGCCATGTTAAAGTAGAATACGCTTGAAAAGTCAAGGTCATCCGCATCCTTTTTCTGGATTAGCGCATTTCCCATTCCGCTGTCCACAAAGACCTGCATGATCGTTGTAAAAATCGTGACCAGCGCCACCGTGCCATAAACAGTCGGATCCAAAAGTCTTGCAAGAACGATGGATACAATGAAAGTTACACCCTGTGCACCGCACCGCTCCAGAAAACGCCAGAAAAAGTTTGTAATCACATTCGTTGAACTCATTTTCTTTCCTCTATCGAATTAAACACATTTCTCCATTTTTGCACACTGCTTTCCAAGTCCGTTGACTTCCGATACTGCTCCCAGTTATACTGGGGATCCGTGTCATTTTTGAGGAATTCCTCAAATGACATCTGCGCAATATCCTCCACTTTATAGATCACATACTTTCGCTCCTGATGATAGATCTCCCACATGGGCGTATCTGTTCTGAGAAAGACCTTACACCCCAGTCCCAGCGAGGCATTGATATTCCCCATCGCCTGCTGTCTGTCATTGTTGAAGATGGCGACGGATGATTCGGCAATCGTGCGGTAGTATGCCGTCTTGTCCATATAGTCCGTTAAGGGCACAAACTTCGAGCCGAACAACTTCTTCCCGAAGTCGATCACCGTTTTTGCATAGTCCGCATTGCCATAGGACAGCGGGCAGACGATCTCTATCTGCTCATTCTTAAACCGTTCCAGGGTTTGCAGGATTTCAAGATGCTGGTTCGACGGCGTTGCGGAATTGCCCACAAGAATCCGATACGGGTTGGTTCGCTTTTCGCAGGTTCGCAGCTCCGAGATAATTTTCGGGATTACTCCGCCGCTGCACATGGGGGCAACGAAATGTTTCCCCTTCGGGGTGCAGTACTTGCATAAGATCTCATAGTCCCCCGGAATCAGATTGATAATCCCCCCGGCGTTGACAAAGAAATATTTTCTCAAAAGATTCCCGAGCCTCATATTGACGGTTTCATTTTCCTTCAGGCAGTACAGGTCGGCACCCCACAGGTGGAAATAGGTCTTTTTCAAAATCTTCCGGTTGTAAAACGCCCGCATTTCCTTAAAAAAGAAAAAGCCGGAAATAACAATAAGATCCGCATCCATCAGGTTCTTTTTGTTTTCCCGCTTGTGCAGATCATTAAATGAATCCAAAAATATCACATTGTCATTTGAAGTGAGATCGACATCAAAGCCCTCCTTCGTTGTATAAAAAAGATGCCGGTATCCGGACAAATACTCATTCATAAATTTGATATAGCCATCCGTAAATTTATCCCGATAGATAACATGAACAATCTGAGTCACTTTCTTTTCCTTTCGCAGAAATGCTTTCTGTGCTGATACTGATATATAAAGTCATTATACCACATGTGTGAATCAGTGTCAAGTTCACCTCCCGACAAAGAATGGAAATCAATTTTCATAATAGCCTCCCCTGAAAGGGGAGGGGGACCGCCGTTAGGCGGTGGAGAGGTCCTTTCGTAAAGTCTTTTTATGACGTTTTCGGTATAAGTGGAAACCCCTCAGTCAGTGCTACGCACTGCCAGCTCCCCTTTCAGGGGAGCCTCACTTGTCAAACCTCATAATTTTACACAATTTAAATCAGCATATTTTTGAAAATTGATTTCCGTGCGACAAAGAAACACGGCATAAAAAAATCGGCCGGAAACACTCCCGGTCGATTTGTGTCAATTTCTAGGTATCTTTTAGAGCTCGTGTTCATAGGCGTCTATCTACGTCTTTTCGGCAAATTTTGTTGCATACTGCGTTAAAAATTCTTGCCATACAAAAGTATGCCTGCAAATTTTTGCCTTGTCTGCAAAAAAATTTGCTCGAAAATCCGCATATATTTCCTACGAACACAAGCTCTTACATCTCATCCAAAACCGGCTGGAATGTCTGGCGGAACTCAAAGTGCAGCCGACAGAAATCCCGGATTTCCTCTGCCACTTCCGCCTCGCTCTTCCGGTCGTAAATCTCGTGGTAAAACTGAATCACACGTGCAAAGTCCAGCGGCGTATCGTCTGCCGGCACACGCAAATAGTACGGAAAATCCATATGATCCAGTTCTGTTTTCACGCCGGAGATAATCGGCAATCCCTTTGCCAGATATTCCTTGCCCTTTAGGGTGCTGTTATAGAAGACATTGGTGCGGTGCCGTCCCATGGAATCCATCGCCAGACTGCACTTGTCATATATGGCATCCAGCGCTTCTCCGGATTTTCTGCCGTAAAAGGACACATGCCCTTTTAACAGGTCTGTATTTGCCAGAGTCTGATATTCGTTCAATACCGCCGGATCGCCGTCCCCGACCACATGCAGCTGAATGTTTTCCGTTCCCTGCCCGGCGTAATACTGCTTCAGTCCTTCGAGAACCCGATCATATCCATGCCAGAACGCCATCTGTGCCACCATAATGATATGGATTCCGGAATCGGCGGAACCGTGCACATTTCGCTGCCGGATGCTGCTTACATCTACCGCATTGGAGATGGGAATCGTCGGAATCTGATAGATCTGCGAGTCTTCCGAATAGGTGACGATCCGATCCACATACAAATGCAGCTTTTTTCGGCTGTGCTTGTCAATCCACAGGGAATAGGAATATTTGGAATATTCCCCGTCATACGGATACGTGGGGATCTCCACGAAAATTTTCAGATGCGGATACCGATGTTTGAGGTTCTTTAACAGGTGAATCAGATTGGGATCCGAGAAGAAATAGCGGATGTAAAGCAGGTCGACACCCTGACACGCCTGTATCAAAGCAAGGTTCTGTGTCCGGTTGCTCCCATAGAAATGAAAACTGATCTTTTTCAGTCCGGTTTTGTCCATTTGATAAAGGAAGTGCTTTACCTGGCAGCCGCCTTTCTGAAAGCATTCCATTTGCTTGTAGATTTTGGAGCTCACCCCGACACCGGACTCCGCCGGACTGATGATGCCCATATAAAGCACTTTTTTTGCCATAATCTGCTCCCTTTTCTGAAATTACCGGCCACGTGCCAGCAGTGTATACACCATGCGGTACAGCGGTGCGCAGCGGTAACACAGCTGCATTTGCAGCTTCCTTTGTCTGCTGACCTGAGAAAATGCGGTCTTGGGAATATGCTTCATGTGTTCCCGGTAAAACGAATAGATCTCTTTGTCCCAAACGCCGCCCTGTATCATGTTATCGATGAAATACAGCGTATACAGCATACAGCCCAAATTCATCGTATCCGATTTGCTCTCGCTCAGGATGTGCCGGATGGGAATCATCATATCATAGGTTTTCTGCTGAAACTTCCCTGCTGTGATAGAGCCTGCCCGGATACGGTAGTGATACAGACTCGCCGGATTGAAGGAGACTCGCTTGACCTGCCGGAAAATCTGATAGGTGGTGGGAATGTCTTCAAACAGTCTGCCCTCCGGATACCGGATCTGCTGAAACAGCTCCCGTTTGTAGAGCTTATTCCATGCGTAGCACTTGTAATATTCCTCCAGTAGCATCCGGTCTAAAGCTGCTGCCGAGTCATACACAGCGGTAGCGGTGACGGCAGCGGCGTGCTCTTTGATGATCTGCGACTGTTCGTCGCAAAAATCATAGTTGCAGCAGGCCACATCGGCATCAAAAGCCACAAGATCCTGATAAAGCGTTTCGATCATCCGGCGGTCAATGTAATCATCGCTGTCAATGAACGAGAAAAACGCACCGGTCGCAACTTCGATTCCGGCATTTCGTGCGCTGGACAATCCGCCGTTTTCCTTGCTGACAATCCGGATCCGCTCGTCTTTGTAATTTCTGCACAGACGTTCCGAGCCGTCTGTCGAGCCGTCAATCACAAGAATGATCTCCAGATTTTGATATGTCTGCTGCAAAATGCTGTCGATGCATGCACAAACATAATCTTCCACATTATAGACCGGAACAATTACGGAAATCTTCGGTAACATAACACACCTCATATGCCAATCAGATATGGAACCACGCTGTCTGTTCCATAAATCACATAAATCAAAAAGAATGATGCAATGCCGGCAAGCACAATGTACCCATTGGCAAACCATTTGCTGTACTTATCCGAAAAGCACTTCTCCACCTGTGCCAGCAGGATAATTTCGCTGGGGAAAAAGAAGTACATGATCCGGAATGCATACCACAGATAGCCGGACAGTAAAATTGCCGCATAGATGCACACCGTACCGCACAGGTGGATGTAGTTCATCCTGTTCAGTTTCACAAGCTTCGACCAGCAGATCACAAGCAGCGGCAATATGGCAAGCTGGAACAAAAAGAACTTGAGATTGATGTTTCCAAAACTGAAGGACTGCACGTATTCCCGAAATTTTGAGAGAAATGCGAGATTGATCAGTTTATCAAAGATAAACATCACGATAAGGGGCAGCAGGAACAGCAGCATGGGCAGGAATTTTCTGACGTTAGTGTTCTTTCGGAACAAATACAGAACAAGGTACACCATCATGACTGCGGCAGTGACATGCACAAAGCATGCGACGACATAACAAACCGCCGCCCAGACCGGATGCTTTTTCTCCAGCAGGATGGTCCCGTAAAAGCACACCGTGATGGCAAGCGACTGCCGCACGATGTTGTAGCTGGGCAGATACAGCCAGACAAAAAACAGCAGGAACGCAATTGCCGCATTCATGTTTTCCCTTTGCTTGACAAAATAAAAGGAAAAGCTCAGACAGATGATACAGCCGGAAACCAGCAAAAAGAACCGGAAAGACGGAACGATTTTTGCGGAAAGAATGATGAGATATTTGAACAGTCCCTCATAAAGGTACGGCGTCCAGCCATTTAATCCGTATCCGTTAAAATAGATGTTCTGATAAATGCCGATGGTGTCCGTTCCCACGTGAAGATCACGAATGACAAAAAACACGATCAGCGGAATCGCCGTCAGCAGACAGCAGGCAATGTTGTCCCGAATCTGCCGTGGTTTTCCGAGTCCCCGCAAGGTTATCACTCTCACGTGATTTTTTAACACAAAACTTGCGATAAGCAGCAAATATGCCATCAATACGATATAAACGATCATACGACTCCTTTATCCGTTAAAATGCTTCCGAAGCAGGCTGTACATTGCCATTGCATGGCTGGTCTTCAGATTTCTCTTGAGGAAAGCGACTTTCCAGCCGGAGTTGACGAAAGCACGGATCCATTTCTTCGGAGCGGAAACCGGACACTTCTCTGCAAGATAGATTTCCGTTTCATTCATATCGGAAACGCAGATGTCCCCGAAATGGGAGATCACCGCCTGCGGCGGCTGCTGCAAAACCCGATACATGGGGGAGAAGAACTGCTTACACGGGATTCCGGCACCGTCCGGAAATTCCCCGATGAAGTCATGGATGAAATCAATTGCCCCATCCTGACACGCCCGGATGATCGGGTAGACTTCTGCAAATTCGTACTGATCGAGAACCGGACAAATCCGTCCGTCCTTTTCCGCATACTGAATGGTGGAGCCGTGGCTGGCGGAAAACAGGAACTCCAGCAGGGATGTTCCGCTGTTCAGCAGCAGGTTTTCCTCCGGCGAAACTGCACCATAATTGAAAAGGTAGCCGAAATTCCTGATCTTGTCCTTGTATTTGTAGTACTCGTCCCTCTGGGCGAGGAAAAATCCCGTCATATCAAATGGTTCGGAGGAGCTGGACAGAATATCCGTCAGGGCGCTTTGCATCGAGCCGTTCCAGCCCAGATCCACCACCGCAAACTTCTGATTTACGTGCTCCTGCCGGAGATAGGCTTTCAGCAGAACCAATTCCCGCTTCGCCTGCTGCTGCACTTTCTGGAACATGCTACCGATGATTGCTTGTTTTTCCGCATCCTGCAATTCGCCGAACGTCTTTTGCAGGGTTTCCTCCCGGCACCAGGAGCATTCCGAAAAATCAGCAGCTTTCAATCCCAGTTTCTCAATCTGATCGCAGACCTTTACCCGATCCCGAATCGGACGGTATTTCAAAAACGACACCACGTCATGAATGGTTGCGATTGCCGGCACGGTCAGACTTCTGCGGGAAACATACAGATAATGCCCCTCGAATGTCTGATCTGCGATACAGTCAAAGGCACGCTTGATAAACTCCCCTTCCCGTGCAAAGAAGAACACCTTTTGAATGTCGTGCTTTTGCAGGAAGTCCTTGATCCAGGAAACATACCCGTAGATCGCCGGCCCCAGAACCGTATAGCCAAATGTATGGTAAAAGTCAGAATCCTCCTGCGGCGCTTTTCGTGCAAGAAACGCATCCAGTACAGGCACGCAAAACGAATCCAGCTTCTTTTTCGGGGGCACATACCGGAATGCCCGGATAGACTTTGACTTCGGGATCAGATAATCCGACTTCAGGTTGTCCCCGATATGCAGCATCTGTTCCGGCTTCTTATGACAGGCTTCCAGCACATGGGCAAACAAATCGCCGGCGTGCTTTGTCTTTTTCAGAGTGGAGGACAAAAAGAGCTTCCGGTATCCGGAGATCCGGCAGTTCTCCAAAATCTTTTCAATGACCGGTTCGCTCAGATACATATCCGAGGTTAAAACCACCGTTTTATTTTCACAGGCATATTGAAACAGCGCAGTCATCTCCCCATTCGGATAGCAGACACGGTATTCCATGGCAATTTCCGCCTGCATCAGCTCTGACGCATTGGGGTAGCGCTGTTCCAGATGCCGGTAGATGTCCTCCAGCCGGATCTCGCCGCTCCGGTCTTCCTCTCTGGCAGCATTTTCTGCCTGTATCCTGTCGGTCTGAAACTGTTCCGCCGGCAATTCATATTGCTGTGCCACCAGAGTGAAAACATCCGCAGGTGTTTTGCACATTCTGCTGACCAGGGTATCAAAGATATCAAAGCTGACCAGTTCGGATTGGTCTATCATTTTTTTTACTTTGCTGTTCATGCGATTCTACCACCGCCATCCTTCTAATAAATACAGCGCATCGGATGCGCTTAGGAAGTCCGCTCTATGGGACTCATTGTATAAGCCGGCTCCATCTTTACGAGCGTATTGGCCGGAATATGCCCGCTGACCACGCAGTTTGCCCCAATGACACAGCCGTCTTCGATCACGGTGCCCTTTAAAATTATGACATTGCTGCAAATCCAGCAGTTTTTTCCGATGGACACAGCACCCATGGTATACCCCTGGTCGGCAATGTTTTTGGCCTGACGAAACCGGTGGTTGTGGTCATAGATCCTGACATTTTCCCCGAACAGCGTATTGGCGCCGATCGTCACCTGCTGCATGGCACTGATGGAGCAGTCATGATTGAAAAAGCAGTGTTCCCCGATTTCCACCTTTGCTTTTGGTTCGATCGCCAGATGAAAGTGGCTTCTCCACGTGACGCCCTTTCCGAACACCACTGCATTCCCATAGATCAGCTTGAGCCATACTTTTTTGATGGCAGCAGCAATGTGGAACAAAATCTTGTATATCAGCATGTTTTCTCCCTTTGTCCTGTGCTTTTCAGTCCTTTTGACAGGCGTTCAGCGCTCTTTGATAGATCTCATCGTATTTTCCGCACATGACATCCAGGCTGTATTCTGACAAAATCTCCCGGTATGCGTGTTCTATATAGGCACGGCAGTCTGCATCCATCTGTACGCCCCTGCGAATTGCTGCAACATACTCGTCGAGCGTTTTGCAGACAAATCCGTTCACCTGATTGTGGACAACATCACGGTTTCCAATGACATCGCTTACCACCGCCAGTTTTTTCATGTACATTGCTTCCAGCAGACTGATGGGAAGTCCCTCCCACAGCGACGGCAGCAAAAAGATCCGGCTCTTCATGCAGAGGGCAATGGCCTCTTCCCGCTTCACCCAGCCGGTGACGGTGATATTTTCGGCGGTCAGTTCGCTCCGCAGCTCTCCGTCGCCGATCCAGACAAACTGCACCTGAGGAAGTGCAGCTGCAATTTTGCAAAACAGTGCCGGATTTTTCTGGTACGTGATTCGTCCCAGTGTGCAGACCGTTGCCGGTGCGTCTTCCGGAGCAGCCGGAACTGCGGAAATAATCCGCTGCAATTCCTGCACATCCACGCCATTGTTCACATATTCCGCCCGTTTGGTCAGTTTCAGCGTCTCACGATGCTCGCCGACCGAACAGCTGATGGTCGTGCTTTTCCGCATGGCACAGATGCCCTCGATCAGTTTGTACATCAGGCACTTTTTCCGGCTCTGATTTTCCATCAGGAAGCTGTACCCGTGCGGCGTATAAAATACCGGAACTTTTCTCCCCTGAAATGCAAACCTGCCGATTGCTCCTGCTTTGGAAGAGTGGAGATGAATGATATCGGGATTGATTTCCTTTGCAAGCTTTCTGAGTTCTCTGAATGCCCGGATGTCACTTTTCGGGTCGATCTTTCTCGTAAAGTTTTTCACCTGAATCAAATGGACACGCCTGTCAAAATAGGATTCATAATCCGCTGGGGTCTGATCTCTCATCCCAAACAAAATGTAGATCTCGTACTTTTCCGCCAGCTTTTTGGTCAGACCGACCAGATAGGAAAAAACACCGCCGCCAAATGCTTCCACCACATATAAAATTCTTTTTTTCTCTTGGTTTTCCATATGTACCCCATTGTCTGATGATTTCAGCACAAGGCGCCGGAAACGCACGTGTGCTGTCACGGAATCCAGCGCCTGCGCCCTCCCGATTCTGATATGTTCTCTGAGAAGTTCTCTCAGTATGGATTTTTTGTAAACCTGTATCACCGTGCCGTTCTCATCCCATAAAAACAGCGCATCATTCATTGTTTCCGGATGCGATAAAACCGATGATGATACGTAATATTATAGCACATACGATAATTCGTGTCAAGCTGAACACTGCGGTTCGGGTGGGGGCAATCGTATGGGAAATGTCCGCCATTTTCACCCTGCCGTTTCGGAAAAGTCTGCTTTTCACAAAACCGCCCAGACAACGAAAAAGGCTGAACTACGAAAAATCGTAATTCAGCCTTCTGCAATTGGTCGAGGTGACAAGATTCGAACTTGCGGCCCCTACGTCCCGAACGTAGTGCTCTACCAAACTGAGCCACACCTCGATGTGACTCATTTAGTATACCACACTTTTTGCGGTTTGTAAAGCGTTTTTTTGTTTTTCGAAAAAAGAAAAGTTTATCCACGCTCCTCAAAAGAATCAAAAGCAACAGAACCGCAAAAATCTTCAAAATTCGACTTTCCACATTTCTTTCAACAGCTGTTTAAAGTGCCGCCTTTCGGTCAAAGCTTACATCAGCCGCAGAAATCCTGCTGCGCACACAACACTCCCCGTGAATTTGTTGCAAAGCTTCGTCATAGTTGACAAAATAACTGAAACATGGTATAATAAAAAGAAGCACACGCACGAAAGTGCCTTCAAAGGGAACGGCAGTGCCGCACAAAGTTCCTGCACTGCGCCATTCAGGCGGGCTCCTGCGGTGCTGCCAGAGGTGTTTCGCATCCGGCGAGGGCGGGAATCCGCTGCCCGTGCGAAACAGAACACAGTATGACACAGAAGGAAAGGATGGATGAGATGCACAAAGCAACTTCATTACACTCGGCAAAGATCAAGCAAATGGTTTCTCAATATAAACACGATATGCAGCAAGTCGAACAGCTGACCGCAGAAGCCACCCCGTACTATCAGATCGCACAGGAACTGTACATGCAGTACGAGGTCAAGCGTGGTCTGCGTGATCTGGACGGCAAGGGAGTTCGTGCCGGACTGACGACCATCAGTCAGGTCAGCTCTACTAAGCAGGAAAACGGCAGAGCCGTACCGGCGGAGGGCAAGCTCTTCTACCGGGGCATCTCCATCGACCAGCTGGTACAGGGCTTCATCACCCACGACCGGTTCGGCTATGAGGAGATCGCCTACCTGCTTCTCATGGGTCGTCTGCCCAAAGAGGCGGAGATGCGGGAATTCCACCAGCTTCTGACCCACTACCAGCCGCTGCCCAACCACTTCAACAGCGGTGTCATCATGAAGATGCCCAGCGACAATATCATGAACACCATGGCGAAATGCGTGCTGGCGCTCCACGCCTATGACCCCCGTCCGGACGACACCAGTCTGCCCAACGTCATGCGCCAGTGTCTCCAGCTCATCGCCCAGTTCCCGTCGCTGGCGGTATTCGGCTATCAGGCCTCCATGTACTTCCGCAACGACAAGAGCATGTTCATCCAGAAGCCCGACCCCAGCCTCTCTGCCGCCGAAAACATCCTCTATATGATGCGGCCGGACGGCAAGTACACCCGTCTGGAAGCACGGCTGCTGGATCTGTGTCTGGTGCTCCACGCCGAGCACGGCGGCGGCAACAACTCCGCCTTTACGGTGCACGTGGTCACCTCCTCCGGCACGGATACCTATTCCACCATCGCTGCTGCCCTCGGCTCTCTGAAAGGCCCCAAGCACGGCGGCGCCAACATCAAGGTCATGGAGATGTTCGAGGATCTGAAGCGGCACTGCCCCGACTGGCAGGACGAGGATGCGCTGCGGGCATATCTGGAAGGGCTGCTGCGTGGCGAGGGCTTCGACCACACCGGTCTGATCTACGGCATGGGGCATGCGGTGTACTCCGTTTCCGACCCCCGTGCAGTCATCCTGAAATCCTTCGTGGAGCAGCTCTCCAGCGAAAAGGGCTGCCACGACGAGTACCAGCTCTACGCCACCGTGGAGCGTCTTGCCGGCGAGGTCATCGCCAAGAACCGGAAGATCTACAAGGGCGTATGCGCCAACGTGGACTTCTACAGCGGCTTTGTGTACCGGATGCTGGGGCTGCCGGTGGATCTGTTCACGCCGATCTTCGCCATCGCCCGCATTGCCGGCTGGTCTGCCCACCGCATGGAGGAGCTTATCAACTGCAGGAAGATCATCCGTCCGGAATACCTCTCCGTATCGGAGCGTCAGAACTACGTCCCGCTGGAAGAGCGGTTCTGAGCGCCTGTTTCCCATCAAAAATCCGATGGATATTCCTGACATTTGTCAGGGGTGTCCATTTTTTGTTTTTGTAGGGACAGGTTGCGCTGTGTCCCTGCAAAGCGCTGTCTTCCCCGCAAAAGAAAACCGCCGCATCACATGTTCTGTGACACGGCGGCTTTCCGTCGTTTTATACCAATCTTACATCATTCCGATTGCTCGGAAAACGTCTGAGCCTGTCCGTTATACAATCGGCAGATCCAGCAGATTATCAATCAGATACTGTAAAATCACTGTGATATCGGTGGAATCCAGCACGCTGTCCCGCTGGCAGTCCGCATTGGCGAGCTGTGCGCAGTTCAGGTAGACAGAACCGTTGAGGTACTTTTGCAGCAGAACTGCATCTGCTGCGCTGACCTTGCCGTCACAGTTGACATCGCCGTAGAGTGTTGCAAAAGTCGGATCGGAGATGTCGCTTGTGGTCACATCGGTCTGCACGGTAACTTCGGTGGTCGTCTCCCCGGCAGTGGTTTCCGGTGCCGCAGTGGTGGTGACTGCCTCGGTTTCCGTGGTGGTCTCCTCGGCGGTCGTGTCGGTTGTGGTAACTGTTGTGGTAGCAGCCTCCTTCAGCTGGAGGTAATCCATAGAGCAGTAGCCGTCCGTGCCCTGATAGGAAACGGCTGCCCAGCTGCCGTTGGCAGCGGTGACCGTAACAATCGTTCCGTTGGGAATCGACCCTACCTTAGAGGCGGAAACAGACGGTGCGCTCCGCATGTTCAGAACCGAAGCCGTTACCTGGTAGCTGCCAGCATAGCGTGCGGAGAAGCCGTCCGTGCCGGAGGCAGCTGCGGTGGTCGTGGTGGTTTCTGCTGCGGTTGTGGTTTCTGCCGGTGCAGTGGTGTCCGCAGCCTTCAGCTGGAGATAATCCATAGAGCAGTAGCCGGTGATTCCCTGATAGGAAACCGCTGCCCAGCTGCCGTTGGCAGAGGAAACTGCAACGGAAGCGCCGTTGGGGATCTCGCCCACCTTCGAACCGGAGGTAGACGGTGTGCTGCGAACGTTCAGTGCAGAAGCAGTTACCACATACGTGCCGGCGTAGCTCTCCGAGAAGTCGGAGGTATCCGGCGTGGTGCTGCCGCCATTGCCGCCGGATGCGGAGGAATCTCCCCAGCCGTAGGAAACAATGGTGTTGTAGGCATTGTTCAGCCGTGTGGTGTAGTAGCTTGAGCTGTTTGCCAGCGCCGTGTTGTGCAGGGTGGACAGCGTGATGTCCCCGTAGGAACCGCTGCCCTTTGCAATGTTCAGAAGCTGGGCGGCGATTCCGCTGCCCCGGTTGTACAGATCTGCATAATACACCAGCACGCCGGCGTTGGTCAGACCGTAGTTCATTCCGGAATTGATATAGCCCTGTACATCATTGTAAGCCAGCGCATCCTGCTTTGCCACGCCTGTTGCGGAGCTGAGCAGTGCAGAAGCTGCGCTGCCCTCCGAAACGGAGAAGGTGCGGTAGCTCCAGTCGGAAGCCGTGATGACCTCCTGATAGAGCGTGCCGCCCAGAATGCTCTGTGCAGAAGCGGGGTCTGCCTCTGCGATGGACCGCATCAGCTGAAGCGCACGGTTGGCGTGCCATTGCAGCATGCCGACGCTGACTGCGCCGCAGTCATTGCGGTTGACGGAACCGTAGGTTCCCTCGTTGCTTGTGATGATGCTCACTGCGGCTCTGGTCATTTCGTCCACGGAAACTGCCGATGCCTGCATCGGTACGAGGGCGGAAACAAACAGGGTCAAGAATGTAAGACAGGATAAAACGACTGCCATAAGTTTGTTACGCATACTTTCGCTCCTTTGGTTGTGATCGTTGGTTTGCGTCTACAGCAGTCGTGCTGCATCGCGGTACGGCAGAAAGACCGCCGCTGCAAGGCACGCCGGAATCATGAAGTTTTTCCTCACGCTCAGCGGTGCGGCGCACGCCTGTCCGGTCCAAAGGCGGATCGGCATTTCACGCTCTGCCGGCATTGTCCTGTCGAATCAGAGGATCCGTCGTGAAACAAGACAACCCGCCCCGGGGCATTCTGCCCCGTAGGAACTTGTGCGCCGCCTGCATTGCAAGCTTTGCCAGCCCATGGTATCGGGCGGCAAAACGGCAGGCAGAGAGTCCGCCGGAGGAAACGCAGAACACACCTCCGGGCGGACAGTATCACCGTACAAGTAGGTATTATAGCACGTTTGTAACCGTTTTGCAAGACTTTTTCCGGCATGCGCTCGAAAATTCGATGATACTGCACAAAAACGCACCCTGTAATTTGTGCACATCTATGAAAATCCACCGTGGTTTTTGGCACGGAGCGACCTCAATTTGTAACTTTTTGAAAAAGCAGCACGTTTTTTGTCATCGTTTTTTCTCCGCCGGCATTTCGTGTTTCTGCAAGATTCTTCAACATTTTATCACAGAATCGGCGAATAAACGACACGGATTAAGAACTTCATCTGCAGTCCGATTTTTGAAAAAAATATCGCAAAATACGCCCCGCCGGCAATCACATATCACGAAACCCATCCCATTTCTTTGAAATATTTAGTGAAATCGGCTATTGCAACAATTTGGAAAATCCGGTATAATAAAAGATGATAGCATGGAGAAACCGGCGCACCATGCCATTCCTACGTCAAGATTACTGTGATATATGAGATGTTTTTCGCCGGAAGAGGAGGATACAATGGCTTTGAGAAAACAAGAGATCAATCCCCAGAGAGAAGAACTGAAGCAGAAGTTTGTGGACAAACTCCAGCTGGACTGCAGCGTCTCTCCGGACGAGGCTTCGGACAAGCAGATCTATCAGGTGCTCTCTGCGCTGATGGTCGAGAAGCTGAAGCACAAGCGTCAGCACTTTGTCAATAAAACCCATTCTGTTGGCGGAAAGAGCGTATACTATCTGTCTATGGAATTCCTGATGGGACGTTCCCTGAAGACCACGCTGTACAATCTGGAGCTGGTGGACGACGTTGCCGCCATCCTCAAGGACTATGGCATCAGTCTGGACCGCATCTATGAGTGCGAGCCGGATGCCGGTCTGGGCAACGGCGGTCTGGGCCGTCTGGCTGCCTGCTATCTGGATGCCATGGCAACCCAGGAGATCCCCGCAACCGGCCACTCCATCTGCTATGAGTACGGCATCTTCAAGCAGAAGCTGGAGGACGGCTGGCAGACCGAGGAGCCGGACAACTGGCTCCCCGGCGGCAGCGTATGGCTCGACCCCAAGCCGGACGAGGCAATCGAAGTGCACTTCGAGGGCAATGTGCAGGAATACTGGCAGGACTCCTACCACTATCTCTCCCACGTCAACTACAACACCGTAATTGCAATTCCGTATGATATGTATGTCTCCGGCTACGGCAGCCAGGGCGTTTCCGTTCTGCGTCTGTGGAAGGCACAGGCACCCAGCTTCGACATGAAGGAATTCAACGAGGGCAACTATGAACAGGCGCTGAGCCGCAACTCCATGGCAAACGCCATCTCCAAGGTGCTGTACCCCAACGACAACCATCTGGAGGGCAAGTCCCTGCGTCTGCGCCAGCAGTATTTCCTGTGCGCCGCAGCCATCGGCGACATTGTCAACCGCCACATGAACGTCTACGGCACACTGGAGAACCTCCACGAGAAGGTTGCCATCCACATCAACGACACCCACCCCACCATGGCAATTCCGGAACTGATGCGTGTCCTGCTGGATGACTGCGGCTACACCTGGGAGCGTGCATGGCACATTGTCACCAACACCTTCGCTTACACCAACCACACCGTTATGGCAGAGGCACTGGAGAAGTGGGATGTCAACCTGGTGAAGCAGATCGTTCCGCGTATCTTCCAGATCATCGTGGAGATCAACAACCGCTACTGCGCCGGTCTGATGGAGCGCAACGGCGGCGACAGCGCAAAGACCACCCGCATGTCCATCATCAAGGACAACCAGATCCACATGGCTACCCTGTGCGTCATGGCTTCCCACAGCGTCAACGGCGTTTCCAAGCTGCACTCGGAGATCATCAAGGACAGCGTATTCCACGAGGAATATCTGGACACCCCCAACAAGTTCAAGAACGTCACCAACGGTATCGCATACCGGAGATGGCTGTACCAGTCCAACCCGGGTCTGACCCAGCTGCTGCGGGACAAGATCGGCAGCGGCTTCCTCATGGACGGCAGCGATCTGCGGAAGCTGGACGTCTTTGCCGAGGATAAGCAGGTTCTGGAACAGCTGCGTGCCATCAAGAAGCAGAACAAAGAGCGCTTCGCCAAGTACGTCAAGAAGCATAGCGGCATCCTGCTGGATACCAGCAGCATCTTCGATGCGCAGGTAAAGCGTCTGCACGAGTACAAGCGCCAGCACCTGAACGTCATGCACATTCTGGCACAGTACAACGCCCTGCTGGAAAATCCGGACATGGACTTCACCCCCAAGACCTATATCTTTGCGGCAAAGGCTGCGCCGGGCTACTATCTGGCAAAGCAGATCATCAAGATGATCTGGGCGCTGTCCGAGGAGATCCGCAAGAATCCCCGCATTTCCGAGAAGCTGTCCGTTTACTTCCTCGAAAACTACTGCGTCACCATGTCTGAGCTGCTGATGCCGGCATGCGATATCTCCGAGCAGATTTCGCTGGCTGGCACAGAGGCTTCCGGTACCGGCAACATGAAGCTCATGCTGAACGGTGCGGTAACACTGGGCACACTGGACGGCGCAAACATCGAGATCGGTCAGGCAGTCGGCCCGGAGAACATCCTGATCTTCGGCATGAAGACCGAGGAGGTCAACGCACTGAAGGCACAGGGCTACCGTCCGGAACAGTACTACCAGAACAACCCCATCATCAAGAGCTGCATCGACCGCATGTATGCCGGCATCAACGGCTGCAAGTTCACCGAAGTGGCAGACTCGCTGCGCACCATGGACCCGTATATGGTCCTGGCAGATTTCGACAGCTACTGTCAGGTGCAGGAGCACAGCTCGCAGCTGTACACCGACACCGACACATGGACCAAGATGTCCCTGCACAACATCGCAAACGCAGGCATCTTCTCCGCTGACCGTGCTGTCAATGAATACGCAAAGGATATCTGGAACATCCGGTAATCCCATTGCATCCAGCGATTGAAACAAAACGGGACAGGGCAGGCAGGTTGGCCGGTTCTGTCCCGTTTTTCCACAACCAGAAAGGAGTCTTTTTCCATGGCATATCTCTATCACAGCTGGGACGAAGCCTATAAGTCGCCTTTCGGCGCAATCCACCGGGACGAGGAGTGCCGCTTTACCATTCGCCTGCCGGAGGAAACCCCTCTGGACTATGCCCCGGTTCTGGTGGTATTCCGCACCGGCTTCAAGGAGCGCTTCCTCCCCATGTGCGCCCTGGGCAGCGAGGCGGGCTGCACCATCTATTCCACCACGTTCCGCCCCAAGTACGAGGGCGTGCACTACTACTATTTCGCCTATACCAGCAGCGGCGTGCGCCACTACATCAAGCGTGGCGATGCCTGTCACGGCACGCTGGACAACGGCGGGATGTTCCAGCTCACCGTCTTTTCCCAGCACTACCAGACCCCGAAATTTCTCAAGGGCGGCATCATGTACCAGATCTTCCCCGACCGCTTCTGCAGCAGCGGCAAACCCCACGAGAATGTCCCCACAGACCGTGTCATGCGGCAGTGGGGCGAAACGCCCTACTACCGGCCCGATGAGCACGGCCACGTCTGGAACAACGACTATTTCGGCGGCGATCTGGAGGGCATCCGGAGCAAGCTGGACTACCTGAAGGATCTGGGCGTCACCTGCATCTATCTGAACCCCATCTTCGAGTCCCACGAGAACCACCGCTACAACACAGCGAACTACCGCAAAGTAGACCCCCTTCTGGGCACCAACGAGGACTTCCGCACCCTCTGCGAGGATGCGAAAAAGCGCGGGATCTCCGTCATTCTGGACGGCGTTTTCTCCCACACCGGCGCAGACAGCATCTACTTCAACAAGTTCGGCAGATACAGCGAACCCGGCGCATACCAGTCGGAGCAGAGTCCCTATTATTCGTGGTACCACTTCTGGGGCAACAAGGAGTATGAGTCGTGGTGGGGCATCGACACCCTGCCCAACGTGGACGAGAACAACCCGTCCTATACCAAGTACATCTGCGGCAAGGGCGGCGTGCTGGAATACTGGCTGAGTCTGGGCGCTGCCGGCTACCGTCTGGATGTGGCGGATGAGCTGCCGGATGAATTTCTGGACAACCTCCGCACCTGCGTCAAGAACTATGACGAGGAAAAGATCGTCATCGGCGAGGTCTGGGAGGATGCTTCCAATAAGGAGGCATACGGTGTCAAGCGGCGGTATCTGCTGGGCGACCAGCTGGACAGCGTGATGAACTACCCCTTCCGGGAGGCGATCATCGCCTACATCAAGGGCGAGGCTGTCACCACCTTCCGTGACCGTATCATGGGCATTCTGGAGAACTACCCCAAGTGCACCGTGGACGTTCTGATGAACTTCGTGTCCACCCACGACATCGAGCGTGCCATCAACCGCTTCGGCGGTCAGCCCTGCGACGGCAAGAGCAAGGACTGGATGGCGCAGAACAGCCTCTCGCCGGAGGAGTACCAGCGGGGCAAGACGCTGCTGAAATGCGCCATGGTGCTGCAATTCTTCCTGCCGGGCGTGCCCAGCATCTACTACGGCGATGAAGTGGGCTTGCAGGGCTGGAAAGACCCGTTCAACCGCCGCTGCTTCCCGTGGGGCAGCGAGGACACCGAACTGCTGGAATTCACCAAGCAGCTGGGCAGCATCCGCCACTCCTGCGAGGCATTCGCAGAGGGCAAGATGGAATTTCTGGTGCTGGAGGACAATCTGGTGGGCTTCTCCCGCTACGATGCTGAGACCGGCAACAGCGCCATTGTCCTGCTGAACCGTGGCGGGACAACCGGCATGGTCTCCCTGCGGGACAAGTGCTTCGCAAACTATGCGTTCAGCACCGTCATCAGCGGCATCTGCGACGGCGACGCCATCATCCTGCCGGCATACAGCTATGCGGTCATCAGCGCCGTTCGTTCCGTCCGGAGCGAACCGGCAGAATAAGAACCTGTCTTCACAAGAAATATACGTGGATTTTCGAGCACAATTTTGTTGCAGACAAGGCAAAAATACGCAGGCGGGCTGTCGCCCGGCAAGTATTTTTTACGCAGTATGCAGCAAAATTTGCCGAAAAGACACGTGGATACGCTTGTGAAGACAGGTTCTAACCCAAAACTCCCCATACGACAACACAACGGGCGGCGTGCGTGGTGCACTCCGCCCGTTTTTTATTGCGGCAGATTCCGGTTGATCTTCTCGATCTTCCGCCGGTAGGCAAAATACTGGCTCAGCCAGATGCTGACATAAATGGCGAGGAAAATGCCCAGATAGGACAACGCTCCCCACAGATTCAGTCCGCACCATCCCAGCAGCAGCGACACCACCCAGAATGTGGGCGTTGTGATGCAAAAGTGCGTGGCGGTGGCTCGGAGCAGACTCCACGACTCCACCTCCCAGATGACCGAACTTCCGGCAAAGACCGCCCCCACCAGTCCGGACAGGAAAAACTGCACCGCCGCTCCGGCGACCTCCGAGCCAAACCGGGCGGCGCAGTCCGGCGCACAAGGAAAATATTCCCCAAAGCAAACGGCAAAGATCAAAAGAATCCCGTTGCTGATGCAGACCCCCAGCGGAAAGCCCAGAGCGCTGCGCAGCAGAATTTGTTTTTTCATGAAAAAGCCCCCTGTTCCAGTATAGATTTGATGTGATTGACATAGCGTCTGGAGACATACGCCGTTTCGCCGGTTTTCAGTTGCATGCCGATGGTGCCGGCAATGCTGAGATCCAGCCGCCGGACAAAGCGCAGGTTGACGATCTCCGACTTGGAGATGCGCACAAAATACCGCCGATCCAGAATCTGTTCCAGCTCATACAGCCGCCGGCGCAGCAGAAATTCGCCCTGTGTGGTCTGGGCGTAGACTTTTTTCGCTGCCCCGTAGACCCGCACCAGCTGGGTCTGTTCCACGAGCACCACGCTCTCCCCGTCGCAGCAAGCCAGCATCTGCGGCGACTCCTCCGACAGCAGCCGCACCGCCTGCTGCACCTCCCCGGTCATTGCCGCCGTGTAAATTGCCGCCTCCGGCTCGGCATAGCGGCGGTCCAGTTGCACCTTGACTTTCATTCTGTCACCCCCTCGCCTCCTATCATAGCACATTCCCCGCATCGCAGCAACCATTTTGCGACATACGGCGGTTTTCCCGGGACAAACGGCGAAGCGGTTCGGCAGAAAAAGAAAAAAATCTGCAAATTCTATTGCAATTCACCGGAAATCCTGCTATAATAGAAAGGTATGCTGCAGCGTGTGCTGCATTCGAAATTTTGATGTTTGGAAAAGTGAGGAGTTCTTATGCCTGCAAATATTGTAGTCGGTTCCCAGTGGGGCGACGAGGGAAAAGGAAAAATCATTGACATTATGGCATCCCGTGCGGATGTCGTTGTCCGTGCCACCGGCGGCAACAACGCCGGCCACACCGTGGTCAACAACGGCGAGGTGTACAAGCTGCACCTGATCCCGTCCGGTATTCTCTATCCCGACACGCTCTGCCTCATCGGCGCCGGCGTTGTTCTCGACCCGAAGGACTTTATCTCGGAGCTGGACAGTCTGGAGAGCCGCGGCATTTCCACCGCAAACCTGAAGATCGATCCCCGTGCCCACGTGGTAATGCCGTGGCACATTGCGCTGGACGGTCTGTCGGAAAAGTTCCGCGGCAACTCTGACATCGGCACCACCAAGCGAGGCATCGGCCCGACCTACATGGACAAGTACGAGCGCTGCGGTCTGCGTGTTTACGATCTGGTGCATCCGGAGATCTTTGCAGAAAAGGCACGCACCACCGGCGCACTGAAAAACAAGATCATCACCGCAGTTTACGGCGGCGAAGCATTCGATCTGGACGCTGTCATTGCAGAGTACACCGAGTATGGCAAGCGCCTTGCCAAGTATGTGGCAGATGTTTCCGTCCTGACCTATGAGGCAAACAAGGCGGGCAAGACCATTATGTTCGAGGGTGCGCAGGCAACCCTGCTGGACATCGACTTCGGCACCTACCCCTATGTCACCTCCTCCCACCCCATTGCAGCCGGCGCATGCATCGGCACTGGCGTTGGCCCGAAGATGATCACCAACATCATCGGCGTTGCCAAGGCGTACACCACCCGTGTGGGCAAGGGTCCGTTCCCCACAGAGCTAAACGACGAGACTGGCGACATCATCCGCAACAAGGGCGGTGAATTCGGCACCACCACCGGCAGACCCCGCCGGACAGGCTGGTTCGATGCTGTCATCGTGCGCCACTCGGTACGCACCAACGGTCTGGACGGTCTGGCAATCAACAAGCTGGACACCCTCAGCGGCATCGGCACCCTGAAAATGTGCGTTGGCTATCAGAAGCCGGACGGCACAGTTCTGAAGGACTTCCCGCCGACACTGGAATCGCTGGCAGACTGCGCCCCCATTTACGAGGAATTCGAGGGCTTCAACGAGGACATCTCCGGCTGCAAGAGCTTTGACGAGCTGCCGGAAGCCTGCAAGAAGTACATCGCACGTCTGGAAGAGGTCTGCGAGTGCAAGGTTGTCATGGTCGGCAACGGCCCGGACAGAAGCCAGATTCTGGAACGGTAAGCATATCGAAAGATAAAACACAACGGCTGTCTGCCGCTCCGATTGTCCCCATGGGGGAGCAGGAGCGGCGGACAGCCGTTTTTGGGTGCGGATGATTTGAGTTATGCTCGTAGGGACACGGCGTGCCGTGTCCGCCCGGTTTCACATCACAAAACATTCGGGAAAACAAGCCTCCCCTGAAAGGGGAGGGGGACCGCCGATAGGCGGTGGAGAGGTCTTTTGGTGTAATCTTTTAAGCAATGCATGATATTCGATATTTGTGGAGACCCCTCAGTCAGTGCTGCGCACTGCCAGCTCCCCTTTCAGGGGAGCCTAATTCCCTTATCTTTTTGTCATGGAAAATCCGTTGAAAACGCTCCGCCCTCGAAAAGCTGTCGCTTTTCTCACCCACCTGCTCCGTGCGCCAAGAGCATGGCGCAGGGAATTTCGCTGTCTGCGGACAGCGACTCAGGAGGCTCCTCGCCTCCTGAGAACCTCTCGCCAGCTGTGCTCAGCTGGAGCAGCCTGATGCGGTCAAACGGTTCGGATGCGTTCTGTTTCCTGCGCATGCGATACCATGCCCCGCCAATTAAAACCGTCCTGTGTCGTCCTTGATCTTACTCCACATATAGCGCAGCATCCAGCCATCAAAATCCGTGATCTTCATTGCAGACCCCGCCATCATCAGAGAGTTCTCGCCGCCGGGGAAGCCTCCGGGCGGGAAGCCATTGGACTCGCCCTCTCCGCCGTAGAAATCCGTCATGCCGAAGCCGTGGCCGATCTCGTGTTCCAGCACATGAATGCCGGAGCCGTCCAGCATGTTGAGGTACGCCGTATCCGACAGGCGCTGTCCCCAGTCGCCGCCGCATCCGCCGATGTTGGGAAAGCCCTGTGTGCCCCAGAGGTACATGTCAAAGCGTTTGTCCAGTCCGCCGGGATAGCTGTAGCTGCTGTCGGCAAAGTGGTCGAAGCGGGAGAGCGCAGACGGCGCACTGGGCAGCTTATCCGGAATGGTGTCCACGCCGTTGGAGGTGTCGTAGGTGCTGTCGTAGTCGGAGATGAGGCTGTCATAGACCACCTCATCCGGCTGGAGATCTTGCAGGACGGATTTGTCCAGCACTGCCCAGCCCACAATTTTCACATCGATGTGGTCGTACTTCCAGCCGTCCCAGCCCTTGAGCCAGTCGTTCCAGCCGTTGATGCAGTCGCTCACCAGCTTCTCGAACTGCTGGCGCTGTTCCAGTGTCAGGGTGCGGTAGGACTGCCACCGCACCACATAGTTGATGGTGCCCTCGCCAGCGACGATCTGGTCAAAGATGGTGTTCCGGCGCTCGGTGGATTTCTCCGCAACAATGCGGTTGTTCCAGATCCAGTCCGCTGCATCGGTGTAATCGCTGGGGAAGTCCGCCATGGTCAGATCCTGGCGGGGCGCTTCCGTGGTGGTGGTCGCAGCAGCGGTTTCCGTGGCAGTCGTTGTTGTGGTCGTTTCCCCGGTGGTGGTCGTGGTCACAGCCGGCGGAACCAGCGTGTTCTCCGGCAGCCGTACCGCTGCCATGGTGACCGCCTTCCCCAGCAGATACTGCTGGAGCAGCTGCACATCCGCCCCGTTCAGCACACCGTCTCCGTTGGTGTCGCCCACGGTCTGCTGCGCAAAATCTGCCGTGCCGTTTTGTACCGCCTGACGCAGCTTCGCCAGATCTGCGCCGTCCGCCACGCCGTCATGGTTCCAGTCCCCCATGCGGAGATTGGTCACCGGCTCCGGTGTCACCTGCGCATAGACCGGCGACTCCACACCGCTGCGGAATCCCCGCAGATAACCGTCCTCATCCAGTTCAAACTGCCCGGCAGCTGTGGAAAGCTCCAGCCGGTTCTCCCCGGCGTTTTCCGTCAGGTAGTATTCCCCCTGAGAGAGGGCGGATTTGATGGTGATGCCCAGCTCTGTCTCCGTGAAATACCACGTGTTATAAGGTGCCACGCCGTCTGCGTCGTAGAACCCGACCTGTGCGCCCTCGCCCTCCGTGCCGCCGGACACGCTGAGGTACTGCCCTGCCGCATTCCGCAGCACGTACCCCGTCCATGTGTTGTACTCCGCCGACGATGCCGCCACCACGGGAAGGGATACCACGGTGAGGGCTGCCGCTGTGAGCACAGCAGCGTGCCGGCGAAACAATTGCTTTTTCTGCATAGCCACTCCTTTCGCCTTGTCAAAATTTCGAAATCGAATATTTTTATTATAGCACAAAAATTGTATGAATGCAACAGTTTTTTCTTGATTCTGAAATGCTTTTTGTAAGATGTTACAGCAAGATTCTGCTGTTTCGGTGCGATTCCGGGGAGAAAAGCCGGCGCAAAAAAACTTTTGCAAAAGGGCTTGACTTTTTCGGGCGGTTTTGATATAATAGATGTGTTATCCTTGCTTGTACCTTTGGTGCAGGCGAAATCCAAAAGGAGGTGTATTGAGTATGGCAAAAAAACAGGAATCCTACGAGCTGATGACGGTTTTCAGTCTGAAGGACGGGGAAGAGGCTGCCAAGGAGCTGGTTGAGAAGTTCCGTGAGAAGATTGCATCGGATGCCACACTGGATGAAGTAAACGAGTGGGGCAAGCGCAAGCTGGCTTATCCGATCAACGACGAACCGGACGGATACTACACAGTATTCACTTTCACTTCGACTCCGGACGTTCCGGCAGAGATCGAGCGTGTTCTGAACATCACAGACGGCGTTCTGCGTTCTTTGGTCACTGTAAAGTAAGCACGAACATTTCAACTTGAGAGAGAATTCAGAAAGGAACCAGACATGCTGAACAAGGTTATTTTGATGGGACGGCTCTGTGCGGATCCGGATTTCCGCCAGACAACCAGCGGTGCTTCGGTCTGCCGCATCCGTGTGGCAGTAGAACGTCGGTTTGCAAATAAGCAGACAGGCGAACGTGAGGCGGATTTCATTAACGTGGTCTGCTGGAGACAGCAGGCGGAATTTGTGAGCCGCTATTTTCACAAAGGAAGCATGGTTATCGTAGAGGGAAGCCTCAGAAATAGCGATTACACGGATCAGAACGGTGTAAAGCATTACAGCATGGAAGTTCAGGCAGACAACGTATCGTTTGGCGAGTCCAAGCGTGCAGCACAGGAAAACAGCGGCTATCAGGGCGCATACCAGCAGCCCGCTTATGCACAGGCGGCGCCTGCATCTGCTCCCGCACAGCCCGCAGCTCCGGCACCTGCGCCGGCAGCAGCGAGTGCCCCGTCTTCCGGCGCATTGCAGCTTGGCGACCTCGGCGATTTTGAAGAAATCCTGAGCGACGGCGAAGTTCCGTTCTAAGCAATTCCTCCGTTGAAGTAAGCTGAAAAAAATACCGCATTGCAGATAGGAGGATTATCATATCATGGAGAGAGAAAGATCTCAGCGCGGCGGCAAGCGCCCCCGCAAAAAGGTTTGCATGTTCTGTGTCGATCGTGTAGAGCGCATCGATTATAAGGATGTTGCAAAGCTGAAGAAGTGCATGACCGAGCGTGCCAAGATTCTGCCCCGCAGAGTTACCGGTACCTGTGCATTCCACCAGCGTGAGCTGACCACTGCCATCAAGCGTGCAAGACACATTGCACTGCTGCCGTATGTCAGCGACTAAGCGCACCAATCATATGGAAAACGAGAGCGTTCCGATGCAAGTCGGGGCGCTTTTTTGTATGCCGGCTGCGGGGCAAAAAGTTGACTTTATCCTGAAATAATGGTATAATAATTGAAAACAGCGGAACGCCGCAGCCTGCGGTTTCCGAGAAAGAAGGAACAACAGCGATGACACCGAAAGTGGTTTTGCTGGCGCATACCCCCACACCGGAACAGACTGTCGCAGCTGCCGCAAGGCTCTGCTATTCAGACACCGATGTGGAAGCCTTGCGGGAATCCATCTCGCAGGAGCGTGCCGAACAATTTGTAGAAATGCTGGACGGCTTCGGCCATGAGAGTCCGGTGGAACACGTGACCTTTACCTTCGGCATCGAGGGCGTGTCCCGCTCGTTTCTGGCGCAGGTGACCCGTCACCGGATCGCCTCCTATTCCGTCCAGAGCCAGCGCTATGTGCGGCAGGATCCATTTGTCTATATCACGCCCCCCGCCATTGCCGCCGATCCGGCGCTTCTGGCGGACTACCAGAACGTCATGCAGCAGGCCATCGACAGCTACAACCGGCTGGCAGATGCCCTCGCCGCAAAGTACGTGCCGGAATTTCTGGCGCAGGGACTGCCGGAAAAGACCGCCCGCACCAAGGCGGAGAAAAAGGCCATCGAGGATGCACGCTATGTGCTCCCCAACGCCTGTGAAACCAAGATGATCCTGACCATGAATGTCCGCAGTCTGCGGAACTTCTTCCGGCTCCGCTGCTGCAACCGGGCGCAGTGGGAGATCCGTGCTGTTGCCACGGAGATGCTCCGGCTCTGCTGCCAGACTGCCCCCGCCCTCTTCACCAGCGCAGGCCCGTCCTGCTGCTGCGGCGGATGTACCGAGGGCAAGATGAGCTGCGGAAAAGCCAGAGAAGTTCGGGAAAAATTTGAGGTGATACGCCATGGATAAGGGGAAACTCATCGTGCTGGACGGACTGGACGGCTGCGGAAAGTCCACCCAGTTTCAGGAATTGCAGCAGCTGCTGCGGAGCGAGGGAAAGCCCGTGAAAGCCATCAGCTTTCCCATGTACGACAAGCCCTCGGCAGCGCTGGTCAGGATGTATCTTCAGGGCGACTTCTCCAGCACCCCCGGCGGCGTGAACGCCTATGCCGCCTCCAGCTTCTACGCCACAGACCGCTACGCCAATTACAAACTGGACTGGGAGCAGAACTACCGCAGCGGCGAATGGGTGCTCGCCAGCCGCTATACCACCTCCAACGCCATCCACCAGATGAGCAAGCTGCCGCCGGAACAGTGGGACAGCTATCTGGCATGGCTGGAGGACTACGAATATGACAAGCTAGGGCTGCCCCGACCGGATCTGGTACTGTTTCTGTCGCTGCCGCTGGAGCTTTCCCAGCAGCTTCTCGCCAAGCGCTACCACGGGGATGCCTCGAAAAAGGACATCCACGAGGCAGACCTCGCCTATCTGGTGCAGTGCACCAAAGCGGCGGCGTATGCCGGCGAGAAGCTGGGCTGGCACTGTATCCCCTGTTCGGACGGCAGCCGGCTCTATCCCATCCCGCAAATTCGGGACAGCCTGCGGCAGACGATTCGGGAGGTGCTGGGATGCTGAGTTTTCACGAACTCACCCTTGCCGACCGTCCGTGGGTGCAGCACGCACTGGAACAGTCCCAGTTCATGGGCTGCGAATACAGCTTCGCCAACAATCTGGCGTGGCGGCGTGCGGCGGACTCCCGCATTGCCCGGCTGGACGATTTCTATCTGATCTGCGCCTTTGACACGGAGGACGGCGCACCGCACTTCACCTTCCCCGCCGGCTCCGGCGATCTCGCCAGGGCGGTGCGGGCAATGGCAGAGGTTGCGGCGGCGCTGCATCAGCCGCTGGTCATCGGCGGTCTGACGGCGCAGACGCTCCCCCGTCTGGAAGCGTGCTTCCCCGACTGCTTCACCCTGGAAAACCAGCGGGACAGCGCCGACTACCTCTATGACACACGGGAATTTATCGCCCTGTCCGGAAAGAAATACCACAAAAAGCGCAATCACATCGCACAGTTCGCCAAGTATGGCGCTGTGTTCTCGGAGATGACACCCGCCGATTTTGACGAGTGCATCACCTTCGCCGCCAACAGCTACAACCAGCGGGACGGCTACACCGATGCCTCCAGCGTGGCGGAGCAGTTCGCCATCCACACCTTTTTCACCAACTTTGCGGCGCTGGGGCTGAAGGGCGGTGTGCTGCGCATCGCCGGAAAGCTGGCGGCGTTCTCCATCGGCGAACCCATCAGCCACAGCGTCTTTGGCGTACACATCGAAAAGGCAGACATCCAATATCACGGCGCATATCCCGCCATGGCGCAGCAGTTTGCCGCCCATTTTGCGCAGGATTACGCCTACCTGAACCGAGAAGAGGATCTGGGCATTCCGGGGCTGCGCAAGTCCAAGCTGTCCTACCATCCGGCGCTGCTGCTGGAAAAGTGGACGGCGACATGCCGGACACCGGAACGGCTCTTATGAAAGCTTGTTTCGCATCTTTTTCCATCCAGAAAAAAATACGGAACAAGCACAGAACACGAAAGGAAAGGTTATCATGATCTATGTTTTTCTTGCAAACGGATTTGAGGAAGTAGAAGCCCTCGCACCGGTGGACATGCTCCGCCGTGCCAAACTGGACGTGACCACCGTCGGCGTCACCGGTAAGACCGTCACCGGCTCTCACGGCATTCCGTTGACCGCAGACATCACCGCTGAGGAGCTGAACATCGGCGCAGATATGGAAATGATCGTTCTGCCGGGCGGCATGCCGGGCACGCTGAACGAGGAGGCATCTCCGGCGGTACAGGCAGCCATCGACTACTGCACCGCCAACGACCGCTGGATCGGCGCCATCTGTGCCGCACCGTCCATTCTGGGACACAAGGGACTGCTCAAGGGAAAGACAGCGGTCTGCTACACCGGCTTTGAAAAGGAACTCACCGGCGCACAGATCGGCAGCACCGGCGTTGTCACAGACGGCAAGATCATCACGGCACGAGGTGCAGGCGTTGCCGTGGACTTTGGTCTGGCACTGGTCGGCGCTCTCGCCGGCGCAGAAACACAGGCACAGATCCGTGCCTCGATCCTCTGTGACTGAGATCGCCGCTGCAAAGCAGCAGCTCCGTGCGGAAATGCGCCAAAAACGGCAGGCCATGTTTCCCATGGAAAAGAAACTTCTGGAAAGCCGTGCCTGCAAACGCTTTCTGGAAAGTGCCGAATATCGGCGCTGCGGGCAGCTGTTCTGCTTCGTGTCGCTGCCGCAGGAGCCGGACACCCTGCCCATTTTGCAGCAGGCGCTGAAAGACGGCAAGACCGTTGCCGTCCCCCGCTGCCTGCCGGAGCGCCGCATGGCGTTTCATCTGCTCTCGCCGGAGCGTCCCATGGAGGAACAGCTGAAGTCCGGCACTTACGGCGTACCGGAACCCTCGCCGGCGATGCCGGAGGTCATTCCGGGGCCGGGCCTGTTCCCGCTGTGTCTGGTACCCGGACTCGCCTTCGACCACGAGGGCGGCAGACTGGGCTACGGCGCAGGCTATTACGACCGCTTCCTGGCGGCGTATCCGTTTGTGCGCAAGATCGGCTTCGCCCTCTCGCCCTTTGTGGTGCTCCAAGTCCCCGCCGAACCCACAGACCTGCGTCTGGACGGGCTCGCCACTGAATATCCGCTGGAGGTATGGAATGGATCAGAATGATATGAACCGTGATGCGCTGTTGAACCAGATCCTGCGGGAAACGGCACAGCGTCCGGCAGCGCCGGAACCGCAGCCCGCCGCACCACGCACCCCACAGCCGGCACCCAATCCCAATCCGGCGCCGGCTTCCCGTGCCGCAGCACCCCAGACACGCCCTGCCTCACCGGCAGCAGAGCCTGCACCGGCGCCGGCAAAACCGAAGCCGGCTGCCCCCCGGACGGCGGCACAGCCCAGCCGGAGCTTCCGCAGCCCTGCCGTTTCGCAGGAGTTCACCGGCACACGGCACGCCGCAGCGCCGGAGCCGGCGGAACTCGCTGACCCGCTGTACGAGGATCTGGAGGGCGAGAGCCAGCCCGGCACCCGCAGCAGCAGCGCTGCCGTCCGCACCAGCCGGAAACGCAAGCCCCACCGTGTCATCAGTGCGCTGGTCATGACTATTGTCATCATCGCCGTGTCTGTCCTGCTCTCCACCCTGCTCATCGTCTACGGCAGAGATCTGCTGGGCATCAACAGCGACAGCACCACCAAGATCGTCACCATCCCCCAGGGTGCTTCCATGAACGACATTGCGGAGACGCTCCAGAAAGAGGACATCATTTCCAAGCCCAGCTTCTTTGTCTTTATTGCCGGCATGAGCAACAAGGACAAGGACATCAAGCCCGGCGACCACGAGCTTCGTCCGGACATGGCGTATGAAACCATCCTCAGTGAACTGGTCAGCGACCCCATGGACAGCTCCCTGTCGGTATCCATTACCTTCCCGGAGGGCATTCGCCTGTGCGATGCGGCAGACCTGCTGGAGGAGAACAACGTCTGCGATGCCGACGCTTTCCTGAACTACTTCAACAACGATCCCTCTTTCGGGCTGGCGTATGAATCCCATATGCCCAGCTTCCAGGACGAGAAGTTCTATAAGATGGAGGGCTATCTCTTCCCGGACACCTACACGTTCTATCAGGAGATGGACGTGGAGCTGGTGTGCCAGAAGATTCTGGAAAACTTCAACAGCAAGATTCCGCAGGAGTATTACGACCGCATGGCAGCGCTGAACATCTCGCTGGACGACGTTATCACCCTCGCCTCCATGATTCAGGCGGAGGCAGGCTCCGTTGACCAGATGGCGAACATCTCGTCGGTCTTCTGGAACCGGCTGAACCACTCCGCAGAATACCAGCTGCTCCAGTCCGACCCCACCACCAAGTACGTGGAGGAGGTCATCAAGCCCCACAGCGAGGACTATAATCAGACGCTGTTCGACTCCTATGACACCTATGTGTGCACGGGACTGCCTGCCGGCGCCATCGACAATCCGGGCAGCGAGGCGATCTACGCAGCGCTCTATCCGGCGGACACCAGCTACTATTACTTCTACTCCAATGTGGACACCAAGGAGACGTACTTTGCCTCCACGCTGGAACAGCACGAGGCAAACCAGAAGGAAGTGGAGGCACAGCGCAAGGCCGCCGGAGAGGACGGAGACAGTGCTTCTGACGGCAGCGAGGACGTCAGCGAAACGGAGGGCAGCGATGATACACAAGAATAAGCCGGAGCTGCTGGCACCTGCCGGCGATCTGGAACGGCTCCGTGCGGCGCTGGATTACGGCGCAGATGCGGTGTATCTGGGGCGAGAGAGCTTCAGCATGCGTGCAGCCGCCAGCAATTTCCACAGCGAGGCGCAGCTGCACGAGGCAGTGGCGCTGGCGCACCAGTACGGAAAGCCGGTCTATCTCACCTGCAACACCCTCCCCCGCAACGAGGAGATCCCCACGTTCCCGCAGTTTCTGCGGGAGGCACAGGAGGCGGGCGCAGATGCGCTGATTCTGGCGGATCTGGGGCTTCTGGCACTGGCACGGAAGCTTGCGCCGGACATGGAGATTCACATGTCCACCCAGACGGGCATTGTCAACTACGGCACCTGCCGGGCTCTGTATGACATGGGCGTGACCCGTGCGGTGCTGGCACGGGAGCTGTCGCTGGAGGAGATCGCCGAAATTCGGGCGAAAATTCCGGCGGATATGGAGCTGGAGGTCTTTGTCCACGGCGCCATGTGCATGTCCTTTTCGGGACGGTGTCTGCTGTCCGCCTATCTCACCGGACGGGATGCCAACCGTGGCGCATGCGCCCAGCCCTGCCGCTGGAACTACCATCTCATGGAGTCCACCCGACCGGGGCAGTATTTCCCCGTGGAGGAGACGGACGAGGGCACGTACATCTTCAACGCCAAAGACCTGTGCATGATCGGCCATTTGCAGGAACTGCTGGCGGCAGGCGTGGACAGCCTGAAAATCGAGGGACGGAACAAGTCCGCCTATTATGTGGCAATTGTCACGAATGCATACCGTGCGGCGCTGGATGCCGCTAAGGCTGGTGAGCCGGCACCCCAGTGGGCGCTGGACGAGGTGGTACAGGTCAGCCACCGGGAGTACTGCACCGGCTTCTTCTACGGCAGAGAGAACGCCGCCCAGCGCTACCAGAACAGCAGCTATGTCCGGAACTGCGACGTGGTTGCCGTCGTAGACAGCTGGAAAGACGGCAGACTGTACCTCACCCAGCGCAACCGTTTTTTTGCCGGAGATACGCTGGAGATCGTCGCTCCCGGACAGCCGCCGGTGACGGTGGCGGCGCAGGCACTGCAAAACGATGCCGGCGAAATCATCGAAACCGCCAACCATGCCATGATGCAATGCTCCATTGCCTGTGAAACGGCGTTTCCGGCGGGAAGCGTGGTGCGGAAACCGGTGGAATGAGCCAAGCTATGATTTGGGATGCGCTTCTTGTGAACAGGAGGTCTTTTTCATGAAACGATATGCCTTTTCCGGCGCACTGGTCTGTGCCCTGCTTCTCAGCGGATGCGGCAAGATCGACCACACCGCCGGTCCTGCCAGCACCACACAGCCGGCAACTGCCCAGCAGTTCACCGATGCGCCGGCGCTGGAGTTCTCCGCTGCGGACAGCGACCCCTACCAGAACGTCATCCAGTACTATCTGGAACAGTACCAGTCCGACAGCGCACAGGACGATTCCCTGCCGGAACCCACCTACGCCCTGTACGACATGGACAAGGACGGTTCGCCGGAGCTGATCGTCCGGACGGGCTACAACGAGGCGGAGTATACCTTCTGCGTCTGGACGACAGACGCAGACAAGAATCCCGTACAGGTGGAGGGCGACGCCAGCGGCTCGCACACGCTGCTGTACGGCTCCGACTCGGAGAACGGGTTCTTTACCAGCGGCTGCTATATGGACACCCAGAACATCACCCAGTACACCCTCACCGAGGGCAACACGCTGGCAGAAACGGTGTGCTATCAGGGACAGCTGACGGGAGAATCCCAGATCGCCTACGGCTACTACGATTTCTCCGCCGGCGAGGGCTGCTTCCGCATTGTGCAAAAGCCCCTCTCCAGCTACGCCTACCAGAAAGAAAGCCCCCATGTGACAGATGCGCAGGACACCATGTCACTGGAGGAGTATCAGGAGGCACTGAACCAGATCGGCACAGACGGCGCTGTGGGATAACCGCAGCAAATCCATATGACAAAAAGAAACGCCTCGGCAAACGAATTGCCGGGGCGTTTTTGGTGATCCTCATTTCACGTTCTGCATCTTCGACATGACGATCAGCGTCACGATCCAGCGAATCCACGGCAGGAACATCAGCACCTGCAAGACGATGCGAAACGGCTTTTTCCAGCCCAGACAGGGCGCACAGGCGATAAGGTAACGGTTGCCGTAGACAACGCCCATGACATAGGGAATCAGCAGGGCGATGAACTGCACCAGCAGGGGCAGCGCCATCATCAGGGTGAGTCCGCCCAGGAGCACAGCGGCGGCAACGATCGCCGGCAGAAAGACGATGCAGAGCAGCACCGCCATCAGCGCCGCCATCCACCAGACACTGAGCGTACTGACCAGCAGAATGACACCTGAGATCAGCATCAGCAGGAAAAACGGCAGGGAGAGCCACAGCATGGTCAGCTGCTGCTTCGCCGCCTGTTTCCGGTCGCTGCCGGTCTTGGCAATGGGGACACAGCTGCATATGCGCACCATGGTATACGCCCACGTGGCAGCACAGAGCAAGCTTGCCAGATTGGACACGAACGACAGCGCATAGGGCAGCGTGTACAGATACCGCACCATCCGCAGCGTTTCCAGATCGTCAACGAACCATGGAACCAGAAGCGTCGCCACCAGCGGAACCAGCACTCCCACCAGAGAAAACAGGTGCAGCAGCACCTGCGAGCGGGTGCGCTCCGGATGCAGCTTTCCGGTGACATCTAAAATCACCAGCACCGCACAGGCAATACAACAAAATACTGACAGCATCCCTTACTCCCGAATCTGTCCGTTGCCGCTGACCAGATACTTCACCGTGGTCAGCTCGTGCAGTCCCATGGGGCCTCTTGCGTGGAGCTTCTGGGTGGAGATGCCGATCTCTGCGCCATAGCCGAATTCCCCGCCGTCGGTGAACCGTGTGGAGGCGTTGACGTAGACAACAGCGGCATCCACGGTGCGCTGGAATTTCTGCGCTGCGTCCAGATCACGGGTGATGATGCACTCGGAGTGCCTGGTGCTGTACTTGGCGATGTGCGCTATGGCGTCGTCCAGATTGTCCGCCACTTTTACGGTAATTTTGTAGTCGTTGAATTCTGTGTCATACAGTTCTTCCGTCACCGGCTGAACGGCATCGCCCAGAATCTTCCGTGTCTGTTCATCGCCGTAAATCGTCACATCGTGGGCACGGAACGCCTCCTGCACACGGGGCAGAATCTCCGCTGCAACGTCCTTGTGCACCACAAGTCCCTCAATGGCATTGCAGACCGAGGGACGCTGGGTCTTGGCGTTGTCGATGATGCGGACAGCCATTTCATAATCCGCTTCGCCGTGCAGGCAGCGGTCTACGTAGACGTGGCAGTTTCCGGCACCGGTTTCAATGACCGGCACGGTGGACTGGCGCAGCACCGCCTGAATCAGTCCGGCACCGCCGCGGGGAATCAGCACATCCAGATAGCCAGTGAGGTGCATCATATCGGCAGCAGTTTCCCGTGAGGTGTCCTCCACCAGCTGGATGATGCCCCCGGGCAGTCCGGCAGTTTCCACAGCGTCCCGCATGATCTGCGCCAGTGCGGTATTGGAGTGGATCGCCTCCTTGCCGCCACGGAGAATGACCACGTTTCCGGCTTTCAGGCAGAGGGTGGCAGCGTCTACGGTGACGTTGGGGCGGGATTCAAAGATAATGCCGATGACACCCAGCGGCACACGGGTCTTGAGGATCTGCAAGCCGTTGGGGCGGACAGAGCCGCTGTCCACAGAGCCAATGGGATCTTCGGCGGCGATCAGCTGGCGTGCTGCGTCTGCCATGCCGGAAATGCGGGCAGGGGTCAGCCGCAGGCGATCCTGCAGTGCCTCCGTCATGTGGTTCTGGACGGCAGCCTCCAAGTCTTTGGCGTTGGCAGCGAGGATCTCCTCCTGTCTTGCCAGCAGGGCATCGGCAATGGCAGCGAGGGCGTTGTTTTTGACCTGGGGTGCGGCGGTGGCAATGGCGGATTCCACAGCTTTTGCCTTGACACCAAGGGTTTCAGCGTAATTCATGGGTATGCTCCTTTCTGAGTGGTAAAAGTGATGGCATGATTCATAATAAGAGGATTTTTTTGGTGCAGCTATTTTTTGAAAAAAATGCTGCCGAGGTCCAGGGCGAGAAGCCCTGGTCGCTGTCCGCAGACAGCGAAATCTCTGCGCCGTGCTTTTGGCGCACGGAGAAAAGGGTGAGAAAATCGACAGATTTTCGAGGGAAAGCGAACACGACCGCTTTCCCTGGCTGCCCCTTTTGTATTGGTGACTCTGTAAAACATCCCAGCGGGATGTTTTACACGGAAGCGTTCTCTAATGATTTCTTTCATGACAGCGGATATTGCAAAAACCGCCCGTTTTTCTCGAAGCCATATGCCGTATACAACAGCACACCCATTTCGGATGCCGTGATCCACACGGCTCCGCAGCCATAGGTTCTGGCTTCTTCCACCACGTGATCCAGCAGTTTTCGGGCAATGCCTTGTCTGCGATAGGTGGGATTCGTGTACATACTGGACAGCAATCCGATTTTTCCGGTGGGATTGCTGTAGTACGGCGGTTTTTCCACAAAGGACATGCCGCTTGTCCCGATAATGCGTTCTCCGTCCACCGCCAGCCACGATACAAACGTGCCGTCTGCCAGGTGTTTCTGGTAGTATGCTGTCAGTGCCGGCTCTATGTCCAGATCAGACTTTGCCCCTTCTTCTTTCAGCTGTGCGATTCGCATTGCCACAAATGTGGGGATGTCTGCTTCTGTTAGACGGCGGTAGGTCAGTAGAGTGTTCATGGGCATGCTCCTTTCCAGATGATAAAGGTGGATGAGAAGATTTTTTAGTGCAGCTATTTTTCTAAAAAATGCTGTCCATGTTGATACTGCACCAAGTCTTGTTTCAGGTATCTCGTGAGAAATATTCCACTGGAATATTTCTCATAGGTTTCTTGCTGGAAAAGGGCGGTCAGGGGAAGCCACGGAAATCAATTTTCATGATAGCCTCCCCTGAAAGGGGAGGGGGACCGCCATTAGGCGGTGGAGAGGTTTTTTCGTAAAATTTTTTTATGACGTTTTCGGCATAAGTGGAAACCCCTCAGTCAGTGCTACGCACTGCCAGCTCCCCTTTCAGGGGAGCCTCACTTGTTAAACTTCATAATTTGGCACAATTTAAATCCAACATATTTTTAAAAATTGATTTCTGTGGGGGAAAAAGCGGTCTTGTTCGCTTCCCCTCGAAAATCTATCGATTTTCTCACCCTTTTCTCCGCGTGCCGGAAGCGTGGCACGGGGCATTTCGCTGTCTGCGGACAGCGATCAGGGCTCCTCACCCTGAACCTCGCCAGCATTTTTGAAAAAATTGCTGGAGCAAAAAACTCTATTGATATAATAACCTGCGGGTTTCGTGTGATAAACTCATTCCGCCATAAAATGCGTTCCCACCGGCTCGCCGTCAAACAGTGCGTACAGCTGTTCCGGATCTCTGCCGTTCATGATGACCATATCCACGCCGGCTTCGGTGGCAATTTTTGCGGCGTTGATCTTGGTCGCCATTCCGCCGCTGCCCAGTGCCGAACCGGCACCGCCTGCCATTTGTTCAATGCGGGCATCGATTTTCCGGACTTCCCGAATGACCTGTGCATTGGCATCGGTGCGGGGATCAGCGGAGTATAGTCCGTTGATGTCGGACAGGATAATCAGCAGATCTGCTCCCACTGCGGCAGCAACCGTAGCGGAAAGGGAGTCGTTTTCGCCGATTTCCAGTTCCAGCTCATCAATGGCGACGGTGTCGTTTTCGTTGACAATGGGAATCACGCCCATTTCCAGCAGTCTGCCAATGGTGTTCTGTACGTGGGGCAGACGCTCGTTGGTCAGGGTGGCACGTGTCAGCAAAATCTGTGCCACGGTAACATTATATTTGGAAAACATGTCGTCGTAAATGTGCATCAGTTCGCACTGCCCCACGGCGGCGGCAGCCTGTTTGGAGGGCGTGTCCTTGGGGCGCTCCGGCAGGTTCAGCTTGCCCACGCCCATTCCCACAGCGCCGGAGGAAACCAGCAGCAGCTCCTTGCCGGCGTTGTGGAGGTCGGACAGAATCCGTACCAGATTGGTCATCCGGCGGATGTTCAGTTTTCCGGTCTTGTGCGTCAGCGTGGAGGTGCCCAGCTTCAGCACGATTCGTTTTTTCTTGGCAACATCAATCATCGTATCATATTCTCCTTACGGGGCAGTAATCACATTCTGCGGGGTTCCCGCCAGATAACACCGGAGGTTTTCCTCGGCAAGCGCCAGCAGGCGCTGTCTGGTTTCCAGCGGTGTCCATGCGGTATGCGGGGTTATGGTGCAATTGGGCAGATCTGCCAGCGGTGTGTCCCCCATGGGCTCTTCCGTCAGCACGTCCAGCGCTGCGCCGGCAATGGTGCCGTCCTTCAGCGCCTGCGCCAGGTCGGCTTCCACGATCAGTCCGCCTCGTGCCGTATTCACCAGCAGCGCCGTCGGCTTCATGGTGCGCAGCCGTGCGGCGCTGACCATGCCGGCAGTCTGTGCTGTCAGGGGCGTGTGCAGGGTGAGAATGTCCGCCTGCCGGAACGCCTCGTCCAGCGATACCAGCGGATAGGGGCAGTTTTGGGGCTGGGTGCGTGTGGCGACCAGCACCTCCATGCCGAACGCTGCACCAATGGCAGCGACTTTTCTGCCGATGCTGCCGTATCCCACCACTGCCAGCTTTTTTCCGGCGAGTTCCTGCATGGGATAGGGCATGATGCAGAAGGTCTTTGCCTGTTTCCACGCCCCCTGCCGGACAGCAGCGTCATACTGTGCCACACGGCTGTAATCGTGGAGAATCAGGGCAAAGGTGTGCTGCGCCACAGCATCGGTGGAATAGCCCGCCACGTTGCAGACGGTCACGCCGTGCGCCTTCGCTGCGGCAATGTCGATGTTGTTGTAGCCCGTAGCGCACTCGCCGATATAGCGCAGCTTCGGGCACTGGTCGAAGACCGCAGCGGGAATGGGGGTCTTATTGCACAGCACCGCATCCGCATCGGCGATGCGCTCCGCCAGCTGTTCCGGCGGGGTCAGGTCGTAGACCGTCACCTGTGCGTACCGGGAGAAGCGCTCCAGCGAAACGCCGCCGCCGGAGAGGGTGGTGCCGTCTGTGACAACGAGTTTCATGCGGCATCCTCTTTCGGCTGGCCGTCCGCATCGTCCTGTCCGTCCTTTTTCCGGCGAACCTTGGCGAGGATGGAGAGCGCCAGCGCCCCCAGCAGCAGAACAGCTTCCAGCGCACCGATGGTGTGAAACCAGGGCTTTCCGTTAAAGAAATCGGCGGCGCCGGTCTGTCCCAGATGCTCCATGAGTCTGCCCAGATAGATGAGCAGCGAGGCGGGGATGGCGATGGTCAGCACCAGCTGGTACGGCCGGCGCAGCCGCAGATATTGCAGCAGGAAAAAACAGCCTGCGACCAGACTAAAAATCAGATGGCAGGAAAATGAAAGCGGAAATGTGGTGACATCCATGAGAAAAAGCTTCCTTTCAAAAGTGATCGGACGGTTCGGGTGCACAGCTGCACGGGAATTTGTCCGGAATATATGTATTATTATAGCATGAAATCTGCGGCTTTGCAATGGGTTTTCCACAAAAACCGAAATCCGGAATGAGGAATGCTCTGACAGGGCGGAGCGGTCAAATTCGGTGGAAAATGTTCCGCCGAAATTTGTTCGCCCTTGTAGGGACAGGTTGTGCCGTGTCCGCCGGTTTCCGCAAGAGGAAGCAAGAGGAATCCCGTTGAAAACGTTCCGCCGGAACGTTTCCAAAATCATGATACAGCAAACGGGAAACAGGGCGGAGCGGTCTTGTTCGCTCCGCCCTCGAAAAGCTGTCGCTTTTCTCACCCACCTTCGACCTGTGCCCAGAAGTATGGGCACGGGGAATTTCGCTGTCTGCGGACAGCGACTCAGGAGGCTCCTCGCCTCCTGAGAACCTCTCGCCAGCTGCGCTCAGCTGGAGCAGCCTGACGAGTCCAACGGCCTCGAATTTTTTTTGTTTCCACACGAAATTTTTTGGATTCCAGCAATGCACGCAGCGATTCTGCCCGCAAAAAAAAGGAACGGCAGCACCGTTCCTCAGCGTTCACGATTTTACAGGTTTCTGCCGGGAGAGCAGCAGCATTCCCGCCAGCAGCAGCACCGGAAAGACCGCCGCCGCCAGAATGCCCATGCGGAGGTTATCGCCGCACTGGCTGGAAACCGCTCCCGCCAGCGTCGGGCCGCCGGAGCATCCCAGATCACCGGCGAGCGCCAGCAGGGCAAACATAGCAGTTCCGCCGCCTTTGACAGCAGCGGATGCTTTACTGAACGTGCCCGGCCAGAGGATTCCCACGGAGAATCCGCACACTGCGCACCCCGCCAGTCCCACAGCAGCGTTGGGAATCAGGGAGATGCAGCCATAGGCGGCGATGCACAGGAAACAGCTCAGCGTCATGAAGCGGTTCAGGTTCAGCCGGTCGCCGTATTTGCCGTAGATCAGGCGGGAGGTGCCCATGAGTGCGGCAAACGCCATCGGTCCTGCCAGATCGCCCACGGTCTTGCTCACACCCAGACCCTTTTCGGCGAAGATCGATGCCCACTGGCTCACCGCCTGCTCGCTGGCGCCGGCGCACAGCATCATGAGCATCAGGATCCAGAAGATCTTCTTCGTAAACAGCTCCCGCAGCGTCAGCCCCGTTTCGCCCTCCTCGTGAAGGGAGTAGATGGGCGCACCGGCAAACAGCACCAGATTTCCCACGGGAATCAGCGCCCAGAGCACCGTCAGGATGCGCCAGTTTCCAACGCCGGCGAGCCGGAAAAACACAGTGGAGATCAGCACCACGCCCACGTGTCCCCAGCAGTAGAAGGAGTGCAGCAGACTCATGGCTTTCTCCTTGTTCTTCGTGGGGCACGCCTCCAGAATGGGACTGATGAGCACCTCGATGAGTCCCCCGCCCACGGCATAGATACCCACAGCGATGAGGATTCCCGCAAAGGGATTGGGCAGCAGGTCAGGCAGAAACGCCAGCAGCACCAGCCCCGCAGCTGCGCAGCCGTGGGCGAGGAGCACGCAGGTGCGGTAGCCCAGTTTATCCACCACGCCGGCGGAGAGCAGATCAACGCCCAGCTGGATCAGGAAGTTGATGGTGATCAGCGCCGTGATCTGCGAGAGCGGAATGTGATAGCTGTCCTGAAATACCACGAACAGCAGCGGTACAAAATTATTGACCACCGCCTGCACAATATAGCCGATGAAGCAGGCGTACATGGTCTTCTGGTAGTTTTTCGATTGGGACATGGGTTTTTTCTTTCCTTACAAGTTCTTAGGATTTCTTTTCACGCTGCATTTTCTCCCGCAGCTTCCGGAGCGAACCGGAAAACCGCTGGCGCTTTTTTTCGGCGGGCTTGCCGGGCGGTTCCGGTGTGTCGCCCATGGTCTTTTCCCGAATGACGGTGTAGATGATGGACATTACCGGCACACCGAAAATCATGCCGACGACGCCGAACAGACCGCCGCCCACGGTGATGGCGAACAGCACCCAGATGGCAGGCAGTCCCACAGACGTTCCCACCACACGGGGGTAGATCAGGTTGCTGTCCACCTGCTGTGCAATGATGACGATGATGACAAACGCCACCGCATGAATGGGGTTCACCATCAGCAGAATGAGGGCGCAGGGAATCGTTCCCATCCAGGGGCCGACGTAGGGAATCATGTTGGTGATGCCGATGATAACAGCGATCATCATGGGGTATTCCAGTCCGCCGATGGTCATGACGCAGAAGATCAGCACGCCCAGAATGAAGGCGTCCGCCAGCTGTCCGCTGACAAAGTTGGAGAAGGTGTTGAATGTCAGACGGCCGTAGTGGGACAGGCGCTGGTAGTGCTTTTTCGGCAGGAAATGCCGGAGGATGCGCTTGCCCTGCCTGCGGAGCTTATTCTTGCCGGCAAGGACATAGACAGAGAAGATCAGACCGATGAAAAAGTCAATGAAACCGCCGATCAGACCGCTTGCCAATGTGCCCAGCGTGCCCAGCGCATCGGGAATGTAGCTGGTGAGGCTGGTCAGCTTGGTGCGCAGCGAGGCGGGGTCGAAGCCGTTTTCCTGCAGGAACCGGAAGATCTGTTCCCCACGGTTGCTGTTGAGGAACTTCATCACATTGCTATAGTAAATGAGAATGTTGTCGGAGAAGTCCCGGATGCTGTCCGCAAACTGCGGCACAATGATCCAGATCACACCGCTCAGCAGCAGCAGCATGAGAAAGTAAGCGCAGAACACGGCAATCACACCTGCCGGAAACTTCGGAAACTTTTTCTGCGCCTTTTGCAGCAGTTTCTCAATTTGACAGGTGGGGCGGTACAGCACAAAGGCGATGACCAGCCCGATGGTGATGGGACGGAGCACGCCCAAAACATAGGAGAGAAATCCGGTGAAGATCTCGTGGCGGATGAACAGGAACGCCACCAGCAGCAGCACCACGCCGCTGAAGATCGCCGTCGCTGCCCACTGTTTGTTGACAAGATCCCACTTTTTGAGCTTCCGCTCCTCTTCCAGTTCCTCGGTGTACTTTTCCTGCAGGCCCTCCTGCGGTACGGTGTCCTGCTTCGAATCTGTTTCCATAATTACCTCCCAGTGTTTTGGATGTCGGTGTCTTTTGGGGTTTTAACACTGCAATTTTTCTTTGTCTTGATTTTGTAACGAAATTGACCCCTCCGAGCGGCTTCGCCGCCCACCTCCCCTTTCAGGGGAGGCAAATTTCTGTCATCCCGTTCCGTCGGACACGGCACACCGTGTCCCTACAAAAAACATGCGAAAACGGTTTCACAAAAATCTCTCCACCGCCTGCCAGCGGTCCCCCTCCCCTTTCAGGGGAGGCAAATTTCTGTCATCCCGTTCCGTCAGACACGGCACGCCGTGTCCCTACAAAGAGCAGGCAGCCAATTCGTCCCATTGACTGATAACCGCTGTCATCGCCCCCGGATTATCCCACGATCTGCTTTGCCACTGCCACGGTTTCCATGGCATCCTTGGCGTAGAAGTCGGCGCCGATCTTCTCGGCGTAATCCGCTGTCAGCACAGCACCGCCCACAACGACCTTGCAGTCGGGACACGCTGCCTTGACCAGCTGGATGGTCTCCTCCATTGCGCCCAGCGTGGTGGTCATCAGGGCGGAGAGTCCCACCAGCTTCACGTTATGTTCCTTTGCCGTATCCGCCACCAGCTGGCACGGCACATCCTTGCCCAGATCCAGCACGGTATAGCCGTAGTTTTCCAGCAGCACACGGACGATGTTCTTGCCGATGTCGTGGATGTCGCCCTTGACGGTGGCGAGCACCACTTCCCCACGGCTCACCGGCGCAGCGTCCCGCTGGATAAGCGTGGTCTTGATGACCTCAAACGCCGCCTGCGCCACGCCTGCCGTCTGAATCAGCTGGGGCAGGAAGATCTTTCCCTGCTCGAAGAGCTTGCCGGCACTGTCCAGCGCCGGAATCAGCATCTCGTTCACCACCACCATGGGGTCTGTGGTCTCCAGCAGCTGCGCCGTGATCTTGGCGCCCTCGCTCTTGAGTCCGTGGGACATGGCATAGGGCAGATCCAGCGTCTCCGGCTTTTTCTCTGCCGGCGATGCCTTTGCCGACGGCGTGGGGGCAGCGGAAGCAGTGGGTGCGGGCATGTTGGCGTATGCCTCCACAAAGGCAGCGCAGTTCTCATCGAAGCCGCGCAGCAGCCGGAATGCCCGCACTGCCTCCGCCATAGAGGCAATGTTGGGGTTGATGATGGGCAGATCCAGCCCGTTTTCCAGCGCCATGGTGAGGAACGTCCGTGTCACTGCCTCACGGTTCGGCAGACCAAAGGAGATGTTGGACACGCCCAGCACCGTCTTGAGCCCCAGCTCTGTCTTGACCCGATGGACAGCCTCCAGCGTCTCCTTTGCGCCGTCCTGCTCCGCCGAGGCAGTCAGCGTCAGGCAGTCGATGTACACGTCCTGCCGCGGGATGCCCAGCGCCATGGCACGTTCCAGAATCCGCTTGGCAATGGCGAAGCGGTCGGCTGCCTTTTTGGGAATGCCGTTTTCGTCCAGCGTCAGTCCCACCACTGCCGCACCGTATTTCTTGACCAGCGGCAGGATGTTCTGAAGAGATGCCTCCTCGCCGTTGACGGAGTTGACAATGGGCTTGCCGTTGTACACCCGCAGTGCTGCCTCCATGACTGCCGGAATGGTGGAATCCAGCTGAAGCGGGGTTCCGCCGATGGACTGGAGCGCCTTGACGGTGCGGATCATCATACCCTTCTCGTCAATGCCCGGCATACCCACGTTCACGTCCAGCAGATCTGCGCCGGCATCCACCTGCTGCACTGCCTGATCGAGAATGTAGTCCATGTCGTTCGCCTGAAGCGCCGCCTTGAAGCGCTTTTTGCCTGTGGGGTTGATGCGCTCGCCGATGATGCGGGGCTGGTCGATCAGCACCACCTCCGAAGCGGAGCAGACCGCCGCAGGAATCTGAATGTTCTCCCGCTTTGCGATCTCCGTCTGTTCCAGCAGGTCATAGGCTGCTCTGATGTGCGCCGGCGTAGTACCGCAGCATCCGCCGTAGACCGTCACGCCCAGCTGCGCAAATTTCACCACGGCATTGGCAAATTCCGCCGGATCCACCAGATATTCGCCGGTGACCGGATCGGGCAGTCCGGCGTTGGGCTTTACCACCAGCGGCAGCGTCGTCCACTTCGCCATCTCCTCCACAATGGGATACAGCTCATCCGGTCCGAGGGAACAGTTCACGCCAACGGCATCTGCCCCCAGTCCCTCCAGCGTCATGGCGGCGGATGCTACGGTACAGCCCGTAAACGTCCGGAGGTTCGGCTCGAAGGTCATGGTGCAGATCACCGGCTTGCCGGAGTTCTCCTTTGCCGCCAGCAGCGCCGCCTTGGTTTCGTACAGGTCGGTCATGGTTTCGATGACGATGAGGTCAGCATCCTGTCCGGCGAGGATCTCCTCCCGAAAGATGTCGTATGCCTCCTCGAACGTCAGCGTGCCCAGCGGTTCCAGCAGCTGTCCGATGGGGCCGATGTCCAGCGCCACCTTAGTCTGTGTGCCCTCGCACGCCTTGCGGGCGCAGGCAATGCCGGCGGCGATCAGCTCCTGTACGGAATAGCCGGACTTCGCCATTTTGTGGCGGTTTGCGCCGAAGGTGTTGGCATAGATCACGTCCGACCCGACGGCGACGAACTGTTTCTGCACGCCGATGATACGCTCCGGCTCGGTGATGTTGTACACCTCCGGCAGTGCGCCCACGGGCATACCGCCCTTTTGCAGCATGGAGCCCATACCGCCGTCCAGACGAATGAAGTTACGATGGGGAAATAGGGAAGAAAGCATAAGGGGATGTCCTTTCCAAAAATGAAATTATGCGGGGAATGGGATTCCGGTTAAGTGTGAGATCTCTTCTTTTTTCCAGAATTCGTTTTCCCTGTAAAAATACTGCTGTTTTCGTTTTTTAAGGCTATTCAGCTTCTAGGCGTGCGCAGGTTGTGCAATTGGTTTTTCAAGTGTGTGCAGGCTTTCCGCATACTCACGTCTCCCATTTGGATATTCGATGTATGCCTGTCTTCTGTCATGGTCATACCCGGCAATCGGCAGTCCTTTGATTTTTTTGATTTCGTTTTCAATCCGAACTGCCTCCCGAAACCGGCGGGTCAGCTCCTCATCAGAAACGCCGCAGGTTGTATCCAGTTCATTTTCACTGTTCACAGAAAGCCCTCCTTTGTCAGAGCGTATGATAATACACAAAGATATCCTGATATTCGCCGGTTTTCAGCAGGAATCCGCCGGGGATGGCGCCAACCCTCCGGAAGCCCAGCTTCTCATACAGGCGGATGGCACGGTCGTTGCCCTTGACCACAGCGTTGAAGATCAGCAGCCGGTAGCCAAGCTCCTTTGCCCTGTGCAGGCAGTCCTGCACCAGACTCTCGCCGATCTTCTTTCCACGCATGCGGGAGGAAACGGCATAGCTGGCGTTGGCGTGGTGGCCGCATCTGCCCACGTTGTTGGGGTGGAGGATATACAGTCCGGCAACCTCGCCGTCCACCTTTGCCACACCCACAAAGTCCTGCTTTCCGAAAAATTCCACGCCGGTCTTATGGTCCAGTGTTTCCATCTGGGGGAACGCCATACCTTCCTCCACCACTTCGTTCCAGATGGCGATCATGCCGTCCAGATCTGCTTCTGTATAGGGTACGACTTCGTATGCCATGGGTAGGACTCCTTTCTCTTATGAGCGCTCGTGTTCATAGACGTCTATCTACGTCTTTTCGGCAAATTTTTGCCTTGTCTGCAAAAAAATTTGCTCGAAAATCCGCATATATTTCCGATGAATACAAGCTCTGAGATTCAGCAGTGTGCGCCGCCCTTGCGGAACGCACAGGTTTCCCGCATCCGGCAGGTGGCGCAGCCGCGTGCGCCCTTTTTCAGCGGATGCGCCGACAGCCCGATGAGAGCGGTCACCGATTTTCTGGGAATGAGAATGTGCTCCGGCGTGACGGTCAGCCCCAGATGCTTCTGCGCATCCAGCAGCTGGAGCATCTGAGGCTGGAGGGACAGGGGCAGGTCGCCATAGCCGGGGCTGTAGCGCCATGTGAAATACACGTCCGGCAGGCGCTCCCGAAAGTGCTCCTCCGCCCGGTTGCACACCTGCTCAATGGCAGCGCTGGCGAGGGCATCCATGGCAAGGGAGCTGGTCATATCCGACACGCCCGCCCGATGGATCAGCTGGTCAGCTGCGCCGGAGAGGGTGGCAGCCATGAGCAGCACCCGGTCGCAGTTCTCCAGCAGTTTTGCAATGTCCTCCCCCGTCAGCGCCAGACCGCCGGCGGAAAGTGTGCCGTCCTCCCGGCACAGGGGCAGCACCCGAAACACCACGCCGGGGTGCACTGTTTTGCGCAGCTGCGCCTCGCAGCGCTCCATGACGGCACGGAGCGTGTCGTCCGGCGCTTCGGGACAGCCCATGTACCGCAGCGCCTCCCGCTGGTCGATGGGGTTCAGGGAAATGCTCAGCATTTCGTCGCCGCCTTGATGATGCCGCCCACTGCTTCGCTGATCTTCCGTGCCACGTAGGGGTTGTTCATGGTGTACAGGTGGATGCCGTCCACGCCGTCGGTCACCAGATCCACGATCTGGTCAATGGCGTAGGCAATGCCGGCGTCCCGCAGAGCCTCGGGATTGTCCTCGAACCGCTGCACTATCTTGGTAAACTTGCGGGGCAGGCTGGCACCGCACATGGTGACCATGCGCTCGATCTGCTTCCGGTTGGTGACGGGCATGATGCCTGCCTCAATGGGCACGTTCACGCCGGCACGGGCTGCCCGGTAGCGGAAGTCATAGAACGAGTCGTTGTCGAAAAACAGCTGGGTGATGAGGTGGCTTGCGCCGGCATCCACCTTTTCTTTCAGGTGGCGGATGTCTGTGTCCATGTTGGGTGCTTCGGGGTGGCACTCCGGATAACATGCGCCGGCGATGTCAAAGCTGCCGGTCTTGCTGCGGATGTAGCGGATGAGGTCGGCTGCGTGGTTGAAATCCGTGGTGGGAGTCAGTCCCTCCACCCGGTCGCCACGGAGCGCCAGAATGTTCTCGATACCGTTCTCCTGAAACTGTTCCAGAATCTGGTCGATCTGTGCCTTGTTATAGTGGATGCAGGGCAGATGCGCCATGGGCAGCACACCGTAACGCTCTTTCAGGCGGCGTGCAATGGCAAGGGTGTTCTCCCCGTTGCCGCTGCCGCCGGCACCGAAGGTCACGCTGATGAAGTCCGGATGGAGATCCTGCAGTGCCTCCAGCGTGTCGTAGACAGTCTCAATGGGAGAGGTCTTTTTCGGGGGAAAAATTTCAAACGAAAAAACCGTTTTTTCTGCAAACAGTGATGCGATTTTCATAATACTTGTTCCTTTCTGCGGCAGGCTGTGCCGATAATACTCCTTCTATTATACCACAGCTTTCCGCATTGGGGTAGACGGGAAAATCGTATCGCTTGGTATCGGTTTTTTCTATAGCTGTGATTCGGGTTAATCGGCAGCCTGCCGGAACCAGTCCCATTCCTCCGGTGAGTACCGTTCCCGGAGAACTTTGCCATGCTGTGCTTCATAATCCTGCAGCAGCTGCGGTGCTTCTTTCAGAAAATCTTCACCACGTTTGCGGTGGCTCCCATTTTCAGAGAAAAATCCCATATCCTCATAGCAAAGGGGATAGACCTGTTCCAGAGCAATTTTTTCCGGCGGCAATTGCAACTGTTTCAACAGCAGTTCTCTGCGGATTTCCGGCAGGGTGATGCCGTCTGAGGCAGCTTTTGCTGATTGCCGTACTGGTTGCTCCGGCAGCCAGACATAGCCATTTTTCTGCCGTATCGGAAACTTGGTGCATGCCAATGTGGGATACAGACGGGCATACCGCCGCAGCTTTTCCTTGGAATCCACTGGCAAAAGCTTGCCGTATTGTTCTGTCAACTTTGCAAAGTCCGGTTTTGTCAGCGGCTGCGGCTGGTCGCCTAAGGCAGTCGCCGTTTCCCGCAGGAACTGCTCCGCCTGTACGAAAAAGGCATCCTGCTCCGGCTGGGGCAGTGCTGCCAATGCTTTTTTTGCCAGCGGCAGCACAGTAAATACCAGCCGTGTCCCCAGCAGCCAGCACCAGTCCACAGACTGTTCCAGCATGCACTGCCGCAGCTGGTCGGCTATGGTTTGCAACAGCTGTGGTGTGACCTTGCCGGACTCCCGCTTCCACGGCAGAAAATCCTTTCCCAGCGGCTCGGCGTATTCCGGCTGGCACAGCTGCATCTCGCCGGAAAAGGGAACCCCCTTTTGCCGGCAGAAACAGAAGTATGCCGCCAGTACTTGCTGCCGTTCGTTTTCGTTAGTTCCAAACAGACGGCACACTTTTCCCTCTGCTGTGAGAGCAATGCCGCCCAGCAGCCGATCACATCTCCACAGCAGCCAGCTTTCCGTGCTGCCGTCATCTGCGGAAAAGCCGCCGGAAACCGGCTGCAACAGGTACGAAACAAACCGATTTTCAAAATATAGTATTCCAAACTGAGTTTCCAAGAAAGTGCAAAGCTTTGCATGGGAGAGATCGTGCTTCTTTCGCCTGCCATATTCTTCCCGCCGGAATTGCCCCAGTGCCTCAGTCAGGTCGGCAGCGTCGGAGAGCGTTTTCAAATGATTGACAGAGGGAATTTCGCCGCCCACCCAGCGAAAATCGTGCCGGAGAAACTGCGTTTCCAACATTCTGTTGTACGCATAATCGAAAAATGCGAAGCAGCGGCTTCCCAGAGCCTGTTCCGTATCCCGCCGTCGCTGTCTGCCGGCTTTGGAAAAGTAATAGGCTGCTATTTCCGGAAGCAGTGCCGCATACTTGCCGTGGTAGCGGGTGGAAAGACGGCGAATCGTCCACCCATTTCCTTGCAGCGTGACAGAGGCTGTCCCTTCCGGCAAAAGTGCCGTCATGGTGTAATCGTCGAATCCGTCATCACACCGCTTGATGCAGTCGGAGAGGTATCCTGTGACGAACATCTGCGTTCCCGTGGTTTCCTCCGTGAGAATCGCCGATGGGATCTTCTCCAGCAGCAGGCTGTATTGTTTCAGACAGTGCCGCAGAAAATCCATGTCGCAGTACTGCCAGCGATAGGAATATGCCATGTCAGATGCTCCAGTCAATTTCCGGCAGCCCGTGCTCCCGGAGAAACGCATTTGCCTTGGAGAAATGCTTGCAGCCGAAGAAGCCATGATAGGCGGACAGAGGGCTGGGGTGTGCGGCAGTCAGCACCAGATGCTGGGGGTGCTGGATCAGGGCTTTCTTTGCCTTGGCGTTGTTGCCCCAGAGCAGGAACACCACCGGTTCTTCCCGCTGGTCCAGCAGCCGGATGACATCATCGGTGAACTGCTCCCAGCCCTTGCCCTTGTGGGAGTTTGCCTGTCCGGCACGCACCGTCAGCACCGTGTTCAGCAGCAGCACGCCGTGCTTTGCCCAGTTGGTCAGCTCGCCGTGCTTGCCGGTGTTGTCGATGCCCACATCGTCCTTGATCTCCTTGAAGATGTTCACCAGCGACGGCGGCGGAGCCACGCCTTTCCGCACGGAAAAGCTGAGCCCGTGCGCCTGATTGGGGTTGTGGTAGGGATCCTGCCCCAGAATCACCGCCCGCACCTTGGCGTAGGGGGTGTATTTCAGGGCGTTGAAGATGTCATACATGCCGGGGTAGATCGTATAGTTCCGGTATTCCTCCATGAGGAATTTCCGCAGGTTCTGATAATAGGTCTTGGCGAACTCGCCGTCTAAGATGGTGTCCCAGTCGTTTCCGAAATGTACCATTTGCAAAGCTCCTTCTCTTTGTGTTGCACAGGATATGATACCATTATATCATAAGGACAGCGGGATTGCAACGCCGGCGGGGAAAGTTTTCCCCAGAAATTTGGAGACCTCGCCGAATTTAAATCTTTCAAATCGGCAATGTTGTACAAGTTTTGCCGCGGCTATTGACTAATTGCGAATTTTAGCATATAATAATAAGTAATTGTCAGTCGTGCATGCTGCCGCAGAGGCTCGTCCCCTGCACTGCCGCCATGCACACGCAAGCACACATATTTTGCGGCGCTGGGACAGACAGCCGCCGCACCACAGGAGGCTAAATCGTGAGAAAAGTGAAAAAACCCGTTTTCTTCATCGTATTTGCCGTCATCGCCCTGTTCACCCTCACCACCCTCTTTGGCGTGCACTCCCAGTACGGCGACATCGTGACCACCTATGTTCACGGGGTCGACGATATCCGTCTGGGCATCGACATCCAAGGCGGTGTAGACGTTACCTTTGAACCGGCAGACGACGTAGATGCAACGAAGGAACAAATGGACGCTGCGCTGGAGACCATCAAGCTCCGTCTGGCAAACCAGAACATCAGCGACAGCGAAACGTATCTGGACTACAAGAGCAACCGCATTATCGTCCGCTTCCCCTGGCAGGCAGGCGAAACGAACTTCGATCCGGAAGCTGCGGTCAAGGAGCTGGGCGAAACCGCCGAGCTGACATTCCGCAAGGGCACCGACACCGCCTATGACGACAACGGCGACACCGTTCCCGCCGGCGAGATCGTTCTGACGGGTGCCGACGTGGAGAGCGCCGGAACCGGTGCCACACAAGACGACTCCACCAAGGAATACACCTATATGGTCACCCTGAACCTGAACGACAGCGGTAAGGAAAAGTTCTATGAGGCAACCTCGGAACTGTACCAGTCCAAGGGTCAGATCTCCATCTGGATGGACAACACCATGATCTCTGCGCCCTCTGTCAGCGCCGTGATCTCAGATGGCAAGGCCACCATTACCGGCAACTTCACCTACGAGAGCGCCAAGGAGCTGGCAGACAAGATCAACGCCGGCGCACTGCCGTTCTCGCTGGAAACCACAAGCTTCAAGACCATCTCCCCGACCATGGGCGAGGGTGCGCTGAACGCCATGATCATCGCCGGCATCATCACGCTGGCATGCATCGTCATCTACATGATCGTTCTGTACCGCCTGCTGGGTGTGGTTGCTTCCATCACCCTGATCGGACAGGTTGCCGGCATGCTGGCAGCAGTTTCGGGCTGGTTCGGCTTCATGTCCAGCAGCACGCTGACGATCCCCGGCATTGCGGGTATCATCCTCTCCGTGGGCATGGGTGTTGACGCCAATATCATCACCGGCGAGCGTATCCGTGAGGAGCTGCGCAAGGGCAAGACGCTGGACACTGCACTGCAGTCCGGTTATCACCGTGCGTTCAGCGCCATCTTCGACGGCAACCTCACCGGTATCATTGTTGCCATCGTCCTCATGGGCGCATTCGGCGTTCCCAGCAGCATCTGGGCAAAACTGTTCAACAAGATCTTCTTCTTCTTCGGCGCAACCACCGAGGGCGTTATCTACTCCTTCGGCTTCACGCTGATGACCGGTCTGATCATGAACTTTATCATGGGCGTACTGGCTGCAAGACTCCTGACCATGTCGCTGTCTAACTTCAAGTGCTTCCAGAACAAAAAGCTTTACGGAGGTGATATCCATGTCAAAGCAGACTAATCCGGAAAAAGAGGGAAAGAAATACGACGTGGACGTCAAGGTCCGCAACTTCTGCGGCAAGGCGAAGATCTTTTTCATCATCTCCCTCGCATTGATCGTCATCTCGCTGCTCTCCACCTTCACCGGCGTGGACATTGCGCTGGAATTCAAGGGCGGTACCATCATCACCTACAGCTATATGGGCGACATGGACGAGTCCAAGCTGGAAAAGGAGCTGACTGCTCTGGTCGGCTCTGCGGTCAACGCACAGGAGGGCGAGAGCCTGGAGGGCAACGCCCACACCCTGTCCCTCTCCTTCAGCTCCAACGAGGGTCTGACCGTAGAACGGCAGGCAGAGGTTACCGACAAGATCCAGGAACTGTATCCGGACAGCCAGCTGGAACTGCTGGACTCCAACGACGTTGACGCACGTTCCGGCGGCGAGTTCTTCGCCAAGTGCCTCGTTGCAGCAGCATTTGCAGCACTGATCCTGATCGTTTACATCGCCTTCCGGTTCAAGCAGATCAGCGGCTGGTCCGCCGGCGTGTGCGCCGTACTGGGACTGCTCTCCACACTGGTGGTCACCTACGGCAGCGTTGTGCTCATCGGCTTCGAGATCGACTCCAACTTCATGGCAGTCATCCTGACGCTGCTGGGCTATGCCATCAACGATACGATCATCATCTACGACCGTATCCGTGAGAACCAGACACTGCTCCCCGGCATGCAGATCGAGGATCTGGTCAACATCAGCTCCTCCCAGTCCCTGCGCCGAAGCATCCGGACCTCCGTCACCACATTCAGCTCCATGCTGATCGTGACCATTGTTTCTCTGGTTATGGGTCTGGATTCCATCCTGAGCTTCTCCGTTCCCATGATGGTGGGCATCGCAATGGGTACTTACAACTCCATCTGCTTCGTTCCCAGCCTGTGGGTATGGTGGCAGAAAAAGCGTGGCATCTCCGTTCTTGCTCCGGTAAAGACCAAGAAAAAAGCCAACGCATAAGTTCCGGTAAATTTACCATCTTAAGAGCCTGTTTCGCATCTTTTCCGCACATCTTTTCGGCAGATTTTGCCGGTGACAGCGTCAAAAAACCTTGCCATACGACAGTATGCCTGCGGATTTTTTCCTTGTCACTGACAAAATCATGCTCGAAAATCTGCGCATAAAAAGATACGGAACAAGCTCTAACAGCGTCTGTCCCTTCGGGGACGGGCGCTGTTTCTTTTTGAGGGCATTCATTTGACGTTCCTCGGGAAATGTGCTACAATAAACACAGAAACCTGATGCGGTTCGGGAGTGTTGGTGTGTGTACACAGAAACCTCTGACAAAACCAGCGGACACGGCACGCCGTGTCCCTACACGCCTGTCTGACGAGTCCAGCGACCTCGTTTCGCTCTGTTCCTGCGCTTCCCGAATCCATCAGAAATCACTGGGGGTATTCTGCATTGAACCAATTTCGAACCGGACTCCGGCTGCTCTGGCAGCACTTCCCTGCGCTCATCGTCTTTGAGCTGCTCTGGAAGCTTCTCACCGTTCTCATCATTGCGCCGACACTGGGCGGTCTGGTACAGGCTGCCATTCGTGCGGCGCATCTGCGCTATCTCACCAACTCCAATCTGCTCCAATTCCTGCGCTCCCCGTGGACGCTGCTGCTTCTGGCGGTGCTCCTCGTGCTGGCAGCGCTGTACACCCTATTTGAGATCGCTGCCGTCTGCGCCTGCTTTGCGCAGCCCGCCCGTCAGCCCATGCGCAAAATGCTCCGCCACATGATACGTACCGGCATCCGCTCTCTGCGCCGGTTCTTCACCCACGGCAGCCCCCTGCTGCTGTTCCATCTGCTGGTACTCATTCCTCTCATGCAGTTCTCCGCTGCCTCCGGTATCTTCGCCGTCATGGGCATTCCGGACTTCATCTCCTACTATCTCACCAAGAAAGAGTTCCTGCTTCCCATCTATCTGACGGCGATCGTGCTGTGCTGCCTGCTGTCTGTCCGGTGGATCTTCTCTTCTGTGCTCTTTGTGCGCTCCCGCTGCAAATTCCGCAGCGCCCGCAAGTGCAGCGCCTCGCTGGTAAAAGGGCGCTTCTGGCGCACGTTTCTCTCGGTGCTGGTGTGGAACTTATGCTATTTCGGCGTACTGCTGGCGCTGCTGGCGGTCATCCTCCTGCTGGCACTGCTGGCGATGCACATCATCCACGGCAGCAGCTTCATTCCCTCCCGTGCGCTACAGGTGCTGAAGCTGCTGGTGCAGCTGGTGCTGTGGACGTTCTCGTTCTTCTCCACGCCCATCTGCATGGCGCATCTCATGGCGCTGCTGCAAAAACGGCGGGCGCAGTGTCCGGACGTGGCGTTTCCGGAGCCGGAGCCTGCCACCCGCAAAGCTGCCACGCCGTTCCGCCGGCGCACGATCCTCATCTCCGCCGTCTGCTGTGCCACAGCTGCGCTGGTGCTGAACTTCTCCTTTGTCTACAGTCTGGTGGCAGACCGCTCCACCCTCCAGCTCACCCTGTTCCAAAAGCCGTCTGTGACGGCGCACAGAGGACTTTCCGCCCATGCGCCGGAAAATACCCTCTACGCTTTCTCGGATGCCATAGACGCCGGCGCAAACCTCATTGAGCTGGACGTGCAGCAGACCAAAGACGGCGTGCTGGTGGTCATGCACGACTCCAGCCTCCGGCGCACCACCGGCGACAAGCGCAGCATCTGGGAGGTGGACTACGACGAGATCGCCGATCTGGATGCCGGCAGCTGGTTCGATCCGGCATACGCCAACGCACGCATCTCCACACTGGAGGACGTGCTGCGCTTCGTGGGCGGCAAAGTACAGCTCAACATCGAGATCAAGCCCACCAAACACAACACCGACGATCTGGAACAGAATGTCGCCGACCTCATCGCACAGTACGGCTATGAGGACAAGTGCTGGGTGACCTCGTTCTCCTACACCTCCCTGAAAAAGGTCAAGCAGGCGAACCCCAACATCCGCACCGGCTACATCATGAGCGTGGCATACGGCAGATTCTACACCCTGAAATACGCAGACGCATTCAGCCTGAACAAGGTTTTCATCACACGGCAGGTGGTCAACTCCGCCCATCAGGCGGGCAAGCAGGTCTTTGCGTGGACGGTCAACAGCACCTCGGAGGTGCGCAGTCTTTGCAATCTCCACGTGGACAGCATCATCACCGACGACCCCGTCATGGCGCAGCAGGTCATCGCACGGAACAACTCCAGCGAAACTCTGCGCACCATTCTGGACTATCTGGTCAACTAGGAGGAAACTTCCCATGCAGCTCTTCTACACCCCTGTCACCGGCAGCGACAAACAGGCAGAACACCGCACGGCGCACGCCCTGCTTCGGGCGGTACTCCGGCAGGCATACGGGCTGGAGGATGCGGTGCTGGCGCAGGACGAACACGGCAAGCCCTTTCTCCCCCGGCATCCGGAGATCGCCTTTAACCTGAGCCACTGCGCCGGACTGGCGGTGTGCGGTGTGGCTGGCGAACCTTTGGGCGTGGATGCCGAACAGATCCGTCCCCTGCGGGAGCGTGTGCTGCGCCGTGTCTTTGCGCCGGAGGAGGTCGCTGCCGTTGGGGAGAGCGCCTCGCCGGACGAGATGTTCTTTCGGTTCTGGACGCTCAAGGAGAGCTTTGTCAAGGCCATCGGCATCGGCATCTCCTACCCCATGCAGGAGGTGCGGTTTCAGCTCACCCCCGCAGGCATCCGTTCCAGCCAGCCGGACTGGCAGTTCGGGCAGTATCTCCTCCAGGGACAGTGGGTGATCTCCTGCTGTGCGAAAAAGGGAGAGGCTCTGCCGGATGCACCGGCGGCGGTTCTGCTATAAAAAACAGCCCCTCGTCTGTGCGGACGAGGGGCTTTGTGGTTTATGTATGACCTGCTTGGAATGGCTGCAACAAATTTGTACCGCATTGATTGGTTCCAGCAGAAAAGATGCGTTGGAAACGTTCCACCGGAACGTTTCCAAAATCATGATACAGCAAACGGAACACAGGGCGGAGCGGTCTTGTTCGCTCCGCCCTCGAAAAGCTATCGCTTTTCTCACCCACCTTCGACCTGTGCCCAGAAGCATGGGCACGGGGAATTTCGCTGTCTGCGGACAGCGACTTAGAGGGCACGTGCCCTCTAAGAACACCTCGCCAGCTGCGCTCAGCTGGAGCAGCCTGACGAGTCCAACGACTCCGTTTCTCTTTGCTTCCGCATGATGGTATTTGTTGAACGGAACAACCGGTTTCGTTGTGAAGTATATCTCACTCCGACGTTTCCTCCACCTCTTCAATTCTTCCGATCAGAACGGTGGCGGATTCCGACCAGTCGCCGGAGACATCGCAGGATGCCAGTGCGATAAGGCAGTCATCCTCCGCCAGCTCCACGTCACGCCACTGTTCCGCCGCATCCTTCAGCGCCTCGGCGAACTGCCGGACATCGGACTGCTGTGCCAGCTCGTCCCGCAGGAGATTCTGCACGGTATCGCTTAGCACAGCGCAGCAGAAAAACGTCACCCGATGCACACCGTCCGACATGACCAGAATGCCCTGCGGAATCTCGCTGAACTGCTTCTCCTCCCGAAACGACCGCAGCGACCCGAACATGGTGCCGTTGCTCATATTGATGGCGTGCACCAGCGAGAACGCATCGGAGAAGTCCGGCGCATTGTCCGGATCCAGAAACGGCGTGCCGTAGACATCCACCTGCTGATCCATATTGTGCTCCAGATAATAGGAGCGGTCCTGCGCATGCATCACCGGATAGTCGATGCCGGTCTTTGGGATGGTCAGCCACGCAGCAATGTCCCTGCCGTCCGCCTGCTTCGTCTGGAACAGCTTCTCCCGCTCGGAGATCTGCTCGCTGTTATCCACGGCGGACACCAGATTATTTCCGCTGAGCTGCCGCACGACCTCCACAGCGTGAAGTTCTCCGGAGCCGAAGTACTTGGACTGATGCAGCGCAATGGTCGCACCGGCAACCAGCAGCGCCAGCACCAGACATAGAATAAAGATCCACCGGCTCCGCCACTTTTGCTCTTTCTCTTCCTGCCCCATGACTCCACACTCCTTTCGACAGCAGTCTAGCTTACATGATTTATACATCAATTATATCACAATCATCTAAAAAAGTCAACAGTTTTTTCGAAGTTGTAGAAAAAAATACCGCATTGTAAAATCCGGAAAAAAGAACGGGAATCCTGCGCTGCTGCGGGATTCCCGTTTGTATTGGTTACTGATGTTCGATGAGATGTTCCGCCAGAATCTTCACGCCGATGAGAATCAGCACCAGTCCGCCGGCAATCTCCGCCTTTTTCTGAAAGCGGTTGCCAAACCGGTTGCCGATCCACACGCCGGCAAAGGAGATGACCAGTGTCGTCACGCCGATGATGGAGATGGAGCTCCAGATGTTGACGTCCAGACAGGCAAAGGCAATTCCCACCGCCAGCGCATCAATGGACGTGGCGATTGCCAGCATGAAGAGTTCCCGATGATCCAGCCTGCGCTCCGCCGACTCCTGTTCCCCGTCCTCTTTTTCGTGAAAGACATCCCACAGCATCTTGCCGCCGAGAAACGCCAGCAGCACAAATGCGATCCAGTGGTCAAACGCCTGAATGTAACGGGAGAATGACGTTCCCAGCAGCCAGCCGATCAGCGGCATCAATGCCTGAAACACGCCGAAGTATAGGCTGATGACAAGTGCCTGGTCATAGCGCATCCGGCGCATGCCAAGCCCCTTACAGACAGACACCGCAAAGGCATCCATGGACAGCGCAATCGCCGTCAGAAGCAGTTCCACAATTCCCATATTCCAAAGTTTCCTTTCTCCCGGCGCCAATAGGCACATGCAAAAGCAGGCTGCGACAGTCGTTTCACAGCCTGCTTTTATTCTATGCATCCAGTATATCATGCCATTCCGGAGTTTGTCAAGGCAAACTTTTTTCGGCGGAGAAAACAAAAACCGGCACGGTGAACCTCACCGTACCGGTTTGCCGCTTATGCGGCAGATGTCACTTTAATTTTGTCGAATGCCCTTTGGCATGTGTTGCTTATTCAGCCCAGATGGAGCCCTTCAGGGTCTTCAGGGACGGAACAACTTCCGGCCAAGCCATGTTTCTGCCAGCAGCTCTGTAAGAATAGTACTGGAGGATGTTGAATGCATCGTCCATGGACAGGGTCTTGTTGCCCTCGTTCTTACCAGCAGTGGACTCAGTGTCGACATCAGACAGGAAGTAAGCCAGCTTCTCCAGGTTCTCATCCTTGCCGTCAGTCAGAATCGGAGTTCTGCCTGCTGCATTGTAAGAATAGTACTGGAGCGTATCGAATGCGTCATCCATATCTACGTCGCCATCCAGCTGAGTATCACCCTTGATGCCGATGTAAACCTTCGGCTTCGGAGCGTCTGCCAGAGCCTCGCCGTTGTAGTACGGAGTCATCTCAACAACACAATATGCCTTGCCTTCCTTCTCGTACAGTTCAGCCGGAGTCTTGCACTCGAATGTGATGTCGTTTGTCACATCGGAGCCATCGCTCAGTGTAGCCTTCAGCAGGTCTGCATTGTTGAACGGTCTCTCGTCAACGGAGAAGTAGAAGCTTGCATCTGCTACCAGAGAAACGCTAACGGTCTTGTCCTCTTCAGTGCCCTTGGTAGTGGTTGTGGTTGCTTCGCCAGAGGTGGTTGTGGTTGCTTCGCTAGAGGTGGTAGTTGTTGCAGAAGTTGTAGTAGTAGTAACCTCAGCGGTTGTGGTAGTAACCTCAGCGGTTGTGGTAGTAACCTCTGCGGTTGTGGTAGTAACCTCTGCGGTTGTGGTAGTTGTAGCTGCGGTGGTTGTTGTTGTGGTAGCCTCAGTGGTAGAGGTTGTGGTTTCTGCATCCTTGCTTACGATAACACGAATCCAACCATCTTCCAGAGTTACATAGTCGGAGAATACGTTTCTGCCCTCCGGCTCAGTGCTGTCCAGATACTGGAAGCGCTTGCGGTATGCAGTCTGGCTGCCAGACGGAGCCGGATCGGTACCATCTTCGCTCCACTTTACAGGGAACTCATAGTAGTAAACGTTCTTTTCTGCGTCATACTGGAGAGTCAGACCGTTTTCAGCTGCAACGGACTTTACAGTAGCCTCGTCCGGAATTGCAATGCTTACGTTCACTGCAGTACCCTCAGAAGCAGCCGGATTCTCAGCAGTCAGACCAGCCTGGAGTACATAGAAGAACTTACCATCAGTCTTGTAAGAACCAAGGTTCGACAGGAAGGTGGAGAAGTTGTACAGGTCGCCCATAGAAGCGGATGCATCGCCCCAAGCCAGCTCAACCAGTTCTCTGGTTGCCTTGTCGAAGACAACGGTACCCTGGAGACCATAGGACTTGATCGGGTTGCTGATGTTGAACGGCAGATCCAGATCCTCTACAGAACCGCCAACGTAGCCGTCGCCCGGGTTAGCCCAGATCTTACCGATGGACCATACAGACTTGCCAGCCGGCAGAGGAGCCTGGGTGGTAGTTGTGGTTGCAGCGGTAGTAGCTGCGGTAGAAGCGGTAGTCTTTTCTGCAGTGGTAGTAGTAGCTGCAGTTGTGGTGGTTGCCTCAGCGGTAGTTGTGGTTGCCTTCGTAGTAGTTGTGGTTGCCTCAGTAGTAGTTGTGGTTGCCTTCGTAGTAGTTGTGGTTGCCTCAGTAGTAGTTGTGGTTGCCTTAGTAGTAGTAGTTGTGGTTGCCTCAGTGGTAGTTGTGGTTACATCGTCAACGTAGATGTTGATAGAACCATCTTCCAGAGTCAGAGCAGTCTTATAAACATCCTGGCTGTCCTCGTTCAGGTACTTATAGCGTGCACGGTCTACGACCTTGTCGCCGGACATACCCGGATCGGTGCCATCCTCTTCCCACTTTACCGGGAAGATGTAATAAGTTCTGCCGTTCTCATCCGTGCCGGTCTTTACGCCGTACTGCTGAGCAACGCTCTTAACGGTTGCCATGTCTGCAACGCTCCAAGTCATGGTAACGATATTCTCGCCATTGTTCGGAGTGCTGTAGGTGGTGCTTGCTGCGAAGCCCCAGTACAGACGGCCGGTGGTGTTCCACTCGTTCATGTTGAACTGGCCGCCGCTGATGTCATAAGCCTCGCCTGCGCCCATTGCGGTAGCAACGCCGAATGCGGACTCAACCAGAATCTTCCGGGTTTCTTCCGGCAGAACCATGGTGCCCTGGAGACCGGTGGAATTGATACCGTCCTTCAGGATAACGCCCATATCGAACTCTTCTTCGCCAGCTTCTACGAACTTGTCTTCGATCTTCCAAGTGGTCTTGTCGGTCGGAGTCTCATCCATGTAGATGTTGATGGAGCCGTCTTCCAGAGCCAGAGCAGTCTTGTAAACATCCTGGCTGTCTTCGTTCAGGTACTTATAACGTGCACGGTCTACGACCTTGTCGCCGGACATACCCGGATCAGTACCGTCCTCTTCCCACTTTACCGGGAAGCTGTAGTAGGTCTTGCCGTTTGCGTCGGTGCCCTTCTTGACATCGTTCGGATATTCAGCAATTACCTTTTCGATGGTTGCCTTGTCTGCAACGCTCCAAGTCATGGTAACGATATTCTCGCCATTGTTCGGAGTGCTGTAGGTGGTGCTTGCTGCGAAGCCCCAGTACAGACGGCCGGTGGTGTTCCACTCGTTCATGTTGAACTGACCGCCGCTGATGTCGTAAGCTTCGCCTGCGCCCATTGCGGTAGCAACGCCGAATGCGGACTCAACCAGAATCTTCCGGGTTGCTTCCGGCAGAACCATGGTGCCCTGGAGACCGGTGGAATTGATACCGTCCTTCAGGATAACGCCCATATCGAACTCTTC
>NZ_JAJFCK010000140.1 GCF_020709055.1 Ruminococcus callidus
CACAGGTTTATGAAAAAAGCGGCAGCTTATCAAAAAGCCACCGCTTTTCAAAGAAACAAAACCTAAAAACCATTGGAACAGCATGAATTTTCAGAAGCTTCTTTTCATCCGCGGCTTGGAACAGAGCCGCAGAGATTTATTGCAAATGATTCTTCCCATTGGGGAGAAAATCATTTTTTACTTTGAAAAATCCCACGAAGATAGTTATAAAAATGCGGCTGAACGCTAGATGAATCATGTCCTCCATTAGAAACAGAATGCCAGAGATGTTCAATTCCATTTGCAGACAAGATATTGTGATAAACAGAAGGCTGTGAGCCAACTGTACCATCTTTCCCACCGCCGGTAATCATGATCAAATTCGGCATCTGGTATGCCGGTTTCAACTGATTTTCCTGCAGCTGACCGGGGTGCATACTCAAATCTGTTCCAGGTGTCAGTCCTGGTGCAGGACAGGCGGCACCCACATAGCCAAACAAATCTGAACGGGTCAAGCCGATGAACAGCGATTCTCT
>NZ_JAJFCK010000141.1 GCF_020709055.1 Ruminococcus callidus
GGGTGAGAAAAGCGACAGCTTTTCGAGGGCGGAGCGAACAAGACCGCTCCGCCCTTGTGTCCCGTTTACAGTGCCGATATTTTGGAAACGTTCCGGTGGAACGTTTCCAACGGGATGTGCCTTGACATAAAACCAACGGACACGGCGTGCCGTGTCCGCAGATTTCACATAATTCGTAAAGACAGATTGCGCCATATCCGCCCCACCTCCCCCTCCAACCCAAGCATTTCGCACCAAATTTCAAGAAATCCGAAAAAATTTTTGAAACCCCCTACACAAACCCCGAAAAATATGATATAATAGAACTTGCGTTTCCTGCGGATGCGGGAGCTGTTTGAAAATACGATATTTTTGCATGGGAGTCCGTCCTGCTTTTCTGCGGTTTGCAGGCAGAACCGCAATATGGACTCTGCGGAATAAGAGCTCGTGTTCATAGGCGTCTATCTACGGCAATACCGCACAAAGAGCGTCTGGCGACTTTGCACGCCATCTGCTTGCAAATT
>NZ_JAJFCK010000142.1 GCF_020709055.1 Ruminococcus callidus
CGGTTGCGGATGTTGTTCCAGAAAGCAGTACGATATGCATCCGATGCAATGCCGGTCTTGGTATCACTGTGAGTGGATGCGTTCGGCTTGTTCTGAATCGGCGTAGAAGTGGGCTTGTTCATCTCCGCTTCAATCTGAGCCTGTCGTTCCAGCCGCTGGATTTCCTTGCCGTATGCCACGATCTGCTGCTCCATGGCATCGTATGTCTTGCTGTCCTCTTCCGAAAGCAGACCGCTTTCATTTCGCTTGGAATCCAAAAAGTCACGGGCAGTATCCCATGCCTTGCTTCTTTTTTCTCTCAGTTCCTGAATTGTCATAGTATCAGTCCTCCTGTATTTTTAATATTTCAAAAGCTCCAGCCGCTTGTCCAATTGGTTGATCGGCGTGCCTTTGGATGCAGTTGCAGAAATCTTCTGCAGAAAAGAATCCAGCGTTTTGGATGGTGTGTACAGCATGGATGCTGTGCTTTC
>NZ_JAJFCK010000143.1 GCF_020709055.1 Ruminococcus callidus
ATTGCCATAAAGACGACCAGTGTCACCAGAGCGGAGTCCCAGCCGCCAAAAATGGCAGTAAAAAAGCCGCCGACCAAGCCGACAGCTACACAAATGGTATCTTTCATTTTCAACCCTCCAGTACTTTCAGGAATCGGATTTTCGGATGAGAATTGTTGCTTCTGCCCACCCATGCAAGGTAATATTCGCCGTCAGAAATGCTGGTGCATTCTGTGATGGTGGTGATAAAGGTGTCCGACTGCAGCCATTGGAAATCCAGAGAAACCGCACGATTTGCATCGATCTCTGTATTCACATACACACCAATAGGAATGTCGATCTTCTGCGGTTTCTGCACCAGATACAGGCTTCCGGCTTCGCTGGAACCCGACTGATAGGACATTACGATTTCCGCATTTTTCGTCAGAGACAGAGGCTTTGCACAAACGGTCAAGACCGACTTATCCCAGTTGAAGCACTCCTG
>NZ_JAJFCK010000144.1 GCF_020709055.1 Ruminococcus callidus
AGGTCGAGAATTTCACCCGACTATATCTTATGCACCGAACTGGCGCACCATTGTACTGTATTTTACCATAGAAAAGCAAGTTTATCCAGTGTCAGATCCACCAAATATACAGCGAAAATATCGCCTTATGTTCTGTACATTTAGCCGCTTGCTATACGCCGAAAGGTATGGTAATATACAGTTACCGAAAGGGAAAACAACCAAAAAACCACGAAATTTGGAGGAAAAACACAATGGTATCATACGGAATCGCAAAGGCAAGAGCAAAGGCAAACAGAACGGACTGGAACGAAAGAACCGAAATCACAAAGGCGGTCATCATCTGGTTCGATGCGGACTACGAATACGAACTGGAGATTGAAAACGAGGACAGGATGGACAACGAGGAATTCACCGCATGGGTTGAGGAAAACGCAGAAAGCCTTGCAAAGGCAGATGCCGAGGAAAACGG
>NZ_JAJFCK010000145.1 GCF_020709055.1 Ruminococcus callidus
GTACATGATCTCCAGCTCGCCAAGAACTCTGCCCCAGTTTCTCAGCGGCATCGTCCACTTCTTTGTAATCTCGTGGGTTGCCAGATGCAAAGCCTTTAAAAGAGCCGTATCGCTGGGAAACACACTTCTCTGTTTGTTCAGACGACGATAGCCGCTGTTAAGGCTCTCGATTGCATTGGTAGTGTAAATTACCTTTCTCACGTCAGCGGAAAATTGGAAGATCGGTGAGATCACATCCCAGTTTTTGTACAAGCTCTTCATGGCGTTTGGATCATCTTTCTCCCACTTTTCTGCGACACGTTCAAGCTGCTTAAGGGCAGCTTCCTCAGACGGTGCGTGATAAATGGTTTTCAAATCGTTGGCAAACTCTTTCTTGTTTTTTGCACCAACATATTTCAGCGTGTTTCTTACTTGATGAACGATACAACGTTGTAATTCTGTCTG
>NZ_JAJFCK010000146.1 GCF_020709055.1 Ruminococcus callidus
TCGCTAATAAAAAAGTGAGCCAGTTGTGATAAAAAAATTTTGAGCCACTAATCGTGATTCAAGGTTGAGTCGATGCGGTAAGACGAGCTGCAGTTCATGTTCAGAACAAAGGATCGGAAGGTGACCCTGTCTATGAGTGCAGCAAGCAGCATTTCATTTTCAAAAAGCTGTGTCCATTGTGAAAATTCAAGATTTGTACTTATGATAACACTGGCTCTTTCTGAACGTTCTGATATGATCTGAAAAAGCATCTCTGACTGATACCTGTTAAAAGTCAGGTAACTGAGTTCATCGATGATCAGAAGATCTATCTTACTGAGACTCTTTTCAAGTTTGGAAAGCCTGTTCATCTGAACTGCTTCTGCAAGCTCAGCAGCAAGATTGACAGCCGTATAGAATTTTACCCGATACCCCGCCTCACAG
>NZ_JAJFCK010000147.1 GCF_020709055.1 Ruminococcus callidus
CCGAAAACACTGAAGATTCGCTGCGGAAAAGCCGGCGGTGGAAAAGGCAGTCTGATACAGGAAAACAAATCTGCTACGCTGTCCTGCAACAATGACCAGACTGTATTTCAGCCGAAAGCATATGGCATCAGTTCCTTTTCCAGCAATGCCATGCTTTCCGGTAATCCGCACAGTGGCATTTATGAGGCAGACACCGCCCGTACTTTGGACACCAGCGACCAGTCACCAGCAAAAAACCAAGGCGGTATTGCTGTGCTGGAAAGTTATGCTTTGCAGGGCTCAATGATTGGTCGGTCTGACCAAAACGGACCGCAGGGCGGCGGTGTCAACAAAGATGTCGCTTTCACTTTGAATGCTACCGACCATCATGCAGTGTATGCTGCTTCTACGGGAAATTTCAGCGGTGCATTTCGGGAAACGAC
>NZ_JAJFCK010000148.1 GCF_020709055.1 Ruminococcus callidus
GGGATCGAGGTCGAAATGCCGCCAGATATATCTGAGGAGTTTCTCCTTACGCTGCTGAGAGGTCTGAAAGAATGCTGAAAGACTTAACTGCTGACAATATCTACATCGTCTGCGGACATACAGATATGCGTAAGTCCATTGACGGACTTGCGGCGCTTGTACAGCAGCAGTTTCAGCTTGACCTGTTCGCAAGCAGCGCGTTTCTGTTCTGCGGCAGGCGCAGAGATCGTATGAAGGTGCTTTTATGGGAAGATGACGGCTTTCTGCTGCTGTATAAGCGTCTTGAAGACGGGAAATTCTCCTGGCCGTGCAATGAACAGGAGGTCAGGAATATTACCCGTGAACAATTCATCTGGCTCACGCAGGGACTGTCGATCGACCA
>NZ_JAJFCK010000149.1 GCF_020709055.1 Ruminococcus callidus
CATTCCAAACGGTCGTAATGACGTTATAAATTGCCTGAAAAACCGTAGAAACCACATTGTAAATGGCATTGAAAATCGTGCTGAAAAAGTTGTAGATCGCTGTAAAAATGGTGGTGAAGAAGTCACGAATTGCTGTAAATACGGTCGTTGCTACTGTCTGAATGGCAGTGACAATGGTGGTGAAGGTATTGGAAATAGACGTCCAGGTGTTGACGAAAAAGTCTCGGATACCCGTAATAATTCCGGTAAAAAACGTGGAAATGCTGTTCCATGTGTCCACAAAAAATGTCTTGATAGAAGTCCAGACTTCGTTCCAGCTTGTTCCAAACCACCCCAGCACCACATCTGCAATGCCTTTCAGAGTATT
>NZ_JAJFCK010000015.1 GCF_020709055.1 Ruminococcus callidus
GCCTCTCTATTCTATCACACTTTCGCTTTCTTGTCAAGTGAACTTTTCTTGAACAATTTTCAGAAGCTTAACCGCCGAACTCCCGTTCCGTTCTTCCGCTTCTTCCCTCTGTCCTTTCATTCCTTTGACTTTCGCTCTCGTGCGACAGCTTTATTATTATATCACATCCATCCACCTTTGTCAAGAAAATGATTATAAACTTTTGAAGTAATTCTTTGTACAATTCATACAATTCTTAATCAAAAAAGAGCTGCCCGCAGCTAATACAACCGCAGGCAGCTCCATTTTCTCTTATTTCACGGATGATAGACTCGCTTATTTCGAGCTAAAGTCCAGATCAAATGCATCATAGCGCTTGATTGCACGATCATTCTTCTCTACCGTCTGTGCATCGCACCACTGATCCAGCATATCCTCAAAGGCATCACTGTACTTTCTGGTTACTACAGAGGTCTTCTGCGTATCCGACCAGAGATCATCGTCCGTCATTCTCTCTTCAATGTCCAGACGCAGCACCAGATAGCATGCCTCATCATCCTCTACCACAGCCGGCACGCCCAGCTTGGCATCATTAAAGATATAGTCATACGCCTTCTTCGACGGGGTATAGGTGATGTCCTCTTCCTTGGTCTTTTCGTTTGTGGTCACCTTGGCAATGATAGTTTCATTGGCGTACTTCGATGTGGTAGTGGTAGTTTCCCCGCTGCCATCGGATTCGCCAGTGGTTGCCTCTGTAGCGGTTTCCTCCGAAGCAGACTCCTCTGCTGCTGTAGTTTCCGCAGCTTCATCTGCACCGGCAGTTTCTGTTGCAGCTGCACTGTCTTCCTCTGTAACTGCGGTGGTAGTTGTTTCTGCCGTGGTCGTGGTTGCAGCGGTTGTTGTGGTAGTCGCTGCGATCTCGTTGCCGTTCTCATCGGTTGCCGAAGTAGCAGTTTCCGCAGCAGCCTCCTCGGAAATGGAAGTCACATAGGCATTATAATCTGTCTGGATGGCATCCATCTCATCCAGCATTGCCTCTTCGTCGCCCTCTTTGGCTTCCACACGCTTCAGGTAGCCATTTACCTGCTCCAGCATTGCATCCTTGGCATCCGACTTCAGCAGATCGCCGTTGCCGTCCTTCAGATCAATCTTGATATAACGAACACGAGCATCGTTGTCGATGTAGTATTCCTTCAGCTCATCCTCGGTAACGCCCTCTTCGCCGTCAATGTCATAGTAGTACAGGAACAGGTCGTTGGTGTGGTAGGTGTTTTCCAGCACCAGCTTCACAGACTCCTTAGAAATTCCGTTTGCCTCAAAGGTCTTGGAGTTGGTGTCCCAGAAGTTGTTCAGCGTGTTGTCGATCTCTGTCTTGCTCTCATCCGAAAGTTCCAGAGAAAGCTCGCTGTACTTCTGTTCTACTGCCACATACTGCTGGCAATATTCCAGCGTCTTGTCCTTGATCCAGGTTTCTGTGTCCTTGCCGTCGATTTTCTGCGCCTTGACCACATCATTGTCCGAAGTGTCCAGCTCAGAATTCTGGGACTGCAGCGTGCTGACTGCCTCAGAATAAGCGGAGTATGCAAAGTAGATGTATACGCCTGCCTTTACCTGCATTCCATCGATGGTCATCGCATAGGCAGTATTGCTGCCGCACGCAGCAAGGGAGCCAACCATTGCAGTGGCCATCAGTCCAGCCACGATTTTTTTCCATTTTGACATATGTTCTGATACCTCCGAAATCATTTCCGACAGCCGAAAGCCGACTGTCTTTGTGGAAACTTCGGCGAGAACTGATCCCCGCCGGAAAATTCCCAGATATGTATCCTATTATACTACACTTTTGCGAATAAGTCCATACCTTCCCGAAATTTTTTTCAAATTTTCAGAAAGTGCGCCAAAAGAATTGATTTCGACCGCCGTTTATGGTATAGTAAAGAAAAGCATATCATCCACCGAAAGGAGTTTTGTTTTATGATGAGAGCATTGATTACCGGCGCAACCTCCGGCATCGGACGTGCCATTGCCATGGAATTCAGCCGCCGGGGCTGGGCACTGGTGCTTACCGGCAGAAACCAAAAAGCACTGGAGGAGCTTCAGCAGATGCTCCCCGTTCCCACAGAGATCATTGCGCTGGATCTCGCCGAAGATCAGGCGCCGTTTGCCCTATACGAATTTTGCCGCGGCAAGCGCATTGATGTGCTGGTCAACAACGCCGGATTCGGCGTGTTCGGCGAGTTTACGGAAACCGACTTGCAGCAGGAACTGGAACTACTTCAGGTGAACATCCGTGCGCTGCACATTTTAACCAAGCTGTTTCTCAGGGACTTCCAGAAGCGTGGCAGCGGCAGAATCCTCAACGTGGCATCCAGCGCCGGATTTCTCACCGGTCCGCTGCTCTCCAGCTACTACGCCTCCAAAAACTATGTGGTGCGTCTTTCTCTCGCCATCGCTGAGGAGCTGCGCCACCAGCATAGCCGTGTGACCATCAGCCTGCTCTGCCCCGGCCCTGTGGACACCAAGTTCAACGACCGTGCCGGCGTGCGGTTCCGTGTCAAGGCAATGAGCGCCGAAGACGTGGCAAAAGAAGCGGTGTTTGGCGTACTCACCGGAAAACTGATCATTATCCCCGGCATGCTCAACCAGCTCGGCATCTTCGCCTCCCATTTTGTTCCGCAGCAGCTGATGTCCCGTATTACCTATTATATTCAGGCAGCAAAGCGAAACTGAAAACTTGTTCCAATCTCACCAAAGCCGGCAGAGGAATCCACCCCCTGCCGGCTTTTTTCAAGCTGATTTATTTCTTTGCAGCCTCATGCACCGCCTTTGCCAGCTCGCAAAGTGCTGTCTCATCCGTCTGCTTCACCGCAGAACGAATGGTAATTGTCGTATCCAGCACTGTCACGTTTTTCATCGTATCCAGATACGACCGCATTTTCTTGGCTGCCGAGGGTGCCCAGGAGCCGTTTTCCACCAGTGCCACAGTGCGGTTCTGGAACGCCTTTGCCTGCAAGTGCAGCAGAAATTCCTCCATGGGCAGAAAAACACCGCCGTCATAGCTGGCTGCTGCCAATACCATCCGATCATACCGGAACGCAGCCTGCACTGCATCTGACATATCGCAGCGAGTCAGATCCAGCACAGTCACCTGCTCGCCCAGCTCCCAGAGCTGTTCCGACAGAAATTCCGCTGCCTTTGCGGTGTTCCCGTGAATGGAGGCATATGCCACCAGCACACCGCTCGCCTCCGGCTGGTAACTGCTCCAAGTCTGATACTTCTGCAAATAAGGTGTCAGGTCGCCGTTCAAAATCGGCCCGTGCAGCGGACAAATCGTCCGAATCTGCAATCCGGCTGCTTTTTTCAGAAGCGTCTGCACCGGCGCGCCGTATTTTCCCACAATGTTGATGTAATACCGCCGTGCCTCATCCGTCCACGGCTCATCGGTATCCAGTGCGCCAAACTTGCCGAACGCATCTGCGGAAAAGAGCACCTGCTCCTTCTCCTCATAGCTGACCATGACCTCCGGCCAGTGCACCATAGGTGCCATGACAAAATGCAGGGTGTGTTCGCCCAGCGAGAGAGTGTCCCCCTCTTTTACAGCAATGGTCGGATTTGTCGGTACCTGCCGGAAAAAGTTCGGCAGCATTGCCAACGCTTTCGCCGAGCCTACCAGCGTCATCTCCGGATATGCGGAAGTCAGAATGCCAATACTTCCCGCATGATCCGGCTCCATGTGGGAAATAATCAGATAGTCCGGCTGGCGGTCGCCCAGCACCTCCATCAGATTTTCCATCCACTGTTCCGTTGCTGCCGGATCTACCGTGTCCATAATGGCAAGCTTCTCGTCCTGAATCACATAGGAATTATACGAAACACCATTGGGGACGGAATACTGGCTCTCAAACAGGTCAATGGTCTTGTCATCTACACCAATATAAAAAATCGCCTTGGAATCTGGAATTGTCTGTAACATAAGATTTCCTCCTTCCGGCAAACGCCGATGTTAAAAGTTGAATCATTCTCAAATAGTAATCGTTCTCATTAGAAATAGTATATCATGCTGTGCCGTGCTTTTCATGAATTTTCGACGAACAAAAGAAAAACATTCTCAAGCAGACTTTTCCTTTTCTCCGTCTCTCCGCTGGTACAAAAACATGAGTACTCCCATGGTGATGATAATGAGATACCCCGCAAGGCTCATCCAGTCCGGAATCTGGGCAAACAGCAGAAATCCCAGTCCGGCAGCAAACAGAATCTGCGTGTAATCATAGACGGAGATGTCCTTTGCCGGTGCATAGCAGTAGGCGGATGTGATTCCGAACTGTCCGCCGGCAGCGGAAAGCCCTGCCATCACCAAAATCAGCAGCTGCTTCCATGTCATCGGCTCATAGGCAAGCAGCAGATACGGCAGTGTCACCACACAGGAAAACGCCGAGAAGAAAAAGACGATATACGTTTTATTCTCGCCGATCTGCCCCAGCTTCCGCACCATGGCATAGGCAACGCCAGCACCCAGTCCGCCCAGCAGACCGATGAGCGACGGAAACAATGCCGCATTGGAAAAGCTGGGCTTGATGACGAACAAGCTTCCCACAAACGCCCCCAGCACAATCATCCCCTGCTGCCACGTGAGCTTCTCCTTGAGAATCAGCCACGAGCACAGAATGACAAAAAACGGCGACATCTTATTCAAGATCGAGGCATCCGAGAGCGCCAGGTGATCGATGGCGTAGAAGTTGCAGAGAATCCCCATCGTTCCGGCAGCTGCACGAATCAGCAGGTACGGCAGTGCGCCTTTCCGGGGCAAAAATTTTCCCTTTTGGCGCAGAAGCATCACCAGCGCAAAGGTCAGCGCAACCAGATTCCGGAAAAAACTCTTCTGAATAAACGGCAAATCGCCGGCAAGCCGGACAAAGGCGTTCATCCAGGCAAAACAAAAGGCAGACAGGATGATACAAAGCGTCCCCTTCTGCCGATTGGATAAGGCAATCACATGAAATTCCTCCTCATTGACAAAATGCTGCCTGCATCGGCACTGTATTCAGTATAGCATATCGCCTCCGGATTGTCCAGCGGATTTTCCTAGAATTCTCGCATTTCACTTGACAAAAACAAAAAAATCTGCTACACTACTAGATAGAAAGCCAGCGGTGCACAAAATTTTTGAAACCGCTGCGCACAGATCCGCAGGGAGAGCCTTTGGAACGCTCCCGCCTGCTTCGCACCGGTGCAATGGAAAGGATGATGTACTGCATGCTGCATGCAACCGGTTCCAAAAAAGAACTGACCGCCCGAACCTACTATTTTCTTGTCTCCGATCTTTTGGAGCACGACGAGGTTCAGCGTCTGAAGCAATTCCGTCACCATGTGCATACCACAAGATTTCAGCACAGTTTGAACGTCTCTTATTACAGCTATTGGCTTTGCCGGCGTTTCCACTGGGATGCAGTTTCTGCGGCACGTGCCGGTCTGCTCCACGATCTCTATTTCTATGAGACCAGCGAGTACGATCGGGAACAGGCACCCAACCAGATCTCACACCTGACATTTCACCCGAAGCTTGCACTGCTCAATGCCTCTATGCGCTTCTCTCTCAACGCCATGGAAAAGGACATCATTGTCCACCACATGTGGCCAATCTCCAGACAGCGTCCGCAGTACAAGGAGAGCTTCGTGGTCTCCTTTGTTGATAAGTATGTTGCCGTTCTGGAATACTTTGCGCCGCTGTTCCGGCGTATGCGTGCATCTGCCCGCACGGTCTGGGAAATCCGATAAGCGATAACAAAACAAAAAACACGGGAGCTTGCTATGCGCAGGCTGAGAGGAAACGCAGACGTTTCGACCATACCTGATTTGGGTAATGCCAACGTAGGGAACCATGCACATCATTGCAATGGGCATGCCACGAAGGCGTGCTCATTTTTCTTTTATCATAATCATAGGGACTTCGCAGCACTGCACAAAGCCAGCCTGACGGTTTTACACAGCGTTGCCCAAAGAATTGAGGAAAGCGAGGAACTCCAACATGAAACTATCCCCATCGGCATTCCAGTTATACGCCATCACAGAACCAAGCGCCAAGCTCACAGAAAATGTCCGCGCAGCCATTGACGGCGGCATCACCATGCTGCAAATTCGGGAAAAGAACTGCACAACACAGCGCCTGATCCAGCTCGCCTACCCTCTCGTCAACATCTGCCGCAGCGCCGGCATTCCCTGCATCATCAACGACAATGTAGAAGCAGCACGTGTGCTGGGTGCGGACGGCGTACACGTGGGGCAGCGGGACATGAAGCTGAAAAAGGCACGGGAAATCCTGGGAGATTCCGCTGTCATCGGCACCAGTGCCCACTCCGTGGAGGAGGCGCTTCGTGCCGAAGCAGAGGGTGCGGATTACATCGGCTGCGGTGCGGTATTCCAAACGGCAACCAAATCCGATGCAACGCCCCTAACCTTGGAAAAGCTGTGTGCCATTCGAAAAGCAGTTTCCATTCCCATAGTCGCCATCGGCGGAATTACGGCAGAAAATCTTCCCCACCTCTATTCTTCCGGAGCGGACGGCATCGCTGTGGTATCCGCCATCTTCGGACAACCGGACATCACACAGGCAGCCCGCAATCTGTTCGAGCTGACAAAGGTCTTTCAGAAAAGCGGGGCGCAGGTATGAGAGGCTATCCCGTACTCACTATCGCCGGCAGCGACAGCAGCGGCGGTGCCGGCATCCAAGCTGATCTGAAAACAATGACCATGCTGGGCTGCTACGGCATGAGCGCAATCACTGCACTGACGGCACAAAACACCACGGGTGTGCGGGAAATCCATCCCGTTCCGGCAGCGTTTTTACAGGCGCAGATTGCCGCAGTCTGTGAGGACATTCCGCCCCTTGCCGTGAAAATCGGCATGGTCTACGATGTTCCGCAGATTCACGCCATTGCAGAGATGGTGCAGTACTACCGCCTGACCAAACTGGTGCTGGATCCGGTGATGATCGCCACCAGCGGTGCGTCACTGCTGCGAAGCGGTGCGCAGAAAGCACTGAAAGAGAATCTGTTTTCCCTCGCCGCTTTGATTACCCCCAACATTCCGGAGGCCGAGGTCCTTACCGGCACGGCAATCACCAGCCCGGAGCAAATGGAACAGGCTGCCCTGCAGCTCTCCGCACAGTTCCGGACGGCGATCCTGCTCAAGGGCGGACACGCTGCCGCACAATGTGACGATGTCCTTGCCAAAGACGGCAGCTGTATCTGGCTGCACGGAGAACGTGTCCCCACCACAGACACCCACGGAACAGGCTGCACCCTGTCCTCCGCCATTGCGTCACATTTGGCGCTGGGATTTTCGCTGGAGGAGAGCGTCCGCCGTGCCAAGGCATATCTGACGCAGGCACTTCAGGCAGGACTGCATCTGGGACATGGCAACGGTCCCATTGCACACAATGCACCTTCTTTTTTTCAAAAAGATGCAATATAACGACGTTTTTCATCGACAACCGGATTTTCTGCAAAATATCTCCGCCCTGTGCGGCAAATTTCGTGTAAGAGCTGAAAACGGCTCTGGAAAGGATTTTTCATATGTCTACTTATGCTACACAAATGGACGCTGCCAAACAAGGAATCCTGACACCGGAAATGGAAACCGTGGCAAAAGAAGAGCATCTGGAACCGGAACTGGTTCGGGAGCGTGTTGCCAAGGGTACAATCTGTATTCCGGCGAGCATCTACCACAAGAGCCTGCATCCCTACGGCATCGGCGAAGGACTGCGCACCAAGATCAATGTCAATCTTGGAATCTCCGGTGACTGCCGGGACTACTCCGCTGAATTCGAAAAGGTAAAGGTTGCGCTGAAATTCAACTGCGAGGCCATCATGGATCTCTCCAACTACGGCAAGACCAACACCTTCCGCAAGCAGCTGATCGAGATGTCCTCTGCCATGATCGGCACAGTGCCCATGTACGATGCCATCGGCTACTTGGAAAAGGAACTGGCAGACATCAAGGCCGAGGACTTCCTGAAAGTGCTGGAGGCTCACGCCAAGGAGGGCGTAGACTTCCAGACCATTCACGCCGGCATCAACCGCCGTGCTGTAGAGGCGCTGAAGCGCACCAAGCGTACCACCAACATTGTCTCCCGTGGCGGTTCTCTGCTCTTTGCGTGGATGGAGATGACGGGAAATGAAAATCCTTTCTATGAATATTATGACGATGTTCTGGACATCCTGAGAAAGTACGATGTGACCATCAGTCTTGGCGATGCCCTGCGTCCCGGCTGCAATGCCGACAGCACCGATGCCGGACAGATCTCCGAGCTGATCGAGCTTGGCAGCCTGACCCAGCGTGCATGGGAGCGGGATGTGCAGGTTATGGTAGAGGGTCCCGGCCATATGACCATGGACGAAATTGCTGCCAATATGAAACTGCAAAAGCGCATCTGCCACGGTGCACCGTTCTATGTGCTCGGCCCGCTTGTCACCGACATTGCACCGGGATATGACCACATCACCTCTGCCATCGGCGGTGCCATCGCTGCTGCAAGCGGTGCGGATTTCCTCTGCTACGTGACACCGGCGGAACATCTGCGTCTGCCGGATCTGCAGGATGTGCGGGACGGCATTGTGGCATCCAAGATTGCTGCACACGCTGCCGATCTGGCAAACGGCATCCCCGGCGCACGGGAGTGGGACAACGCCATGAGCCGTGCACGCTGCGCCATCGACTGGGAGGGCATGTTCGAGCAGGCCATCGATCCGGAAAAGGCTCGCAATTACTTCGAAAGCCGTCCGCCCAAGGATCGCCACACCTGCACCATGTGCGGAAAAATGTGTGCAATGCGCACCTCCAACAAAATTCTTAACGGCGAATCTGTCACCTTCTGCGATGACAGCGCAGATTCCGCTGCCAAATAAAAATCCGGAAAATCCCAGCTTTTTTTCATAGATTCTCTTGACAAATCTCCGCAGGTAGTATATAATTTTAATTAGGAATTAGTATCATTATACAACCATGGCGAAGGATGATTTTATGAAAAATCGCAACACACTGCAGCGCCGTCTTGTGCTGGAAACGGTACAGCGCATGCATAATCACCCCACGGCAGAGGAGATTTTTCGGGAAATCTCTTCGGAAAACACGCTGATCAGCAAAGCGACGGTCTACCGTAATCTCAAGATTTTGTCGGAACAGGGAGAGATTCAGCACATCCCGATTCCCAACGGTGCGGATTGCTTTGACTTCAACAACACGCCTCACTATCACATGGAGTGTCGCAGATGCCGGCGTGTCTTTGATGTTGATATGCCGTATCAAGCGGATCTTTGCAGCAAGATTCAAAATCTTCACGGATTTCTGATCGACTCCCACCACATCGTATTCAGCGGACTCTGTCCGGAATGTCAACAAAAATAAGAAGCTGCTTAGAAAGGAGTATTCCCATGGCTGAACTCAAAGGAACACAGACCGAAAAAAATCTGCTGGCTGCTTTTGCCGGCGAATCGCAGGCTTACACCAAGTATACGTTCTACGCCTCCAAGGCAAAAAAAGACGGCTATGTCCAGATCGGAAAGCTCTTTGAGGAAACCGCTAACAATGAAAAGGAGCACGCAAAGATCTGGTTCAAGCTGCTCAACGGCGGTATGCCGGAAACGACACAGAACCTGAGCGATGCTGCTGCCGGCGAGAATTACGAGTGGACGGATATGTATCAGGAATTTGCACGGCAGGCAAAGGAAGAGGGCTTCACGCAGATCGCTGCACTGTTCGAGGCTGTTGGTGCCATTGAAAAGACTCACGAGGAACGCTACCGCAAGCTTCTCGCCAACATCGAGGGCGACTGCGTATTCTCCAAGGACGGCGATGTCATCTGGGAATGCGCCAACTGCGGACACATTGTCATCGGTAAGAAAGCACCGGAAGTCTGTCCGGTCTGCCAGCACCCGCAGTCCTATTTTATGGTAAAAGCCGAAAATTATTGATGGCTCTCCCCTTGGCGAGGTCATCGCAATCACAAACATGACACAGTCCTCCGAAAAGTTCCGGCTTCGAGGAGGACTGTTTTTGTCAGAATCAGGAGATGATTTTTATGAAACCGCACAACCCGCTGTACTATCGCTGGAAAGGAAAGCTGCTGCACAGCGGTATCCACATCCTGTCCCACATGCGGCTGCTGATTCGATGGACGTTCTTTTCCGTTTTCACCGGCAGCATTATGGGACTCATCGGCGTGGCATTTGTCTACTGTATTCAGTCTGTGACCACACTCCGCACCAATTTCGTCTGGATGCCTCTGACGCTTCCCCTCGGCGGACTTCTGATCGTCTGGCTCTACCGCATTTCCCACGACCAGAACGACAAAGGCACCAACATGGTGCTCGCCTCCCTGCGCTCCGAGGCGGAGCTTCCGGTTCAGATGGCACCTATGATCTTTATTTCTACCATCATCACCCACCTTTGCGGCGGCAGCGCCGGCAGAGAGGGCGCTGCGCTTCAGCTGGGCGGAAGCGTCGGGAACTTACTGGGACGGCTATTCCGGCTGAACGAACGGGATATCCGTGTTATGATTCTCTGCGGCATGAGTGCTGCATTTTCCGCAATTTTCCGCACACCCATTGCAGCTGCCGTGTTTGCCATGGAGGTCGGATGCGTCGGCGCAATGCAGTATGCGGCGCTTGTCCCCTGCACCATTTCCTCTCTGACCGCATCTTATCTTGCCTCGAAGCTGGGAATTCCGCTGGCGCACTTTTCCGTGACCCAAATGCCGGGATTGCATCCGCTTCCGGCGCTCAAAATTCTGCTGCTGGGGATTCTTTGTGCAGCTGTGAGCATTCTCTTCTGCATCCTGCTGCACCAGTGCGAAAAGTGGCTGAAACAAAAATTCCCCAACCCCTACCTGCGGATTTTGGCAGCGAGCGGCATTCTTCTGCTTCTACTCCTGCTTCTGCGCAGTCGGGATTATCTGGGAGTCGGTACCAATGTCATCTCCTCCGCCATTGCCGGAAAGGTCGTCTGGTATGCCTTTCTGGCAAAGATGCTGTTCACGGCAGTGACGCTGGGCGGCGGATTCAAGGGCGGTGAAATCGTCCCCTCATTCTTCATTGGCGCAACATTCGGCTGTCTGTTCGGACAGCTGCTGCACCTGTCCCCCTCTTTCTGTGCGTCTGTGGGAATGATCGCCCTGTTCTGCGGTGTGACGAATTGTCCCCTTGCCTCGCTGCTGATTGCCATCGAACTGTTCGGTGCGCAGGGCACGCCGTACTACTTACTTGCCATCGCTGTCAGCTACCTGCTCTCCGGCTACTACGGACTGTACCGCGAGCAGAAATTCCTCTACTCCAAATTTGCGGAAAAGCCAGCGAGCCACAAGACACGGCGAAGCTAAATCACCGGCAATTTGACAGAATCCAAAGTTTATGATACAATGATAACTGCAGCACCGCAGGAAATCTTGTCGGGCATGATTGATGCGGTGCTGCCCTGAATTTCTACGCTTTGCGAAAGGACATCTGTCATGAACTGCATCTATTTCGTCATCCCATGTTACAATGAGCAGGAAGTGCTTCCCATCACAGCGGAGCAGCTGCGCATCAAGTACGACCAGCTGCTGCAAAGCGGGCTGATTGCGGAGAGCAGCCGGATTCTCTTGGTGGATGACGGCTCCAAAGACCGCACATGGCAGATCATCTCCCAGCTGCACCAAAAAGACAGCCGGTTTCAGGGTGTCAAGCTCTCCCGCAATCGCGGGCACCAGAACGCTCTCCTTGCCGGACTGATGACTGCCCGCAGCTTCTGCGACGCTGCCATTTCCCTGGATGCTGATCTACAGGACGACATCAATGCCATGGATGCCATGCTGCAAAAGTTTCAGGACGGCTGCGACATTGTATACGGCGTTCGCAGCGATCGGGAGACAGACACCGTTTTCAAGCGCTACACGGCGCAGGGATACTATAAATTCATGTCCGGCATGGGCGGCGAACTGGTCTACAACCATGCTGACTACCGGCTCATGAGCCGGCGTGCGCTGGACGGTCTGGCAGAGTTCGGCGAGGTCAATCTTTTTCTCCGCGGCATTGTCCCCATGATCGGCTACCGCAGCGACATTGTCACCTATGCCAGAAAAGAGCGTCCTGCCGGAAAATCCAAGTATCCGCTGAAAAAGATGCTTGCATTTGCGTGGGAGGGGTTGACTTCCCTCTCCATTCGTCCTATCCGCATGATTACCATTCTCGGCACACTGATTTTTCTCGTCAGCATCGGCATGCTGATTTACTCTGTCATTCGCCACGCCATGGGTGCAACCATAACCGGCTGGACATCCCTCGCCGTTTCCATCTGGGCGATTGGCGGGCTCCAGCTTCTCGCCATTGGCATCATCGGCGAATACATCGGAAAGGTTTACTTAGAAACCAAATCCCGTCCCAAATACATCATCGAAACTTATCTGGGCGATTCCGAATCCAAATAATCAAAACACCAACACCGCTGTGAGAAATCCCGCAGCGGTGTTTTTTTCGAATGTATTCTTTTCCTTTTACTCAGCAGACTCCAGCGGAAGCGCATCTACCATATGAATCAGGAATTTCATGAGGACTGCCGCATCGGCGCTCTCAACGGTATCGTTTCTGTTACAATCCGCATTCTTGACTGCAACATCTGAAAGCTGCACCCCATCGATCAGATAGTGTCCCAAAAAGACCACATCGGCAAGCGTGATGTTGCCATCACAGTTGACATCGCCGCAAAGCTCTATCTCCACCCGCATTTTCTCCGAGACTGTCACCTCACAGGAATAGACTCTACCGCTTACCAGTGCGTATACTGTTGCCTTTCCGGGGTGTTTTGCGTAGACAAGGCTATACGTTTTCTCGTGGTCCAGCACAGTGACAACATCTGTCGCCGAGGAGATCCACACCACTGCGGCATCCGAGGGCAGATTGTACAGCTTCAGGATTGCCGTATCCCGTTCTGTCATAGATTGCTTTGGCTCCAGATATACCTCCGGATCATAGCGTGTCGTCGTCGTTTCCGTGGTATCTGTAGTTTCTGCGGTAGTTTCCGACGAAGTTGTCTCAGCTGTGGTCTCCTCCGTGGAAACAGAACCACTTGTCAGGTCTGTTTCCGCCGTGGTTTCTGTGGTAGTTTCTTCAGTTTCTGAGAAGGTCAGTGCAGTGTCCTCTGTGAGTTCCGTTGTGTCAGTGGTTTCTTCTGTGAGCGCCGTTGTCTCTTTCACGCTCTCCGCAGTTTCCGGCTCTGTCGTAAGAGACTCAGATTCCGTAGTCGTTGTTGTCGTCGTAGTCGTTGTTGTGGTAGTGGTAGTGGTTGTCGTTGTTTCTGTGGAGGTTTCCGTGGTGATTCGCGGCGCATCTTCATTCACATAAATGGTGAAGCCGTTCAGCCGATCAGCATCCGGATAGGAAACCGGCAGATTCCGTCCGGAGATAAATGTATTGCCGCCGCCCATGGATGCGGAAGTTTCGTTGTCCACGAAGTCGATGTAATAGGCGCCCTCCGGTGTTCCTTTTTTCAGGGTGATGTCAAATGTAATCAGCGGGAACTCATCGGATGCCCCCAGGAACTGTGTCGGTGTGCTTCCCGTATATACCCACTGGAAGAAGTTGGACATACCGGGAACTGGTTTGTTTGTCGCCATCGCAGGATCATAGCAGGGCAAAAGGCCTATTGCTTCCTGCTGTTCAAAGGAATGCTGATCGATATAGTCAAACGTATAATAAGGGATCCCCTCAGAATTATACTGGATATCGCAATAATACCGGTGCAGCTTTTTGCGGGTCGTCGTTTTTTCTGCCAGATCGGCATTCTTGTCCTCTTGACTCTCGTAATATCTGGCGCTGAACCGCACCTGCTGGTTATCTGCTGTATAGACCACGCTGCCGAAAATCGGGTCAAAGGCGTAGTCCAGTGTGGTGACGTTCAATGAAGAGGAACGATCCATCTCACGGCTCTGGTCATCGACCGTCACGATCTGCGCCAGACAGTACGGTTCGTATTTGGATTGGTAGGTGCCGCCGCTATAGGTGATGGTCTTGGTCTTTCCCATTGCCAAAATATTGGAAACATTGCTGAACTGTACGCATTTCATCGCACTGTTCTGTGAGAGAATGGCGCCGTCTACAGCGGCCGTTGCCTCCCATCTGGCGGAGACGATCTCGATATAGTGTTCCGGATCCCAGTCCTCCGAATTGATGTACATTCCGACTTTGACCGTCACATCATTTTCTGCGGTATCCAGAGAGGAAATAATGCAAGAGCTGCTTCTTCTGTCATCTGCTGTGCGAAGCGATAATTCATAGGTTTCAGACGCATTTGCTTCCTCTGCAAATGCCCCCATGCTCGGGATCGAAACAACTGCGACTGTACACGCCAGAAGAAATCCAGCTACACGCAACAATTGCTTTTTCATAACAATCAGGTCCTCTCATTCCTAAAATCAACTGCATCTTCTCGCGGTTTGCCCAGCGTTCATGCAGACTCTGAGGTTTTCTTTTGTGACAACTCCCGCCAGCTCATTCCAAACAGGAACCAGAACATCGGTGCATGATAGATCAGGCTGTCGTGGAAAAAGCCCAGCAGGCAATACGTTTCGACGGCAAAGAACAGCGCCGCACGGAACGGGGTAAACGTTCCTTTCTTTCCAAAGCAATTCTTTCCGCCGCACACCAGAAACAGCACCAGCATGCCAACGACAGCTGCCAGGGAGAGCAGCCCCGTATCCTGTGCCATCTGCAAATACCAGCTGTGCGGTTTATTATAGAGTACATAAGTGCCGAAAATATTCAGCAGTGCCGGCAGGTCGTTCTGATTCAAATAAAAGAGCGAGGTCGCCGGTCCGTGTCCCAGAACGATGCAATCCGGCAATACAGAAATTGTGTTCGCCCACACAAAGACACGGCCGTTCAAATACGGATAGCATGCTGCCAGCCGTGGGTTTTCGCTCACCAGCGGCACCTGATCCAGCAGTTCGCCGCCAATGCCAAGCACCTGCCAGCCGTCTGCTTTTCGAATTGCCTGTAACGGCGTGGCATATCCCAGCAGGAACGAAAGCTTATTTCCCTCGATTTGCAGCTGACAGTGCTGCAATGCCGGTTCGGCAAAGGTAAGCATCCCATCAGTTTCCGTCTGCGGCACAACTGCTGCATCATTGCAGGTATACGTCATGTCATCCGCAGAAAGGCGGGCTTCCGCCGTTTCCACACGAAACTCCGTGTCCTGATTCCGCAGCACCAGCGCATTTCCATCCACCCGCATGGAAAGCAGCCGGAACGTCTCCTCCTGCTCCATGCCGATCATGGTGTGCTGTATCTTTTCTGAGAGCGTGTCACCGCTGCGGGAGGCAACAAATCCGATTCCGCCTGCCACAATTGCCACACAGACACCGCCGCAGACCAGACGCTTCCCCACTTTACGCCAATTGCTGCGCAGCAGCCACACCAGCAAAAAGAGCGCTGTCATTCCAAATCCAATCAGGATTGCACTCATCACCTTGCTTTGCAGCAGTGCTGCTGCCAGCAAAACCGAAGCCAGGATCTGCACCATCAGCCGCAGCATAGAATCCTTTTTGGAGATCATCGAAGCCGACACCGGCAACAGAAATGCACAATACATGCCGAGGTAATCGGAATTGCCGAACATCATGGCAATGGAGCCGTCCTCACTTGGTCCTACTTTGCCGTCTAATCCGCCGACCAGCTGTACCAGCGGATTGTTATAATAGAAGATGCCGCAGCTCTCCAGCAGTGCCGTCACGCCAATGACAAGGAACAGCACCGTCAGGCACTCCCGCACAAATCGCTGCACACCGTCCCGTCCCGTCCAATACCATGCGGCAACAAAGACAATGCCATAGGATGCCAGCGCCAGATACCCCTCGTACACCTGATGAATTCCCATCAGCGCCTCGGGCAAATATGCGGAGTGCAGGGTGGAAGCAAGTCCCAGCCCAAGATATCCGGCAAGCAGCAGAAGCATTGCTCCATGGGAGTGTTTTTGCGATAGCTTTGGCTTTCGCCGCAGCAGCTCCGCCAGCGTCCAAATGCCAAAGACTGCTGCTATCATCAGAAGGGCAATCTCACGGCAATACTGTTCAAAATCGTTCACGCTGGTCTGCCCCGCCGGATAAAAATAGGCGCTGCGCACCGATTCCGGAAGCGCCACGGCGATCTCTCTGGTGAGAAACGGAAGCAGACAAATACACACCGCCAGAATCTTCCCCGGCAGACTCCGCAGACTGTTTGCCTTCCGTTTCTTTTCTTTTGTCGGACTCATATCCATTCCTTTCTTTCAAATTCCCTTTCCGCTTTCTATTATAGCAGGAAAGGATATGAAATTCAATAATTTTTTGTCAATTTGATAGCTTATTTTTGTGAATGTCGCACACAATGAAATCAAAAGTATTTTTCTTCGGAGAGCACGAAACGTTCTACCGCTTTTGCCACGCCGTCCTCATCGTTGGAATCTGTGATATCGTCTGCCGCTGCCAGACAGCTCTCCATGGCATTGGCGACCGCTACGCCCATGCCGGCATCCCGCAGCATTTCCGCATCGTTGTCCGCATTTCCGCACGCCATCACCTGCTCTAATGAGATACCGCACCGTTTCGCCAAAAAGCGAATGCCGTTTGCCTTTCCGGCATCGGCATGGGCAATTTCCACCAGCTGCGGCACAGAGGAGGTCATGTAAACCGGCAGTCCGGCATTGGATACCTTTTGTGCCATCTGTGCCTTTCGTGTGCCGTTCGGACAGATGATATCCATGCAGTCGATTTCCTGCACATGCATCTGCAAAAACCGTGCCATGTCCTCCACCGGTTTTCTCGTGCGCCGGACATAGGCGGCAACAGCTGCGTTGTATCGAAAAGAGATGGGATCTGCCACATAATCCGCCGGCGCATACATCTGCCCGTGCAGTCCGGCTTCCACCAGCACCTGCCGATCCTGCTCCTCCTGCACCAGCTGAAACAGCGCAGTCACGGCATCGGCAGGCAGGAACAGCTGCCGCAGCAGTTGTTCCCCCTCCAGTTCATAAACCGCAGCGCCATTGGAAACCACTGCATAGCGCACACCGCACGCCTGCAAATGCTCCGGCAGCGAACGCAGCGGCCTGCCGCTTGCTGCCACAAGAATCACACCCTGCGCTGCGGCACGCTGGAGTGTCTGCATCGTATACAGGGATATAGTGCCGTCAGAACGCAGGGTGGTTTCGTCCAAATCCAGTGCAAGCATTCGTATCATAATTTTTTCCTTTCTCGGCAGACTCTCAGGGATATCTTCTCCGCCTGCCACATACCATTGGAATTGAGGAGGTGAGAATGTGATGTACCACAGCTGGAATGTCCGGCGATTTCTCCGCTATGTCATCTTCGATCTGGTTTTGATTCTCTCTGCCATCTGGCTGACACGTGCCGGAAAGCAGCACTTCGCCGCAGTGGAACAGCATCAGAACGGCGTTTTTCTGCCGGTTCTGATGTACCACAGTGTCGCAGAGCTGACAGAAACACAATTTTGTGTGACACCCCAGACCATGGAATCCGATCTCCGCTACTTGAAAGAACACGGCTACGAGGCAGTTTCCGCCGAGGCTCTGGTGGAATACACCAACGGAACCGGCAGTCTGCCCCTGCATCCTGTCCTCATTACGCTGGATGACGGATTCTACAACAACAGCAGTCTGGTGCTTCCCCTACTGGAAAAGTACGACATGTGCGCTGTCATCTCCGTGGTGGGTGTTTTTACCGATGTCTATGCGCCGGATGCTCCGCATCAGGACGACTACTCCTATCTGACTTGGGATGACATGCGGGAGATGTGCCGTTCGCCACGCATTGAATTTGGGAACCACACCTATCAGCTGCACAGCCATCGGAAACGGCAGGGCTGCGCCAAGCTCTCCTGGGAATCCGAGGAGGAATACCGCCAGACGCTGTCGGAGGATTTGAACCTCCTGCAAACACGCTTTCAGGAGGAGCTGCATTTACAGCCCATTGTCTTTGCCTATCCCTATGGTTTCCTGTGCGAGGAGAGCCGGCCGGTATTACAGGAGGCGGGATTCCTCATCACGCTAAACTGTCTGGAACAGCCCAATTTTATCACACGTGACCCTGCCTGTCTCTACGGACTGAACCGCTACAATCGAGAGGGCGGAATCAGTACGGAGACCTACATGGCACGCCTGCTGCAAATGGAACCCTAGAACATAAGGAGTTGAGAAAATGCGCCGTCGACGTCATTCCAAAAAGTGGATTTTCCCGTGTCTGCTTCTCGTGGCAGGACTCGTTCCTACGATTCTGTGGCTGCAAAACCACGCCGGAACCAGTTCCTCTGCCATGCGATTGCGGGAGGTCTGGGAACCGCAGCGAGCCGTTTCGGAGCGTTCCGTTTGGAACGTCCGCTCAGAAGGATACGGCTGGACCGCTGAAACGCAGGAGGCCATCCAAACCACACAAAATGCTAAAGTTCCCAGCAGTGACCCCGGCGAAAAGCCGTATCCCACACAGTGGAATCTCAGCGAAGAAACCAGCATTTTCCGCACATCCTACGGGCCATATTCCGGCGACAACTTTTTCTCTCTGTCCTCTGCCGGACAGGTGCAGAACAAGACTTCCCTCTCCAACACAGCACTTCAGACGGAAAGCGAACTTGCGCCGGCGTTTACCATTCAAGTCAGCGACGAACCGCAGGTGCTCATCATGCACACCCACACCACAGAGACATTTGAACCGTGCGTCCGCAGCGAGTACGACCCCAGCTTCAATTACCGCACCACAGATCCGGCGTATAATATGGTGTCCGTGGGAGATGCTATTACAGAGCAGCTGGAAGCCGCCGGAATCCATACCATCCATGACACCACCATCCATGACTATCCCTCCTACAACGGCGCCTACGAGCGAAGCGCCGAAACAGTGAAGCAGTATCTGGAACAGTACCCCTCCATCTGTGTGGTTCTGGACATCCACCGGGATGCCATTCAGAGCGACAGCACGCTGTCGCAGCCCATTGTGGAGATCGATGGCAGGGAGGCAGCGCAGGTCATGATTATCTCCGGATGCGATGACGGCACCATGGAAATGCCCAACTACCTCCAGAACTTCCACTTTGCCTGCCGGCTTCAGGGAAATCTGGAGGGCATGTATCCCGGACTCACCCGCCCGATTCTGTTCGACTACCGCAAGTACAACCAAGATCTCACCACAGGCAGCCTGCTCTTAGAGGTTGGCTCTCACGGCAACACCTTGGAACAGGCGCAGTACTCCGGCGAACTCATCGGCAAGGCACTGGCGCAGACACTGCTGAAATTACAGCGATAGGAGAATCCCAAAAATGACAGCAACTACGCCCTTATGGAAACGAATCGTCACAGGCGTTCTGCTCTATGGCATCTTCTGCCTGTTCCTCTGGAGCTTCCTCCTCGTAGAAACCCGTTCCCACAACAAACTCACCCACGAGCCGATTGCCGTGGCACATCTCGCCGTTGATAATGACCGAAACGTCCGGCTCGCTCTTTCGGAAACCGTTTGGCAGGGCAAGCTGTCCACGCCGACAGAGGCGGAGTTTCTGGAGATAGAGGTGCTGCTCCCGCCGGCCGGTGACGCTGCCGTCACGCTGTGGCAGCTTCTCTGCGATATCAGAGATTCGTGAAACGCATATGAAAACGCACGAAACCGACTCGCAGACTTAACATTCGAAACCGATCTTCCTGTATTTTCTCACCTCTGAAAATCTTTTTCGAATTTCTATGATAATTATAGCATAACCCCTTGCATTTTTCAAGAGAATATGCTATAATAAAATAGTTGCAGGAATCTCGGCGGAAAATTTCGTATATTTTTCTCGGATTTGTAGGATGCGCCTGTAGCTCAGCTGGATAGAGTGTCAGACTCCGACTCTGAAGGTCGTGCGTTCGAATCGCATCAGGCGTACCAGTTCATCAAAAGATCCCCGTTCAATGTCAAGTTGAACGGGGAATTTTTTATACACTTTACTGATATTGAAAGGAGAAACTGCCGTGCAATATGCCAGCGTCATTCGGGGACAATTTTGCAGCCGTCCCAACCGGTTTCTTGCGGTTGTCCGCATCGGCGGACAGGAGGAGATCGTCCACGTAAAAAATACCGGCAGATGTCGGGAGCTGCTGATTCCGGAATGCACCGTCTATCTTTCCCGCAGCGACAATCCCAACCGCAAGACAAAATATGACCTGATCGCCGTGGAAAAGCAGCGGGAGGGCAAACCGCCTCTGCTCATCAATCTGGACTCCCAGATTCCCAACGCTGCCGCAGCGGAATGGCTGGAAACCGGCTCACTGTTCTCTGCGAACGCCGTATTCCGCCGTGAAGTCACTCACGGCAGCTCCCGCTTCGATTTCTCCATCATGGACGGCAATATCCAGTCCTTTCTGGAGGTCAAGGGCGTTACGCTGGAACAGGACGGCATTGCACTGTTTCCGGATGCCCCGACACTGCGGGGTGTCAAGCATCTGCAGGAGCTAACCGCCTGCCAGCAGGCAGAGATTCCGGCGTATCTGCTGCTGGTCATTCAAATGAAAGAAATCCGTGCGTTTCGCCCCAACGATGCCATGCACCCGCAGTTTGGCGAAGCACTCCGGCGGGCAGCAGCTGCCGGCGTTACGCTTCTGGCACGGGACTGCATCGTCACGCCGGACTCCATCACCATTGATGCACCCGTTCCCATTCAGTTATGAGCGCTTCACCCGATACAGCTGCGAGGGGCGATGCCCGGCGCCGGTCTGCATCTCCGCCGTCTCCTCCACGTATGGTCTGATCTTGCGCCGGAAATTCGCCATGATCAGCTTCTCCCCCAGAATCACCTCATAGATCTGCTGGAGCTGCGTCAGCGTAAATCGCTCCGGCAGCATCCGAAAGGCTGCATACGGCTTTTCCATGCTCTCCTGCAAGCGCAGGATTGCCCGCACCAGAAGCTCCGCATGGTCAAACGCAAGCTCACTTTTTTCCAGCGATATGATCTCTGCCTTCTGGTTGTACAGTTCTTCTCCAAAGGTGATCCGGAAATGCTGAGTGTGGGATTCTCCAGAATCACCGGTCAGCGTCAGCGTCGCCGTGCCGTCTTCCTTTTGCAGGGAAAAATCGATGTCATACCATGCGGCATTTTCCCGATCAATGGTCGTGCCGGACACCTCCGTCACCGTCCAGTATCCGCAGGAAATAATCCAACCCCGTTCATCCCTCCCCAGCTTCGACAGATTGCAGAGCAGTGCCAGGGGCACGCCGGTAACGCCGGCTTTCTCCTGCAATTTTCGGGATGCGGTCTCTTCGATGGTCTCCTCCTTGCAGCAGAACCCGCCTGGCAGCGCCAGCTTTCCCTCCTCCGGCCACTCCTTTCGCTTGACCAGCAGCACAGAAAGGGTGGCGGTGGAGAGCTTGCGGTAGCTCTCGGACTCCGTTTTTCGAATGGTAAATACCACAATATCCGCCGCAACCGACGGCTGTTCAAAATCTTTGATACAATATGACGCATGGGACATGGCTGTTTCCTCCGTTGCACTTATCTTTTCCTGCACCCATAGTATCACATTTTCTCGGAGGATGTCAACGGCTTTCCGGAAAATTCAGCTTTATTTCTATTTTTCTGATACTATCCGAATCGTTTTAACGTCATTTTTCACAAACCCAAGAAAATCCGAGGATTTCGCTTGACAATTTTTTCACAGCATGGTATACTGAGCCTATTCCACAGGCACAAATCATGTTCTCAGGAGATGAAACAACAGATGAAGATTCGAGAAATACAGGACGAAATCCTTCAATTGAAAAAGGAACAGGACTTTTGCGTTCTGGCGCACAGCTACCAGGCGACAGAGATTACAGAGATCGCCGACTTTACAGGCGACTCCTATGCGCTGAGTGTCAAGGCAGCAAAAGTTCCTCAAAAAAATATTTTGATGTGCGGTGTGCGGTTTATGGCGGAAACCGTTAAAATTCTGTCGCCGGAAAAGCAGGTCTTTCTCTCCAGCCCCCATGCCGGCTGCCCTATGGCAGAGCAGATGACCAGGGAACAGGTGCGGGAGTTCAAGATGCAGCACCCAGACCATACCGTTGTCGCCTACATCAACACCACCGCAGCGTTGAAAACAGTCTGCGATGTCTGTGTCACCTCCTCTTCTGCGGTGAAGATCGTATCCCAGCTGAGCAACGAAAAAATTCTGTTCCTGCCGGACTGTAATCTGGGCGCTTATGTCCAGTCCCAGCTTCCGGAAAAGAAGATCCGGCTGGTACAGGGCGGATGCCCCGTCCATGCTGCGGTTTCCGAGGCAGAGGCACTCGCTGCCAGACAGGCGCATCCGCAGGCATTGCTTCTGGTGCATCCGGAGTGCAGCCCGACAGTCAGCGCCATGGCGGATTACGTGGGTTCTACCTCCGGCATCATGCAGTACGCTATGCAGTCACCGGAAAAGGAATTTATCATCGGCACAGAAATCAGCATTGCTGAAACACTGCAGTACCGCTGTCCGGAAAAGCAGTTCTATCCCCTGTCGGCAGGACTGATCTGCCGGAACATGAAAGCAACTACGCTCATGGACGTATACCACTGTCTCCACGACGGAGCCGGCACAGAAATCACACTGGATGCACGCACGCTCACCAAGGCACGCATCTGTATTGACCGCATGATTGCGATGGGAGGTTAATGTGAAATATCCTTGGATTCTCTTTGATCTGGACGGCACACTGACAGATTCCCGTCCGGGGATTTTGCGCTGCGTGCAGTATGCGCTGGAACAGTGCGGTATTCCGGAGCCGGACGAAACAAAGCTGTATCCCTTTATCGGTCCGCCACTGTTCACCTCCTTTCAGGAATTTTGCGGCATGGATCCGGAACGAGCTGCCTTTGCGGTGGAACAGTACCGCATCCGCTTTCGCAAAATCGGAATGTTTGAGAACAGCGTCTATCCCGGCATTCCGGAGATGCTGCAAGCGCTTCGGGACGCCGGCGCAGTTCTCGCCGTTGCCACCTCAAAGCCGGAGGTCTTTACGCTGCAAATTATGGAGCACTTCCATCTGTCGCAGTATTTTCAGGTGATCGCCGGCAGCGACATCCAGCGGGATGACCAGACCAAGGCGGATATCATTCGCCTTGCCATGGAACGGCTGCACCTCACCCCGGAGGAACAGGCACAGACCGTCATGGTCGGTGACCGCAAACACGACCTCATCGGCGCACACACCTGCGGTATCCCCTGCATTGGTGTGGCGTACGGCTATGCCCCGAACGGCGAACTGGAGGTGTATCACGCCGACCGCATCGTGTCCGATACAGCAGCGCTTCAGAATTATCTGTTAAGTTGATTCACTATTTCAAAGCTTCTCTCAGTTGTGAGAGAAGCTTTTTTTCTCGCCGTGACACCTGCACCTGTGTCATCCCCAAAATCTGCGCCGTCTTTGTTTGTGTCAGTTCCCGAAAATAACGAAGTTCCAGCAGCATGCGATCCCGTGGCGCAAGCTGTTCCATCTCCTGCCGCAGGGAGAGGAGATCGCCGATCCGGCGGTCCGGCGCTTCCACCGGAATGTCCAGCTGTCCGTCCTGCTCCCCGTCCCCATCGCTCTGCTGTGTCAGCGACAAAGGTGCCTGACTGACGCAGAGCGCCTGTGCGCACGCCTCCACAGTACAATCTGCCAGCACGCTCAGTTCCGAGAGCGTGGGTGTTCTTCCGTGGGTTTGTTCGAACACCTCCTGAAGTTTTTGCAGCCGCATGGCACGCTCCCGCAGTCCGCGGCTGACATGGATCGCTCCGCCGTCCCGAAACACCCGCTTGATCTCGCCCAGAATCACCGGCACCGCATAGGTGGAAAACTGTACGCCACGGCTGCTGTCAAACGCCCGCACCGCTTTCAGAAGTCCCACACAGCCGGCGGAATACAATTCCTCGTACTCCACCCCACGCCCCCGAAACCGATTGGCGCAGAGATGCACCAGTCCCAGATTTTCCTCGGCAAGCGGCGCTGCTATTTCGTGCGGCATAGCGGACTCCCCAGCTTCTTTCGCATGGTCACCGTTGTGCCGTGTCCCGGCGTGCTCCGCACCTGAAGCTGATCCATAAAGCTCTCCATTACCGCAAATCCCAAGCCGGCACGCTCCTCCTCCGGTGCTGTGGTAAACAGCGGCTGCATCGCCTGTTCCACATCTGCAATGCCGCATCCACGGTCTTTGATGCGCAGGTAAATCTCCCGATTTTCCAGCAGTTTGATATGTAGCTCAATGTCACCGCTCTTCTGCCGGTAGCCATGGACAATGGCATTGGTCACCGCCTCGGAGACCGCCGTCCGGATGTCTGCCAGTTCCTCCACTGTGGGATCCAGCTGTACTAAAAACGCAGATACCACCGCCCGTGCCGTCCGCTCGTTCTCAGAGATCGCCGGAAAAATAAACTTCACCCCATTGCACACTTTCACAGTTCTTTCCCCCTTCCAGCTACATCCATCTGAATTTTTGCGATTCGTTCAATGCCGGAGATCCGCAGCACACGGCGAATGTGCGGCGGCGGATTTTGTACGATGACTTCTCCGCCAATCTCCTGCATCGTGCGGTGCCGTCCCATAATTAGCCCGATTCCGGAACTGTCCATAAATGTCACACCGCCAAAATCCAAAATCAACACGGTGGGCTGCACCTGTTCAATCATCTCGTCGATCTCCACCCGCATAGGTCTGGCACAGTGGTGATCGATCTCACCGCTGAGCACGGCGACCAATGTCGTCTCCTTGGTTTCCAGTAAAACTGCCACGCACCTTCCGCTTCCTTTCCATCCTGATCTCTGCGTTTCCCTTAGAGCTTGTTCCGTATCTTTTTATGTGCGGATTTTTGCGCATGATTTTGTCGGTGACAAGAAAAAAATCCGCAGGCATACTTTCGGTCGCAATCAATCCTAGTGCGACACTCCTTTGTTCTCGAGCAGAATCCTGCCTCGAACGCAGTCGTATGGCAAGGATTTTTGACGCAGTCGCCGGCAAAATCTGCCGAAAAGACGTGCGGAAAAAGATGCGAAACAGGCTCTTTAAACAAGCAGTATCCCTATTGTACGATATTTCCACGAAAGATTTTGTCAAACCAGCGGAGAGAACCAAAATTTTTTTGGCAGCAAAAATGGCTTCGCACAAGTTACTGTACGAAGCCGTTTACGGGTTATTCAGATTGTTTACTGTTCGGAAACCGCCTGAATTGCTGCTGCAAGCTGCGGATCAGTTTTGCTGTTGGGATTGTCATAATCCACCTTTTCCTCGCCGGCTTCCACTTCCGCATCCGGCGTAATACCAACGCCGTGGTAGCATTCGCCACGCACGGTACGGTATTTCGCCACAGTCAGCGTCAGTGCACCGCCGTTTGGAAGCTGCTGGGTATTCTGCATGATGCCCTTGCCGAACGTCGTCATTCCGATGACTTTGCCCTTACCGAAATCGTGGAGAGAGGCTGCAAACAGCTCCGCAGCACTCGCTGTATTTCCATTTACCAGCACTGCCATAGGCAGATCGCACTCTCCCGCATCCGAAGTCACCAGCGTTCTGGTGGTGCCGTCCCGATAGGTCGCCACGGCAATGTCGCCCTCCGGCATTAGCGGATCCAGCACCTTCTCCAAGCTGCGCACCAGACCTCCGCCGTTGTCCCGCAGGTCGAAAACCAGTGCCTTTGCGCCGTCCTGAATCAGCTTGTCATAGATCGCCTGAAACTGTTCCGGCGTATTGTCCTTAAACGAATCGATGCGGATGTAGCCGATTTGACCGTCCAGCATCTGTCCGGAGGCGGTGACAACTTCAATGTTCGCCCGTGTGACCTCCACTTCCAAGGTCTGTGTCTTTCGCTGTATCGTCAGCTTCACCTTGGTGTCCGGCTCTCCACGCACCGCCTGAACAGCATCCTGATAGCCAAGCTCGGCAACGTCTTTTCCGTCCACCGTCTGAATGATGTCGTCCGCCTGAATGCCGGCTTTTTCCGCCGGAGAATCCTTTGTCAGGGAAACCACCTGCAAATAATTTTCCTCGGTAAGTGTCACCGTCACGCCAATTCCCACCATCTGACCGGATTCGTCCGTCAGATAGGTCTGGTATTCCTCCGGTGTCCGGTACTGCGAATAGGGGTCATCCAACCCCGACACATAGCCTTTCATAGCGCCGTCCATGACCGCATCTTCATCCACATCGGTATAATAATTGGCGTTTACCGCCGATGCCAGCTGCGCAAGTTCCCCGTATGTCTTTTGGGTTCGAAACGCATAGAACACGCCGGTTGCCGTCCCCGCAGCCAGGAGCACACACAGGCAACAGAGCATCAGCAGCACAGACTTGCGTATCTTCACATGTTTCTTTTCCAATTTTCCCACAACCTTTCACAAAAAAGAGACAGAGAGATATCTGTTCCCCTGTCCCCTTTTATTGTATGCAAATTTCCGTTATTCAGAACAAATTAGTACAGATAATCTGCCGGATTTACCTTGCTGCCGTTGACACGAACTTCAAAGTGCAGATGTGCACCGGTGGAGAATCCCGTACTTCCTACGTAACCGATGGTCTGTCCCTGACTTACCGTATCACCAACGGAAACCGTCAGAGAAGCCATATGGCCATACAGCGTGGAATAGGTGCCGTCGTGCTGAATTACCACATAGTTTCCATAGCCGCCGCCGCAGCCGCAGCTGGAGGACTTGCCGTAGTTATGCGGGCATCCGCTGACAGCCACAACAACGGTACCGCCACGAGAAGCGACAACGGCTGCGCCGTCGTTTCCGCCGGCAATGTCCAAAGCGCCGTGGAATGTACCCCAACGTGACTCATAGCCGCTGGAAATGGTATAGAACCCCGGGCACGGCCATGTAAAACCAGCGCTGCTGTTGCCGCCGCTGCTATTGTTGTTATCCGTGCTGGGCGTTGTGTTGCTGTTGTTATTGTCGCTGCTGGAATTGTTATTGCTGCTATTGCTATTGGAATTCGAATTGCCGGAACTATTGCTGTTGGAATTAGAGTTTGAGCTGCTGTTATTCTGCTGCTGTTGCTGCTGTTGCTGCTGTGCCTCCTGCTGACGCTGTGCTGCAGCAGCTGCCTCGGCAGCTTCCTTCTGCTTCCGAGCTTCCTCTTCCTTACGCTTCTGCTCTTCCGCTGCCTTTGCGATGGCAGCCTTGATCTCTGCTTCCTCTGCATCCAGTTCCGCATTCTGCTTTTCCAGCGTGCTGACATCTGCATTCAGAGATTCCTTTTCCCGTTCCATCTGCTCCTGCGCATCGCTGGTTTCCGAGTAGGTATCCTGCAAATCCATCAGCGCTGCGGAGAACTCGTCCTTCTTTGCCTGCTGGTCAGACTGCTGTTTGCTCAGGCTCTCCTGCTGCTTTTCCAGCTGCGCCTTCTTTTCGTTGCAGGTTTCCAGCTTGTCCTTCAGGGTGTTGACCAGATCGTTGTCGTGATTTGCCACACGGGACATCAGCTCATACTTCGAGAGCAAGTCGTAAAAATCGGTTGCGCCAACCAGCGCAGATGCCAGACTGTCATTGCCCTGTACGTACATTGCACGCAGACGCATTTTGAACTCGTCCAAACCAATGGCGATATCCGCTTCCATGACGGTGATATCATCCTCAGCCTGTGCAATGGCGTCCTCTGTTTCGGAAATGGATGTTCCGATTCGCTTCAGCTCCTCCGAAACGATGTCCAAATTTTCCTGCTGCAATGCGATCTTTTCTTTCAGCGTCTTCTGGTACTGTTCATTCTCGTTCATGTTGGATTGCAGAGAGTCCAGTTTTTTCTGCTTCTCTGCGATCTTTGTCTCATTTGCCTGCCGCTCATCCTGCAATTCTGCAAGTGTTTTTGCCGAAACAGACATATCCCGAATGGGCAGATTTGCTGTAGACATTCCCGCCATCAGCAAAACTGCTGCCAGAATGGTGCTCATTGCACGCAGTCCAATTTGTTTTCTTTTCCTCATAAAAAATTGCCTCCTAAGACGTGAGAACCGGCGCACCCTTTGGAATTTTTGCCAGTGCGCAGATCTTCGGAATCCGTATCTTTTTTGCTGGATACGAACTCTTATACGTTCAGATGCTTTCTCATAGAAATCATACTGCCGAATGCCCCGAATAACATTCCTGCCCCCAAATATGCCGCAGCAACCTCCCAAGCCAGATCACGGAACGGAATGATGCTGCCCATGCCGATAACAGACAGGATATCCACCTGTCCCGTCAGCAGATTGACCATGGAATCATAGCCAAACCAGGTGACCGCCAAGGCGATACAGCCAGCAAGCAAACCGGTAATCATACCCTCAATGAAAAACGGAATCCGAATGAAGGAGTTGGTCGCTCCCACATACTTCATGATCTGAATCTCCTCCCGACGTGCGAACACGCTCGCCTTGGTCGCATTGGAAACAATCACAAGGGAGATGACGATGAGAGCTGCAATAATTACACTGAACACCACCGTGACAATCTTCCGCAGTTCTGTCAGAATGTTGACAAAATCCATGGGTGCACGGATGGAATAGATGTGATTGAGCTGGTCGATCTCATCGATGGTGGTGGAGATCTTCGAAATGTCCGAGATCTGAAGCCGGAAGCCGTCCAGAAGCGGGTTGTCATCGCCCAGAGAATCAAACAGCACCTCGTAGTCCGACATGCTCTTTTTCAGATCCTGAAACGCCTCTTCCTTGGAATAGAAAGAGATACTGGAGATGTTATCAATCTGTTCCAGTTCGGTCTGGAATTCCGCTAGTTCCTGATCTGTCGTCCCCTCGTTCATGTAGACGATCACTTCATTTTTGTCTTCCACACCGCCGATTATGGAGGTGATGTTCATGTAAAACAGCACAGACATCCCGACCAGCAGGAGGGAAACCAGCAAAACACAGAACGAGGCAAATGCCATCATCCGGTTTTTCCAGATATTTTCCACACCTTGTCCGATAAGGTACTTGACACCACTAGCCTTCATGGATCAGATTCCCTCCAATCACTTCATCAAAGACAATTCTGCCCTGATCAATGTTGATGATCCGTCCGCCGAACTGGCGCACAAGGCTGTGCTCATGGGTGACCATGAGCACGGTTGTCCCGATATCATTGATGCCCTGCAGCAGTTCCACAATCTCGTAGGACAGCTCAGGATCGATGTTTCCCGTCGGCTCGTCGGCGATAATCAGCTGCGGGTCGTTGACCAGTGCACGTGCAATGGCAACACGCTGCATCTCACCGCCGGACAGCTCGTCCGGATAGGAGTATGCCTTCTCCTGCAAGCCCACCAGGCCGATTACATACGGCACACGCTTTCGAATGTACTTAGTCGGCGCATCGATAACCCGCAGGACAAAGGCGACGTTCTCATACACCGTCATAGACGGAATCAGACGAAAGTCCTGAAAAACAAATCCAATGGTACGGCGCAGCGCAGGAATCCGCCGCCGCCGCAGCTTGTTCAAATGGTATCCATTGACATAAATCGAGCCGCTTGTGGGGTTGATCTCTTTGAGAATCAGCTTGATCATGGTACTTTTTCCGGCACCGGACGCACCCACGACAAAAGCAAAATCTCCGTCATTGATCTTTAAGTTTACGTTGTGCAGTGCATCTACGCCGCTGGAGTATGTCACAGACACATCCTTCAGTTCTACCATAGTTCACACACATCCTTTCACTTGTCAGTTTCCCGCAAGAGTCCGGCAAAACGGCCGTTGCACAGGAACACCGCCGATGCTGCCATGTGCCACGCTGCACCGGCGGCAATTCCACCTATCTCAGAGCCTGTTGTAGGGCAAGGCTCAGCATTTGCTTTTTACCGATTTGCGAGAATCTCAGAATTTTGCCGGATTCGAAGAAAGGTATTTCTTTACCATCAGCGCAATCTTGAAGATGATCGCATGGTCAAATTCCCGCAGATCCAGACCGGTCAGCTTCTTGATCTTCTCCAGACGGTACACCAGTGTGTTCCGGTGTACAAACAGCTTTCTGGAGGTTTCTGAAACGTTCAGGCTGTTCTCGAAGAATTTCTGAATGGTAAAGAGGGTTTCATGATCCAGCGAATCAATGCTGCCACGCTTGAACACCTCGTGCAGGAATGTCTCGCACAGTGTGGTAGGCAGATGATAGATCAGGCGGGCGATGCCCAGATTGTCGTAGCTGACAATTGCCTTATCGGTATCAAATACCTTGCCCACTTCCAGTGCCATCTGCGCCTCCTTGAAGGAGCGGGAGAGTTCCTTGACGTTGTTGACGATAGTACCAATGCCCACATTGACACGGGTATAGAACTCGCTGCTGAGCGTGTCTGCAATGGAACGTGCCAGCTTTTCCAAGTCCTTTTCGTCGACAGCGCCTTTGATCTCCTTGACCAGAACGATGTCGGTTTCCGAAATGGTAAAGACGAAGTCCTTGTTCTTGTCCGGAAACAGGTTCTGGATGACATCATAGGCGGAAACATCGTTGGCAGAGATGATGCGGATCAGCAGAACCACACGGCTGACCTCCGAATTGAAGTGCAGCTCTCTTGCCTTTACTACGATATCTCCCGGCAGCACATTGTCCAGTACCACGTTCTTGATGAAATTGTTCCGGTCATATTTCTCATCGTAGTACTGCTTGATATTGAACAGGGAGATTGCAAGGATATTGGCGTACTTTGCAGCAGTGTCATCCATGCCCTCCACGAAAACGGCATACTCCGGCTTTGCCCGTGAGCCGAACGGCTTATAGGTGTAGCCGTCCCGAATGAAAATGTCGTGCACATCGCTGAGATCCAGCGACACGAATTCATTGGTCGTCCCGACCTTGGTCAGATCGCTGCATGCAATAATGGTAGCGGTGTCATCGACTACGCCGACGGTTGCATCGATGGTGTCCCGCATCTGATGTACCAGTCCTTGAAATAATCTATTCGACATATTAGAACAACCCTCTTTCTTTTTGCTGTCACATAATCGCCTGTTCAATATATTACAAATTGTAACACATTATCTTGCGGCATATGTGAACGTGTCGTAAAATTTATACGGATATCTTCCGGTATTCCTGCTTTTTCTGCGTTTTTTCCAAATTTTTAGGAGGCGATTCGCCCGATATCTGTAACTCATTTGTAACCGCAAAAGAATTACATGCTCTCCGGACAGGTGACTTTCAGGATGTGCAGCACATTGGAAATGCCCTGCCGTGCAGCCTCACACAGCAGCAGTCTCGCCTGCTGAAGCTCCGGTGTTTCAGCGTATTTGATGCTGCATGCGTCGTAGAATTTGTGGAACAGGGTTGCCAGCTCGGTGGCGTACTTGGTCACCTTGGACGGGTCGTATGCCTTGGCGGCAGCGTCCAGTTCCGACGGCAGTGAAGCCAGATGACGGATCAGTTCCAGCTCCTGCGGCTGCTTCAGCAGTGCCAGCGCATCTTTCTTACACTGTTCCAGCGTCACACCCTGCTCTGCCATGGTGCGCAGCAGGCTGCAAATTCTGGCGTGTGCGTACTGCACATAGTAGACAGGGTTCTTGGAGGACTGCTCCACAGCGAGATCCAGATCGAATTCGAAGTGGGAGTTTGCCTCTCTGGTGTTGAAGAAGAAGCGTGCTGCATCCAGCGGAATCTCGTCCAGCAGTGTGACCAGTGTGATTGCCTTGCCGCTGCGCTTGGAGAGTTTTACCACTTCTCCGTCACGCATCAGCATTACCATCTGCATCAAAACCACATCCAAACGGCTTGCATCTGCGCCCAGTGCCGTCAGCGCCGCTTTCAGGCGGGGCACATAGCCGTGGTGGTCGGCACCCAGAACGTCGATTGCCTTGTCGAATTTCCGCACCATCAGCTTATTATAGTGGTATGCGATATCCGGCACGACATAGGTCGGGATTCCGTTGGCACGAACCAGCACGAAATCCTTGTCTGCGCCGAAGTCGGTCGCCTTGAACCAAACTGCGCCCTCCTGCTCATAGGTGTAGCCACGCTTGGTCAGCTCTTCTACCACCCACTTTACCTGACCGTTCTGGTGCAGGGTGCTCTCACAGAACCAGTTATCATAGACAATGCGGTATTTTTTCAGATCACGCTCCAGACCAGCGATGTTCTTCGGCAATGCAAACGCCACCAGCGCATCCCGTCTGGTCTGAGAATCGCAGTTTACGTATTTGTCGCCGTTTTCTGCGATAAAGTTCTCCGCATGCTCTGTGATGTCGGCGCCATGGTAGGCATCCTCCGGCATCTCCACAGACGGGTCAAAGTGCTGGAGATAGCGCACTTCCAGAGAAGTGGCGAACTTCTGGATCTGGTTGCCGGCATCATTGACGTAGAACTCACGCTCTACCTCCCAGCCAGTCCAGCTGAGAATCTCCGCCAGGCTGTCGCCCAGCGCACCGCCTCTGGCATTGCCCACGTGCATCGGGCCGGTGGGGTTTGCGGAGACAAATTCCACCAGCGCACGCTTACCGGCGCCGGTCTGTGTTTTGCCGTAGGTGTCCTTTTCTGTCAGGACGGTTTCCACAACCTTGGAAAACCATTCCGGCTTCAGAAAAAAGTTCAGAAAGCCGGGGCCGGCGATTTCCGCACGGTCAAAGATCGTGCCATGCAAGGAGATCGACTCCAAAATCAGTTCGGCAATTTTGCGAGGTGCCATTCGGAATGCCTTGGCGCTCACCATTGCCACATTGGCTGCGAAATCACCGTGGGACTTATCCGCCGGAATTTCCACACGAAATGCAGGAAGCGGAACAGCCGGCACTTTTTCCTCTGCCACCATTCTTCCCAGTCCCTCCATCAGCAGTTCGTGCAGCTGGTCTGCTGCCTCTCTGATACAATCCGCCATTTTTCTATCCATTCCTTTCTGTGCAGCATAAACCGCCGCAAGTTCTTTTCTTCTATTTCTCGGATTCGTTTCGTTTCCACACCAGTTCAATGGTATTTTCCGACAGGAACGCCGAGTTCATATCAATGGTATATGCCATGAAAATCTTTCCGCCCTCCGGCGTCTCCTCAAACACAAGTTCGTCTGTTTCAATGCCGAGAGCCATATTACCGTACGGAGTGTTGTACACGCTGAAATGTTTCTTTCCGATTTCCAGAATCAGGTTTGAGTTTGCCGTACCGGAGCGCATGACGTTTACCAGCATTCCGGTGTCGCTCTGCTCCACACGCACCATCGTCGTAGAGCCGACAAAGCCGGTTACCTCCGAATCCTCATAGGAAAGTTCCAGCACGCCGTCTTTTCGCTGACATGTTCCGAGGGTGTCCAGTTCCGTTTCTTCCGCTTCGTTTTCCCGACCCTGCTGGGTACTTTTGAGGGTAATAATAACTGATTCCATGGCTTTTGCTTCCTTTCCCATCACAGGCTGCACCGGAACACCTTTCCCACCACGTCCTGATGGAGGAAGTGTCCTGCGTTCTCGATGAACATCTCGGTGCTGTCGCTGACATAATAGGTGTTCTCCCCTGGTTCTTTCCGGTCAGAGAGCAGATCCCGTGCCTCCAGACAGCGCCGTGCGTACTTGGCAGCTTCTGCGCCGGAGGAGATCAGCTGCACCTCCGGCCCCATCAGGTCTGCGATCACCTCCCGAATCACCGGATAGTGAGTGCAGCCCAGAATCAGGGTATCCACGCCCTCTTTGCGCACCGGCTCCAGGTACTCCTCTGCCACCAGCCGTGTCACCGGATTCCGGAAATCGGTGTACCCGTTTTCCACGAGGTGCACGAACAGCGGACATGCCTGCGAGATCACGGCGACCTCCGGCCGAAGCTTGTGAATCGCCTTTTCGTAGCTGCCGCTGCGCACAGTCGCCGGAGTGCCAATGATTCCGATTCTGCCGTTCTTAGTGATGCGGCAGGCAGTTTCTGCTGCCGGAAGTACGACACCGGTAAAGGGCAGATCCGTGACGAACGGCCGGTCGCCAACCACAGAGCTGACCGTTCCGCACGCTGCGATAATCATCTTCACCGCATGCTGCCGCAGAAATGCCACATCCTCCCTGGCATAGCGCATGATGGTTTCCGGACTGCGGCTTCCGTAGGGAATCCGTGCCGTATCTCCAAAGTAAATGATATTCTCCTGCGGCAGGATGGCATTCAGCTCCTTCACTGCCGTCAATCCGCCCATTCCGGAATCGAACACGCCGATTGCATCATTTCTCATAAATTCCAGTTGCCGCCGGTTTTCGTCTGTCGGCGGCTCTCCTTTCCGCATTGCTAAGCATTTGCACTGAGTTCAGAAATATCTCTGAACCCGTCATCTCAATAAGTTCTTGCGGAATTCTCCATTGCCTGTTCGATCAGCTTATCCACCAGATACTCCTGCTTCATGCCCAGATGCTCCATGAGCTTGGGATACATGCTGATGCTGGTGAATCCGGGCATGGTGTTGATCTCGTTCAGGATAACCGTGCCGTCCTTTGCCAGGAAAAAGTCCACACGGGACAGACCCTTACAGCCCATGACACGGTAAGCACGCACAGCGATGTCCCGAATGCGCTGGGAATCCTGTTCCGAGATTCGTGCCGGAATGTAGAGCTGCGATGTGCCGTTGACGTACTTGTCATCATAGTCGTAGAACTCTGCTGCCGGTTCGATCTCGCCCACGTAAGAGGCGATGGGCGCATCGTAGCCGAATACTGCCACTTCCAGTTCCTTGCCCTCGATGAACTCCTCAATGATCACCTTTTCATCATGGGTGAATGCAATCTGCACTGCATCCTTCAGGGATTCCAGATCGGTTGCCTTGTTTACGCCAACGGAAGAGCCTGCATTTGCCGGCTTCACAAACAGCGGGAAGCCCAGCGTCTCTGCAATTGCAATGCACTTTTCGTCCAGCTTGTTGATCTCCCGCTGGAATACGCACGCCCATTTTGCCGTCTGGATACCATTATAATCCAGCACGGTATGAGTCATACCCTTATCCATGCATGCGGCGCTGCTCAGCACACCGCATCCCACGTAGGGAATCCGTGCCATTTCCAGAATGCCCTGAAGCCGTCCGTCCTCGCCGTTTCTGCCATGGAGCACCGGAAAGACAACGTCCACTTTCTTGATGAAGGTCTCGCCGTTCTCGATGGTGACAATGCCGCCGTGCAGCGGATCCGGCGAAAGAATTGCCGCTGTGCAGTCCGGATTCTGTTCCCATGCCCCTGTGGAGATCTCAGAAACATCCCCCGGGAAATACAGCCATCTGCCCTTTTTGGTGATGCCGATGCAGACCACCTCATACTTTTCCTTGGGAATGCTCCGGATCACGTTTTCTGCAGAGACCAGCGAAACATCATGCTCACTGGAAACGCCGCCGAACAATACGGCTACTCTAATTTTTGCCATGTGTAAAAAACACCCTTTCTCTCACCGATTACGGCCAATGCTGTCTTTTCCGCCGAACTTCGCTCCTTCTAAGGCGCACCGAAGCGAGCTGCTCTGGTATCACTATATCAGCCTGACATGCCGTTTTATGTGTTGCACCTTATATTTTATCATAATTCACAAAAATCTGCAAGCTTTTTTTGCAAAAAAGCCTGTCTTTTTTCGAATGTTCTGCCCCAAACCTGCCGGGGCGCAAAAAAATTCGAAAAAATGCTTGACTTTTCAATGGAAGTATGGTATACTAATCTTACCTCTTTGCATGGAGGTTATTTTTATGTCCGGATTGCAATGGCGGCTTCTCCCGCCTGCGGACTGCTCTATGCTATCTGAGGGAGGCAAACAATCCCGCCGGCGATGCGCTGAAACATGCGCTGCGGCGGTCTTCCGCAAACGGAAGAAGTAAACGAAGCAGGAGGTGCCGATCATGAGAGTGAAAGTAACACTGGCTTGCACAGAATGCAAGCGCCGCAACTATGTGACCAAGAAGAATAAGCGGAACAATCCGGACCGGATTGAGATGAACAAACACTGCAAGTTCTGCCGGAAGCATACGCTGCACAAAGAGACAAAGTAATGGAGGTCTGAAGCGCAATGGCTGACACTGAAAAGAAGGCTCAGCAGGAAGCGACTGCTGAGAAAAAGGCAAAAAAAGCATCCGCAAAAACAGACTCCAAAAAATCCGGCGGCAAGGGCAAAAAAGATGCTGAGAAGAAGCAGAATATTTTTGCACGGATCGCCGGCTGGTTCAAAGACCTGAAGAAAGAATTCAAAAAAGTAGTTTGGCCTGATCGGAAAAAGGTGTTCAACAACACACTGGTTGTTCTCTGTGTTGTTGTTATCGGTTCTGTTGTGGTCGGACTGCTGGACAGCGGATTTGTGCATCTGATGAAGTTCTTGATCGGTCTTTCCAAGTAAACAGGGAACAGAACAGGAGGATTGATTATGTCAGAGGCAGCAAAATGGTATGTGATTCACACCTATTCCGGTTATGAAAACAAGGTGGCACAGGACATTGAAAAAGCGGTGGAATACCGCCAGCTCCACGACCTGATCCAAGAAGTTCGGGTTCCTACCGAAAAGGTAACCGAGATCACAGACGGCAAGGAAAAGGTGGTCGAACACAAGGTGTTCCCCAGCTATGTCCTGCTGAAAATGGTTTATACCGGCGACACATGGCATGTGATCAAGGATATTCGCGGCGTTACCGGCTTTGTCGGATTCGTTTCCGGCACCGATCCCATTCCCCTGTCGGATGCGGAAGTTGCTGCGCTTGGCATCAACGATGCAGAAGATTCGGAGGAAATCACCGGAGTTACCGTTGACTATCAGGTCGGCGATACCGTTGAGATTTCCGGCACATCGATGAATGGCATGAGAGGAATTGTCAAGAGTATTGATCTGGATAACAATGATGTTGAAGTAATCGTTCACCTGATGGGAAGAGAGACTTCGGCGCATTTGACCCTCAAGCAGGTCATTCGTGTGGACGACTGAATCGGTTACAAATTATGTCACAAACAATTCGGAATCGAAACAGGGATTCCGGTGGGAGAGATAGTATAGCTGTCTCGCCATTTACCACAATATGGAGGTGTGCAATATGGCACAGAAGGTAACAGGTTTTATTAAGCTTCAGATTCCCGCAGGTAAAGCAACACCTGCTCCTCCGGTTGGTCCGGCTCTCGGCCAGCACGGTGTAAATATCATGGCATTCACAAAGGAATTCAACGAGCGTACCAAGAATGACATCGGCATGATCATTCCGGTTGTCATCACCGTTTACGCTGACCGTTCGTTCACTTTTGTGACCAAGACTCCGCCCGCTGCCGTTCTGATCAAGAAGGCTTGCGGCATTGATACTGCTTCCGGCGTTCCGAACAAGACAAAGGTTGCAAACATCACCAAGGAACAGGTTCAGAAGATCGCCGAGCAGAAAATGCCGGATCTGAACGCTGGTTCTCTGGAAGCTGCAATGAGCATGATCGCTGGTACCGCTCGTTCGATGGGCGTTGTTGTCGTTGATTAATGGAATTCAGCTGCGGTGGAATTCCATACGCTCTGACTTCTCAATGGTGGGAGGAAATTTCCGCTAGCTGGATTTGCGTGTAAGCAGTCCGGTGCACCACTACACTAGGAGGAATATAATATCATGAAACATGGAAAGAAATATGTTGACAGCCGGAAGGCTGTAGATAGCAACAAGCAGTATGCTTCGGAAGAGGCGCTGTCTCTGGTTTGCACCAACGCAAAGGCAAAGTTTGACGAAACCGTTGAAGCACACATCCGTCTGGGCGTTGACTCCCGTCACGCTGACCAGCAGGTTCGCGGTGCTGTTGTCCTGCCGAACGGTACTGGTAAGAAGGTTCGTGTTTGCGTTTTCTGCAAGGAAAACAAGTACGAGGCTGCTCAGGCTGCCGGCGCTGACTACGTAGGCGGTCAGGATCTGGTAGACAAGATCACCAAGGAAAACTGGATGGACTTTGACGTTGTCATCGCTTCTCCGGATATGATGGGTCTGGTTGGCCGTCTGGGTAAAATCCTCGGCCCGCGTGGCTTGATGCCGAACCCGAAGGCCGGCACAGTTACTCCGGATGTTGCAAAGGCAATCACCGAAGCAAAGGCTGGTAAGATCGAGTATCGTCTGGACAAGACCAACATCATCCACTGCCCCATCGGCAAGGCTTCTTTCGGCGCTGATAAGCTGGTTCAGAACTTCGAAACTCTGATGGAAGCTATCGTAAAGGCTAAGCCGTCTGCTGCAAAGGGTACTTACCTGAAGTCCTGCACCGTAACTTCTACTATGGGTGTTGGCGTAAAGGTTGCTACCAACAAGTATGGTGTCTGAGTTCTCAGCACAGCTTTGAAACAGACGTGATAGAAAGTCCCTGTTCTCCCGCAACTTTTTCGGGTGGACAGGGATTTTTTGCGTCCAAAGCTGCAACGGTATTTTTTTGCGTTATTTTTTCTTTAAAGAATATTGTATTCATCAAAGAAAAAGTCATAGATGCGCTAGGATCCCGCTGCTTTTTCCACTACTGTTAATTTTTTATGATTTTCTCATTTTAATTGTAGGATAATATTGCTTACATCTTGTGAATTTTGTGATTTTCATACCGTCATTTTAAATAGTATTTTTTCACACATAAAATACAAATATGTGAAAAGTTGAGAATATTGATTTTGTTCGCAACTACGTCGTTTTCATGTGCGACAGGTCCTGCTTTGCAGAATTTTGGAAATTCTTCTTAAACCTTGTGTAAATGTTTTCGGAAACGCCTTGACTTTTCTGCTCCGCAGCAGTATACTAAAAATAGAAATAATGTCCGGAATTCCGATGATTTTCCGAGACGTGCATCCCTTAGCACGGTGGGAAAGCATCGCATTTCAGGCGGTTTGGAAAGGACTGATTCAGTATGATGAAACAAGCAAAATTCCTATCGCTTACCGCAGCATGTGTTCTGAGTCTGACTTCTGTTATGGGTGGACTTCAGGTCTCCGCTGCACAGCAATCCGCTCCCGTATCCTCTGATGTCAAGATCATGGCACTGGGCGACTCGATCACAGACGGCTATTGGACCGGCGGCGGCTATCGAAAGTATCTCTACCACGAGCTGGAAGAAATGGGATACTCCAACATTGATATGGTGGGACCGAAGGGCAGCAACTCGGAATCCTTCCAGTATCAGGGACAGACCGTTGCCTACGACGGCAACTATGCCGGCTACAGCGGCTATGCCATCCAGTACATTACCGGAACTGAAACTCGTCAGGGCATTCTGGAAACCATTAACAGCAACTACGGCAACGGCAACATGATCGAAACCTATGATCCGGATGTGGTACTGCTCCAGATCGGCACCAACGACATTCTGAGCAACTATAACGACGGAATCACCGATCGTCTGGAAAATCTGGTGGATACCATTCTGGCAGATATGGACGGCGAGAATGATATGCTGTACGTTTCCACCATCCCGAACATCAACATCGCAGAGCGCTACGATTGGCTGTGGGCATACGGCATGTACTACCCCAACGATCCGGCGGCATTTACCGCAAAGGTTCAGGGCTGCATCGATTCCTACAATGCCTCCATTCAGACGCTGGTTGCCAAGAAACAGGCTGAGGGCGCAAAGATTTCTTTCGCCGACATTCACAGCGTCATCGATGAAACCACCGATATGCATGACGGTGTGCACCCCAACGAAACCGGCTACGAAAAGATGGGCAACTATTGGGCAAACCTGCTGAATTCCACCTATCTCAACGGCAACACCGATCCGAAGCCTGTTACGACAACGACCACACAGCAGACAACTGCTTCCACAACAACTACCACAAAGGCTACGACGAAAGCAACTTCTGCTGCAACCACACAGGCAACGACGGCAAAGCCCACAGAAACTACCACTTCTGCGACAACTGCCGCAACTACCACCACAAAGGCAACCACCAAGACCACCGCTGCTTCGGATGGCAGTGATATCGTTCTGACCGATGTGAAGATCGGCGAAACTTACGATCTGACACCCTATCAGAATGCGGGAATCTCCTCCGTTTCTTTCGTCTTCAAAAATGTTCCGCAGTACGGAATGAACGGCTGTGCCTCCTTCGGCAACTGGAATCTCTCCAAGAACTATACTACGAATGATTTGGCGGGAAATACACTGACCGTTGATCTGGATAAGTTCTACAACTCCATGATACTCTATAAGTGGTACGGCGATACCGATCTGGATTCTGTCATCCTCCACTGTGGCAGCAGTGCGGTAACTACTGCCACCACCAAGGCTACTACGACCACAACAACCACAAAACCGACTACTACAACTACCAAGGCTACCACAACCACAACAACGACAAAACCGACTACCACCACTACCAAGGCTACGACTACCACAACAACGACAAAACCGACCACCACAACTACCAAGGCTACTACGACTACAACAACGACAAAACCGACTACCACAACTACCAAGGCTACTACGACAACCACAAAGGCAACCACTACGACAACCAAAGCCACCACCTCTTCGGAGAGCAGCAAGACCGCAGTTCTGACAGATGTTTCTTTCGGAAAGTCCTATTCTCTGAAAAAGTACGATTACAAGAGCATCACTAAGATTCAGGTGACTTTTGGCGACAATGTGGGCTATGGATTCAACGGCGCACTGGTACTTGGAAACTGGGCAGAGCAGAAGTCCTATCACTCCAACGACATGAAGTCCGACAACACCATCACCTTTGATGTGAAAAATCCGCAGGATTGCCTCACCCTGTACCGTTACTGGGGCGAAGTTGATCTGAAGTCTGTCACATTGTATTTCGACTAACGTTTTCCACCATGTGAATTTTCCCATGCGAATCCCCCTGCCGAGGCAGGGGGATTCTTGCGTTCAAAAATAATTTACATGTTTTTTTGCGAGAAAGCTTGACAATGCCAGAATGCTGTGCTATACTAAAATACGTTGCTATGCAACATCGTATTCTAAAGACAGTTGGTGGCATATGCCGTAAATCCAACCGAGGAATGTGCAATGATTTTTCTGTGATACACAGCGCACGATTCCTAGCGGATCGTGTTTTTTATTGCGATTTCCAGAGAGGCCTCCCCTGTGGCGGTTTCCCCAATACGATGAACTTTTTATCGGAGGTGAAATCTTATGGCAAGTGAAAAGATTTTGGAAGGCAAGAAGGCAAAGGTAGCTGTTCTGACCGAACAGCTCCAGAAGAGCGTTTCTTTCGTTCTGGTAGATTATCAGGGCATCTCTGTAGAAGATGACACCAAGCTGCGCCGTGAAATGCGGGAAGCTGGCGTTACCTACATGGTAGAAAAGAATTCTCTGCTGCGTTTTGCATTCAAGAACATGGGCATCGATGCATTTGACGACGTGCTGCACGGCGCAACTGCAGTTGCTCTGTCCAACGACGATCAGACTGCTCCGGCTCGTATTCTGGGCAAGTTTGCTGAAGACAAGGACGACTTCTTCAACCTGAAGGCAGGTTACGTAGAGGGCGTTGCTTATGACGCAGCAGGCGTAGAAAAGCTGTCGAAGATCCCGTCCAAGGAGGTGCTGCTGGCACAGCTGGTCGGCTCTCTCCAGGGTCCGATCCAGAAGCTGGCTGCAACCCTGCAGGCAGTGGTGGACAGCAAGTCGGAAGATTCCGCTGCATAATCCTAGCAGGGCTGTGGTTCCCTGCTGCAACTGAAATTGAATTATAAAGGAGTTAATTATCATGGCATCTGAAAAGATTTTGAAGTTCGTTGAAGATATCAAGGAACTGTCCGTTCTGGAACTGGCTGAACTGGTTGACGCAATCCAGGAAGAATTTGGTGTAACCGCTGCTGTTGCAGCTGCTCCGGCTGCTGGTGCAGGCGCAGGCGCTGCTGAGGCTGAAAAGACTGAGTTCGACGTTGTTCTGGCATCCTTCGGTGACGCTAAGATGGCTGTTATCAAGGCTGCTAAGGAAGCTCTGGGTCTGGGTCTGAAGGAAGCTAAGACTCTGGTTGAGTCTGCTCCGGCTACCCTGAAGGAAGCTTGCCCGAAGGCTGACGCTGAGGCTCTGAAGGCTAAGCTGGAAGAAGCTGGCGCTACCATCGAACTGAAGTAAGTTCTCTGACAAGTCCAATTGTCAAACAAGAGGGACATGTTCCGCTGGGAGTGTGTCCCTTTTCGTATACGTTCAAAAACGCCTGTTCCGGATCTGGAACAGGCGTTTTTGTATCAGATTGCAAAGTGCAGCGCAATCATAAGAATCACACCGGGGATTCCCAAGATCGCCGACTGCAACAGATGCAGCGCATTCAGCGCCGGCGTAAACCCGAAGAGATGCCCGCCGTAGTGCACCAGAAACAGCGCAGCAAGTCCGCCAATCGTTCCCGCCAGCATTGAGCGAATGGGGTGCTTTCTCCGAAAATAATACAGGATCATGACCAGAGCAAGCCCCGCCCAGACCGACCAGAATATCACATCATTCATCTTGTCATCTCCTCCTTGCCTACGTCAGCAGGTACGCCAGCGCCATCAGCAGCTTTTTGTCGCAGCTCTCATTTCCGCCATCTTTGTAAATCATCACCATCATCGCCAAAATCAACATGTGGTCGCTGTCCAGATGTGAGAGCAGCTCAGCCGGCCCGTGATTTACCAGCTCCGCCAATCCGGAAAACGGTGTTCCTGCCGGCGGTTTTACTGGCGGTTCCGGAGCGGCAGAGGATGGCAGCATATCCCCCATGGGTTCCTGTCGCATCCCGCCGGGAAGAATCGGCGCACGCTGCTGCATTTCCCGTGCACGCCTCGAAGCCTCCCGCCGCATGTTGTCCTGTTCCTGCGGAGAATACCGTGCCATCTGTCCTCACCTCCTGCGCCTAGAGCAAATCCTGAAGCAGTCCGTTCTCCTTTACCGCACTGAAAACTGCATACAGTTTCAGCAGTTTGACCGCCTGATCCACCTTTTTCTGCCGGTCTGTTTTCAAATGCGGCCGAAGTGCCATAAGCAGCTGCGTATCCTCATCATTGCGGTGCATCGCTCCCATCAGCTCCTGCACCTTCAAAAGCATTCCCATATCAAAACCGCCGGATGACGATTCCTCTGCGGATGATGCCGCATCGGAGGCTGTGTCTGAGGACGATTGTTCCGTGCTGTCATCCTCCTGCTGCCGGAGCATCTGCGCCAGCTCCTGAAGCTGCTGCAAGCTCTCAGGGTCGGACAAAAGCTCGCCCATTTTCCCCAGCATATCGTCCACCGCCGCTCACCTCCTCCAACGTGTGCGCATCCGCTCTACTGCCTATTTTTTTCCGGATAGCTTCTGATACAGCGCCTGTGCCTGCGGCGAACTCACCAGCTTCTCCACCATCTCCGGATTCTTCAGCACCTTTTGCAGCATGGCGGAATCCTTGGGACTCATGTTTTTCAGCACCTTGTCATACTTACCGGACTCCAGTTCCTGACGCAGCTGCGCCGGCGGAACGCCCAGCTTTTTTCCGGCTGCTGCCAGCAGCTGATCCACCTGTTTCGGGTCTAATTTCTGTCGATCCATATGCTTCTGCTCCTTTCCAGCATCAAAAATTCTCTGCAAAAACGAGAGAATTTCTGTCAGCATCCAAACGCATTTCTGCGAAAAGATACGGCGCACCTTCGAAACGGCTGAAAAAATATTCCACGGAAGATATTGTATTACCGCTACGATTGTGCTATAATATAGGTTGATCCAATCATCGACCAAGGAGGTACTTATGCGTATTCTTGTGATATCTGATACCCACGGAGATCTCCGTGCACTCACCCGCATTGTAGAGGAAAATCAGAACGCCGATTATATCCTTCACCTCGGCGACTGCGAAGAGGAGTGCCGTGCGCTGCTGGCAGACAAGCCGGAACTGGCATCACGGTTTCTCCGTGTCAGGGGCAACAACGACTTCGGCAGCAGCACACCGCTTTTTGCAACGCTGCGTGTATCGCTCCAGCACAAGATCTTTTTCACACACGGTCATAAATACGGCGTGTACTACGGCACAGAACAGCTGGTGCAGACGGCAAAAGAAAATCACTGCGACATCGCCCTCTTTGGACACACTCACTGTTCCATGTGCGCCTATACCGACGGTGTCTATGTGATGAATCCCGGCAGCGCCAGCTGCCCACGAGACGGACGTGACCCCTCCTACGGTTACGTGGACATCGTGGACGGCGGTGTCATGACCAATGTCGTCTTTTTCCGGCGATCCTTCCACAGACACCTCTGGGAATAATCCGCCTACTACAGTATATGCAGCGGCAGACAGAAGTTTCCTGCCGCAGACACACCGAATAAGGAGCACACCATTCATGAAACACATTTCCCTTCGCCCCGATTCCTGGAACAGCGAGCGGCGGCGCTACCTGCTGACCTTTCTTCTGGGATTCGGCACGCTGCTGCTGGTATTCCTGCCCGTCATCATCGCAGACGGCGGCTATTTCATCTACTACGGCGATTTCAATTCGCAGCAGATTCCGTTCTACAATCTTGCCAACGACGCCGTGCGCAGCGGTAGCTTCGGCTGGAACTGGTACACCGATCTGGGCGCCAACTTCATCGGCTCCTATGCCTTCTACCTGTTCGGCAGCCCGTTCTTCTGGATCACCACCATTCTGCCACGAAGCTGGGTGACATTTTCCATCCCCATTCTGCTCTGCATCAAGCATGGTGTCGCTGCACTGACCGCTTACGCCTACATCCGCAGGTTTGTGCAGAATTCCAACGCCGCCATTGTGGGCGGTCTGCTGTACGCCTTTTCCGGCTTCCAGCTGTTCAACCTGTTTTTCAATCATTTTCAGGATGTCACGGCGTTTTTCCCCCTGCTGCTCATCGCCATGGAGGAGTGCGTCAACCGGAATCGGCGGGGCGTTTTTGCGCTGGCAGTTGCCCTGCTCGCCACCCTCAACTATTTCTTCTTCACGGGACAAGTGGTATTTCTGGTGCTCTATTTCATTGTGCGCTGCTTCTCCAGGGATTTCCATGCCTCCCTGCGAAAGTTCTTCGTCCTGCTCTTTGAAGCAATTCTCGGCGTTGCCATTGCGTGCGCCGTTCTGCTTCCGGCAGCCCTCGCCGTCTTTGCCAACGATCGGGTTTCCGAACACCTCTATGGCATGGACATGATGGCATACAGCGACCGCACCAGAATCTGGCGCATTCTCCTGAGTCTGTTCCTGATTCCGGACGTTCCGGCAAGACCGAACCTGTTCTCCTCCAATGCGGCAAAATGGGCTTCCATCGGCGGCTATCTCCCTATGTTTTCCATGGCTGGCGCCCTCTCTTTCCTGAAACAGCGGGATGGCCACTGGGCAAAGCGTCTGACCATCATTTGCGCCGTATGCGCCTGCGTTCCCATTCTCAACAGTGCATTCTATGCGCTAAACGGTTCCTATTATGCACGTTGGTTCTATATGCCCGTGCTGATTCTCGCCATGATGACCGCCTATGCGCTGGATCAAAAGGAAATCCAGTGGCGGTACGGCTTCCGTATCTGTGCCATTTTCATGGCAGCGTTTGCAGCGATCTCCCTGCTGCCCAAGAAAGACGAAGAGGGAAACGTCGTCTGGTTCTCCTTTCCCAATTATCCGGAGCACTTCTATCTGGTACTGGCGGTCTGCGCAGCATTTCTGGTGCTGGCTGCCCTGCTCATTCGCCGCAGAAACGCCGGAAAGCCTTTCTGGAAACTCACCGTCCTCACCACCACTTGCGCCTGCCTGATCTGTACCATGGTTGTAGTATACTTCGGCGCATTCACACCCCAGCGTGCCAGACAGTATGTGGACGAGGCAATTGACCCGGAGAACGACATCTCCATCTCGGTTTCCGAGGACGACTTTTTCCGGACAGACATCTCCGAGAACTGCGACAACTACCCCATGCTCTGGAAGCTCCCCTGCATGCGTGCATTCCAGAGTGTTGTGCCGGTATCCATCATGGATTTCTATGAGAGCATCGGCGTCACACGGGACGTTGCCTCCCGTCCGGATCTCTCCTACTACGCCCTGCGTGGACTGTTCTCCGTCAAGTACTACTTTGATCAGGTGGACGTGAGCAACGCCATCACCGAAACACCGGAACTGGATCTGCCCGGCTTTGTTTACGAGGAAACGGAAAACGGATTCCGACGCTTCCGGAATACCGCCTATATTCCCATGGGCTTTACGTTCGATCAGTATATCTCCGAGGATGTGTGGGATGCCACTTCCGAGAGCCAGCGCTGCCCGCTTCTGATTCGTGCGCTGGTGCTCTCCGACGAACAGGTGGAGAAATACGGGGACTGGATGAAACCGATCACCTCGCAGGATCTCCGCATGACAGAGGACGAGTACCTGACCGAGTGCAGCGAACGTGCTGCCTCTGCCTGCGATACGTTCACCTATGATTCCTACGGATTTCAGGCATCCATTACCACGGAAAAGCCGAATCTGGTATTCTTCAGCGTGCCCTACGAGGACGGCTGGTCTGCCACGGTCAACGGCGAGGAAGTTCCTGTGGAAAAGGTGGACACGGGATTCATGGCGGTTCCTGTGGAAGCCGGCGAAAGCGACATCGTATTCACCTATGAAACACCCGGACTGCGTGCCGGTCTGTGGATTTCGCTGGGCGGTGTGATCTGCCTTGTGATCTATCTGCTGCTCTGCCGGAAATTTGTCCGGCGCACACCGGCAGAGGAACGCACACAGCTGGTATCTGCCGCAGACAATACCGCAAAAACAGGAGAACCGCAACCTATTGATACAACTGAAAGTGAAGAACAAGGAGTGTGAGTTTCATGCATTTACAGGAAGAAACCAAACGCAGTGAAAAGACCTATCAGGGAAAGGTGTTCTATGTCACCAGGGATCAGGCGGAACTGGAGGACGGCAAGCTGGTTCAGCGGGACGTGGTGCACCACTCCGGCGGTGTCTGTGTTGTCCCGCTGACGGACAAGGGTACAGTGCTCATGGTTCAGCAGTTTCGCTATCCCATGCAGCAGGTGACGCTGGAAGTGCCCGCCGGAAAGATCGAGCCGGGAGAAGATCCGGCGGAGTGCGGCAGACGGGAGCTCTCGGAAGAGGCAGGACGCACCTGCGAGCGCTACACCTATTTGGGAAAGCTCTTCCCCACTCCCGCATATGATACAGAGGTCATCCATATGTATCTGGCGGAAAAACTCTCCCGCCCCACCGCACAGAATCTGGACGAGGGCGAGTTTCTGGATGTGACAGAGCTTCCGCTGGAGGAGGCGGTGCAGATGGTCATGGAAGATCAGATTCCGGATGCCAAGACGCAGATTGCCCTGCTCAAAACATACTTCCTGTTGCAGCAGCGGAAAAACTCGTAAGAGCACAAAAAAAGACCGCCCAAAAGGCGGTCTGCCGAAAATATTTTCTGGATCTTGGAAAAGTTTTCAGAATGCTGATTCCTGCATGGCTTCCTCCTGTGCCTCGGCCTCCATCAGTGCCAGGTGACGGTGGTAGGTTTCCAGAATCTGCTCCTCCATCATCTTGCGGGCCTCTGAGGAAATCGGATGTACAATGTCCCGGAATACACCGTTCTCATCCTTCCGACTGGGCATGGCAACAAACAAGCGCTCGTCGCCCTGAACTACCTTGATGTCATGGACTGCCAGCATGTCGTCGATGGTGACAGAGACAACGGCACGCAGCCGTCCCTCTGTGATGATCCGTCTGATCTTGATATCTGTGATTTCCATAAGATGACCTCCTCGTTTGCAGCACATCTGATTTCCTTGCTGTCCACCTGAATGCTGCGTCCCGCCGATGCGGAACTTCATTTCTGCCGACTCTTTGATTTCGTAAGTATTTCGCCGAAAACTTTCGCTTCTTCAGCAGATTTGGCGTGAACTTACGTTATCATCTAGTATACACGATATAATTTAAATTTGTGATAAGGAAAAAGGTGATTTTTTTGAACAAAGACATCCTAAACGGTAAAAAGCATATTCATTTCATCGGGATTGGCGGCAGCGGCATGTATCCGCTGGCACAGATCCTCCACGCACGTGGATTTTACCTCACCGGCTCTGACAACAACGAAACCGAGACGCTTCAGGCGGTTCGAGACATGGGTATTCCGGTACAGCTGGGACAGCGTGCGGAAAACATCGAGGGCGCTGACCTGATCGTGCACACCGCAGCCATCATGGCGGACAATCCGGAACTCATCGCCGCCAAGGCAAGCGGCGTTCCGGTTCTGGAGCGCAGCGAGCTGCTGGGCATCGTGACCAGCTGGTACGACAACGCCATTTGTGTTGCCGGCACCCATGGCAAGACTACCACGACCTCTATGGTGACGCAGATTCTGTTCACCGCCGGCGTGGACCTCTCCGCATTCATTGGCGGAAAGCTGCCCTGCATCCACGGCAGCGGCAGAAGCGGTTCCAGCGACATCATGACCTGCGAGGCATGCGAATTCGTGGACACGTTCCTGAAGCTCTATCCGGACATCGCTGTTCTGCTGAACATCGACGCCGACCATCTGGACTACTTCGGCACGGTGGAGAACATCATCAAATCGTTCCACAAGTTTGCGCAGCTCACCTCGAAAGCCGTCATCTACAACGGCAGCGATGCCAACACCTGCAAGGCAATGGAGGGCATCGAGGGCAAGGAGCGCATCACGTTCGGCAAAACCGCCGACTGCGACTACTACCCCATGGATATCCGCCATGTCTCCGGTCTGGAAACCCACTTCCAGCTGATGCACCACGGCGCATCGCTGGGTGAGATTGTCCTGCACGTTGCCGGCGAACACAACGTCCTGAACGCTACCGCAGCCGCTGCTGCTGCCATGTATGTGGGCGTGTCTTTCGAAGACGTAGCAAAGGGACTTGCCGCTTTCCGTGGCGCCGGCAGACGCTTTGAGAAAAAGGGCGAGGTCAACGGCATCACGCTGGTGGACGACTATGCGCACCATCCCACAGAACTGACCGCCACCCTGAAAGCGGCAATGGCAATGCCGTTCCGTCAGGTCTGGGCAGTGTTCCAGCCCTTCACCTTCTCTCGGACGGCAATGCTGCTGGACGAATTTGCAGAGGCGCTCTCCATTCCGGATCACGCTGTGCTGACGGACATCATGGGCTCCCGGGAGAAGAACACCTACAACATCTTCACCCGCCAGCTGGGCGAAAAGATTCCGGATGCCGTTTGGTTCCCGCAGGATGAGCGCAATCCGGAGACTACCGACGAGCGGAAGTACGCCAACTTTGCACAGGTGACGGAATATATCTGCGACCATGCACAGCCCGGCGATCTGGTCATTACCCTGGGCTGCGGCGATATCAACAAAGTCAACAAGATGATTCTGAAGGAGCTGGAGCGGCGGCAGGCTGCGAAATAACCGTAAAAATTTGCAGATATTCTCTTTTCAAGGGCCGAAAAATATTGTATAATGTTGTGTGAGCATCTGTTTTGCCGTTTCATGCAAAACCGGTTCTCAGAATCTGCTTCATAGAAAGGATCATGCCTCTATGTCAAATAAAGTAAAAGTGGTGATCTGCGGAAAGGACTTCACGCTCCAGACCTCAGAATCCGCAAACTATGTCTTTGGGCTGGCACGGACGCTGGAATCTCGTATCTCGGAGATCACCGATTCCAACAGCAGCGCCTCCCCTTTTACCGCTGCCATCATGGTTGGTCTGTCTGCGCTGGATGACCTGAACAAGGCAAACGCCAAGCTGGACGCTCTGCGAGATCAGTCGAAAGAATATGTAGACGAAGCCGGAAAGACTCGTCTGGAACGGGACGCTGCTATTCAGCAAGTTGAGGCGCTACGCTCCCGGGTTGCCGCACTGGAACAGGAGCTGCGGGAAGCTTCTCTGAAATCGCCCAAATGAGCATGCCGGAAATTTTAGCGCCGGCCGGCTCTCCGGAGGCACTCCTTGCGGCACTTCGCTGCGGTGCGGACGCTGTCTATGTGGGCGGAAAGCAGTTTTCTGCCCGCCAGAGTGCGGAGAATTTTGACGGTGCTGCACTGAAAGAAGCTGCGGACTTGTGCCATCTCTACGGCGCAAAACTCTATCTGACAGTCAACACGCTGGTGTTTGATCGGGAATTTGATGCACTGGACGCATGGATTCGGGAGGCAGCCGGCTGCGGCATTGACGCATTCCTAGTGCAGGATCTGGGCGTACTGGCGCTGATTCAGGAAATCGCACCGGATGTTCCCGTCCACGCCTCCACACAGATGACCATCCACACCAAAGCCGGCGTGGAATGGGCAAAACGGCAGGGCTTCTCCCGTGTCGTGGTGTCCCGTGAGATGTCACGAAAAGAACTTGCACCGCTATGTCAGTGCGGCATTGAAATCGAACATTTCGTTCACGGTGCCCTCTGCATGAGCGTATCCGGACAGTGCAGTCTTTCGGCGATGATCGGTTCCCGCAGCGCCAACCGGGGACGCTGTGCCCAGGCGTGCCGTCTGCCATTTTCGGCGACGGGAAAAGCAGGTGTCTGTGCCCTCTCCCTGAAAGACCTCTGCCTCGTCCCCTACATGCAGCAGCTGATGGCGGATGGCGTGGCATCCCTGAAAATCGAGGGACGCCGGAAACGTCCGGAGTATGTCGCCGCTGCTGTCACTGCACTGGTACAGGCACGAGATGGGGTGGAACCGGATCTGGAGACACTCCGTGCCGCCTTTTCCAGAAGCGGATTCACGGACGGCTACTACACCGGAAAGCGCCGGAACATGTTCGGGACACGGCAAAAGGAAGATGTCCTGCAAATGCAAAAGGTACTCCCCGCACTGGAAAAGCTCTACCAAAAGCCCACGGGACGTGTGCCTCTGACCATGCACGTCACTGTGCAGGAGGGATGTCCCGTTCGCCTGCGGCTCTCCGATCCCGATGGAAATCAGGCGGAAGTCACCGGCGATTGTCCGCAGCCAGCTCGCACACGTCCCACCGACAGTGCGCAGCTGCAGCGGCAGCTGGAGAAGCTGGGCGGTACGATCTACACGCTGAAAGCACTGACCGCAGATTGCGACGGTATTTCCATGCTGCCGGCTTCTGCGTGGAATGCCGTGCGCCGTAGCGGTGCCGAGGCGATGAACCGCCGACGCATCCAGAAAAACACGCCGGTCTATGCGCTGCGTCCGGCATCGAAACCTGCACCGGCACAGGAAACTGCACCGGCACATCCGCTCTTTCGGGTACAGGTGGCTCACGCCGAAAAGGCAGCCAAGCTTCTCGCCTGCGAGGACGTGGAAGCGGTATTGCTGCCGCTGACGGCGCTGCCGGAGCACTGGGATTTGCCGTCAAAGGAGCGTGTCTATCTCACACTCCCCCGCTACTGCCCCTCGGAGGACAAGCTGGCAGAGCAGCTGGAACAGGCGGTGCAGCACGGCTTCCGGCATCTCGTCTGTGAAAACGTAGCGCATCTCCTGCTGGGCGAAACGCTCGGCATGACTCTGCACGGCGGGCTGGGACTCAATGCGGCAAACTGCCGCTGCCTGACGTTCCTCCGTCAGCAAAAGCTGGCGGACACCATGCTCTCGCCGGAACTGACTGCCGCACAGATCCGGCACTGCCACGGGCTGCCCTTCGGGCTGTACGCCTACGGCAATCTTCCGGTGATGACCATGCGGAACTGTCCCATCCAAAACGAAGTCGGCTGCAAAAACTGCACCGGCACGCTCACCGACCGAACCGGCAGAAAATTTCCCGTGGGCTGTGACAAGTGCCACGGTGTTGTCACCATGTACAATGCCGTCCCCACATGGATGGCAGACAAGCCGGAGGCGCTGGAGCACGCTGCTTTCTGGCTGCTGGACTGCACATGTGCGGAAAATCCCTTTGCCATTCTGGAGGCATTCCGGCAATCGTCCGCTGCCCCATTTCCCGTCACTCGTGGACTCTATTTCCGTGGTGTCGAATAACACAGGAGGTATCCCCTTATGTATCTATCCATTCAAAAACTGCACCCCGATGCACAGCTGCCCGTTCGTGCAACAGCACAGAGCGCCGGCTATGACCTGCACGCCTATCTGGAACAGGATGTGGTTTTACAGCCCGGCGAGATCCGCAAGATTCCCACAGGCATTGCAGCCGCACCCTCCCGCAAAGACGTGATGCTCTGCATCTTCCCACGCTCCGGACTGGCTTCCAAGTTTGGCATCTCGCTGGCAAATGCCGTTGGCGTTGTGGACAGCGATTACCGTGGGGAACTGCTGGTTCCGCTGATCAATCTGGGCAAGGAGGATTTCACCGTCCAAAACGGCATGCGCATTGCGCAGCTGGTGGTGGTTCCCGTGCTGTTTCCCACGTGTCAGGAAGTGGAATCGCTGGACGAAACCGAGCGGGGCAGCAACGGATTCGGCGCAAGCGGCATTTCCGAACCGCTGTCACATACAAAGTAAAGGAGCTGAACTGCAACTCTCATGAAAAAAGTTTTCGTCTATATTCTCGTGCTGGTCGTTGCGCTGCTGCTGGGGGGAATCCTCGGCAACGTGTGCGCCAACATTGAACCGCTGAGCTGGCTGGACTATATGCCGCCGCTGAACATCAAGGAACATCACTGGAATCTGTACGTTCTGGATCTCACCTTCGGGCTGCAATCCAAGTTCAATATTGCACAGGTGATCCTGGTCATCGTTGCGATCTTTACCGCCCCGAAAATCCAGAAGCTGATCTTCAAGGACAAGAAATAACATCGTACCTGCGCACACAAATTGTATAATGTGCTGTAAAGATTTGCTCCTTTTTCATTTGATTTTTACAAAAACGGAGAATTTGAAAACTACAGAAATTTCCCGAAAAAATGATTGTCTTACCATCCGATTGGTGGTATAATAAAGAGAGCGTCATACAAATCCGGCTGTTTTTCAGAAAGCTGTCCATATTTTGAGCACACAGGCTTTCGCAGCCTTTTTCGGCACCGCATTCCGGTACATCATGAATACATACCGGTATTTTTCGCAGCAAAAGGGAGCACACAACATGTTTACAAAAGATATTGGTATTGATCTTGGCACCGCAAATACTCTCGTGTATGTACGAGGAAAGGGAATTATCATCCGGGAACCGTCGGTCGTGGCGGTTAACACCCACACGGATCGTGCCAAATATGTGGGAAAAGAAGCAAAAGATGTCATCGGACGCACCCCCGGCTCCATCGTGGCAGTCCGTCCGCTGAAAGACGGCGTCATTGCAGATTTTGAGACAACCACCATTTTATTGCAGGAGTTCATCCGCAAGGCCATGCACGGCAAAATGTTCGCCCGTGCACGTGTCATCATCTGCATTCCGTCCGGCGTCACCGCCGTGGAACGGCGTGCCGTACAGGATGCCGCAGACCACGCCGGCGCACGTCCGGTGCTCATTGTGGAAGAGCCAATGGCAGCTGCCATCGGTGCCGGTCTGCCCACCACAGAGCCGACCGGCTGCATGGTAGTGGATATCGGCGGCGGCACAAGCGAGGTCGCAGTGATCTCCCTGGGAGGCATTGTGGTTTCGAAGAGTGTGCGCTGCGCCGGCGATGCGTGCGATGCAGCCATCATCAACTACATTAAAAAGCGCTATAACCTGCTCATCGGCGAACGCACAGCGGAGAGCATCAAGATTCAGATTGGCACCGCCTACCCCATCGACCGCAACGAAACCATGCAGATCAAGGGACGCAACCTCATGAGCGGACTCCCCGAAAATGTCAACATCACCTCCGACGAGGTGCGGGAAGCGCTGGCGGAACCGCTGTCACGCATTGTGGATGCGGTGCGCTGGACGCTGGAACAGACGCCGCCAGAGCTGGCTGCCGACATCATTGACCACGGCATCACTCTTACCGGCGGCGGTGCGCTGCTGCGTGGACTGGATCAGCTGATTCACAAGGAAACCGGCATGCCGGTCTTCATTGCGGAGTATCCGCTGGACTGCGTGGTCGAGGGCACGGGAAAGATTCTGGAAAACATGGACAAATACCGGGATACGCTGATGGATGAATCCCGCTTTGCATAACACGAAAACAGGAGGCAAAACCACATGGGCAGCTTTTTCAAAAGCAAAAAATTCCGGATCATTCTCTGCGTTGTTGCGCTGCTCATCGGCGTGATGCTCTATGCCGTGACGCAGGACGGACACACACTGCCGACAACCGGATTCGTGGGAACGGTTCTCAAGCCGGTTCGTGCGGTGTCCAATCAGATTTCCCAGACGGTAGAGCGTACCCTCGATGTCTTTGCAAAATCAAAGTCCTATCAGACGGAAAACCAGGAACTGCAGCAGCGTGTGGCAGAGCTGGAAAACCAGCTGGTGGACTACCACAAGACGCAGGAGGAGCTGGAAGATCTCAAGGGCTTCATGGGCGTCAAGAAAGACCATGAAGACTATGTGCTCTCCGATCCCTGTGCTATTATTGGCTATGTGGAGAACGACCCGTTCCACGCCTTTTACATCGATCAGGGCAGCGAGGACGGCATTTCCGTTTACGATCCGGTGGTGACATCAGAGGGGCTTGTAGGAATTATTTCCGAGGTTTCCCAGCACTATTCCACCGTGGAAACCATCTGCTCCCCCAATCTCTCCATCGGTGCGGAATCCTCTGAAAAAAAAGAATCCGGCATTGTAGAAGGAGATGTCACACTGACCGCAGATTACCAGTGCCGCATGATCTATCTGGAAAAGGAGACCACGCTGAAAGAGGGCGACCTCATCGTCACTTCCAATTCCGTGGGAATCTTCCCGCAGGGCTATCTCATCGGTTCGGTGCAGTCCATTGAGCCGATGGACAGCGGGCTGAGCTATTGCGCCATTTTGAAGCCGTCCGTTGATCTGGCGAGTCTGACCAACGTTATTGTTATCACAGATTTTGCCGGAAAGGAGCAGAAGGATGCGGAGAACTAAGTTTACCCCATTCCGGGAAAACCGGCATCCCAAAAACATGCGCCTGCGCAATGTCTTTCGCTGGATTCTCTATGGACTGCTGATTCTGCTGGCATTTATCTTTTCTACCTCCGGCGATTACACCAAACCGCTGCTGATGATCCCCATCGCCCTGTGTATCTCCTCCGTTTCCAAGGAGGCAGTAGCAGGCGGCGTGGGAATCGTGTGCGGTTTTTGCATGGATGTCACCACTGGTTCGCTGCCGGGATATCACGCAATTCTGCTGTTTCTCCTGTGCATGCTGACTGCACTGCTCTACGACCGGCTCATGCAGCGGCGCTATTTCAACATGTTGCTGTTCACCGCTGTTGTGACATTTTTGGTGACTGGTGCGGACTTCGTCTTTCGGTATGCCATGTGGGGCTATGACCATATGGCAATGATCTATACGCACTACATGCTGCCCTGCCTGCTGTACACCTGCATCAGCACCATTGTTATCTACCCCGTTTTCCACTGCATCCACCGCTTCCTGCTTCCGCAGCAGCGGCGCACCATTGAGAAAACCATTCGCACCCTTGAGGAATCCGAGGAGTAATCCCCCAGAAAGGAAGTCACATGAAACACACTGCATCGAGTTATGTCAAGCTCTCTCTTGCCAGTCTTTTGGTGCTGGCATCCTGCTGCCTTTGCGCTTGGAGATTGATGAAAATTCAGGTGGTGGAAAGTGAACGGTATTCCATTCAGCACGTAACCACGCAAAAATACACCCAGACCATTCAGGCGACACGCGGTGAGATCGTGGATTCCGAGGGAACCCCCATCATTGAAAACAAGGTGGGCTATGATGTCATCATCGAGCCGGATACTTTTCCGGAGGACAACGCCAAGGGCAATCAGATTCTGCTCTCCATTGCCGACATTCTGCAAAAGCATCAGGTACAGTGGAGTTCTTCCCTGCCCATCTCGCAGACGAAGCCGTATACGTTCACAGGCGACGATGATGCCGTGGCTGAACTGAAAGAGAACCTCAAGCTCAATGTCTACGCCACAGCAGAAAACTGCATGGACAAGCTGGTCGCTGACTATGACATTTCCGACAGCTATTCGCAGGAAGAACAGCGCATTCTGGCTGGCATCCGCTACGAAATGCAGCTGCGCAGCTTCTCCCTGAGCAACCGGTTTCTGCTGGCGGAGGATGTGCCGCTGGAAACCGTCACAGAGCTGAAAGAACGTGGCATCACCCTCAGCGGCATGGACATCACCGAGGAAGCCGTCCGCTCTGTGGCACAGGGCAATGTGGTACCCCACGAGATCGGCACAGTCGGTCCGATTTACGCTACGGAATATGAGGAACTGAAATCCAAGGGTTACAATCTGGACGACGTGGTGGGAAAGAGCGGCATCGAACAGGCCATGGAGAGCGAACTGCGCGGCACAGACGGCATTAAAACCATCACCGTGGAAAACGGCAAGGTGGTTTCCTCGGATATCACCAAGCCGGTGCAGTCCGGTCACACCGTGCAGCTCACCGTCAACAGCAAGTTTCAGGGAAAGCTGCAGGAAATTCTGGACAGCTTCATCGGCAATTTTGACAGCCTGCGGGACGACCGCACCGAAAGTCTGGGCGAGGTTTCCTGCGGTGCGCTGGTAGTGCTGGATGCCAAGGACGGCGGTGTTCTCGGCATGGCAACAGCGCCCACCTACGATCTGGGCGAGTACAAGACCAATTACGAGGAAATCCTCAACGCCAAGAACTCCCCTCTGTTTGACCGTGCAGCCTACGGACTGTACCGCCCCGGTTCCACCTTTAAAACCATTACCGCCACTGCCGGCATGAACGAGGGCATCATCAACGGAAATTCCACCTATTACTGCGGCCAGACCTACGAATTCCACGACCACACCTACAGCTGTACAGGCTACCACGGTGACATCGCCCTCACCCGTGCGCTTCAGGTTTCCTGCAACATCTTCTTCTATAAGCTCTCGGAAAAGCTCACCATCGACGGCATCACCAAATACGCCCGTCTGTTTGGATTGGGACAGGCAACTGGTCTGGAAACCGGTGACGCTGCCGGTCATCTCTCCGATCAGGAAACTTTCGCAGAAATGGGAGAGGATTGGACAGTCGGTCAGGTGCTCCAGAGCGCCATCGGTCAGGGTGAATGGGCAGTTACACCGCTGCAAATGGCAAATGTCGCCTGTACCATCGCCAACAACGGCGTGCGCTATCAGCCACATCTGGTGGACAGCATCTGGGACTACAACCACGAGAACTGCGTCGAGGAGATCGACCCTGTGGTTGCCGGCGAGATCAAACCCACCTCAGACGAAGTCTTTCAGTATGTGGAAAGCGGTATGATCGCCGCATCCACCAACAACTTTCCCACGCAATACTCTCTGCAAAATCTGGGATTTGACGTGGCGATCAAAACCGGTACCCCGCAGGTGGACGGCAGAGTACAGGACTCCTTCTTCATCGGCTATGCACCGGCAGAAAATCCGGAAATCGCTTTCGCCGGCGTTATCGAGGGCGGCGAGTACTCCAAGTACATGATCCGCTCCATCATTCAGGCGTATCAGCAGTGCGTCAAGGGCGAAAATGTCACCATCGACAACTTCGTTACAACAACTGCAACCACAACAGCAGCTTCTTCCGCATCCACCACGACAGTCACAACAGCGAGTCAGCACTCGTAAACGCACAACAAATTTGAAAGGAAGGCTGTTTTTTCGTCAAAATAGATAAACAGGACTATGGAAACCACCATACATTTCACAATTTTATCGCTCTTGCGGATAAAAACTTTGACAAATCCCAGTTTTGTGGTATAATAATATCAAAGACATTCGTATCAAAATCATAATAAAAATAACTTTATTACAAAAAATAATTTCATTTTTGTAGAAATTGATGAAAAATAGAAAGGATTGGTTTCCCAAATGACAATTGCACTGATTGCACATGATGCAAAGAAAGAACTTATGATTCAGTTCTGTATTGCTTACTGCGGCATTCTCTCCCGGCACACGCTGTGTGCCACCGGAACAACCGGAAAGCAGGTGGCAGAGGCAACGGGTCTGCGGATTCAGCGGTATCTCAGCGGTTCGCAGGGCGGCGACCAGCAGATTGCTGCCCGCATCTCCTGCAACGAGATCGACGTGCTGCTGTTCTTCCGTGACCCCATCAATCGCAAGGCTTCGGAGCCCAATGAAATGAACCTGCTCCGCCTGTGCGATGTTCACAACGTTCCGGTCGCAACCAACATCGCCACCGCAGAAGCCCTGATCATGGCGCTGGAGCGCGGCGATCTGGATTGGCGTGAGATCGGCAATCCGTCCATCTAACCGCCTTTTCCAGCAATGCGGCATCTGCCAATTTCCGCACAATGACTCATAAGTTGACCCCTTTTCGGAGGGGCAATTTTTTGCATATGGCAAGCATAGGAGGTTTTTTAACAATATGGCTATCAAAATCACACGCCCACAGGGAACCGAGGACATCACCCCCAAGCAGATCTACAAGTGGCACACGGTAGAACGTATGGCACGAGAGACTGCGGAGAGCTTTGGTTTCCACGAAATGCGGATTCCGACATTTGAGAGTACCGATCTGTTCCTGCGCTCCGTGGGAGAAACCACTGACGTGGTACAGAAGGAAATGTACACCGTCAAGGCCAAGGAAACAGAATTCACGCTGCGTCCGGAGGGAACTTCCGGTTCCATCCGTTCCATGCTACAAAACGGTCTGCTCAACGATGCGCTGCCGCAGAAAATCTTCTATATCCTCTCCTGCTTCCGCCACGAAAGACCGCAGGCAGGCAGACTGCGGGAATTTCACCAGTTTGGCGTGGAAATGGCTGGCAGCGCCGGCCCTGCATCGGATGCGGAGATCATCGCCCTTGCCAAGGCAATTCTGGATCGTGCCGGTCTGAAAAACATTGCCCTGAACATCAACTCCATCGGCTGTCCTACTTGCCGTGCAGAATACCACAAGGCGCTGCGGGCATATTTCCAGCCGCACAGAGACGAGCTGTGCGAAACCTGCCAGACCCGTCTGGAAAAGAACCCCATGCGTATTCTGGACTGCAAGAGCGAGATCTGCTCCGGCATTGCCAAGGATGCGCCCATCATTCTGGACTATCTCTGCGATGAGTGCCGCACGCACTTTGAAAAGCTGCAGGAATACCTGAAAGCGCAGAACATCGAATACACCATCAATCCGAAAATCGTTCGCGGTTTGGATTACTATACCAAGACGGTCTTTGAGTTTATCACCACAGACATCGGTGCACAGGGCACGGTCTGCGGCGGCGGACGCTATGACGGTCTGATCGAGCAGATGGGCGGCAAGCCCACACCGGCCATGGGCTTTGCCATGGGGCTGGAGCGTCTGATTTTGACCATGGAGAGCCAGGGTTGCGAGTTCCAGCCGCCGCACCAGTGCGACCTCTACATTGCGCCCATGGACGAGGCGGCCATTCCCACGGCAATGCAGATCGCAAGCTCGCTGCGTACTTCCGGCTATCAGGTGGAATACGACCTGATGCAGCGCAAACTGAAAGCACAGATGAAGTACGCCGACAAGATCGGGGCTACCTTTGTTCTGGTGCTGGGCGAAAATGAATTGCAGTCCCAGCAGGCAAACCTGAAAAACATGAAGACCAAAGAGCAGTTTCCCGTTTCTCTGGGCGAGAAATTTGAGGAAAAGTTTGACGATATCGCCATTCAGTACATGTTTCACGATGTCGTAAATGATTTTGAAAAGGAGTGTGGAACGCATGGATCAAATGAATGAACTGCGCCGTACCTGCTACTGCACAGAGACCTGCGGAAAAATGGGAGAAACGGTGGTTGTCGGCGGATTTGCACAGAAAGTGCGGAATCTGGGAAACCTGATCTTCATCGACCTGCGTGATATCACCGGTATCGTACAGCTGGCATTCAACGACCAGACCGACCGGGCAATTTTCGAAAAGGCTGCCTCCTGCCACAGCGAGTATGTGCTGCTGGCAAAGGGCACAGTTGCAAAGCGTTCCAGCGTGAATCCGGATCTGAAAACCGGTGAGCTGGAAATACTGGTGGAGGATCTGCGTGTGCTCTCCAAGGCACAGACACCGCCGTTCGCCATCACTGACGAAACCAAGACCAACGAGGAGCTTCGCCTGAAGTACCGCTATCTGGATCTGCGCCGTGCACCGCTCCAGCACAACCTGCTCATGCGCCACAAGATCGCACTGGCAGCCAGAGAGTACTTCTATGCCAACCACTTCACCGAGATCGAAACACCTATGATGATGAAGTCCACGCCGGAGGGCGCACGAGACTATCTCATCCCCTCCCGTGTCCACAACGGCAAGTTTTACGCACTGCCCCAGTCCCCCCAGATCTACAAGCAGCTGCTGATGGTTGCCGGCATGGATCGGTACATCCAGATTGCCCGCTGCTTCCGTGACGAGGATTTGCGTGCAGACCGCCAGCCGGAATTCACCCAGATTGACCTGGAGATGTCTTTCGTTGACGTGGAGGACATCCTGCAAATGACAGAGGGCTTTGTGCAGTATCTGTTCCGCAAGGTGCTGGACATGGAGATTCCTACACCGCTGCCCCGCATGACCTACAAGGAAGCCATGGAGCGCTACGGTTCCGACAAACCGGACACCCGCTTCGGCATGGAGCTTCAGGATCTGTCGGACATCGTGAAGGACGTGGACTTCATGGTATTCCGCTCCGCTCTGGAAGCTGGCGGAAGTGTCCGTGCAATTGTTGCGAAAAACGCTGCATCTGTCCTGACCCGCAAGGAGATCGACAAGCTCACCGAAAAGGCAAAAGGCATTGGCGCAAAGGGTCTTGCCTTTGTCCGCTGGCACGATGAGAAGCCCAACTGCTCTTTCGCCAAGTTCCTGCCGGAGGGCAAGCTGGATGAAATCCTCAGCCATCTGGGCTGCGAAAAGGGCGACGTTGTCCTGATCGTGGCAGACAAGAACAAGGTGACACTGCCGGTTCTGGGCGCACTGCGTCTGGAGGTTGCCAAGAAGCTGGATCTGATTCCAGCCGGAAAGTTCAACTTCCTGTGGATCACACAGTTCCCGTTCTTCGAATGGAACGAGGACACCCAGCACTGGGATGCGATGCATCACCCGTTCACCATGCCTATGGACGAGTGCCTGCCCTATCTGGACAGCGATCCGGCACGGGTCACTGCAAAGGCATTCGACCTGGTACTCAACGGCACAGAGCTGTCCTCCGGTTCCATCCGTATCACGGACTATGAGCTTCAGGAGAAGATGTTCCAGGCACTGGGGCTGACCGACGAGGAAATCGAGGCAAAATTCGGCTTCCTGGTAGAGGCATACCACTACGGTGCACCGCCGCACGGCGGTCTTGGCATCGGTCTGGATCGTCTGACCATGGTAATGCTCCAGGCAGAGAGTCTGCGTGACGTTGTGGCATTCCCGAAGGTACAAAACGCAAGCGAACTCATGAGCGCCTGCCCGTCTGCAGTTGATGCAGAGAGTCTGGATGTTCTGGGCATTCAGGTCACCCACAGCGAGGACGACGAATAATTCTTTTGACCATTATAAAAAAGAGCCAGCTCACAGGGAGATCCTCCCCACGGGCTGGCTCTTTTGGATTATTTCGGAACAATGCGCAAAATATAGGTTTTGGGATCCTCCCAGTAGGAGAAGGATTGAATGTCCGAGAACACTTCGAAAATCATGTCCTCCTCTGCAAGGTCCGTGGCCGCCGCTAGCAGCTGTTCCTCCGAACCAAACTGGATGGTCAGCGGCAGCATTCCCGCCTCTCTCTGGCTTTGCAGCAGACTGCTGGCAGAGGCGTAGTCGTAGTAGTCCAGATACCAGCCGTTTCTGCGATAGTAACAGGCATCTGTTGCAGTACAGGGCGGGACGATGGACGGCGTTTCGATTTCATGGGTGCGGAACAGTTCATCCTGCGTCATGCAGAAGTAGAAGTAATCCGTGTACTCCATTCCATCATTCACAGCGCTATCCCCCCACGTGGGGTCGCAATAGTATGGCTGTCCATCGATCCAGATCAGATTCCATGCGTGCCCGACAGAACGGGATGTGCCGGTGACATAGGTGCAACGGATTCCGCTGGCATTCGCCAGATACTGAAACGTCTTGGCGTAGCCGGCGCAGACTGCCTTGCCATCAATCAGTCCGCCCAGCACGGAGCGCTTGCGGTTGGATTCTGCGGACTCCTCGTCCGCCACATCCTCATAGTCAATGCGTTCAATCACCGTCTGATAAAGGTACAGGGCACGGTCATACTCCTGGGGAATCTGCTTTGCCTGTGCAATGATGGGCGCTGCTGCAGCCTGCACCTGCGCCAGTTCCGACACAATGTCACGCTCCGAGATCCAGTATTCAAAACGGTAGGAAGTGCCCACTTGGGAAAATTGGTATGCCGACAGCCAGAACATCTCCGGATTGTCCGCATAGATGCTATCTAACAGCGCTATGGCAGCATCACCGTCTGTGCCATCCCAAAATGACCAGCTCCAGTCAAATTTCTCCAGATGCTGCTCCATCTCCGGCAGCATTTTCTGATAGCTGCTCTGCTCTGATTCGGACAGCAGCTGGTAATAGTAGTTGTCCGCATTTTCCGCCGGTGTGAACGGCACTGATGCTTCCGTACTTCCCGCAATATCCGAGATAGTCAGAACAGAGCTCTCCGTCGATACGGAACTCTCCTCATCGTCCCAGAACAAAATCGCTGCCACCAACAGCAGCAAAATTAAAAAGAGTCCGCCTGCAAAGACCAGTGCGCAGCCCAGACAGCATCCTTTTTTTTGTGTGCATCCCGTTTGATTCGCCATACCTTCTCCCCTCAGAACCCGCCCTGTCTTTTGAAAAAAGGCGGTTCAAAACAAGATCCCGTTTCGAACCGCCTTTCTCAGAGCCTGCCATGACAGGTTCAATATTTTTGTTTAAAAAATCTTCTTTTTCGCCGTTTCTACGATCAGATCTGCGCAAAGCTCCGTTCCCAGCGATCCGCTGTTCAGGCACATGTCGTAGTTCGACTTGTCATACCAGTTTCCGCCGGTGTTGATGCTGTAGAACGTTTCACGGCGCTTGTCGATCTTGCGAAGCATTGCCTCCACACGCCGTGCCTCCACATGATAGGACGTGATGGCACGCTCCGAGCGGGTCTTGAGATCGGCATAGATAAACACGTTGAACAGGTTCTGCATCTCCCGCAGAATGTAGCTTGCGCAGCGTCCTACGATAACGCAGTCGCTCTTCTCCGCCAGTTCCCGAATGATGTTGGTTTCGATGATGTATACCTTATCGGAAAGCGGCAGGTTCTCTTCAATGGTGTGCGTCGGACTGGATGTCAGCATCAGCGTGTACAAAAAGCTCTTGGGCGCTGCTTCCTCTGCGGTTTCCAGATATTCCGGAGATACGTTGCAGCGCTCCGAAGCCATTTGCAGAATCTCCCGATTGTAGAACGGGATTCCCAGCTTCTGTGCTACCATTTCCCCGACCTCACGGCCACCGCTTGCATATTCTCTTTCAATTGTAATGATTCGATTACTCATTCCAATGCCTCCATTCCTGATGAATTTTTGTCTTTTTCATTATAGCATATTTTTCGCAATTTTGCACGCAGGGAACGAGATTTTTTATGGTTTTATCGAAATTCTATGTTTTTCACAGATACTGTTTTTAATTTTTGTGCAATTTTACCTCATCACTGTGCAGCATCCTGAATTGCCTGAATGATCTCCGGATAGTCCCAGGTGTTGTTGGAACGGTTCAGCAAGCCGAATTCCCCGCTGCTCTGACCGTTATCCCAGACAAAGCACTTAATGCCGTGTTTCTTGGCACTGCTGATATAATATGCAAACCACGCTGCACGTGCCTGCGTATTCTTCTTATCCACTGCGCCGAATTCGTCGATGATGACCGGAATGCCCTTGCTGATAAGCATATCATCCAGATACTGGAAGTTCTTATCCAATTCCGCCTTATCCGCATCGCTGCCCCAGTCTGCACGGTCGTTTTCCGTACCGCAGAAATCCCACGGTGCATAGCTATGGATAGAAACGATCACATGAGAGTCATTGGGCACCTTGACAGCGCTCACAGCTGCCTCCGTAATGGACTGCGCATGAGAGGACACGATCAGCGTCCGCTCGGCGTGTGTTCCGCCGGCAGCACGTACTGTGTCCACAAACGCCTGAAACAGCTGGTTGATAACTTCCCGTTCCTCCGGCGTTCCGCCAGACCACTCTGTGGCAGAACCAATCACACGGGGTTCGTTCATGCCCTCAAAGATCAGGCGGTGGTCATAATCCTGGAATGTGGTGCAGATCTGTTTCCAGATGCTGGTCAGTGTTGCCTTGTCGCTCTCCAGATTGTCGTTAGTGGGAACGAGCCACAGAGCATCGTCATGGTGCACGTTCAGAACGACGTACAGCCCTGCATCATAGGCATAGTCCACGACCTCCTTGACACGTGCCATCCACGCAGCATCGATGGTGCCATCTGCGGACATGTGTTCGCCCCAGGTGACTGGGATTCGCACCGCATTGAATCCGGCTTTCTGCACAGTTTCGATCATTGCCTTAGTGGCCTTGGGATTGCCCCAGCCGGTTTCAGTATCGCTGGAATTTGTGTTGTAGCTGTCCAGCGTGTTGCCCAGATTCCAGCCCACCTTGATGTTGTCCACGATCTGTGCACTGGTCATGGCGTTGACCTCATCCTTGGTGGGAACCTCACCGGTCTTGACAGCAACTTCCCCGCCGGAGGATTCGGATGCGTCCGATTTCGGCGTGGTTTTGGTGGTAGTTCCGGTGCTGTTACTATAGCGAACGCTAACCTTGTTCAGCGTGATGCTCGCCTGATCGCTCCACCAGTACCCCAGCGAAACCTTTCCGCCCTGGTCGATCTCCGCCTTGACCTCATCCGGCACGATCCAAGTTAGAGAGAGATTCGAGGCATCTGTAAATACGCACACATTGGGCGACTGGTACCAGCCCTTGTCCGTGGCGCAATCTGCGCCTTCCTTGACGGAAACGCCAAAAGCACCGGTGAATTTGCCCAGTGAACCGCCGCTGCTGACATCAAAGGTCACCGTCTGAAGGGTGTCGTCCTTGCCGATCAGATCGGACAGGGAGATGTCCGCCATTTTGGCAGCCTCATCGTTGTAATTCAGCGTTGCAGATGGACTGATCTCGTTAGTGCCGTCCACCGGAACCTCCTTGGTACGGGTGTAGGTGCAGACGATGCTGGTCAGCTGTACCTGCTGCACACCGCTCCACCAGTGTCCGAAGAGCACCTCGCCTGCCGGATCGATGTCCGACTGAATTTCCGACGGCACATTCCATGTAAATTCCGCATAGGAGCTGTTGAGGGACTGTTCAAAATCCGCTGCCTGATACCAGCCCTTGTCTGTTGCACTGGCACAGCTATCCTTGACAGAGATGCCGTAACCGCCCTTATAGTCCGCCAGATTGGACGAGCCGTCCGCTGCCTTCACGATGAACGTAAAGGACTGCACCACATCGCCGTCCTCAATAAAATTGCTGAGCTTTGCCTTATAATTGTTGGCATCATCACTGCCACGATCCAAGGTCGCATTGACCTCAATCTCCGTTCCCAACGTTGTGGAAACCGTTTCCGTGGGGCTTACGTGCGCCGTGGTAGTGGTCGCCTCTGTGGTCTCCTCGGCTGCCTCTGTCTGCGCCTCAGAGGACTCCTCCGCTGCCGAACTTTCCGCAGTGGAGGTGCTGCTCTCCTCCTGCTTGCCGCAGCCGGTGAACACCGTTCCCGCCATGATACCAGCCAGAAGCAGCGCCGTCCATTTTTTCCAATGCTTCATGTTTCATACCCTCTCTTTCTTTTGCCGTTCTGAGAGCTCGTGTTCATAGGCGTCTATCTACGTCTTTTCGGCAAATTTTGTTGCA
>NZ_JAJFCK010000150.1 GCF_020709055.1 Ruminococcus callidus
TCACGCCCCACGCGGGCGTGTGAGTTGAAATTAACAACTCAACATTTTCAGGGTCAAGCTTCAGCGTCACGCCCCACGCGGGCGTGTGAGTTGAAATAAACAGGCGGCGGCAACTGAAAAGGCGTTTTTGAGTCACGCCCCACGCGGGCGTGTGAGTTGAAATAAGTCTCTGGCGGTTATGTTTGGCGGCTCTGCCAGTCACGCCCCACGCGGGCGTGTGAGTTGAAATCGTTGTACCATTGCTTTGCAGCATATGGCGTTTTCGTCACGCCCCACGCGGGCGTGTGAGTTGAAATCCCAAAGTTGTCAGCATAGACGCCCTTGACCGCCGTCACGCCCCACGCGGGCGTGTGAGTTGAA
>NZ_JAJFCK010000151.1 GCF_020709055.1 Ruminococcus callidus
ACAGACTTTTGCAGTGCTGCAAAGTCCTGATAAATATCTCTGCGGAATTTCAGACGATACAATCTGGGAACTGCTGCACTCGCCTTGAACGGCACATCAATCCCATCAATGGTGATGTTCTTCTGAATTGCCATACTGCACCCTCCTTACGCTTTTACAGTGGTCTTGGAAGCCATTCCGACTGCCGGTGTGTATACGTTCTTGTACCAGCCATCATAAGTAGAAGCATCTGTGGACTCACAGGTCTTTGCCTTTACCAGACCGTTGGGCAGTGCCGAAGCCTTGATGGAGATGGTTTCTGTTTTTACTTCCTTGCTGTCCTCGGTAGTCTGTCCCTCTGTTGC
>NZ_JAJFCK010000152.1 GCF_020709055.1 Ruminococcus callidus
TGGAACTTTATCCAAAATGAAGATACATCGGAAACAGAGCTTTTGTTTAACGGTCCTATCTCTGAAGATACCTGGTGGGGCGATGAGGTCACACCTGCACTGTTCCGTGATGAACTTGCAAAAGTCAGCGGAAACTTGACAGTCTGGCTGAACTCGCCGGGCGGCGATGTGTTCGCTGCAAGTCAGATTTATTCTATGCTGAAAAATCATAAAGGCAAGGTCACCGTAAAAATTGATGGTATTGCTGCCTCTGCCGCATCGGTTGTGGCAATGGCAGGCGATGAAACTTTGATTGCACCGACTGCCCTAATGATGATTCATGACCCCAGCACTTGTGCTATGGG
>NZ_JAJFCK010000153.1 GCF_020709055.1 Ruminococcus callidus
AAATCGATAGTTTCCAGACCGTATCCGAGGCGAAAAAATAAGGCGAAACCTCCTCCATTGTACGGTATGTTACCATACAATCGCAAGGATTGCAAGGGTGTATTCTACACAATCTTTTGACCTCATTTTCTGTAGATTTAGCCGCTTGCTATCTCCTCCGTTTAGAGTTAATATGGTTACAACAAAAGGGAAAAAGCCCGAAACTACGGAGGAAAATCAAATGAACGCAAAAACCGAACAGCAGATTGCAAACCTGAAAACCCAGACGATTGGCGTGGAAATCGAGATGAACCACATCACCAGAAAGAACGCTGCAAAGCTCGCAGCCGACTTTTTCG
>NZ_JAJFCK010000154.1 GCF_020709055.1 Ruminococcus callidus
CATAGGGTACTAACTTGTTGATGTCAACAAGCTGAAATTCTGTGGTTGTGGTCATCTGTAATTCCTCCTCTGCTGAATTCTGAGCATACCTTTTCGGGCGGCATCCATATTGCCTTTGACAGCCTGTCCTTTGATTGTGCGATATTGCTGTTTTGTCATCTTCTGGCGATTGGCTTTCAGATCTCGCCAGAACTGAGTATCTGCTTTCATGCTACCTCACTTTCTGCTGCTCAGAAGCTGTTCCATCAAATCATCCTGTGGTGTGCCATCAAATTTGGTCGTACAGTTCTGTTTCACAATATCGAAAATCTCATACCAGAGCAAATTTGCCTGTTTCT
>NZ_JAJFCK010000155.1 GCF_020709055.1 Ruminococcus callidus
CTCTAACGCAAGTGAAAAATCCCATGCAACACAATCATTTTCAGACTTCATATACCGCTTTCGCCGACGAGATGACGACGCAGATGTCGACTTAAGCAGTGCACTGACAAAATGAGGCACACCCTTTCTGCTGTTCCTTGAAAAATGTTTCTACAAACACGGGAGATATTTTTGAATGAACAGCTTTTGCTATCTAATAACAGCCAGTGAGAAAAGTGATGTGTCTTTGCACAATGCTTTTAAAATATGCCTTATCTATTCCCCCCACATTTAAAAAAGCCGCAAATCCAGTTGCTTTTTCCGCAGGAACATGGTATAATAACAATAACAAGAA
>NZ_JAJFCK010000156.1 GCF_020709055.1 Ruminococcus callidus
ATCAGCTGGACTTCCGACAATGCAAAGGGCAGCGTAACACTGTCCAAGCTGCCGGCAGGCACCTACAAGCTGGAGGAGATCACCTCTCCGGACGGCTTCACCCTGAAGACCGAGGAGATGACATTCACCGTTGACAGCAAGGGCAATGTGACGACTGCCAGCAACCTGACCAAGAATGACAACGGCAACGGCGTTATCATGGAGGACGAAGCTTCCAGCGTGTCCATCGTCAAGGTGGGCAAGGACGGCGAGAGCACCAAGGAACTGCCGGGGGCAAGCATGAAGCTGACCTATACCGGCACCGGCGATGCAGACCTGTCCAAGGT
>NZ_JAJFCK010000157.1 GCF_020709055.1 Ruminococcus callidus
CGCAGCGGCAAGTTTCGCACAGTTGTCCTCCGACTTCTTATCTGTAGAATTATACGCAGAGGACATAATGCATTCAATGGCAATGGTTCTGCGATTTCCATTACCACTGCCATCAGCGGCATGCCAGCCGCTCAGGCTGTGGGGCAGATTCTGCCATGCACATACATTATCCACATAATAGTGAACTCGCACGTCCTTCATGTTGTTATTGACGGTTGCTCTCGTATACTGTTCCGCAGGGGTCGTTCCGCTTGCTACGGTGATCCAGTCTGTGTTGTGAACAGTCACACCAATGATTTTCCC
>NZ_JAJFCK010000016.1 GCF_020709055.1 Ruminococcus callidus
TTTTCCTTTTGTTCTTCGTGTCTTAAATTCTTGCGACACTCTTTCGATTCTGTTTTTTAGTTTGCCGGTGTTTATGGCAAAGAGGTTCCACCCGTTCCCATTCCGAACACGGTAGTTAAGCTCTTTCGCGCCTACGATACTTGATCATCTCGATCTGGGAAAATTGGTCAATGCCGGCTCCCTTCTTACGAGGCGCAATCATTCCGATTGCGCCTCGTTTCGTTTTCGGGTAAAACAAAATATAAAAAATGCGTATCTTGTGTTGTGTCAAGGTACGCGTTTTTTATTCAGTCTTTGCAATCTTTTTCAACAAAATAGCGGATGACATCTTTTCTTGTGATGATTCCGACAAAAACACCACGATCATCAATCACAGGAACAAAGTTTTGATCCATAACCCGCTGCAAAAGATCTTCCATGGATGCGTAAATATTCACCGGCGGATTGAAATCCTTTCGGATAAGACCAGAAATATCTGTGTGTTCTGTTGTGCGGATGTCGCAGTGAATCGCATCGTTTTCACGATTTCGATTCAAAATATACCACAAGAAATCGCCTTCTGTCATTGTTCCCTGATAGACGCCGTTGTGATCAATGACAGGAATGGCGGTATAGTGGTGATAGTGCATTTTTTCCAAGCCCTGCCGAATGGAATCGTCGCAGTATAAGAATGCGGTTTCACATTTTGGCTTAATCAAAAAAATAATGTTCATAAGTTCCTCCCAATTGTCATACGCTTTAAGCATTATACCATATTTTCGATAGATTTGCAAGACACTTTTGAAAAAATCGCACAAAAAACGGCACAGCTTTGATTTTTGCTGTGCCGTTTGGGTATTTGGTTGATTTTAAAACGAGAGAGTATCTTATTCTGCTGCTTCCGGCAGATTATCGATGATGTGAACCAGGAACTTTAGCAAGCTCATACTGTCTGCAGCATCAATTCCGGGCGCAGCGTTGCACTCAGCATTTGACTTTGCATTTTCGTTCAGGACAACGGAACCAGCCACTGCCTTGTTCAGCATAACGGCATCGTCCAGACCAACTCTGCCATCCAGATTAACGTCGCCGTACAGAACGGTGAACGGAATTGGCTCGGTGGAAGTTGTTTCGGAGGTGCTGTCAGTGGAAGCAGTAGTTTCGTCAGAACCGCTGGTGCTTGTGTCTGTGGATGCAGTGGTTTCATCGGAACCAATAGGCGGCACTTCTGTGGTTTCAGAAGTTTGTGTGGTTTCCGTAGCAACAGGCGGTGTTGTGGTGGTATCTGTGGTGACAGGTGTATCCAGAGGAATGAACGGAATGTCGTTTGCGTCGGCATAATTGTGTGCCTCGCTGACAGTGTAGCCAGTAATGGTGATGACATCGTTCTTTTGCAGGGTATCTTCTACCACATCATAACCAAATGCGCCTTCTTCAATGGTGCTAACGCTCTTGGGGATCGTGATGTTTTCCAGAGAACCGCAGTTCACAAATGCGTTCTTTCCAATGGAAGTCAGCGTATCCGGCAGCGTAACTTCCTTCAAAGCGTCGCACTTGGCAAAGGTGTTCTGACCGATTTTGGTAATGTTGTCCGGAATGTTGATGGATTCCAGACCAGAGCAGCGGTAGAACATGTAGTTGTCCAGCGAGGTAAGGCTGGCACCGATGGTGATGTCCTTCAGACCTTCATCATGATAGAACGCCCACTTGCCGATCTGGTTTACCGAGTTGCCGATCACCAGCTTGGTTGCGCCGGTGCACTCTGCAAATGCGCTCTCACCGATGGAAACGACCGTATCCGGCAGAACAATTTCTTCCAGACCGCTGCATCCATAGAAAGAGGAATTCTTGATCTTGGTGATGCCAGTACCGAAATCAACGCTCTTCAGTCCGGTGCAGCCATAGAACAGGTTGTCCGCAACATCTGTCAGGCTGTCCGGCAGCTTGATGCGTTCCAGTGCGGTGCAGTTGTAAAATACGATCTCTTCCAGAGATTTCAGAGTTTCCGGAAGGGTAACGGAGGCCAGCTGATTACAGTATGCAAAGACACCGCACTTGATGGCAGTGATATTCTCCGGAATGTCGATGGATTCCAGACCGCAGTAGGAGAATGTGTCCTTTCGCAGAGAGGTCATACTTGCAGGAATGTGTACAGACTTCAGATTTTCACAATGGCTGAATGCGCCGGTTGCAATGGAAGTGATGCTGTCCGGCAAATCCATAGAGGTAACACCGGAGTAGGAGAAAGCGCCTGCCAAAATGCTCTTCATGGAAGATTCCGGGAACTGTACGTTTTCCAGAGAAGAACAGTTGTAGAAGGCATTTGCGCCGATGGTCTGAACGCCCTCTTCCAGAATGACGGTTTTCAGGCCGGAACAGTTGGTGAACATAGTAGTTCCCAGTGCTGTTACACCGCCCGGAATGGTGATGCTCTCCAGAGCGGTGCAGTAAGCGAATACTTCACTGCCGATGATGGTAAGTGTGGAGGGCAGCGAGATATTTTTCAAGTTGGAGCACATGGTGAAGGCGTTGGTGTTGATCATTTTCACGCCCTCCGGAATCACGAGATCCGTCAGACCGGTACAGCCGACAAAAGCGCTTGCGGCAATGCCCACCAGAGAATCCGGAAATGTGATGGAGGTGATATCCTGTCTGCCGTAGAATGCCTCTGCATCAATGTAGGTTACCGGATAGTCGTCAATGGTATCCGGAATGACCACATCGGTGATTCCTTCATCGCATCCCGTGATGTGAATGGTTCTGGCAAGAACAGTGTAGTGCAGACCGTCCTCGGTAACCTGTTCGCCTGCGCCGACAACCGGTGCGGTTTTGGACATGTCAATTTTGGTGAGGGAGAGCTCTGGTGCGATGGCGTCCAGATCTGCATCAATTTGTGCAGCAACCGCTTCCTCCGGCATAGGCTCCTCCAGTTCAGGCAGCTCTACCGAAACAGAAGCTGCTTCTGCGGATACAGCCGGTTCTGCAGAAACAGAACCCACGCATGCGGGAAGCAACATGACAATGGCGGTAAGACCGGCCACGGTTTTTCTCCAATTTGGTTTCATAGAATTGAAACCCCCTTTCTGATGTTATGCTAATGTTTGAGGCAATTTCCTCCGAAATACCGGCAAATGACCTCAGGTTGACAAATAGCATTTCTTACATTATAATCTATTTTTTTCGTTCTGTCAAGTGAATTTTGTAAAAAATGCTAGCCGACAGGACGCCTTTTTCAACCATTCCGCAGAAAAAAGCGACGCTTCGAAAAGCGTCGCAAGGGAAGTATGGGAATCATAGAACCGGTCAGTATCCGTAGTATCCGGCGTTGGGATCAGCGTAGGTGTCGTATCCGTATCCATAGCTGTCATAACCATAATTGTAGCTGTTGTCGTAGCCATAATTGTAATCATAGCTATCGTAGCTGTAATTGTTGTAATCGCTGTACCCGTAGCCATTGTCATAGGAGTAATCATATCCATAAGAGTTGTTGTCATATCCGTAGCTATAGTCATAGGAATCGGTGGCAGCTTCTGTGGCGGGCTGTGTTGTGGTGGGGGAAGTGGATGCGCCAATGGTCAGCGTGAAGATGAATCCGTCCGTGTTATTGCCGGATACGGTGTATACTGTGTCCTTTGGCATCTCCACATGAGTGGTGCCGCTGGCATCGGCGGGAACGTAGTAGATCATATAGGAAGAAGTGCCGTCATCGTAGGATAATCCGCCGCTCTCCAGCGTGTAGCTTTTCAGCGCATTGAGATACTCTTCCAGCGAGTAGTTATTCTGATGCATGATTGCGGCGTGTACTGCACCCACATAGCGGAAGTGGGAGGGCGTAAAGGAAACACCGGTCGCTGCGGTCTTGTCCTCCGGATAGCGGAGCACAAAGCCGTACTGCCAGGAGTTCGCCACCATCCAGTCATTCTGCTTGGTGAGGTAGGCGACCACTTCGCCGGTGCTGGTAATCAGCCCGATGTCGAAGCTGTAGCCGCTGCTGCGATCTGCCAGCTCCGTGGTGTAGAGGGAAGAGGCATCGGCGTAGGCGGATGTGGTGCTGTAGATCTGCAGATTTGGCCAGCCGGTTTCTGTAGCGTATGCGTCAAACAGACTGGAGAGGGGCTGGAATACCTCGGTTTGCATGGTCAGCGAAGTGTCACGGGGCAGGACATTGGAGTTCGTGTTGGTGGAAAAATCCGAAAATGTCTGCGCACCGGTGTAAGGATGCGTGCTGTCCACCAGAACCAGAGGGCCGCTTGCCATGTCGGCGGAGGTGAGATCCAGAGAAATTCCATCCGAGGACGTGCTGTCCGAATCGTTGGCATCTGTGGAATCTGTGTTGCTGCCGTCAGAACTATTCGCCGAATTGGATGCTGCAAATTCGCCAATGCCCACAATGTTTTCTGCGGGTGCAGGGCGGATGAGCCGATAAACTTTGTCGATCAGGAAAATAAGACCAATGAGAATGAGCAAAGAAGCCATAAAGCCAGCTGCATTCAATCGTCTGCGAGGGCGATTGCGCATGGGATCTCCTCCTTTCCTGTTTTATTGCAGAGGCGGTGCAATCAATACCACGTGTCGGCGTAGTCACCGCCGGAGTAATTGGTATCATAGCCGCCTTCGTCATAGCTGTAATTGTAATCATTGTAGTCTTCCGCAGCTGTGGTAGTCGTGGTGTCATCTGCGGTCATGTTTGTGAGGTAGCCATTTTCATCGGTGGTCAGCGGTTCAAGGTCAGTGGGCATGGGGTAGCCGTCGTGGAGGGTGCCGTAGATAGCAAAGGTATCGTAGACTGCCTGCCAGTAGCTGGGGCCCATTGCCGTCACTGCAATGTATTCTTTGCCGCTGTCATCGGTGGCATAGCTGACCAGACAGTGTCCGGCCTCATCGGTGTAACCAGTTTTTCCGGCTTCGATGGTGATGCCAGTAACTTCTGTACCGTACATTCTGCTGAACATATTGCTCTCCAGCAGGATTCCCTCCGGATGCTGGTCAGTTGCGGCTGTGGTATACTGATAGGTGCTCAGGATCTCACGGCAGGTATCGTTTTTCATGACATAACTCATAAGCAGGGCGATATCTGTGGCAGTGCTGTAGTGTTCCTTGTCCTGTAAGCCGCTTGCGTTGGTGAAGTGGGTGTTTTTCAGTCCAAGCTCCTGTGCCTTGTCGTTCATCAGCTTGACAAACGCATCTTCCGAGCCGCAGATGTGATCGGCAAGAGCAATGGTTGCATCTGCACCGGAGGGCAGCGCAATGCCGTAGAGCAGATCACGGACGCTGACGGTTTCGCCCTCTTCGAAGCCGGCACGGGATGCCTCAGCCTCTACCAGCGGGGCGATGATGTCGTAGGTCATGGTGACGGTTTCGTCCATATCCTGAATGTTTTCCACGGCCACCAGCACAGTCATGATCTTGGTCATGGATGCCGGATACATCCGGTGGTCAGCGTCACGCTGCGCCAGAATGGTGTTGTCCTGCACATCCAGCAGGACGGCGTACAGACTGTTGATGTTAGAGCTGGTTAGTTCCAGCAGATTGTCGGCTGCCTGCGGATAGACCAAAGTATTCGCAGCTTCGGTCGCTTCCTCCGTGGAAGCTTCGGTTGCCAATCCTGCCGCTTCGGTGCTTTGTACCGCTGCGACTGCCGCAGGATTCTGCCGAACCTTGGGTTTGCCGGTCTGCGTGAGAAGAACAATAAGGAATACCACGACGATGAGTCCGCAGAGGACACCGATCGTGGTATTGATCCACAATTTTTTCTGTGCTTTTTTTTGTTTTGTCTTACGAATTTCCATGTTTGCACCTCATAACTGCACTGACTCGATTGAGTTGCCGTTTTTGTGTGTCCTTCCGGGACAAACGGTTCTTTACAATTATAATATGTTTTTGTCGTTTTGTCAATGGATTTGTTGGAATTTGCGCCGTGTTTGGGGAAATGCCGAAAAAAAGAGACACTGCCAAAGCAGTGCCTCTCGTTTCTTCGAGAAAATGCGGTTTGAAATCTCTTAGGATGCGGAAGAGGAGATCACGGTCATCAGTTCCGAATACTTCTCCAGCATTTTGCCGCTGCCGCTCAGCGCATTCTGGCGGACAACGGTTCTGGTATAAACGCCGTCCACACGTGCCCAATAGGTCGTGTCATCCCGCTTGACCAGTTCCACAATGCGTGTGGTGCCGTCTTTCAGCGTGTAAGTGATGGTGAGGGACGGGGTGCCGTTTTCCGGCGGGTCGCTGTCCAGCTGGATCTCCGTATAGGTGAGGCTGGACACCTGCGAGAACATGTCCTGGAATGCCGTGAGTGCGGCATCTCCATAGGTGCTGATGTCTGTGCCGTTGCAGGTGTACTTTTTGTTCTCATAATCCACGCCAAAGGTAGTGTCAATAGATAACGTTCTGTCGTTGTAAGAGCCGTTGTACTGGATGGACATGGCGGAAATTTCGTCTATGCCGACCTTGCAGACGGTTTTCAGAAGATAGGTCGTGGTTTTTCCCTGCAGGAAAGTGACATAGGAGGAGTCGAACCGCCAGATTTCACCGGTTTCCTCGTTCAGACAATTGATATAGCTGGAAACGAGGGGATCGTAGTCTTCAAAACGGAGCGTGGTCACATCGCCGTTTTCCTGTGTGATCTGGAACACATAGCAATTCTTGTCCAGATTGTACTTGGCATAATCAGCTTCCCTGACATCCTGCGCACCGAAATCATCGATTTGCAGTTGGATGAGTGTTGTCACCAGCGAGGACACCTGCGAGCTGTCTACAGCCACAGTATTTTGCAGCGGTTCGGTCATAATCCATGCGGAGTCCGCTTTTTCCAGCTGATAAGCGAGGTCGTCGCCATGGGACAGAGAGAGTTTGCAGATGTTGGAATCCTTGTCCTGTAAGATGTACCGATAGCGGAGCTGTTCCTTGGTGATTGCCAGATAGCCGGCAGAATCGGAGCTGACCAGATAGATGTGGTCGTCGCCCTTTTTCATCACATAAAAATACTCTTTCGTTGCGGTCTGGTTGCCAATATAAATGGTATCCTGTGCGCTGTCTGTGTAGTAGGTGATTGCGATAGGATCGTCAAGCCCGTCGCTCTTCTTGGTTTCCTCGTCTGCCGAACCGAGATCTTCGCTGGCAGTCAGCGTTGCGCCGTAGGTGCAGAGTGCTGTAATATAATAGGTGTTGATCCGGATGTCGGTGGCATTGACTGCCTCCCATTCGGCGCTGTCATTCGGTTCTACAGTGTAGTCCAGCTCCGGCGTGTGCAAATCCAGCTTGATGATATCGTTGGAATTAAAGGTGGTTAGCTGTAACGCTGCGGATTTTTCGGATTCCTCTGCATCCTTCTGATTCTGATAGTGATCCACAAAGAAGTACGTCCCCAGTGCGATTGCCACCATCAGAAGCAGAGTCAGACCCAGAATCAGTTGTTTTTTCATGGGATCATCCTCCTGTTGATCAGGAATTCCGGCGCTTGATCCAGACAACAATACCGGTTGCCATAATGACAACAGGAACAACTGTGAGGACAATGATCAGACCTCTTGCAAAGGACGCATCCTGTAAGGAGATGTAATCGTTGCTGCTGGTCTTTGCGGCGATTTCCATATCGATGTCGCTGTCGTACATCCAGCTGATGGTGCTCAGGAACAGATAAACCGGAACGATTACCGTTTCGCTGGAAACGTGGGTGTCGTCGATAAATTCTGCGTTGCCGAATACCACCATCTTGGATTCCGAACGTGCGTTGTTGAGGGAGTAAGCTGCCAGCATCAGAGATGAGCCGCTCTGTTCCTCCGGATCGTCGCTGACACCGCCGTACGGTTCGCCGACTGCGGAATCATAGGTGGTGATGAGGGGCGCAATGGTGTACTTGCCGTTCTCATCATAATAGTGGAAGCTGCGGGATTCCGGCATAAAGGTGTACAGATTCTGGTCGATCAGCGAGGAAGTCAGGTCGGCCGCATCGCTGTCATCGTCCAGTTCGTGGAGTTCGCACTGAACGGTGGTGTTGTCGCCGGAAATGTGGTAGGACGAATTGGTCTCGTATACCTTGTCGTAGTCCATGGTAAAGCCGTAGTCTGACATGATCTTTTCCAGATTGGTATAGGCAAATTCGCCGCCGTTGGGGGACATGAGCAGGGAGATGTTTCCGCCGCCGTCCAGATAGGTGTTGATTTTCTGCATCTCGTCCTCGGTGATGTCGGCGCCGGGTGCTGCCACCAGAATCAGCGCTGCATCATCCGGAACAGCGTCCACTTCCGAGAGGTTCAGGGACTTTGCATTATAATTGTAGTTGGTGAGGTTCTTGGAGAATGTGGAGTACTGATCCAGCGATTTTTCGCCGTGTCCGGTGAGGAAGTAGATGGTGGGGGTGAACTGTTCTACCACACCTTTGATGGTGCCGGTGATGAGATTTTCACCCACGAAGTCCTCGCCGGTGGTGTTGCCGTCGCTGTCGGTGTATGTGTTGTACATAGAGGAGCCCGGCAGACGCTTTTCCACGCCGTTGCAGACAAAGACCATGTCACCTGTGGACAGCGTGTAGGCGTTGCCCTCGTTGATTTTCTTCATGGTGTCCTCATCCTTGTTCGGGTCGAAGTCGATGAGGTTGATGCAGTCGTGGGCGGAATAGGCGAGCAGTGCACGGTACAGCGTCAGGGTAGAGGCGTCCGATTCCAGTTCGTCCATCTTTGCCAGCAGGTAGAAGTCTACAGTCACATTTTCCTGATCCAGCTTGTCCAGATAGGATTCTGTGGTATCGCTCAGACTGTACTGCTTGTTGGGCGAGATGTCCCAGCTGATACCAAGACGTGCAACGATCATGTTTAAGATGATTGCAATGACCAGCACCAGAACGGCGAGAAGCCATGCCATGCCGGCGAATTTGGTGTTTTTCCAGTTGCGGAACTTTTGATTTTGACTCATGAATGCTTACCCCCTGCTCCAGCGTCTTTTTTCCACAGAGATGATGGTCCAGATCAGGAACACAAGGATTTCTGTCACATAGCCCAGCAAATCGGAGATTTGCAGAAGACCCTGGGAAAATACATAGAATTTCGTTTGATTGGAGAACCAGTCCAGAACATCGGAGAGAATCGGGATGCTGGAGAGGTATGCAGTCTGTGCGGCGTTGTCCATCAGCAGCAGAAGCAGCATTGCCAGCTCACTGATCAGAATGGCGATCAGCGGCATTTCTGTCAGCGAGGAGATGAAAATGCCCAGTGCAGCGCAGACCAGACCGAACAGGAAGAAACCGATGTAAGTGCAGATCAGGCTCTCCCAGATGACACGGCCATAAATGGAGGTGACGATGGGGTAGAACAGGGAGGCAACCAGCATGATCAGCAGAATGGTCGCTGTTGCCAGAAACTTTGCCAGCACGATCTGTGTCACATTCAGCGGGCTGGAGAGCAGCAGCGTCTCCGTACCGTTTTTCCGTTCCTCCGCAAACGCACGCATGGTGAGCAGCGGGATGAGGAAGATGAAGTAGAACAGATTGGTGTAGAAAATCGTGGGGAAGGAAAATTCATAGGTGGCTGAGCTGACATTGGAAATATCCATGACCAGCGTCAGGGAGAAGGTTGCCATAAAGAAGGCAATGACAAAATAAGCGACAGGCGATAGAAAATAGCTCTGCAGCTCTTTTTTATATAGTGCAAACATGCGGCGTTAATCCTCCTTGGTTTCAGATTCCGCCGAATCCTCGGAATCTGTTTCTGACGGTGTCTCTTCTTCGGCACCATTGGTTTCTGCGGCATCCTCTTCCGCCATCTCGTCGAGCAGGTCTTTCAGGCTGGTACGCTTTTCCGGCTGGTTGACCAGCTTGACAAATACCTGTTCCAGATTCTTCTTCTCGGCGGAGACCTCCAGCACTTCCAGTCCACGCTGGAGCAGAGCGGACAGCAGGGCATTTCGGATGCTCTCATCCTGAATCTCCACGTCGTAGGTGTAGACACCGGTTTTGACGAACTGGATGTTGCCGACACGGACAACGCCCTCCACGCCTCTGGCAACCTTGCTGACTTCGCGGGAGCTGCCCTGTACCTTCAGGCGCAGTATTGTACCGCTCTCCATGCTTTCTTCCAGATGTTCAATGGTGTCGTCTGCCTTGATCTCGCCGTGGTTGATGACCACAATACGGTCGCAGACGGCGCTGATCTCGCCCAGAATGTGGGAGCTGAGAATGATCGCATGGTTGTGGCGCAGATCTAATATAATGTTGCGCACTTCCATCAGCTGGGTGGGGTCGAGTCCGACCGTCGGCTCGTCCAGAATCAGAACGGGCGGATCGCCCAGCAGTGCCTGCGCAAATCCCACACGCTGTTTGTAGCCCTTGGAGAGGTTGCGGATCAGACGCTTCTGCACGTCAGTGATCTTCAGGCGTTCCATGACACGCTCCACCTCGCTCTTGCGCTTGACGGCGGGGATGCCCTTGAGTCCGGCGGCGAAGTGCAGATACTCCCGTACCTTCATATCCGGATAGATGGGCGGGATCTCCGGCAGGAATCCGATGCAGCGCTTTGCCTTGACCGGCTGCTGCGCAATGTCATAGCCATTGATGACGACCGTTCCGCTGGTGGACGGGATGACACCTGCCATGATGTTCAGCGTGGTGGACTTTCCGGCGCCGTTGGGGCCGAGAAAGCCGAGGACTTCGTTTTCTTTTATGGTAAAGCTGACCCCTTTCAGGGCGGCTTTATGTCCATAGTACTTGGTCAGATTTTGAATTTCAACCATAAAAAACTCCTTTCTGTTTTTTCATGATGCTGCGGCTGGCCTCCCTCAGAAAAAACATGTACCTTTATATTATCTCAAAATAATATATCTCTGTCGTGACTGTTATGTAACCATATTATGAAACATAGGGAAAATGGATAAAATCCGCACAGGATTTCAGCCGGAAAATGGGCGGTATCGCAAAAACACCGGCTTTAGTATGCCATGGCTTTGTGAAAGCTGCGTGAAAAAAAGATGCGGATTGTGCGAAAGACAAAAAAATCATGGAAAATCTGCATGACTCGCCGAAAAATAGTGTCAAAGTGCACAAAACAAAGCCTTGGAATCTGTCTATTGCTACAAAAAATTGAAAATGGGTGCGTGGAATTTGTGCAAAGGGTTGACACGGGTTGCAAAGAGGTGTATAATTTTTGATATGAAAGTAGGTGCTCCTGTGTGCATTTTGTGAAAATGCAGGGGGTTCCTCAAATCCGTGTGGCGGTTTGCCTGCGTCGGATTCGACTGGAACCCGGCTGCCCGCAAATTGCCATGTTTCCTATTTTCTACATTATTTTTGAGAGGGGAATTTCAAGAAATGCAATTCAAGAAAAGTAAAACCGTTTTGGCTGCGATTCTGGCTGCTGCAATGACTTGTTCGGCTGTTCTGCCGACTGCCGCTTCTGCAGCTGGCACCCGCACCAAGGAAGAGGCCTATGGTGACAGCACCTATGCAGAGCGCTTCATGTCTCTGTACGATGACGTTGTTACCAATGGTCAGCAGAACGGCTATTTGTCCCAGAGCTCCGTGGCTAACGGCGGTTTCGGTGTACCGTATCACTCGGTAGAGGAACTGTGTATCGAGGCTCCGGACTACGGTCATGAAACCACATCTGAGGCTCTGTCCTACTTGGTATGGGTTGCTGCAATGCGTGATAACATTGTCAACCAGGGCAAGACCAAGAGAGTTGATGGCCAGGCTGATACCGTTGGCGATCTGGCAAAGGCATGGAAGACCATGGAAGCTACCATGATTCCGGATCAGCAGAACAGCTTCATGAGCAAGGGCAGCTCTCTGAGTGCTACTTACAGCGATGAGTGGCCGCAGATTGAGAATTATCCGACTGCTATGCAGGACGGCAACAAGGCTCAGAACCCGATCCACAACTATTTCTGCAATGCATACGGCAGCGATAAGGGTCTGTACCTGATGCACTGGCTGGCTGACGTTGATGACTGGTATGGATTCGGCGCAGCAAACGGCAGCCAGGGTGCACAGCAGAACGTAAGCGGCAGCTTCACTCTGATCAACACCTTCCAGCGTGGTGAGCAGGAGTCCTGCTGGGAAACCATTCCGCATGCCTGCGTAGACCTGCACGACAAGGGCTACGGTATCCGCGGCAACGGCGGTATGAAGGGCTTCTTCAACACCGAGGCAACTCCGGCTGAGCAGTGGTCTTACACCAATGCGCCGGACGCAGAAGACCGTGCAATCCAGGCTGTTTACGATGCAAACAGATGGGGTGTTGGCGATCAGACGGTTGACTCCAAGTGGGGCGGCAGCCAGTCCATCTCCGCTCTTGCCGGTAAGATGGGTGACGAAGCTCGTAACAACATGTATGATAAGTACTACAAGGAAATCGGCTGTGCAGGCAACGTTTGGTCCAACGGTAACGGTAATCCGGAAGTTGGTAAGCACTACCTGATGAACTGGTACACTTCCTGGGGCGGCGCACTAGACGGCTCTTGGGCATGGCAGATCGGCGCATCTCACTGCCACGAATTCTATCAGAACCCGCTGGCTGCATACGCTCTGGTAAATGATTCTCAGCTGAATGCTGGCATGAAGGCTACCGGCGCTACTGACGACTACAAGGCTTCTCTGGAAAGACAGATGGAACTGTATCTGTGGCTGCTGTCCAGCGACGGTCCGATCGCCGGCGGCTGCACCAACTCCTGGGGCGGTCAGTATCAGGCATATCCGGCTGGTCAGTCTACTTTCCACGACATGGCATATCTGGAACACCCGGTATATGCTGACCCGGGTTCCAACCACTGGATTGGTAACCAGGTATGGGCAGTTCAGCGTCTGGCAGAACTGTACTATGTTGTCAAGGAAAACGGCGACGGCGGCGTACAGGTTGGCGGCATGAGCATGACCGCAGCTCTGGAAAAGATTCTGGATCGCTGGGTAGGCTGGTTCATGGACAACACTGTTCTGGGTAAGGCTAATGCTACCAAGACTTTTGATGCTTACTATGAGCCGTATGACACTACCATGAGCACCTTCACAATTCCGGATCTGTCCAAGGGTGTAACCGATGACGGTACTTCCTTCTCCATTCCGTCCAGCCTGATCTGGAGCGGTCAGCCGGAGTCCTGGACTGGTACTTACCAGGAGAACAGCAAGCTGACCTGCACCATCGTTGGCTATGGCGACGGCGACCTGGGATGCGTATCTTCTCTGGCAAATACTCTGATCTACTATGCAAAGGCAAAGGGCGTTTCCAGCGACATCGATGCTTGCAAGGCTGCTTACGAGAGCAAGAAGTCTGGCGACAGCGGCGATGCACTGGCTCAGCAGTCCCTGTATCTGGCAAAGGAACTCCTTGACAGAGAGTGGAACAGCTTCCGTGATGATATCGGTCTGGGCGTATCCGACCACAACACCAACCTGCCGAGACTGTGGAACACCAAGGTGGTTCTGCCGAATGGCACAAGAGCAAATGGTAAGGGTGAAGTTCTGGCTGCTGACCGTTACACTGGTACGATGCCGAATGGCGACACCGTTAAGGATGGCGCAACATTCGTTGACATTCGTTCCAACTATAAGAACAGCCCGATGTATGAGGAAGCTCTGTCTTACTATGAGAAGGACGGCAACTGCGACAACTACTACTTCACACTCCACAGATTCTGGCACGCAGGCGATATCATGATGGCTCTGGGTACCATGAACGAACTGTATCCGGATGTAAAGCCGGGTCCGACCAGTGAGGATGATGGTCCGGTTGTAACTCCGTCTGAGATTACCATCGCTGTTGGTGAGACCGAGACTCTGAAGCCGAACAAGGACAACTGCAAGTTCGATTCTGCTGATTCCAGCATTGCATCTGTTGATGAAAACGGCACTGTAACTGGTGTATCTGAGGGTGAAACTACCATCACTGTAACCGACGAGAACGGCAAGACCGCAACAGTTAAGGTAACTGTAACTGCTGCTGAGACTACCACCACGACTGAGGCTGCTACCACAGAGAACACTACTGCTGAAACTACCGCAAGCGACAGCACTGAAACCACTGCTGTAACAACGGTTAGCACTCCGGACGGCGTTCTGCTGGGTGACGTAAACCTGGATGGCGAAGTTGACCTGTCTGACGCAGTTCTGCTGAACAAGGCAGTTGCTGGTGCAGTAACTCTGAACGAACAGGCTACCCTGAATGCAGACTGCAACAAGGGCGTTGGTATCACTGCTGACGATAGCATGAGCCTGCTGAAGTTCCTGGTACACCTGATCAACGCTCTGCCGGAGTAATGACGGGATACCAAAATAATTGACGAAATGGCTGCGGACTTTTAGAAACAGCCTGTCATAAATGTGCGGAAGCGCTGCTGCCCTTCGGGGCGGTGGCGCTTTTGTGCGCTGTGGTTGGGAAATTTTCTGAGAAGCACTTGATTTTCTACCGGAAAAATGATATAATAAGATATTACAAAGGTTGCAGAGAGAGGTGACATAAATGAAAAGTATGACTGGATACGGTCGGGCAGCATCGCAGACGGAGCGGTATGACATCACGGTGGAGGTGCATTCTGTCAACCACCGGTTTCTGGAAGCCTCGGTTCGGCTGCCACGCAGTTTCGGGTACTTAGAAGAGAAGATCAAGGAACAGGTGCAGCAGAACGTTTCCCGTGGAAAAGTGGAAGTTTCGCTCTCGATGCAGCCGGTTTCCTCGAAAACGACAACCGTGGAGCTTGACCACGATGTGGTTCAGGCATATCTCTCTGCCATCGAGCAGGAGAACGTGCGCTTGCAGAAGCAGGCAGAAAATGATACGGCTGCGGAGTCCTATCGCATCGAACCAGATCTGACGCTTTCCACATTGCTGCGAATTCCGGATGCATTTCAGGTGCAGCAGGTAGCGGATGATCCGGCGGAAATCTGGGCACAGGTGCAGCCGGTTCTGGCGGAAGCACTGACACAGTTCGTTCAGATGCGCCAGACTGAGGGCGAACGTCTGAAGGATGACGTTGCATTCCATCTGACACAGCTGGAACAGATGACCGATCAGGTAGAACAGCTGGTGCCGCAGACGGTGCAGCAGTACTACGACCGGCTCTACCGGAAAATCACGGAATTGCTGGAAGATCGCACTGTGGAGGAATCCCGTCTGGTGACAGAGGCAGCAGTGGTCGCTGAGAAAATCGCCGTGGATGAGGAACTGGTGCGGCTGCATAGCCATATTGCACAGTTCCGTGGGTTTCTGGAATCGGCGGAGCCGGTGGGCAGAAAGATGGATTTTCTGGTGCAGGAGATGAACCGTGAGGTGAATACGACCGGTTCGAAATCGCAGATGCTGGAGATCACCAAGCTTGTGGTGGATATGAAATCAGAGATCGAAAAAATCAGAGAACAGATTCAAAACATCGAATAAATGGAGGAGGAAACCGCATGAAAAAAGGAACATTGTTTGTTGTTTCCGGACCGTCCGGCTGCGGAAAGGGGACGGTTCTGAAAGAGGTACTACAAAATCCCAACCTGTATTTTTCTGTTTCCGCAACGACACGGGAAATCAGACCGGGTGAAGTGGACGGTGTCAGCTATCGATTCATGAGCGATGCGCAGTTTGAGGCGATGATCGCAGAGGATGGCTTTTTGGAACATGCCGGTTACTGCGGTCATTACTATGGCTCGCCGAGAAAGCCGGTGGAAGAGCATCTGGCGATGGGACAGGATGTCATTCTGGAAATTGAGGTTGTCGGTGCTATGAAGGTGCGGGAAACCCGTCCGGATGCTGTCTTTCTCTTCATTCTGCCGCCGTCGCTGACCGAGCTGGAACGCCGTCTGCGGAAGCGTGGAACAGAGGAAGAGGATGTCATTCAGAAACGTGTTGCACAGGCTGCCCGTGAAATCGGCTGTGCAAAGGACTACGATTATGTGGTCGTCAATGGGGAACTCTCCAAGGCCGTGGAAGAAGTGAACGCAATTTTGTGCGCAGAATCTCGAAGAGCGCAGAAAAATCTGGAAGAAATCAATGAGGTGCTTGAGAAATGAATATGTTAAGACCGTCTGTCAATCAGTTGATCACAAAAAATGAGAGCAGCTACTCTCTGGTTGTTGGCGTGGCAAAGCGTGCCCGTGAGATTGCCGATGAGCTGTGTAAAGAGGGAAAGCCGCTGGAGGAAAAGCCGGTAAAGACTGCCATTGCAGAGCTGGCTGCCGGAAAATATCGTATCGTGGACGATGAGAGCCAGACCCGCTGAACTCCATGAAAGCTGACTCGAATCTGCCGGCGCTGTGGTGCGTTGGTGTGGCAGTTTGTGCGGCAGCCTATTCCTTTGACCAGCTGTTTTCCTATGTGAGTATGCAGCCGATCTCGCTGGGCTGCCGTGTTGTTGTCCCGTTCGGCAGGAGCAACACCAAGCGGGTGGGAATCGTGCTCTCCTGCGAACCGCAGACCGCCACGGACTTGCAGCTGAAAACAGTTCTGTCCGTGGTGGACGAACACTCTCTGCTGTCGCCGGAGATGCTGGAACTGGTGTTCTGGCTCAAGGAGATGACGTTCTGCACTTACTATGATGCGGTGCGGACAATCCTGCCGGCGGGAATGCAGGTGCAGCTGGTGGAGACCGTTTCTCTGGCAAAAGCACTGCCGGAAGTCCCTCTGACAGAGGCGGAACAGCAGCAGCTGTTTTTTCTGAAAAATGCCAGAACCAAACGGGAGTTCCAGCGGATTCTCTCCGACATGGATGCAGAGGGGAAAAAAGTGCTGGAATCTCTGCTGAAAAAGGGCTTTCTGATACGGCGGGAAACCGTCAGGGAAAAGACGCACGGACAGACGGGAATCCGGATGCTCCGGCTGGCGGAAGCTGCGGAGGAAGCTCCACGCATCACACAGACACAGCAAAAACTGGTGAAGCTGCTGCAGGAGGTGGGGACGCTCTCGGAAAAGGAGGCATGCTACCTCAGCGGTGTGTCTGCCAGCGTGGCGAAAAAGCTGGTGCAGTCCGGTGTGGCGGAATCTTATGTGGTGAAGTCTAACACCGACTTGTACGCCGATCAGAAACAAACCGGAACACCGGAGGATGTGGTGCTTTCTCCGGCGCAGCAGGATGTGTATCGGTCAGTGGCGGATGCCCTTGGAAAGGGGATGCGTTGTTTTTTGCTGCATGGCGTCACCGGCAGCGGAAAGACCAGCGTATTTATCCGCTTGATTCACACGGTACTTCAGCGTGGCGAACAGGTGATCCTTCTGGTGCCGGAAATTGCGCTCACACCGCAGATGGTGGAGCGCTTTTACCAGCTGTTTGGCGAGGTGGTCGCTGTGGTGCACAGCGAACTCTCTTTGGGACAGCGCAGCGACACTTGGCGCAGAATCGCCGCCGGAGAAGCACGCATCATTATCGGGACTCGGAGCGCAGTTTTTGCGCCGGTGCAGAAGCTGGGACTTCTGGTGGTGGATGAAGAGGGGGAGCGTACCTATAAATCGGACAGCGCACCTCGATATCACGCCATTTCGGTGGCGAAAAAGCGCTGTCAGACCCATGGCTGTCCGCTGCTGCTGGCATCGGCAACGCCCTCTATTGAGAGCTACTATTACGCCAAGCGTGGCACGTATACGCTGCTGGAATTGAAGGAACGCTATAATCAGACACCGCTGCCCAAGGTGGAAGTGGTAGATATGCAGAAAGAGCGGGAGAACGGCAACGATGGTGTGTTTTCCCGCACGCTGCAAGATGCCATGCTGGAAAACCTGGGCGCTGGAAAACAGACGCTGCTGCTTTTGAACCGCCGTGGCTACCACACGATCATCAGCTGTGCGTCCTGTAATAAGCCGGTGTACTGTCCCAATTGCAGCATTCCCATGACCTACCATAAGGTGAACGACAGCCTGATGTGCCACTATTGCGGACATGTGCAGGAGATGGTGAAAACCTGTGCGTTCTGCGGCAGTCCGCATCTGCGGAAAATGGGCTTCGGCACGCAGCGCCTGGAGGAGGAACTCTCCGAGCTGGTGCCGCAGGCACGAATCCTGCGGATGGATGCGGATACCACCATGTCCCGCTATGCCTATGCGGAGCACTTTGCGGAGTTTCGGGCGGGCAAGTATGACATTATGCTGGGAACGCAGATGATCGGCAAGGGACTGGATTTCCCCAATGTGACACTGGTTGGCGTGCTCTCTGTGGACAAGGCGCTGTACGCCGGCGATTTCCGCAGCTACGAGCGGACGTTTTCGCTGGTGACACAGGTGGTGGGCAGAGGCGGCCGTGGAAGTTCCGCCGGACGTGCGATCCTGCAAACCAATATGCCGGATCATTACGTGCTGAAGCTGGCATCCAAGCAGGCGTATGAGGCGTTCTACGAACAGGAAATTGCCTTGCGGCGACAGCTGATTTTCCCGCCTGTCTGTGACATCTGCGTCATCGGTTTCACCGGTCTGCGTGAGCAGGAGGTGCAGCAGGCGGCGCAGAAAACCTCTCAGATTCTGCGGATACAGATTCAGCGGCAGGGCTTTTCCTATCCCATCTGGGTGCTGGAACCGGTGCCGTGTGTCTATGGGAAGATCAACGGAAAGTACCGCTATCAGCTAGTCATCAAATGTAAGAATACCAAGCCGTACCGGGATCTCATCCGTGCGGTTTTGAAAGAAGCCGGTTCCGACCGTGCCTGTGCAAAGGTACATCTTTTTGCGGACATGAACGGCGATATCGGCGTATAACGAGGAGGAATTTGGCATGGCATTGCGAAGAATCGTCAAGGTGGGAGATCCGGTGCTGCGAACCGTCTGCCGTCCGGTGACAATGTTCGATCAGAATTTGCATACACTGCTGGATGATATGCACGAAACACTGGATAAGGCGGAGGGCGTTGGACTGGCTGCACCGCAGGTGGGCTGCTGCCGCCGCTTTTTTATCATGCATCTGGGCAATATGCGAATCGAAGCGATCAATCCGGAAATCATTAAGAAGAGCGGGAAACAGCGTGTGCTGGAGGGCTGCCTTTCCGTTCCCAACCAGTGGGGCTATGTGACACGGCCGAATAAGTGCAAGCTGCGGGCGCAGGATCGCAACGGCAACTGGTACGAGATGACACTGACGGCGCTGGGCGCACAGTGCACCTGTCATGAATACGCACATCTGGACGGACAGCTGTTCACCGATGTGGTAGAAGAATTTGTAGATCCGGAGGATTTGGAAGAAGCATGAGAATTGTCTATATGGGAACGCCGGAAATTGCGGTGCCGAGTCTGCGCTTTCTGGCGGAGAGCGAGCATGAGGTTCTGAGCGTTTTTACACAGCCCGACCGTCCCAAGGGACGCGGACACCACACCATTCCCACTGCCGTGAAAGCTGCTGCGCTGGAGTATGATATTCCGGTATACCAGCCGCTGTCGTTCCGGAAAGGGGAGGACGCCGAGGCAGCAATGGAAACACTGCGCCAGCTTGCGCCGGATCTGATCGTTGTTCTGGCATATGGACAGATCCTGCCCAAGGCAGTTCTGGAACTGCCAAAATACGGCTGTATCAATCTGCACGCCTCTCTGCTGCCGGTCTACCGTGGTGCTGCGCCGATTCAGTGGGCTGTGATGGACGGTCAGACCAAGACCGGCGTAACCGCACAGCAGATGGCGGAATCGCTGGATACCGGCGATATTCTCGTGGCAAAGGAAACTGTCATCGGACCGGAGGAAACAGCGGAGGAACTGTATGACCGGCTGGCGGAGCTTGCCGTGGAAACGCTGGCGGAAACGCTGAAACAGCTGGAAGCGGGCACCCTGCAGCGGACACCGCAGGACGACAGCAAATCCTGCTATGCCTCCCGCATTACCAAGGAGATGTCGGCGCTGGACTTTTCCCAGCCGGCGCAGAAGCTGCACGACCTGATTCGTGGTATCACCGGTTTTACCCTGCTGGAGGGCAAACGCCTGAAGGTATACGGCTCTCGTGTGGAAGCCAATGTCGCCGGAGCGCCGGGGACAATTGCCGATCCGGAGTGCTTTCTGGTTGCCTGCGGTGACGGAAACGGACTGCGTCTGACGGAGATTCAGCCAGAGGGCAAGCGCCGGATGCAGACGGCAGATTTTCTCCGCGGAAAGAAACTGACGAAGGGAACGAAGCTCGGCGCGTGACCGGGAGAAAGTGAGACGATCCCATGTATGCATTGTTGATTTTAGGATTAATTATCAGCTTAGCAGCCTCCTGGAATGTCAACGCCACATTTCGGCGGTATGAGAAAGATTCCAACAGCCGTGGTTTGACTGCTGCGCAGGTGGCACGGCAGATTCTGGATGAAAACGGACTGTATCAGATTCGTGTGGAGCGGATCTCAGGCAAACTGACCGATCACTATGACCCCTCCGGCAACGTCATCCGTCTTTCGGATTCGGTGCACGATTCCACTTCTGTGGCAGCCATCGGCGTTGCCGCCCATGAGTGCGGACATGCCGTACAGCATGAGGTGGGCTACTTCCCCATGAAGATTCGCAGTGCTGTCATTCCGGTGACACAGATCGGCTCGAAGTTCTGGTATATCATTTTTCTGATCGGTCTGGTCTTCGGCAATTCTCAGGCGGGACAGATCATGCAGATGATCGGCATTCTGCTGTTCAGTGCCATTGTCTTTTTCCAGCTGATTACCCTGCCGGTGGAATTTGACGCAAGCCATCGTGCCATGAAAACGCTGGAATCCCGGTATATTCTGGCGGGCGAGGAACTGACCAAGGCCCGGAAAGTACTGACCGCCGCAGCGCTGACCTACGTGGCAGCACTGCTCAATGCGATTTTGCAGCTGCTTCGTCTGCTGAATATCGCACGGGGCAATCGCCGATGAGTGCGAGAAAGCTGGCGGTTCAGCTGTTAGACCGCACGGAACAGGAAAAGAGCTATTCCAATCTGCTGCTGGATCATGCGCTGGCGCAGTCCACGCTGGAAGAGCGGGATAAGCGCCTGTGCGCCTCCCTCTATTACGGTGTCATTGAACGGCGCATCACTTTGGATGCAGTGCTGTCGCACTATTGCAAACAGCCCCTCCGCAAGCTGGACGGAACGGTGCGGAATATTTTGCGGCTGGGGATTTACCAGCTGCTGTACTGCGACCAGATTCCGGCACGTGCTGCGGTGGATGCGTCGGTGAAGCTGACACGTTCCTGCCGAAAGGCGAGTGCATCGGGTTTTGTAAATGCCGTGCTGCGCAGCTTTCTGCGGGATGACTGCCGGATTCCCCTGCCGAAGCAGCCGGAAAAGGCGATGGCGGTGGAATACGCCGTGCCGGAGTGGCTGCTGAAAAAGCTGCTGGACGCCTATGGCAGGGAGCGGACACAGGCATTTTTGGCGGATGCGCTTCAGCCGGCTCCCCGATACATCCGGCGCAATCCGGGAAAATGTACGCAGGAGGAACTGGAGCAGGCGCTGGGCGAGCGCATCATGCCGGTAGCGCAAGTGCCGGATGCCTACCAGCTGCACGCCGGCGATATCCGGCATCTGCCGGAATTTCAGCAGGGCTGGTTCTATGTGCAGGATCTCGCCTCGCAGATCTGTTCCCTTGCCATTGGCGCAAAAGCCGGCGAAACGGTGCTGGATCTCTGCGCTGCTCCCGGCGGAAAGACTTGCACCATGGCACTGCAAATGCAGGGCAGCGGAAAGGTGCTCGCCTTTGATCTGGCGCAGTCCCGTGTGGGGCTGATTGCGGAAAATGTCCGCCGGCTGGGGCTGACCAACGTCACCGCAATGCAGGGGGATGCCGCTGTGTACCAGCCGGAACTTGCCGGCGCAGACCGTGTGCTGTGCGATGTGCCGTGTTCCGGACTGGGCGTTCTGCGCCGGAAGCCGGAGGTCAAGGAAAAACAGCCGGAGGAACTGGCACAGCTGCCGCCGGTTCAGCTGGCGATTCTGGAAAATGCCGCACGCTATGTAAAACAGGGCGGTGTGCTGCAATATTCCACCTGTACAATTTTGCCGGAGGAGAATCAGAAGGTCGTGGCGCAGTTTCTGGCGCATCATCCGGATTTCCGGCTTTGTCCGGTTCTGCCGGAGTGGGGCGGCGTATTTGCCGAACCTATGCTGACGCTGCTGCCGGAGATCTGCGGCAGTGACGGTTTCTTTGTGGCGAAAATGCAGCGCAAGTGAGCGCATGCAGAATGGAGGAAAGCAGACGTTCTGTCTGCTGCTTGTGATGGAGGATGAAGATGGAACAAATCGATATCTTGTCCCTCTCGCCGGAGGCGCTGCGGGCGTATCTGGAAGCATGGGGAGAGCCGAAATTTCGTGCAAAACAAATATTTGGCTGGCTCCATCAGAAGCAGGTGACAGAATTTTCCCAGATGACTTCGCTATCTCTCCAATTGCGGGAGAAGCTGGAGCAAAATTTTTGTATAAATAGACTAAATATTGAAAGAAGGCTTGCATCTTCTATCGATGATACGGTAAAATATCTGTATCGGCTGCCGGACGGCAATTTCGTGGAGACGGTTCTCATGGACTATCACCACGGAAAAAGCCTGTGCATCTCCACACAGGTGGGCTGCCGGATGGGCTGTCAGTTCTGCGCCTCCACCATTGCAGGATACGTGCGGAATCTGACACCGGCGGAGATGCTGCTGCAAATCTACGAGACACAGCGGGATGCCGGCTGCCGGATCGACAGCCTTGTGCTCATGGGAATCGGGGAGCCGCTGGACAACTTTGAGAATGTGGTCGCCTTTTTCCGGCTGCTCTCGCATCCCGATGGCTTCGGTATGAGTCTGCGGCATGTGGCAGTTTCTACGTGCGGACTTGTGCCGCGGATTCGGGAACTGGCGGACATGCGGCTTGGCGTGACGCTCTCCGTTTCTCTGCACAGTCCGGATGCCAGACGGCGCAGCGAGATCATGCCGGTCAACCGGAAGTATCCGCTGCCGGAACTGTTGGAGGCGTGCCGGTATTATTTTCAGACAACAGGCCGCCGTGTGACCATGGAGTATGCGGTCATCGACGGCGTTAACGGGACAAAGGCGGATGCCAAAAAGCTGGCAGACTGTCTGCGTGGCATGCAGTGCCACGTGAATCTGATTCCCGTCAATCCCATTGCGGAACGAAGCTTTCGTGCGTTCCGGAAAAATGTAGAACAATTCGAACAGGAACTTCGCAGGCTCGGTGTCAATGCCACCATTCGGCGGACGCTGGGCAGCGATATCCAAGCGGCATGCGGTCAGCTGCGGCGGGATGCCAGCCAGCAGATCGCCGATGCCTGTGGAGGTGGTAGTAATTGACAAGTGCAACACAGACACACATTGGCTATGTGCGGGAGGAAAATCAGGACCGTGTGGGAAGCCGGCAGTTTGGCGAAAATCTGCTGCTGCTGGTTTGTGACGGCATGGGCGGAGAACGTTCCGGCAGTAAGGCGAGCAGTCTGGCTTCAGAAGTCTTTTTCGAAAACTTTGAGGAGGGCTATGAACCGGATATGGATCACTACAGTATGCGTTCGCTGCTGCTCTCTTCGATTTCCGCCGCAAATTCCGTGGTATATACTTCGGCACGGATGGACTATCAGAATTTTGGCATGGGGACGACCTGCGTGGCAGCGTTCATCAGCCAGACCTATATCGCCATTGCCAATGTAGGCGACAGCCGTGCTTATTATTGGGCAGAGGATACCTTACAGCAGATCACCGTCGATCACACACGTGTGCAGGCGCTGCTGGAGCAGGGGGAAATTACAGAGGATGAAATGGCAACGCATCCGCAGCGGCACATGCTGGTGAAGGCCGTCGGGGTAGAGCGAACTGTCTGCCCGGATTTTTTCCGCATAGACCGTGTTGACAGTCAGCCGTTTATCCTGCTGCTGTGCTCTGACGGGCTGTCTGGATTTTGCAGCGATGCTGAGATTCAGGAAGTGCTGGATCCGGAGAAACCGGCGGAGGAGATCACGCAGCAGCTGGTGGATATGGCGCTGCAAAAAGGCGGACGGGACAATATCTCCGTTGCAGTTGCGGTGGCGGCTGCATCAGAATCAGTGGAGGAGTAAAAAGAGATGGACAGAGATAGCTATATTGGAAAGAGATTGGACGGCCGCTATGAACTGACAGAACTCGTGGGCGAGGGCGGTATGGCGAATGTATATCGTGCCACCGATGTGCTGGATAATCGCATGGTGGCAGTCAAGATTCTCAAGACCGAGTACTCGGAGAGCGAGGAATTCCAGCGTCGGTTCCGCAATGAGTCCAAGGCAATTGCCATGATGTCGCATCCCAACATCGTGAAGATCTACGACATGGGCTTTTCGGATAAGATGCAGTACATCGTCATGGAGTTCATTGACGGTATCACGCTGAAGGACTTCATTGACAGCGAGCACGTGCTCAACTGGAAAGACGCTGTGCATTTTGTCATTCAGATTCTGCGGGCACTCCAGCACGCACACAATCGCGGCATTGTGCATCGGGACATCAAGCCCCAGAACATTATGCTTCTGACCGACGGCACCATCAAGGTCATGGACTTTGGCATTGCCAAGTTTGCACGGGAGGAGAGCCGCACCGCCACCGATCAGGCAATCGGCTCGGTGCACTACATCAGTCCGGAGCAGGCACGTGGCGATGTCACCGACGCCAAGAGCGACATCTATTCCGTTGGTGTCATGTTCTACGAGATGCTGACCGGCAAAAAGCCTTTCGATACCAACAATCCGGTTTCCATTGCAGTCATGCACATGCAGAATGTGCCGGAGCGTCCCCGCAATATCAACCCCAACATCCCTTCCGGCTTGGAAGAGATCATCATGCACGCCATGGAGAAGGATGCCAACAAGCGGTATCAGTCTGCCACGGACATGATTCGGGATATTGAGGCATTCAAGGCGAATAACCAGATCATCTTCGGCTATTATAATGCGCCGCAGGCACCCCAGCAGCAGCGCCAGTATTCCGGCGTGCCGGAGCAGACGGGCATGCAGCCTCGCCGCCGTGGAAATCCCACTTACAGCAACACCCAGCAGCCAGCCGGCGGAGAACCGGATTATGGCATGGAGAGCAGCGTGGCGGAGCGGGAGCCGGAACAGAGCAAGTCGCTGGTCGTTCCGATTCTGACGGCGGTCACCATCGTGGTGGTAGTCGTCGCAGCCATTATCATTTTCCTGCTGCTCAGTCAGGGGACTGGCTCGCAGAACGGCACTACCGACGAAGTCCCCAACGTCATTGGTCTGACCTACGACGATGCCGTACTCAACTACCCCAACGTGGACTTTGAGATCGCAGAGCAGGAGTACACGGACAAGTACGAGGAGAATATCATTTATAAGCAGAATGTCAAGGGCGGCGAATTTGTCAAGAAAAACAGCGACGGCAAGATCGAACTGGCAGTTGCTGTGAGTCTGGGCATTCAGAAAGTCAAGGTTCCCGATCTGACCAACTACACGGCAGATGAGGCGGAGGAAGCTCTGAAATCCCGTGGCCTGACGGCAGAGCTGAAAAAGGTGGAGAGTACTTCGGAGGAAAACATCGAGGCGAACCACGTCATCCGGACGGATCCGGAAATCGATACCGAAGTGCCGGTCGGTTCCAGCGTGACGGTTTATGTCAGCATGGGTATTGCGGTCGAAGAGGCAGATGTTCCGAATCTGGTGGGCATGTCCCTGGAAGCGGCAACAAAGGAGTGCAAGCACCGCAACCTCAAGATTGAAACTGAGGAAAAGGCGTCGGATAAGGAGAAGGATCAGGTCATTGAGCAGGATCCGGAGCCGGGCAAGATCGTAGCAGCCGGTTCAACGATCAAGCTGACCATCAGCAACGGCGAGGAGCCGGAGGGCGAGGTCAACTATGGTCTGGTGAACCTGCCGGCTGGCATGTCCGGTATGTACACCCTGAGTTTTACTACCGATGAGGAAGGCGTAATTGCATCCCGCCAGTTTGTGGCGGAGAGCCTGACTGACGCATCGGTTTCTGTCAAGGTAAGCGGTAAGGGCAAGCGAACTGTTAAGGTTTCTGTTACCGGCGCACAGAGCGGTAAGACTGCCGTTGTCGGCACCTATACGTTCGACTTTGCCAACAAGACATTCACTGCTTCCAGCGAGAATATCGAGGGCGCTTTTGATGAGGTCATGGTGAAAACCACGCTGGCAACCACACAGGAGCCTGCTGAAACGCAGGTGACAACTGCAGCTGCTGAGGGGTAAGGTATGAGAGATTCTGCGGTAACACTTTCTGAAACACAGGGCAGAATCATCACATCTGTGGGAGGTCTCTACACCGTAGAGACCTCCTGCGGTATGTGCACCTGTAAAGCACGCGGCGTTTTTCGAAAGCGTGGCATTCTGCCCTACGTGGGGGATTTTGTACAGCTGTCTGAGGACGGTGTGATCTGTGAGATCCTCCCCCGAAAAAACAGCATCCTCCGGCCGCCAGTGGCAAATCTGGATCAGATCCTGTTTGTCATATCCTCCTGCCGTCCTGACCCGAACCTGCTCCTGCTGGATTCGTTTCTGGCGGTGGCGATCTACCAGAATATCCAGCCGGTTCTGGTTCTGACAAAAGTGGATCTGGATGCGGCAGAGCTGGTGCGCCGGCTCTACACCAGCGCCGGCATTCCGGTGTATGCGGTGGATTACCGAAACGGGGAGACGGTGCAGGCAGTGGCAGCCCTGCTGAAAGATAAGGTCAGCATGATGACCGGCAATTCCGGCGTGGGAAAATCCACGCTGCTCAATGCCATGGAACCATCTCTTCAGCTCCCGGTGGGAGAGATCAGCGAGAAGCTGGGACGTGGCAGACACACCACACGGCAGGTGCAGCTCTATCCGTGTGCCGGCGGCTATCTGGCGGATACGCCGGGGTTCTCCACATTTGAGGCGGAGCAGTATGTGCAAATGAAAAAAGAACAGATCGCCGATTGCTTTCCGGAGTTCCAGCCGTATCTGGGAGAGTGCCGGTTCTCCGACTGTTCTCACGTCTGCGAAAAGGGCTGCGCCATTCTGGAGGCTGTGCAGGCTGGGAAAATCGCCAAGAGCCGTCACGCATCGTACTGCACCCTGTATCAGACGGCAAAGCAGAGAAAGGAATGGGAGTCGTGAAACGAGCCGTGATCTTTGGCGGTGCGCCGGTGTCAATGGCAGATTTGCCGGCAGAGCTTCCGCCGTATGCCCTCTGCGTTTGTGCCGATGCCGGACTGCGTGCAGCGCAGCAGCTGGGGATTCAGCCGGATTTTGTGGTGGGGGACTTTGACTCCCTCGGCAGCGTCCCCGCAGGAGGAAACGTTGTCACCTATCCGGCGGAAAAGGACGATACGGATCTGCTGTTGGCTGCACGGTATGCCGTGGCGCAGGGGTGTCGGGAATTGGTGTTTTATGGCGCATTGGGCGGGCGGCTGGATCACACCATTGCCAACCTGCAAATGCTTCGCCTTTTGGCAGATGCGGACACCGCCGGTATTCTGATCGATGCCGGACATCGTGTCACGCTTCAGCGTGGCGGTATGTGGAACAGCCGTCAGGTCTACCGCAAGCCCCAGACGGGAAAATGGTATCTGTCCCTGTTTGCCATGACACCGGTTTGCGAGGGAATCACATCAGCCGGCGTTGCCTATCCTCTGGAACACGGAACGCTCCGTGCCAGCTATCCTCTTGGCGTGAGTAACGAGATTCTCGGAGAACAAGCGGAGATCTCCGTGGAAAAAGGTGACCTGCTGGTTGTGCAGGCAAAAAATGTTTGAGAATAAGAAGCTGTCTTCACAAGAAATATATGTGGATTTTCGAGCATAATTTTGTTGCAGACAAGGCAAAAATACGCAGGCGGGCTGTCGCCCGGCAAGTATTTTTCACGCAGTATGCAGCAAAATTTGCCGAAAAGACACGTGTATATGCTTGTGAAGACGGCTTCTAAGCTTCTGAGATAGCAGCGCTCTGTGAATGGATTTCACAGGGCGTTTTTTTGTGCCCCCTGTCATACTTCTTGTCCATGACGCATAGGATGTATCAATCGGATGGGAAAAGAGGAGGAATTGCAGATGATGGAAAATGGTTTGCAGGCGGTGCTGCGCTACTTGCCGGTTCCGGTGCGCTCTGCGGTGCAGCAGATGCCGGCGGAGATGCAGACGCAGATACAGGAGGTGCGCCTGCGTGCGGAAAAGCCGGTGGCAGTGGTGATACAGCAACAGGAGCGTTTCCTTGCGCCGGACGGAACACGAACGCAGCAGCCTGCCAAGGCACTGCGCATGTCGCAGCGCACGCTGGAACAGACGTTTCAGGCGGTCTGTTCCTATTCGGTCTACTGCTATGCCAGGGAGATTAGTCAGGGCTTTATTACCGTGGACGGCGGGAATCGTGTGGGAATTGCCGGCTCTGCAGTGTATCGGGACGGCGTTCTCACGCAGGTGCACCACATCACCGGACTCAACTTTCGCATTTCACACAGCGTCACGGGATGTGCAGAAGAGCTGTACGGGCAGACTTGCAGCAGCAGACCTCAGAGCGTCCTGCTCGCTGGTGCAGTTGGCTCCGGAAAGACCACCATGCTGCGGGACATGTGCCGGCTGCTCGGGGCAGAACACCGTGTTTCTCTCATTGACGGGCGAAGCGAGATCGCAGCGGTGCAGCAAGGCGTGCCACGCTATGATGTGGGACTGCACACCGATGTGCTGGACGGTTACGCCCGTGCAGAAGGGCTTCTGACGGCGCTGCGTGTGATGACACCGGACGTGCTGGTCTGTGACGAGATCGGGACAGAGGCGGATGCAGAGGCGATTCTGCGCATCCATGGCTGCGGTGTCCCTGTCGTCGCTTCCGCCCATGCGGTATCTTGGGAGGATGTGCAGCACCGTGCAGCTTTGGAGGCGCTGCTTCGGGCAGGGGCGTTCCAGTATGTGGCGCTGTTGGACGGGCAGAGGCAGGGACACATCCGGCAGCTTCGCCGGCTTGCCGCATGATACGGCTGGCAGGGCTGGCGTGCCTTGTCCTGTGCGGAGGCGGTGCAGGCTGGTATGCTGCCATGGGGCTTCAGCGCACCCGCACAGCTGCGGAGTGTCTCTCCCGTATGCTGCGGGAAATGGTGGTGCAGATGGAGTTTCGGGCACTCTCCATGCAGGAACTGCTGGAACGTTTGTCACAGGAATCATCCTATGGAATGTTTCGGTTTCCGGCCACAGCAGCGCAGCGCATGGCACAGGGCGACTCAGTCTGTCAGGCATGGCAGACCGGGCTGACACAGGACAAGGCGGTGCCGGAACTGATGCGCCGGATTCTCCTGCCCTTAGGGGAGGAGCTTGGCGCCAGCGATCTGGCGGGACAGGCGGAAACGCTGGAGCAGTACCGCATGCAGCTGGAACCGTATACAGCAGCTGCTGCGGAGCGCTGTCAGCGATTGCAGCGGCTCTATGTGAGTATGGGTGTTCTGTGCGGATTGCTGCTGGCTATTCTGTTGTGTTAATCAAGGAGGATGTTGACCAGCATGGATATTGATCTCATTTTTAAAATTGCCGGAACCGGTATCATTGTCGCCGTGCTGAATCTTGTGCTAAAGCGGGCGGAACGGGAGGAGCAGGCGATGATGACGACGCTTGCCGGGCTGGTGGTGGTTCTGATGCTGCTGGTGGAGCAGATCGGTGATCTGTTTGCCCGTGTTAAATCGGTGTTTGGCCTATGATCGGAGAAACTGCATCTGCCGCTGCGGTCTGCATGGTGGCGGCGATTCTGGCGACTCTGCTGAAACAATATTGTCGGGAACAGGCGCTGTTCTGCGTGCTTGGGGCGTGTGCTGTCGTGGGACTGGCTGCCGCAGCGTATTTGACACCCATTGCTGCCACGCTCAACGAACTGTTTCAGAAAACGGCGCTGCCGTCGGCCTATCTGGAAATTCTCTGGAAGGCGCTGGGCATCTGTTACCTCACGGGAATCGCCGGCGATCTCTGTCAGGACTGCGGAGAGTCGGCGCTGGCGCATATGGCGGAGCTGTGGGGACGGTTTTCCCTGCTGCTGCTGGCGCTTCCGCTGTTGCAGGCGCTGCTGGAAACGGTGACGGAGGTGATGACGTGAAACGGCGTGGGATATTTTTTGCCGGATGTCTTGGCGGATTGCTGGGCGGATTGGAAAACGGTGTGACGCTTTCAGCATCGGCACAGCAGTCTGCGGAAGAGGTCGCTGCAACACTGGCGGAGGAGAGCGGAAGCGCTGCCGTGACGCAGCAGCTGGACTGGGATTTGCGTACAGTCCTGGAACAGATGGGGTTGTCTGTCTCCTCGCCGGAGCAAGTGGGGGAGCACTTCACCCTTGCCGGTGTGTGGGACGTGCTGCGGGACTTTTGTGCCGACCGAATTCAGCTGCCGTTTCAGATGCTGGGCGGATTGCTGACGGTGATTCTGTTTGCAGCGCTGCTGGAGGGGATGCAGTGCAGTACCTCCCATGCAGCAACGGTGCGTGTCTTTGACTATGTGTGTGCGCTGGCAGCCGTTTCACTGCTGGCAGATCCGCTGTTTCAGAGCATTGCAGCGGTGCAGACGGCGCTGGAACAGGGCGCATCATTTATGACGGCATTTGTGCCGGTGTTCGCCGGAATTCTGGCGGCAGGCGGGACTGCCGGCACGGCGGTCTGCTATCAGACGGGGGTGATTGCGCTGTCTGACGGTGTATTACAGCTGATCTGCCACACCCTTTTGCCCTTGTGCACCATGGGATTTTCGCTGGCGATCGTGGACGCTGTCAGCCCCTCGGTTTCTGTGGGCGGACTGCTGACCCTGTCCCGCAAGGTGACCACGTGGACGCTGGGGCTACTTATGTCTGTGTTTCTGGGGGTGCTGTCCATGCAGAATCTCATCAGCGGCAGCACGGATACTGCTGCTGCCAAAACGACACGCTATGTGCTTTCCAACTTTGTGCCGGTGGTGGGCAGTGCGGTTTCCGATGCCTATGCAACGGTGCGTGGCAGCCTGCAAATTCTGCGCAGCACCACCGGTGTTCTGGGAATCATGGCGCTGTGCCTGCTGTTTCTCCCGCCGCTGCTCCAGCTGCTGCTGTACCGCATGGTGGTGGCGGTGGGCGCAGCAGCAGCAGAACTGTTTGGAACGCAGCGCCTGCTCCGCCTGCTGCGTGGGACACAGCAGGCGCTTGCCATTGCGTTTGCACTGCTGGTCTGCTTTGCCGTGATGTTTATTGTGGCAACGGCGGTTGCCATGACCATTGGAAAGGGCGGTGTGTAACATGGAGCGAATGCGTGCCATTGTGCTGTCGGCGTGTGCGGTCAGTCTGCTGGCCGGGGCTTTGGATGCCATCCGTCCCAGTCCGAAATTCGACCGCCAGATGAAGCTGCTGCTCTCCGCCGTGTTCCTGCTGGCGATTCTGACACCGCTGGTACAGGGGAGTCGGGACTTCTCCGTGGATTGGAGCGGGGATGGGGTGTTTTCGGCGGAGCTGACAGAAACCGTCGCACAGGAGACCGCAGCGTGTGCTGCGGAGAATTTGGAGATGACGCTGCAGCAGCAGCTCTCTGCCGGTGGTGTCCCTGATGCCAAAGTGCAGGTGCAGATGCATACTGCGGAGGACGGGCGCATAGAGATAGATTGTGTCACGGCATTCTGCACAGAGCCGGAAAAAGCACGTGCGCTGCTTGCGGAATCTCTGGGAAACGAGGTGAAACTCTATGTGGAAGAAGATTCGTGAACAGCTGCACAGCGAGCGTGGAATCCGTATTCTGGTGCTGCTGGGCACTGCCGGACTGGGGCTGATCCTGCTGTCCGGACTGCTGCCGGAGCGGAATAGGGAATCCAAAACGGCGGAGAACAGTGTTGCGACAGAAGATGCCGCAGCAGAAACACAGCAGTACTGCCGTCGGATGGAGGAGGAGCTTTCCCGCATTCTGGAGCAGGTGGAGGGCGTGGGAACATGCCGTGTGCTGGTGAATGCTGCCGGAACGGCGGAGACACGCTATGTGCAGGATGCGGAAACTGATCTTGCCGAATCACGGCAGCAGTCCCAGCAAAAGTGTGTGATCCTCTCCGACAGCAGCGGAGAACGTGCGCTGGTGCAGCAGATTGTCTCGCCGGAGATCAGCGGTGTTGTCGTGGTTTGCAGCGGTGCCTCCAGCAGCGTGGTGCAGGAGCGTGTCAGCAAGGCGGTACAGGCTGTGCTCTCGCTGCCGTCCAGCCGCATCTGCGTGGTGCCGTCTGCCGGAAACATTTCGTGAGTGCTCGAATTGCTCAGAAAGGATTTGTGTTTATGAAAAAGCCTTCTTTGATTCTTGGAAAAAAGCAGATCATTTTGTCCTGCCTGACGCTGATGCTTGCCATCGCCGTCTACGTTAACTATGCGCTGTCCGACCACGATCTCACCACGGCGGAGAAAACGCCGTCCGAGGGCGTGACCTACGGCGACACGGCATTTGTCAACGCCGAGGCGGAGGGCGAGAAAAAGACGGACGCACCGGAGGAGAGCGATGCTGCCGCAGCAACAGAAACCGCAGCCGAGGCGGAGAGCGTTGTGCTGCCCGATCCTGCCACGGCGGACAATGCAGCGGACTACTTCGCACAGGCACGTCTGGAACGGACGGCAAGCCGGGATGAAACTGTGGCAACGCTGCAATCCATTCTGGGGGGCGGCGATCAGACGGAGGACGAACTGGTGACTGACGCCATCGCAGCCGTAGAGACCTCCAAGCTCATCGAGAGCGAGAGTACCATTGAGTCGCTGATCAAGTCCATGGGCTATCAGGACTGCATCGTCTATCTGGACGGCGAAGGCGCACGGGTCGTGGTGCAGAGCGACGGGCTGGATGCAGCGCAAGCAGCTGCCATCAAGGACGTGATTTTGGGAGAGGTTTCCGTCGCCACAGAAAATATTCGAATTTTTGAAGTAAAATAGTTGTGCGAAACGATTTTTTTTGGTATAATAGAAGAAAGAACTTGTTTTCACGGCAGAAATGCCGGCGGCTCTGATTCCGTTTTCTTTCGAATGTGTGGAAATACATACAAATACCAAAGAAAAAATAAGTGGGATCTGGGAAAGCTGCTGTTTTTCTGCGACGGCGGCTTTCCCTTTTGCTGTCAAACGTCAAACGATGCGGTTTTGCATGCAGGGGGCAGCGTCAAAAAAATGATTTGGAGGTTATGGTATGACAAAACATGAAATCAGAGAATATGCGTTTCTTCTGCTATATGAGACATTGGTGCGGACGGACTGGAACGGCGATCTGGAGGAACTCTACCAGTCTACGGAGGAAATGGTGGAACTGCCTATCCCGACACAGGTCAAGCGCTATGTGGAGGGCATCAGAAAGCAGGCGGACGAGCTGGATCAGATCATTGCGTCTTACAGTAAGAATCGTGTGCTGAACCGGATCCCGCTGGTGAACCGGACGATTCTCCGTCTGGCACTCTACGAGCTGCGGAACATTCCCAAGACGCCGGTGAATGTGGTCATCAGCGAGGCAGTCGCCCTGTCCCGTGCGTATGCACTGCCGGAGGACACCTCGTTCATCAACGGCGTTCTTGGCGCATATTCCCGTGCGGAAAAGGCAGCAAAGGAGGCGGGCTCCCATGATGCAGATCCTGGGGCTTGACACCAGCAACTATACCACTTCCGCAGCGCTTCTGGATTTGGAACACGGAACGGTGCAGCAGGCAAAGCAGCTGCTCCCCGTCAAAGCGGGGGAGGCTGGACTGCGGCAGAGTGACGCCGTCTTTCACCACACCAGACAGCTGCCGGACATGCTGGAACAGCTGGCACCGCAGATGGCAGCGGAGGAACTTTGCGCCATCGGTGTGTCTGCCCGTCCCAGAAATCTGGAAGGCTCCTATATGCCGTGCTTTCTCACAGGACTTGGAACGGCTCGTGGAATCGCTGCGGTGACCGGCGTGCCGCTGCACGTGACTTCGCACCAGATCGGACATGTTCTGGCAGCCCTGTATTCGGCAAAAAAGCTGGAACTCTGCTGTGCGCCGTTTCTGGCGTTTCACGTCAGCGGCGGAACGACGGACTCCCTCTATTGCGAACCGGATGCGGCGGATTTTCTGCGCATTACGCCCTGCGGAACCTCGCTGGATCTGAAAGCAGGACAGGCGATCGATCGGGTGGGCTTGCAGCTGGGACTGCAATTTCCCTGCGGTGCAGCGCTGGAACAGCTGGCGCTGAAAAGCCATGCGAAAATGCGTGTGCGTCCGGTCATTCGTGAGGAAAACTGCTGTCTCTCCGGTTTGGAGAACCAGTGTGCCAAGATGTGCAGGCAGGAACAGCCGCCGGAGGATATCGCACGGTATTGCCTGCTGACAGTGGGCGAGACCATTGCCGCCATGACAGCGGCAGCACGGAAAAAATACGGCAGACTGCCAGTCATCTATGCCGGCGGCGTAATGTCCAACCGGATGATTCGTCCCATGCTGGCGGCTGCCGGAGATGTCTATTTTTCAGAGCCGGACTGCGCCTGCGACAATGCCGTGGGCGTGGCAGTTTATGCGGCAATTCGGGAAAAGAGGGGAACACTGTGGCAGTTCTGAGCGTAACGCAACTCAACCGCTATGTCGGCTATCGTCTAAAAGAGGAACGTGCCCTGCAAAATGTGCTGGTGCGTGGAGAAATCACCAATTTTACCGCATACTATCGTTCCGGACACCTGTATTTTACCCTGAAGGATGCGGAGGCATGCGTCAAAGCTGTGATGTTTCGGGGCAGTGCCCAGCGGCTGCGGTTTCAGCCGGCAGACGGCATGCGTGTCATTGTTGCAGCCTCAGCGGTGCTCTATGAGAAAGAGGGCAGCTTCCAGCTGAACGTCACGGACATGCAGCCGGACGGCGCGGGTGTGCAGGCGGCTGCGCTGGAACAGCTGAAGAAAAAGCTGACAGATCAGGGCGTTTTTGATGCAGCTGCCAAGCGTCCCATTCCTGTCATGCCCCAGCGAATCGGCGTCATTACATCCGATGTCGGTGCGGCATTGCAGGACGTGCGGAACGTCATCAGCCGCCGGTATCCGGTGGGACATCTGCTGGTGTATCCGGCACAGGTGCAGGGCGATGCGGCGGTACAGTCCATTTGCAGCGCTATCGCAGCGGCACAGGCAGACAGGTGCGATGTCCTGATCGTCGGACGCGGCGGCGGCTCGGCGGAGAATTTGCAGGCGTTCAACACGGAGCAGGTGGTCATGGCGATCTATCATTGCACCATTCCCATTGTCTCTGCCGTTGGACACGAAACAGACTGGACGCTGGCAGACGCTGCCGCAGATCTGCGTGCCCCGACACCGTCGGCAGCAGCGGAACTGGCGGTTCCCGATATGCGCCAGCTCTTGCAGCAAATTCAGGAACAGCGGCGTCGGATGACCGCTGCCATCCGCGGACAGCTGCAAAGCCGCCAGCAGGAGCTGGAACGTCTTTGCGACCGGCTGCGCCTGCAATCTCCGGCACACCGGCAATCCATGGAACAGCAGGCGCTGGAACATCTGTACCGGCGCCTGGTGCGTGGCGGTGCAGCGGTGCTGGAACGGTACGAGAACCAGCTGCGGCAGCAGGCGGAAAAGCTGGAAATGCTCAGTCCGCTGAAAATTCTGGGGCGTGGCTATGCGCTGGTATATCAGGGAGAAGAACTGGTACGGCGTGCGGAACAGGTGCAGCCCGGAGATATCCTGCGGGTGCAGCTGGCAGAAGGTGAAATTACAGCTGAGGTGAAAGCGTAAGCGGACACCATTGGAGGAATACAGGCATGGCATTGGAAGAACAGATGAAACAATTGCGGGAGTTGACGCAGAAGCTGGAGCAGAGCAGTCTGCCTTTGGAAGAAGCAGTGCAGCTGTATGCACAGGGCATGGAACTGGCGGCAGCCTGCCAGAAGGAACTGGAACAGGCGAAGCTGCAGATCAGCAAACAGACCGTCCCGCTGCAAAAACAGGAGGATTCGGAAGATGAAACTGGAAAATAAACAGGAACTGGAACGTTTGGTACATCTCGTAGAAACCGGATTGGACGAGCGGCTGCAAGTGACACCGGAGGTGGAACGGCAGAAGCGTGTTATCGCAGCAATGCAGTACTCGCTGGATGCCGGCGGCAAGCGGATTCGTCCGGTGCTGGTGCTGGAATTCTGCCGGCTCTGCGGCGGAAGCGTGCAGCAAGCAATGGCAGCAGCCTGCGCCATTGAGATGATTCATACATTCTCGTTGATTCATGATGACCTGCCTGCCATGGACAACGACGATTTCCGGCGCGGCAAACCCTCTTGCCACAAGGCGTTTGATGAGGCAACGGCGATTCTGGCAGGCGATGCCCTCTCGGTACAGGCATTTCGTGTAATTGCAGAGGATCCGGTGCAGGACGATGCTGTCAAGGTGCATCTGATGCAGATTCTGGCAGAGGCGACCAGTGCCGCCGGTATGATCGGCGGTCAAGTCATGGATATGGAATATGAGACACGGGATGATGTGACGCAGGCGGATCTGGAGGCAATGTGCGCTGCCAAGACGGGCGCACTGATTCGTGGGGCATGCCGTCTGGGCTGTGTGGCAGCGGGTGCGCCGGAATCCGTGGTTGCGCTGGCAGATCAGTACGGCGCAAAGCTGGGACTTGCGTTCCAGATCGTGGACGATATTCTGGATGTGACCAGTACGACCGATGTTTTGGGAAAGCCGGTCGGCAGCGATGCCGAAGAGGGAAAGACGACGTTCGTCACACTGCTGGGACTGGAACGGGCACGGGAAGAAGCTGCCCGTCTGACACAGGAGGCGGAGGAACTGCTGCAGCAGTTCGTCGGTCATGAGTTCCTGCTGGATTTGACGGATTCCCTGTTGAATCGGGAAAAATAACAATAAGGAGGGGGACTTTTTGCCGTTTTGGCAGAAGGTCGGGCACAGATGCAGAAAAAACGAAGCACTGTTGCAGAAATGGAAAAAATGGATATGAAAAAAGTCCCGTTGCCGGAGAAATCTCTGCTGGAACAGCTGGATTTGCCGGGGGATTTGAAGAAGCTGGATATGGCGCAGTGTCAGGAACTGTGTCAGGAGATTCGGAATCTGCTGATCGAAACAGTTTCCAAGACCGGCGGACATTTGGCTTCGAATCTGGGAGCAGTGGAGCTGACGGTGGCAATGCACCGTGTTTTCACTTCTCCGGAAGATAAATTTGTATGGGATGTTGGGCACCAGTGTTACACGCACAAGATTCTGACAGGCCGGCTGAATGCGTTCTCTACGCTTCGGCAGGAGGACGGAATTTCCGGATTTCCAAAGCCTTCGGAATCGGAGCACGATGTCTTTATCAGCGGGCACAGCAGCACGGCAATCTCCGTGGCAAACGGCATTGCCGAGGGCATGCGTCTGCAGGGGGATCGGGAGCACTTCGCCATTGCAGTCATCGGAGACGGCGCAATGACCGGCGGGCTGGCGTATGAGGGAATGAACAATGCCGGAAAATCCGGCAACAATCTGATCGTTATTCTCAACGACAACGACATGTCGATTTCCAAAAACGTCGGCTCTCTGGCACGGTATCTCTCATCGATTCGTGGCAGCGAGGGCTATGTGCGCACGAAAAAGGCGGTGGAACGCCGCTTGAACCAGACGGCAGTCATCGGCCCGTCGGTGGCGAAAGTCATCAAGAACTCCAAGAGTGTGGTGCGGGAGGCGCTGCTGCACTCTGCCACCCTGTTCGAGGACTTCGGCTTCGTCTACCTTGGACCGGTGGACGGTCACGATCAGGGTGCTATTGAAGAGGTGCTTCTGGCGGCAAAGCAGTATCACCGGCCGGTGTTCATTCACCTCAACACTGTCAAGGGCAAGGGATATCCGCCGGCGGAACAGAATCCGGGAGAGTATCACGGCATCTCAAAGTTTGACATTGAGACCGGCAATCCGGAGGTGTCCGGCAAGGACTCCTATTCCAGCGTATTTGGGCAGGAGCTGACCCACCTGGCAGTCAGGGACAGCCGGATCTGCGCCATCACGGCAGCCATGGAAAGCGGCACAGGACTGCACTATTTTGCGAAGGAATTTCCGAAGCGTTATTTTGACGTGGGGATTGCCGAGCAGTATGCGGTTACATTTTCGGCAGCGCTTGCCTCTACGGGACAGCTGCCGGTGTTTGCCGTGTACTCGTCATTTCTCCAGCGTGCCTATGACCAGCTGATGCACGATGTGGCGATCGGCGGACTGCACGTGGTGCTGGGCGTTGACCGTGCCGGTGTTGTGGGCGAGGATGGCGAAACGCACCACGGCTTGTACGACGTTTCCTACCTCGCCACAGTGCCCAATACAACGATCTATGCACCGGCATGTTATGACGAGCTGCGGCTCTGTCTGCGGCGGGCGCTGTATCGAGACAAGGGACTTGTCTGTGTGCGGTATCCCCGCGGGGCGGACAACAGCGTCTTTGACAAGTCTGCGCTGAACACCGAGTACACCCACGTGTCCGGGCAGCGGACAGACGTGCTGTGTATTTCCTACGGCAGAATCTACGACAACCTGTATCAGGCGAGCCGGCGTGCCAAGGAAGCCGGAATGCCCTGCGATCTGCTCAAGCTGACACGGATTTTTCCGCTGTCGGATGCTGTGGTGGAATTGGCATCTACTTATCAGCACGTGCTCTTCCTGGAGGAGGCGTACTATTATGGCGGTATTTCCCAGATCTTCGGGGATGCGCTGATGCAGCACGGATTCCACGGCAGCTATCGACGTGTCGCTCCGAAGGAGTATCTGGCGCATGCGTCCATGGCATCGCAAATTGAAAAAATACAGCTCTCTGCGGATGCTATTTTCCGGCACATCCAGCAGATCTATCAGGAGGAACAGGGCGATGGCGAGACTTGATATCTGGCTCTCCAAGCATGGCATGGCACCCAGCCGGCAGCGTGCGCAGGGACTCATCCGAAACGGACAGATTTTCGTCAACGGTGTCGTCTGTACCAAGCCGGCGTATGGAGTGGCGGAGGGCGACCAGGTGACCATGGAGGGGGAAGATCTGCCCTTCGTGGGACGTGGCGGTCTGAAGCTGGAACATGCAGTGCAGGCAGCCGGATTGCAGCTGGATGGTCTGGTCTGTATGGACATTGGCGCATCCACCGGCGGTTTCACAGACTGTATGCTCCAGCACGGGGCACGGCGTGTCTATGCGGTGGACGTGGGGCACGGTCAGCTGGCGGAATCCCTGCGGCAGGATTCCCGTGTGGTAAACTGGGAGGGAACGGATATCCGCAGCGTCACACCGGCGCAGCTGCCGGAGCCAGTCGACTTTTTTTCCGTCGATGTTTCTTTTATCTCTCTGACCCATGTGCTGCCGTCTGCGGCAGCATTTCTGGCGCACGGCGGAAAAGCGGCGATTCTCATCAAGCCTCAGTTTGAGGCGGGACGGGAGAACATCGGGAAAAACGGTCTGGTCACCTCGCCGCGTGTCCATCAGAATGTGCTGGTGAATACGCTGGCGCTGCTGCACCAGCTGGAACTGGAAGTGCAGTTGCTGTGTCCCTCCCCCATTCGGGGCGGAACCGGCAATGCTGAGTACCTCGCCGTGGCGGAAAAAGGCGGAACGCCGGCGGAGATTCCAGACCTTGCTGCCGTCGTGCAGGCGGCGCTGGCAAAGGAGGGACGGAAATGAAGGTCGTGTTATTTCACCATTTGCAGAACAAAAGCGCTGCATCGGTGGCGCAGGATGTGTGCAACGCACTGTACCGGAATGGCATTGCCGTCTGGGCAGACCCATGCTGCCGGAAGCTGCTAAGCGGTCTGCCATTTGTCTGCTATGCGCCGTTTTTGGAGGCAGTGCAGAGTGCTGATGTTGCCATTGCCATTGGCGGAGACGGCACCATTTTACACTGCGCCCGCCATGTGGTGGGGACAAAGGCGATGCTGCTCGGCATCAATACCGGACGGCTCGGTTTTCTGGCATCCATGGAGCCGGATCAGATCGGCGAAGTGGCACGGCTTCAGACGGGGGACTATCGGGTTTCCCGCAGAATGCTGCTCAAGGGCAGACTGCTACAGCCGGACGGTACCTGTAAGCGGGAATTTCTGGCGCTGAATGACATCGTCATTTCCCGTAATTTTTCCCGTGTCATCGAGTTCACAGTCTCCCGCAATAACGTGGTGCTGGGCAACTATCGGGCGGACGGGCTGATTTTCAGCACGCCGACAGGCTCTACCGCTTATGCCCTCTCTGCCGGCGGGCCGATCATCGAGCCGGAGTTTCCCTGCATCGAGATGACGCTCATCTGTCCCCACTCCCTCTCTGCCCGTCCCATCCTGTTTTCGCCTCACAATGAATTGCAGGTGTCGTGTCGGGTACGGGAAGACCACGATGTCTATCTCTGTGCAGATGGGGAAAAACCGGTGGAATTTCGGGAGGAGGAGACACTGGAAATTTCCGGTGCTTCAGAGATGCTGGGAATTTTGGATCTGAGCGGAAACACCTTTTTCGATTCCCTCAGCCGAAAACTGATGCAGTCCCTGAAAGATGGAAAATAGCATGTCTGGAGGTTTGTCATGAAAAAGGAACGGCAGGACGCAATCTTGTCTTTGATCGCACGGGAGGAGATCCCGACGCAGGAGCTGCTGCGGGAGAGAGTCGCAGCCATGGGATTCGAGGTGACGCAGGCGACGCTCTCACGGGACATTCGGGAGCTGCATCTGGTCAAGCAGCGACGCAGCGGAAAGCGTGCCTGCTATACAGCGCCGGTGATCCAGGAGGGCACCAGCGGTATTTTTCAGGACGCCGTGCTCCGCACCGATTATGCCGGACACATGGCGGTGATTCACTGCCGCTCCGGCATGGCGCAGGCGGTGGCAGTGGCGCTGGATTCCGTGAAGCGTGAGGGTGTTGTTGGAACGATTGCCGGAGATGATACGGTGTTCGTTCTGCTCCGGACGGAAACGCTGGCACGGGAGTTTGCGCTGTTCTTTGGATCATCGGCAGGAAAGGGAGGCTTTTGATGTTAGCAGAACTGGAAATCGAAAATCTGGCAGTCATCGCCCACGCCCGTATTCCGTTTTCGCCCCATCTGAACGTGTTCACCGGGGAGACCGGTGCCGGAAAATCCATCCTGATCCATGGCATTCATGCCGTACTGGGGCAGCGTGTGACCAGAGACATTGTGCGGACCGGTTGCAAAAAAGCGGTCATTACGGCGCTGTTTACCAAGCTCTCTCCGGCGGTCTGCGCCAAGCTGGATGCGCTTTCCATCTCCCACGAGGACGACGAGCTGCTGCTGACACGGGAGATCGCAGCGGACGGCGGAAGTGCAGCACGGGTCAATGGACATACCACTACGGTTTCCGTGCTGCGGGAGATCGGCAGCACGCTGATCAACATCCACGGACAGCATGACAATCAGGTGCTGCTCTCGCCGGAATGCCATCTGCAAATTCTGGACGCTTTTGGCGGAGATGACACACGGCTGCACCGGTATCAGGAGAGCTTTCGTGCATTGCAGCAGACGGCGAAGCGCCTGAACCACCTGGGAAAGCTGGAACAGGAGAAGGCGCACCGCCGGCAGTATCTGCGACAGCTGGTGCAGGATGTGGAGGACTTGGGGCTGGAAGCCGGAGAGGAATCCGCATTGGAGGAGGAACTGGAACTGCTCCAGCATGTAGGCGGGATTTCCAGTGCGCTTCAGAATGCGGAGGAACTGCTCAGCGGTGAGGAGTCCGGCGGAACTGCGGTGGACCGCACCGAGGAGGCAGCGGAGGAACTGTCCGCCATTGCCGAGCTGCGCAGCGATTTCTCCGCACTGTATGAGCGTCTGAACACCGTGCGCATTGAGGTGGAGGACATCGCTGCGGAGTGCCGGAATCTGCGGGAACAGCTGGATATGGATCCGGCACGGTATGCGCAGGTCACGAAACGGTTACAGGAAATCCGTGCACTGGGCAAGCAGTATCAGTGCACGGGGGATGAACTGATGCAGCAGTATCAGCAGGCGGAGGAAGAGCTTCAGCAGATGCAGAGCGATGCAGCGGAAATCGAGGCGCTGCGGGAGGAAAAGAAGCAGCTGCTGGAGCAGGTGTCCACGCAGGCAAAGGAGCTCTCAGAGTACCGTGCGCAGCTGCTGGAGCGTTTTGCTGCACAGGTGACAGAACAGCTGGCATTCCTGAATATGCCCAATGTGGTGCTGACCGGAAAGCACACTATGGGAAAGCTGACCATTCACGGTATGGACAACCTGGAATTTCTGATTTCCGCCAACCGTGGGGAAGAGCCACGCCCGCTGGCACGCATTGCCTCCGGCGGTGAACTGTCCCGCATCATGCTGGCGCTGAAGTGCGTCATCGCCGATCGGGACAGCATCCCCACGCTGATTTTCGACGAGATCGACACCGGTGTCAGCGGAAAAGCGGCTCAGAAGATCGGAATGAAACTCCGTGAGGTGGGACAGCTGCGGCAGGTGCTCTGCGTGACGCACCTCTCGCAGATCGCAGTGATGGCGGATCATCATTTGATGATCGAAAAGCAGACGGACTGCGGCAGAACGGAAACACATGTCATGCCGCTGACCGAGGAGGGGCGTATTCGTGAGATCGCCCGAATCATGGGCGGCGAGAATCCCAGCGAACTTCTGCTGCGGTCGGCACAGGAGGAGCTGGAACGGTGGCATCCGCTGCCGGAGGAAGGAGCGCAGGAATTGTGAGAACACCGGAGGCGCTGCTGCAGCAGTATTTTGGACATCGGGAGTTCCGCAGCGGACAGAAGCAGGCAATCGATGCCATTTTGCAGGGACGGGATGTGCTGGCGATCATGCCCACTGGTGCCGGAAAATCCGTGTGCTATCAGATTTCCGCCATGCTCCTGCCGGGGCTGACAATCGTCATTTCTCCGCTGATCTCTCTGATGAAAGATCAGGTGGAGGCGCTGCATCAGGTGGGGATTCCGGCGGCGTACCTCAACAGTACCATCTCGCCCGCACAGTTTGCCGATACGATGATCGGAGTGCGGAACGGACAGTACCGGATTCTGTATGCTGCACCGGAGCGCCTGATGACGGAGCATTTTCTTGCGCTGACAGCAGAGGTTCCGGTTTCCATGGTGGCGGTGGATGAGGCACACTGTGTTTCCCAGTGGGGACAGGATTTCCGGCAGAGCTATCTGGACATCGTGCCGTTTGTGGAACAGCTGCCGGTTCGTCCGGTCTGCTGTGCGTTCACTGCCACGGCGACTCAGCAGGTCGAGACGGATATTGCCGCACTGCTGCACCTGCAAAATCCGGTGTCGGTAAAGACAGGGTTTGACCGGAAGAATCTGTTTTTCGGTGTGCGCCAGCCACAGAAGAAAATGGACGAGGTCATTCAGATTCTCACAGAAAATGCCGGAAAAAGCGGAATCATCTATTGTTCCACCCGAAAAGCTGTGGAGGACGTCTGCAATGCTTTGCGTGAGAAAGGATATCCTGCCACACGATACCACGCCGGACTTGTTGAAAAAGAGCGCTCCGCCAATCAGGAGGATTTTCTCTATGACCGCCAGACGATTATGGTGGCGACCAACGCCTTTGGCATGGGAATCGACAAGTCCAACGTGTCTTTTGTCATTCACTACCAGATGCCCATGGATCTGGAGAGCTACTATCAGGAGGCTGGGCGTGCCGGACGAGATGGAGAACCGGCGCAGTGCATCCTGCTGTACAGCGGACGGGATGTCCGCACCAATCAGTTTTTGCTGGAACGGGGAAAGGAAAACGCCGAGATTGAGGAGGTGTCGCTGCGGGAATCCCTCCTGCAAAAGGGGGAGGAGCGGCTCCGGCAGATGACATTTTACGCCACCTCCACCAGCTGTCTGCGGCGGCGGATGCTGCAATATTTCGGCGAAAAAGCGCCGGAGACCTGCGGGAACTGTTCCTGCTGTCTGACCAACTATCGGGAGGAGGACGTCACGCTGGAGGCGAAAAAAATCATCTCCTGCGTATATCGCGGGCAGAAAGCAGGCTATCACCTGAGCCGCACCATGACCGCCGATATCCTCATCGGCAGCAAAAAAGAATCCATTTTGCGGATGCGGCTGGACAAGCTCTCCACCTACGGCATCATCGAAAAAATGACACGGCGGCAGGTGGCACAGCTGATCGACGAACTGGTGGAGATGGAGTGTCTGGCGCTGCGGCCGTTTCAGGAATTTTCGGAGCTTGTCCTGACCAGCGGTTCGGCTGCGGTGATTCGGGGCGAAAAACAGGTGTCGCACCGTGTGCCCATTGTGCAGAAGAAGCGCATCTCCATGGGAAGCAGCGACGATTCCGTATCGTCGGAGGAACAGGGACTGTTTCAGAAGCTGCGGGAGCTGCGAACGGAATTCGCCAGAGCGGAGGGTGTTCCTGCATACATCATTTTTACAGATGCCTCGCTGCGGGATATGTGCCGCAAAAAGCCCCGTACCATGGGAGAGCTGCGGCAGGTGTCCGGCGTAGGTATCGTCAAAAGCCAGAAGTACGGCAAGGATTTTTTGCATGCCATTGCTGCATGGCAGGCGGAACATCCGGAGGAATCTTGAACAACCTGAAAAGCTGAATGTCAGCGGAACATGATTCCGCTGATTTTTTTGTGCCATATTTTCCGGCAGAACTGCATAAGCTGAAACAGGCTCTAAGAGATGCGGTTATGCGGGAGGAGGCACTGCCATGCGAAAACGCAGTGTGATACGGGATACGATAAAGATGACTGCGGTACAGTTTGTTCTGGAGTGTCTGGCACTGTGGTTTCAGTCGTGGATGACACGCCGTGTCGGGGCGGAAACGGTGGGCATTCTGGCGCTCGCCGGTTCATTTTTTCAGCTGGCTGCTATGGCTGCCGGCGGAAATGCCATGCTCTGCGCCAGCCGGTTTGTGTCGGAGGAACTGGGGCGCACCGGCGGCTGTCCGGCACGGGTGCTGCGTCACGGACTTTGTTTTTGTCTGATGCTCGCTGTGCCGGTTTCCACGGCGGTGTACTGGTTTGCGCCGGAACTCAGCCGGCAGTTTTTGCGGGATGCGGCACTGGCAGATGCGGTACGGATGATGGCACTGCTGCTGCCGCTGTGGGGGTACTGTGCGTGCCTGCGTGGGTATTTCAACGCCGTGTGCCGTGTGGCAGTGCCGGCGCTCTGCGATGTGCTGGAATTTTTGCTGCGTGTGGGGATTCTGGCATTTCTTCTGCGCCAAGGAGCTGCAAGTTCCGTGCAGGTCTGTCGGGATTTGATTTACAGTATGGCAGCCGGAACATTTTGCACGGCGATTTTTCTGACAGTGCTGTATGTCCGGCGCAGAGAATCCGACGGAACATGCAGCCTTTCCTTTTGGCGTTATGGCAGGCTGGCATTTCCGGTGGCGCTGGGCGGATGCCTGACCGCAGCGCTCAGCACGGCGAACGACACCCTGATCCCCATCACCCTCCGGCAGTCCGGCGATAGTGCCAGCCATGCACTGGAGCAGTTCGGGACTTTTGAGGGCGTTGTGATTCCGGTGCTGTTCTTTCCATCCACCATGCTGTGCGCACTGTCGGGGATTCTGATTCCGGAGATCGCCCGTGCCAACGCCGCAGGCAATCAGCGCCGTGTTTGCCAGCTGACCGAGCGTGTGATTCAGCTGACGCTGATCTTCGCCATTCTCATTGCCGCAATCCTGCTGAAATTCGGCGGCAGGGTGGGATACTGGATGGACGGCGGCACGCTCTCCGGAAAAATGATTCGGATTCTGGCGCCGGTCGTGCCGTTTATCTATCTGGAAATCGTTTTGGAGGCGCTGCTCAAGGGCATGGGAAAGCAGAACTTCTCCTCGCTCAACTATCTGGCAGAATATGTCATCCGCATTTGCGTGGTGCTGATTTTTATTCCGCTGTTTGGGTTTTATGGCATCGTGGCATCCTACTATACCAGCAACGTGTTCGGGAACTGCAATCGCCTGCGCATGGCAGCAAAAACGGCAAACATGCCGTTCCATCCGGGAAAACTCCTGGGGAAGCCGCTGTTTGCCGTTGTGTTTTCATTTGCAGTTGCCGCACTGCCGGAACTGTTCTGTCCTGCGCTGCGGGAGCATGCCGTGGGCATGGTGCTGTTTTTGGGCATCGCCCTGCCGCTGTATGTGATGGTGTTCTGGCTGCTGCGGGAGCGGCACACATGGGTCACATGCCGAGAATGGTGAACATGGTGTGGGACTGGAACGTTTCCTGCGCCCAGCTGTCGATTTCACCGGCAATCTCAGCGACAGCACCGCCCTGCTGCTGCGCTGCCAGGAACAAGTTTTGCCACTGAATTTGCGTGACATAGGTGATGCCGAATGGCGCATAATTCGGAAGCTGTGCGCCGAGAAACGCACCGAATCCGGAGGAACGCATTAGATCATCGTGGAGCAGAAGAGAGTCCTCCTCCCAGAACTGTGTCTTGTTCCAAAAGAATTTTCCGAACTTTCCCCGCTGAAATTCGTGGTAACAGGTACCGCACCGTTCGGCAGCAGTTATGCAATACTTCATCCTCAGTCCTTTCCTTTATGGTGCGCTATTTCTCCACAATGATGTCCGCCAGCTGAAACGGAACGACTTGGCGCAGACTGTCCAAAGACAGTTCCAGCTGGTGTCCGATTTTTCCGGCACTGCACAAAATGGTGGGAAAATTCTGCGCCGTTTCGTGAATGGTGGTGCGGAACAGCTTTTTCATGCCAATGGGAGAGCAGCCGCCGTGAATGTACCCCGTCAGCGGCAGCAGTTCCTTGGACTTGCACATGGAAATCGCTTTCTCTCCAACGGCAGCTGCCGCTTTTTTCAAGTCCAGCTCCTCCGCCACGGGAACAAGAAAGACATAGTGTTCTCCGGATTTCGCCACAGTGACCAGTGTCTTGAACACCTGTTCCGGATTCTGTCCCAGCGCTGCGGCGAGCTCCACGCCGGTGTGCTGTCCGGTGGCAGCCTCCCAGACACGGTGGGTGTAGGGAACTTTTGCCCTTTCCAGCATCCGGATGGCGTTGGTCTTGAGGATTTTTTCCTTTGCCATAGCTTCATTCTCCTTTCAAGGTGACGAGGGTGTAATCGTGGTGCAGCGCATGGGTCAGCCGATCAAAGACATCGCTGGTTTTCAGCCGGATGGTAGAAGTGTTGATGCAGGGATGACAGCCGAAGTATGCTTCGTCCAGCAGGTCACGATCCACCACTAGCTGCACCCGATTTTCCGTGTCATACTGCAAGCCAAAGATGGTGGCAGAGCCGGGAGTCAGATGCAGCAGCGATGCCAGCTGCTCCTCGCCGGCGAAAGAGAGGCGGGCGCATCCCAGCTGTGCTGTGATCTCTTTGGTGCGAAAGGGCTTGGATGCTGGCAGAAGCAGCAGATAGAAAGCGGTTTTCTGCCGGTTGCAAAGAAACAGGTTCTTGCAAATCGGCGTGTGCAGCGCCTGTGAAACAGCCTCGCATTCCTCCATGGTAAATGCAGCCGGATGGTCTGCCCGTGTAAAGGAAATGTCCAGCCGTTCCAGAAGGTCGTATACGGCGCACTCCTTTTCCGGTCTGCCGCTGCAATCCGCCGGTCTTCCGGTTTCAATGGTCATGTTCGATTCCTCCAAAAAGAGCGCATAAACCGCAGCAAAATGCTGAGGTTCTGCGCTCTTGTCGTTTGTTCACCGGTTTCATTTACGAAACGGGTGCTCTTGTGTGAAACTTACAGGCTGAACATGATATCGTTCATGATATCTTCCAGCATTTCCTGACGGCCGCTGGACAGGGAAGCAGTTACTTCGCCCTTTTCAACAGCGTACTTTTCCAGATCTTCCATAGAAGCCTTGCCAGCGATGATTTCTGCACCAATGCCGGTGTTCCAGCTTGCATAGCGGTCTTCTACGAACTTGTCGATTCTGCCGTCCTGGATCAGCTTGTCTGCAATGCGCAGACCCAGTGCGAATGCATCCATACCAGCGATGTAGCTGTGGAAGATGTCCTCCAGTTCGAAGGAGCCGCGTCTTGCCTTGGCGTCGAAGTTCAGACCGCCGTTGGTGAAGCCTCCTGCCTTCAGAACCTCGTACATGCACAGGGTGGTGTCATAGACATTGGTCGGGAACTGGTCAGTATCCCAGCCCAGCAGCGGATCGCCCTGGTTGGCATCGATGGAACCGAACATGCCGTTGGTTCTTGCCACACGCAGCTCGTGCTGGAAGGTGTGCTGTGCCAGTGTGGCATGGTTTGCCTCGATGTTCAGCTTGAAATCCTTGTCCAGACCGTACTTGTTCAGGAAACCGATGACGGTTGCCGAGTCAAAGTCGTACTGGTGCTTGGTGGGTTCCTTCGGCTTCGGTTCAACGTAGAAGTCGCCAGTGTAGCCGATGCTTCTTGCATAGTCCACAGTCAGATGCATCAGACGAGCCATGTTGTCCAGCTCCAGACCCATGTTGGTGTTCAGCAGTGTCTCATAGCCTTCACGGCCGCCCCAGAAAACGTAGCCCTGACCGCCCAGCTTGACAGTAGCGTCAATGGCATTCTTGATCTGTGCTGCTGCAAATGCGAAAACATCTGCGCTGGGAGAGGTGCCTGCGCCGTGCATGAAGCGGGGGTGATCAAAGCACTTTGCGGTGCCCCACAGCAGCTTCTTGCCGGTCTTGTCCTGCATTTTTTTGCACAGGTCTACGATCTCTTTCAGCTTCTCGTTGGTTTCGCCCAGACTGCCGTACTCCGGAGAGAGGTCTCTGTCGTGGAAGCAGTAGTAGTCGATGCTCAGCTTTTCCATGATCTCGAAAGCAGCGTAAACCTTTGCCTTGGCACGCTCAGAAGCGTCTGTGCAGCCCCAGGTCTTATCGGTCGTGCCGCAGCCGAACATGTCGGTGCCGTCGCCGCCCATGGTGTGCCACCAGGACAGCGCAAACTTCAGCTGTTCCCGCATGGTCTTGCCAGCGATGACTTCTTCCGGATTGTAGAACTTAAATGCCAGCGGATTCTTGGAATGTTTGCCTTCATATGCAATTTTGGGGATACTCTTGAAAAATTCACTCATTGGGATAGCCTCCTATAAAAATAGAATAAAAAATATATTGAGAACCTGAGAATGAAGCAGGCTCTTCTGCGGGGTTAAAACAGCGAGAACTGACGCTTTTCCGGTGCAAAGTACTCTTCCAGCACTGCAATATAGGAGCGGAAGCAAACCTCATCGCCATAGGTCAGAACGTCGTTGTCCTCTGGTACGCCCAGCTGTTCCAGCTGCGCATCCGACAGATCCCGCAGATAGACGGTATCGTCTGCAGAAACACCGAGCACGGCTTTCTGGGTATCGTTCAGATCCAGTTCCAGATCATCGGAGATGGCGAGCAGCTGCTGCGTGATTTCTGCACGGGATACAGTTGTCCACGTCACTGCCTGCACATTCTCCTGAAGCGGCCGTTCCAGATATACTGTGCGGTCATAGCCTACGGCAACAAAAGAGATCAGCGGCAGGTCAATGTCCAGCTCGTTTGGCTCTACGTGAATGGCAAGGTTGCCGCCGGAGCTGTCCTCTGTCTGAATGACCTCATAGCGGTATACCTGCGAGGGAGAAGTGCCGGATTCCAGAATGCTCTGGTTGGCGGGCGAGGCAAAGAAGGACATCACCATAAAGTACCCCAGCGAGCCCAGCACATAGAGCAGGAGATAGATGACACCGAAAATGGTTTTGGTGGTCTCTCCGGCACCGGACAAAAAGAAGATGACCAGCGCCGTCACGGCAATGGGCAGGATGACCTCCCATTTTCCGAAGCAGATCAAAATGAATGGCAGCGCCGCAGGCAGCATGACAATGCTGGAAAGACGTGTCAGGATCTGAAAGCGGCTGTAGAGCATCGCAATCAGCGCTGCAAGGGAAACTGCGGAGAAAACGCCGCAGAAAGCGGCTTTGTTTGGGATAGAAACTTCATAGAACAGTGCGAGATAAGAAAACCAGCAGACCATCGCACAATAGGCGGCACTCACCAGAGAAAGAAGTCTTTTTCCCCAGATGGATTTTGAATTCATGGTTTTGCGTCCACGCCCGCTTGCCAAAACCAGACGCAGCAAACAGGCTCTTCCTTTCCTTTCTGTAATTCTGCACAAAATCAAAGAGGACAATTCGAAAGAATACAGCTGAAATATCATGTAATCTCATTTCTATTATATCATTTTTTTTGATGGGTGGCAAGTACTATTGCAAAAAAAATACGGAATCCAAAAGAAAACATACAATTTTAAAGGAGAAATTCGGTTCTTTTACAAAATATTCACATAAAAACATGCAATTTCGCTTGCGCTTTTTGTGAATAACATGGTATAATAAAAATAATTGTGTCAATTTCAATTGGGAGTGCTCGAAATTGTGCACGGTCAAAAGAAAAAAGGAGCTGTGGTCTGTGACAAAATCAGTCGTATGTATTCTCATTGCCATTCTCGTCTATATGGCGGCAATGGTCATAATCGGAGCGGTCTACTCCAAGAAAAACAGCAGTGTCGGGGATTTCTATCTGGGCGGACGGCGTCTGGGACCGATCGTCTCTGCCATGAGTGCAGAGGCGTCGGACATGAGCAGTTATCTGCTTATGGGACTTCCGGGACTGGCGTATCTGAGCGGATGCGCCGAGGTCGGCTGGACCGCCATCGGTCTTGCCATTGGTACTTATCTGAACTGGCTGATCGTTGCCAAGCGTCTGCGTGTGTACTCCCAGCGCTGCGGAAACGCCATTACCATTCCGGATTTTTTCTCCAACCGCTATCGGGATAACAGGCACGTGCTCATGGGCATCGCTGCGCTGGTCATTCTGGTCTTCTTTGTGCCCTACACCGCCTCCGGCTTCTCCGCCTGCGGCAAGCTGTTCAACCAGCTCTTCGGGTGGGATTACCACATGGCAATGATCATCAGCGCTGTCATCATCATCGCCTACACCTGTCTGGGCGGATTTCTGGCGGCAAGCTTTACCGACCTGATTCAGAGTATCGTCATGACCTCTGCGCTGGTGGTTCTGGTGATCTACGGCGTGTACACTGCCGGCGGTCTGGAGAATGTTATGGAAAATGCACGCGGCATTGAAAACTATCTCAGCTTCACCAGCACGAGAACTGCGGACGGGGAACTGGTTTCCTTTGGGGGACTGAGCATTGTTTCAACGCTGGCGTGGGGACTTGGCTACTTCGGTATGCCTCACATCCTGCTGCGTTTCATGGCGATTGACGATAAGAACAAGATTAAGATCTCCCGCCGTATCGCCTCAACCTGGGTGGTGATCGCCATGGGTGTTGCTGTGTTTATCGGCATCATCGGCAATGCGCTGACTGCCAACGGCACCATTGAAGAGCTTGTCACTTCCTCCCGTTCGGAGACCATCGTTCTGGAAATGGCAACAGTGCTCAGCAAGCACAGCGTTGGCGCTGCGCTGATTGCCGGTCTGATCTTTGCCGGAATTCTGGCGTGCACCATGTCCACCTCGGACTCTCAGCTGCTGGCAGCTTCGTCCAGTGTGTCGGAGAACCTGATGAAGGGCGTTTTCCATGTGAAGCTGTCGGAAAAGCATTCCATGATGGTAGCACGTGCCGTGCTGCTGGTTATCGCTGTGCTGGGTATCATTCTGGCATGGGACAGCAACAGCTCTGTCTTCCGTGTGGTATCCTTTGCGTGGGCTGGATTCGGTGCAACTTTTGGCCCTGTGGTTTTGACTGCACTGTTCTGGAAGCGCTCTAATAAATACGGTGCACTTGCCGGCATGCTCACCGGCGGCATTATGGTTTTCGTCTGGAAGTTTGCTGTCAGCAAGCTGGGCGGTGTGTTCGCCATCTATGAGCTGCTGCCGGCATTCGTGAGCGCGCTGATTGCCATTGTTGTGGTATCGCTGCTGACCAAGGCGCCGGAGCAGGAAATCGTGGATGAATTCGAGGCGGTTTCTGCGGAAATGAAACAGAAGTAAGTTATAATTTGAAATGATAAGCCCCCGCTGCAATCCTGTGCATTTGCAGCGGGGCTTTGCTGTCTTCATTCTCTTTGGTATGCCAGACGGAGCTTTTCAATGGCGTGCTTTTCAATGCGGGAGACGTAGGAGCGGGAAATGCCCATTTTCTTGGAGATCTCCCGCTGTGTCATGGGTGCTTTGCCGTACAGCCCGTATCGCTGCACCAGAATCTCGGCTTCCCGTGGCGTCAGGCAGTTTTGCAGATACTGGTATAGCTGCTGGGACTGGATCAGTGTGTCCACCATCTCCGGCAGGTCGCTGCCGTCGTCCATAATGTCCATGAGTGTGAGCTGATTGCCCTCGCTGTCGGTGTCGATAGGTTCGCCCATATAGAGCTGGTCGGCATGCTTTTTCTGGGCACGGAAGTTCATGAGAATCTCGTTTTCAATGCAGCGGCTGGCGTAGGTGGCAAACCTCGCCCCCTTACTGTTGTCAAAGGAATCCACCGCCTTGACGAGCCCGATGGTACCAATGGAGATCAGTTCCTCCTGTTCTGCCGGAAGCACCCCATACTTTTTGGTGATGTGCACCACAAGGCGCATGTTGTGCAGAATCAGACGTTCCCGTGCATGGCGGTCGCCCTGCGCCATGGCATTGAAGCAGTCCGATTCCTCCTGTTTGGTCAGCGGCTTACGGAAAGAACCGGACTCCGCCACATGCAGAAAGAAAAAGAAAACCTGTTGGAGCAATTGTAAAAACATCGAATCACCTCGGAATAGTGTATGCGGTGGGACATGTGGGATATTCCGGCGAAATAGGGCGCTCACATTTTTCTGAGTGACTTGCACTTTCGGGGAATTTGTGGTATAATAGGGATACCCGGCATACAGGAAAAGCACTGTGTCGTCTGGGAGAACGAACAGAGCGCCGTCTGGCATGGCGCTCTGCAACTGGAAGGAGTTTTTTCATCATGTCTGATTGTAATCATCAGTGCAGTTCCTGTTCCACCAGCAGCGGATGTCAGGAGAAGGAACAGAATGAACGTGTCATCAACAATACAAAGGGTGTTCGCAGTGTCATCGGCGTGGTCGGCGGAAAGGGCGGCGTCGGAAAGTCGCTGGTTACCAGCCTGCTCGCCATCCAGACTCAGCGTCTGGGCTACCGTGCAGCTGTGCTGGACGCCGATATCACCGGCCCGTCCATCCCGAAGATCTTCGGCATTCACCAGCATGCGCAGACCGAGGACGACAACCTGCTGCCGTTCGTGACCGCAGAGGGAACCAAGGTCATGTCCCTGAACCTGCTGCTGGAAAATGAGACTGATCCGGTCTTTTGGCGTGGCCCTGTGATCTCCGGCGTAGTCAAGCAGTTCTGGGAGGATGTTAAGTGGGGCGACGTGGACTTCATGTTCGTGGACATGCCTCCGGGGACGGGCGATGTTCCGCTGACCGTGTTCCAGAGCCTGCCGCTGGATGGTATCATCATTGTTTCCACCCCGCAGTCGCTGGTTTCCATGATCGTGCAGAAGGCAGTGCAGATGGCACAGAAGATGGACATTCCGGTTCTGGGTATGGTAGAGAATATGCGGTTTCTGAAGTGTCCGGACTGCGGCAGAGAAATTCCGCTGTTTGGCTCGGATGATGCTGTAGACAGTACCAACGTGCCGGTTCTGGAGCGTGTTCCGCTGGATCCCAATGTGGCAAAGGCATGCGATGCCGGCGCACTGGCACAGGCGGATGTGGATTACCTGAAGAAGACGGCACAGATTCTGACGGATTCTTTCGGCGGAAAAGAAAGCAAGTGAGGCGGATGTACCGCTTTTTTGATTGAATTTGATTGAAAAAGAAAAGAAAAAGCGGATTTGATTTTTTGAAATAAAGAATCCTGCAAAAATAATTGTTTTTTCAAGAAGTACTGGGCTTCGGCGATTTTTTTCTTGACAATTGCCGAAAAAGCTGGTATACTAAGTGACAAGAACAGCAAAGGCGCTGAGTTCACAAGCTCAATGCCCTTGCTGTTTTTTTATTTCTCGGCGACAGAACTGGTACCGCTGCCGCCAGAAAAAATAACGACATGGAGAGGTGCATTCTTATGGATCAAAATTCCGTTCTGGATTTGATTAACGGCAATGTATACGGCATTTGGTATCTGGTCGGTGCGGCACTGGTATTCTTTATGCAGTGCGGTTTTGCAATGGTGGAGGCTGGATTTACCAGAGCAAAGAACGCCGGTAACATCATTATGAAAAATCTGATGGACTTCTGTCTTGGTACAGTGGTGTTCATCTTAATTGGCTTTGGAATCCTGTGCGGCGAAGACCTTGCCGGTATCATCGGCAAGCCGGGATTTGACATTTTCTCGGACTATGCAAACTTTGACTGGTCGAGCTTCGTCTTCAATCTGGTATTCTGTGCGACGGCAGCGACAATTGTTTCCGGTGCCATGGCAGAGCGTACCAAGTTCATTTCCTACTGTATCTATTCCGCAGTGATTTCCGCTGTGATCTATCCGGTAGAAACCCACTGGGTATGGGGCGGCGGCTGGCTGTCGCAGCTTTCCACACCGTTCCACGATTTCGCAGGTTCCGGTGTCATCCACATGGTCGGCGGTGTTTCCGCACTGATCGGCGCAGCAATCCTTGGTCCCCGTATTGGTAAATTCACCAAGACCAAGGACGGCAAGGTAAAGGTAAACGCAATTCCGGGTCACTCCCTGACCATCGGCGCACTGGGTGTCTTCATCCTGTGGTTCGGCTGGTACGGATTCAACGGCGCTGCTGCAACTTCTGTTCCGCAGCTGGGCACCATCTTCCTGACCACCACCATCGCACCGGCACTGGCAACCGTTTCCTGCATGATCTTCACTTGGATCAAGTATGGCAAGCCGGATGTGTCCATGTGTCTGAATGCTTCTCTGGCCGGTCTGGTTGCCATCACCGCCGGATGCGATGTGGTCGATGCCTTTGGTTCTGCCATCATCGGTATTATTTCCGGTCTGCTGGTATGCTTCGGCGTATGGTTCCTGGATCACGTGCTGCACGTAGACGATCCGGTGGGCGCAGTAGCTGTACACTTTATGAATGGTCTGTGGGGCACACTGGCAGTTGGTCTGTTTGCAACCACTTCCGTTCCGGCAAACGATGTTTATGACGGTCTGTTCTATGGCGGCGGCTTCACCGTTCTGGGCGTACAGGCGCTGGGTGTTGTCTGCATTCTGGCATGGACTTCTGTCACCATCGCACTCACATTCTTTATCATCAAGAAGACCATCGGTCTGCGTGTTTCTGCCGAGGAAGAAGTTCTTGGTCTGGACGCAACCGAGCACAACCTGCCCTCCGCTTATGCAGACTTTATGCCGTCTACGGTTTCAATGGCATCGGATGCTGCGGACGCAGCTGCTACTGGTGTCACCATTCCGGAGTCGGAGCTGATCATGAAGCCGGCAAACGGTGCAAAGGCAAAGATGACCAAGCTGGTTGTGATGTGCAATCCGGACAGACTGGATGCATTGCAGGCAACCCTGTCCTCTATGGGCGTGAACGGTGTCACCGTAACTCATGTCATGGGCTATGGCTCGCAGAAGGGCAACGAGTCCTATTATCGTGGCGTTAAGACCGAGGGAACCAAGCTCCTCAAGAAGGTCAAGGTCGAAGCCGTTGTGGCAAAGATCCCGCCGCAGAAAATCGTGGACGCAGTGAAGAAGGTGCTGTATACCGGCAAGATCGGCGATGGCAAGATCTTCGTCTACGATGTAGAGGATGTTGTGAAGATTCGTACCGGTGAAACAGGCTACGATGCACTTCAGGACTGATTCTATCCTCCTGAACCTTTTTGCAAATTCCTAAAATACTTTCCTAAATTGGGAAACTGCCTTTGCGGTATCGGGTACCACCTGCTGCAGGGGCAGTTCCTTTTTTGTCTGCCTGACCAAAAAAACGTGGCGTTTCTGGACATTTTGCTGAAATATCCGAAAAACTGCAAAGTACTATTTACAATTTGAACAGAATATGATACAATGATATTATTTGAAAGTGTTTCTTTGAAGGACACAATACCGTGTGACAGCATGTATTTCGGAGAAAACAGGTTCAAAATCAAAAAAGGCTGGAGCGGTTCCGGCTGTACAGGAAAGGATGCGGGAAACGGCATGAAAAGAGAACGGCAGGATGCAGATATGGCAGCGTTATTTGAGGCGATCCTGGCACTGAAAACGCCAGAGGAGTGTCATGCTTTTTTTAAGGATCTGTGCACGTATCAGGAATTGAATGCAATTTCGCAGCGGCTACAGGTGGCGAAATTGCTGCATGAAGGACATGTATTTCATGATATTGTGGAGGAAACGGGGGCGAGTACTGCGACCATCAGCCGTGTCAATCGTGTCATTAAAGATGGATGCAACGGGTACCAGCTGATTTTTGACCGGGTATACGATAAGAAAGAGAAAGAAGAATCATAGGAGTCAGCTGGACAGAGCAGTGCAGTGGCTCCGAACCATGAGGGAGGATGAATTCAGATGATTTCAAAACGATTCCGGCGGGTGTTTGCCGGATTGCTCAGCGGTGTGATGCTTGTCACTGCTGCGGGACTGCCGGCGGATGCGGCAGTGGTCGACAAGGAGAATCCGAACAATTACGACAACTTTGCCGAGGCGCTCCAGCTAGCGCTCTGCTTTTACGATGCCAATAAATGCGGCGATGAGGTGGCAGATGACGGCTATTATTCTTGGCGGGGGAACTGCCACGTGAAAGATGGCATGATCCCGCTGGTGCCCATGCAAAGTCTGGGCGGCGGAAAAGCCAACGAGGACAGCGGAAAAGGCGATGGCGGTGCTAGCGCTGCCGAGGGACTCTACGTCGGCACGAATATGAGTCAGGAATTTATCGATGCCAATCGGCAGTATCTGGATCCGGACGGCGACGGCTGCGTCGATCTGACCGGCGGCTGGCACGATGCCGGAGACCACGTCAAATTCGGTCTGCCGGGCAGCTATTCTGCCTCCACTGTAGGCTGGGGCTATTACGAATTTCGGGACTCCTATGTGCAGCTGGGACTGCAAAAGCACGTGGAGGACGAGCTGCGCTGGATCAACGACTATTTCCTGAAAGCCACTTTCCTGGACGATGACGGCAACGTAGTGGCATATTGCTATCAGGTGGGTGAGGGAAACAACGACCACAACTATTGGTGTGCGCCGGAATTGCAGGTGGATGACACCTATGTGGCAACCTCTTCCTGTGCTGTCAAGCGTCCGGCATACTTCGCCACCACAGAAACGCCGGCATCCGACCAGACCGCAGGTGCAGCAGCATCGCTGGCGGTCAACTATCTGAACTTTAAGGACACCGATCCGGAGTATGCGCAGAAGTGTCTGGATTATGCGCTGGCGCTCTATGAATTTTCCGTCAAGACGCACCACGAAACCGGAGATACCACGCTGGTGGTGGACAGCCTTGGCTACGATGGCGGTTTCTATACCTCCAGCTATGACTATGATGAACTGGCATGGGCAGCCGTCTGGCTCTATTACTGCACCGAGAACTATGATTATATTGACGACATCATCAGCGTGGATGAGTCTGTCACCGGCGAAATGGGCGCACATCCCTACACCGGCTATCTAAAGCGTATCATTTCTGATACCGGAAACTGCTGGCAGAACATCTGGGTGCACTGCTGGGATACCGTCTGGGGCGGTGTCTTTGCGAAGCTGGCACCGGTGACCAACATCTCCCGTGACTGGTACATCTTCCGCTGGAATCTGGAATTCTGGTCGGGTATGAATGAGGCAGATGCTGCCAACGCAGACTTTAACGTTCCTGTGACCAAGCACAAGTATTTCGGCATGGACGACCAGCTGTGGAACTCCAAGATCACCGCCAGCGAGATTAAAGATCTGCCGGAAGCCGACGGCGCATGGATTGCGAAATCTCCCGCCGGCTTTGCGGTGGTTTCTGACTACGGCAGCGCACGATACAATACGGCAGCCGGACTTTGCGCCATGGTCTACGCCAAGGAAACAGGCGATCTGACATTTGCGGAGTGGGCGAAGGATCAGATGGAATACATTCTGGGCGATAACCCCATGGGCTATTCCTTCGAAGTGGGCTATGAAAACAGCTATGCCACCCATCCCCACCACAGAGCCGCTTCCTGTTCGTCAACTCAGAGCATGGATGAACCTGATCCGCAGACGCACACCCTCTGGGGTGCATTGGTCGGCGGACCGGATCTGAAGGATTATCACAACGATGTCACCAGCGACTACATTTACAATGAAGTCACGGATGACTATAACGCCGGCTTCTGCGGCGACCTCGCCGGACTCTACCAGTTCTATGGGGCAGAGGGCAAGGAACTCGCCGATAAGAATGCGGTCATTCCGGACTTTGATATGTCTGCCAACGCCAAGGCAGGATATGAAGTGGCAGAGGATACGCCCACGGGCTTCTATGTCACTGCCGGAAAGGCGCAGGAGAACGATGCCGGATTGCAGGTCAAGATCGTGGTGCACAACCGCACCATCAATCCGCCGCAGTTCTGCGATGATCTCCGTGTCCGGTACTATTTCAACATCGATGAGCTGACGGCAATCGGAGAGGATATCTCTATGGTGGAAACTCGTGTGGACTACGATGCGGAAAGCGCCATGACCAACAACAAGACTTCCGCCACCATCTCCGAGCCGATCAAGTACGACGACAACGGCACGTATTATGTGGAAATTGCGTGGAAAAACTGCAACTTCTATGGCAGCCGTGTTTATCAGTTCGGTCTGCTGAACAAGATGAATCCGGAAACCTACGACACCACATGGGATTCCTCCAACGACTATAGCTACGGCGATCTCATCAGCTTTGAGGATGACAACGATGCCGCAGCTATCACCAAGAAGATTCCGGCCTATGCCAACGGCGAACTGGTCTGGGGTGAAGAACCGGACGGCAAGAAGCCGGCGGAGACCACAGAACCGGTAGTGACCACAACCGCAGAGAATACCACGGAAACTGCACCAGTCACCAGCACCACGACCGTCACCGAGGCAAGCGCCACAGGAACTGTGGATGCAACTGTGCTCTACGGCGATGTCAACCTGGACAGCGAGGTAGATCTGTCGGATGCCGTTCTGCTGAACAAGGCAGTGGCTGGCGTGGTCGAGCTGAATGACCAGCAGAAAAAGAATGCGGACTGCTGTGCAGGCAGTGGTATCGGCGGCGATGATTCCATGAGTCTGCTGCGTTTTCTGGTGCACCTCATCAATGCTCTGCCGGAATAATGGAAGTTTTCAGGCAATCGATTCAATGAAAAAGACACGTATGGCGCAGCGTCATACGTGTCTTTGGTTTTTACGATTTAAGCGCAGTCCGGATTCACGGTGGGGGCACTCTTTTTCTGCTGCATCAGATAGCGCCGGAGATAGCCCTCCCGCACGCCGTATTTGCAGACATAGACTGTCGTGCACCGGCTCTGGAGGATCAGGGTTTCCAGAATCAAAATGCCGGAAAAGATGGTGTGCAGCCGGTCGGGACAGTACTGCGTGAGAAGCTCCATCGCAGCGCTGTCTTTTTTCCACAGAAATTTTTTCAGTTTCCGAAACTGCTCCGCAGTGAAGGTGCGCTGTGCCGGCAAGATCACCTTCATGGCTTGGAGCAGCTGTAATACCGTTCGTGCAGTTCCGCCGATGCCGCAGAGGGTTTCGTAGGGCGGAAGATGGTTCAGCTTGTGTCTTTTCAGCGATTTCTGCACCTGTAGCCGAATGGCATCCCGCTCCTTTTTGTCGGGGAAGAGCTTGGCGATGTGCTTCTTGGAGAGATTCAGCGATCCGATGGGGACACTTTCAATGACGCCGGTTCCATCGTGGGCAAAGGTGAGAATTTCTGTGCTTCCTCCGCCGATGTCGAACAGCAGTCCGCTCTCCACGGGAAGCTCCCGCTGCACGCCGTAATAGTCCAGATACGCCTCCTCCAGACCAGTGAGAACATCCACAGAATATCCGGTTTCCGCATAAATCTGGTCGATTGCCTCCTGCGTGTTGCGGATGTTCCGCAGCGGTGCGGTGGAAAACGCCAGCGTGGTGCAAGGGGTAAACTCTTTCAGCAGCATCTTGCAGCGCTGTAAGGTGGTACAGATCAGCCGGATTCCCTCCGGCGTCATCATGCCGTCCTGAAGATAGGCGGCGAGCCCGGCAGTGAACTTTTGTGTAAACAGGGCATGAAACTCGGCGTTCGTTTCCTCGTAGACCACCAGACGAATGGTATTCGATCCCAGATCGATGACTGCATATTTCATGTGGCAAAACTCCTATGGCAATACGGTATTTTTTCTTATTATACTGCATTTTCGGCGGGTTATACAAGCCGATAGTTTCAAACGGGATGTTAAATTCTAGTGAAATATTCAAGCTTTTTGAGTTTACAGAAAAATAACATATCTTTTACAACATTGCGCTGTCTAAATTTTCGTATTTCTTTTATAATAGAATAGGAATATAATCGATTGATTTTCAAGATTCGCAAACAGCGGAACATAGATAGCGCATTAAGAGACAACAAAAAAATTTGGAGGTACTTTCCTATGGCAACAAAATGCTACGACAATCGTGAACTATCTTGGCTGAAATTCAACCAGCGTGTTCTGGAGGAGGCAAAGGATGAGAAGAATCCGCTTTGCGAGCGGCTTTCGTTTCTATCTATTTTCCAGAGCAATCTGGACGAATTTTTCATGGTGCGCTGCGGTTCGCTTCACGACCAGATGTGCGAAAATCCCAACTTTCGGGAGAACAAGACCAATATGACCTGTAAGGAGCAGCTGACCGCAATTTACGCACGTGTGCGGGAGCTGCTGCGGGACAAGGACGACACCTACGAGGACTTGCGGGCAGAACTGAGCATGCAGGGCGTGGATATTGTAGATTTCCACACCATTACCACCGAAGAGGCTGCATGGCTGGAGGCATATTTCAAGTCGGAAATTGAACCGCTGCTCTCGCCGCAGATCATCGGAAAGAAGCAACCATTTCCGTTCCTGCAAAACAAATATATCTATGCCGTGGTTGTCTTGGAGAAAAAGGGCACGGAAAAGCTGGGAATCGTGCCGTGCAGCAGCGGCGTATTTCCGAAGATCGTCTCTCTGCCCACGGGAAAGAACCGGTTCATTCTGTCCGAGGAACTGATTCTCCACTTTGCGCCGGAGATCTTCTCCCGCCATACCATCAAGAGCAAGTCCCTCATTCGCATCATCCGGAACGCTGATATTGAGCCGGACGAGCGCACAGAGGAGGAAGAGGACTACCGTGAGGCAATGGAGCAGCTGATTCGGGAACGGCGGAAGCTCTGCCCGATCAAGATGGAATTCTCCCGTCTGATGGACACCAAGGTGATTCAGACGCTCTGCGGTTACCTCAACCTTTCCGAGGAGCAGGTGTTCTATTCCGAGGCACCGCTGAACCTCTCTGTACTGTCTGTGGTACGGGATATGCTGCGCCATAACAAATGCCTGTTCTATAACCGCCGGGTACCGCAGGAACCGGCTTGGCGGGATCCGTCTAAGCGTGTGATGGAGCAGGTGGAGGAGCAGGACCGCTTCCTGACATTCCCCTATGAGAGCATCCGCCCGTTCCTGACACTGCTGAATGAGGCTGGCCATGATCCGGATGTCGTTTCCATTAAAATGACTTTGTATCGTGTGGCGTCCAACAGCAAGATCGTGGAGGCGCTCATCGATGCCGCAGAAAACGGCAAGGATGTCGTTGTGCTGGTGGAACTGCGGGCACGCTTTGACGAGGAAAATAACATCGAGTGGTCTCGCCGTCTGGAGGATGCCGGATGCCGGATCATTTATGGTCTGGACAATCTGAAGGTGCACAGCAAGCTCTGCCTGATTACCAAGAAGATCGGCAGTGAGATCTCCTATATCACACAGGTGGGAACGGGCAACTATAACGAAAAGACGTCTGCCATCTACACAGACTATTCGCTGATGACTGCCAACCATAACATCGGTCTGGAGGCAAGCCGTGTGTTCAACGCCCTCTGTCTGGGACAGACAGTGGAGCACATGGAGCACCTGCTGGTTGCGCCGAAGTGTCTGCAAAACAAGCTGGCGGAGATGATCGACGAGCAGACGGCGCTGGCAAAGATGGGACAGCCGGCGTATATTGGCATCAAGATCAACTCGCTGACGGACAAATATCTGATCGAAAAACTGATCGAGGCATCCAAAGCCGGCGTAAAGATCGAGATGATCATTCGCGGTATCAGCTGCCTGATCGCAGGTGTTCCCGGAGAGACGGAGAACGTTTCGATTCGCAGTATTGTGGGACGCTTTCTGGAACACACCAGAATCTATATTTTCGGCGCAAACAAAGACTGTAAGGTGTACATTGCTTCTGCGGACTGGATGACCCGCAACACCCGCCGTCGGGTAGAGGTTGCAGCGCCGATTTATGACAATGGCATCAAGCAGCGCATTCTGGATATGTTCGATGTGATGATGACGGACAATGTCAAGGCACGGGTACAGCAGCCGGACGGCACCTATACCAGAGAACCGGCAAGCGAACCGCTGGTCAATTCGCAGGAGTATTTCTATGCGCAGGCATATGAGGCACTGGCGCAGAAGGATGCGCCGGTTGCTTCTGAAACAGATTCCGCTGCGAAAAATTGACAATTTACTTGCTTCGTGATATACTAAAAACGTTGGCACAGAAATGTGCCAACGTTTTTTCATGGGAAGTGATACGGTGCAGCAGCACCGGAAAGGAATGTGGAAAGTTATGAATCATGTGGAAAAAGCACATGCGCTGTTTTGTCAGGGCTATAATTGTGCGCAGTCTGTCGTGGGCGCATTTCATGAGGAAATGGGTCTGTCGCTGGAGGATGCTGTTCGCCTCTCCTCCTCGTTTGGCGGGGGAATGGGCGGACTGCGGGAAACCTGCGGTGCAGTTACCGGAATGTTTCTCGTTGCCGGCATGCTGAAAGGCTATGACAATCCGGCAGATTACGACGGAAAGAAAGCGCATTACGCCAGAATCCGCACACTGGCAGAGCAGTTTCAGCAGGAGCACGGGACGCTAGTCTGTCGGGAACTGCTGAAAAGTCTGCCGGGAAAACTCAAGCAGGATCCTCAGCCACGCACAGAAGCGTACTATAAAGTGCGTCCCTGCGTGCGGTTTGTGGAAACTGCTGCGAAGCTGCTGGAGGAACTGCTGGAAGTGTAAGAGCTCGTGTTCATAGGCGTCTATCTACGTCTTTTCGGCAAATTTTGTTGCA
>NZ_JAJFCK010000017.1 GCF_020709055.1 Ruminococcus callidus
TCTGCAAAAAAATTTGCTCGAAAATCCGCATATATTTCCTATGAACACAAGCTCTGAGAACCTGTCTTCACAGATGTACGCATGTGCCTTGTGAAGACGTGCTCTAAACTTTCAAAAACCAATCTGCCCAGCTGTCCGAAAACAGACAGTACCAAGAAAGGATGGCAATGCTATGGAACAGAAAAAGATGACAATCGAAGCACTGCTGGAAAAAGGAAAAACAACCGGAAAGCTCTCTGAAAAAGAGGTCTTTGATGTTCTGGAGGAACAGGACTTTGATCTGGAACAGTTTCTCGGCAGATGTGAACAGCTGAACATTGAGATCATCAACGACAATTCAGAAAACCCTTCCTTTCATGACACGGACGAAAATCTAAATGTGGATGATTTGGAATCCTCCCTCTCCACAGACGGCATTGCCATTGATGACCCCGTCAAGATCTACCTCAAGGAGATCGGCCGTGTTCCCCTGCTGTCCATGGAGGAGGAAAAGCAGCTGGCAGAGCGCATGGCACAGGGCGACACCAATGCCAAAAAGCGTCTTTGCGAGGCAAACCTCCGTCTGGTGGTCAGCATCGCCAAAAAGTTCGTGGGACGTGGTATGCAGTTTCTGGATCTGATTCAGGAGGGCAACCTCGGTTTGCTGAAAGCTGTGGAAAAGTTCGACTATAACAAGGGGTTCAAGTTCTCTACCTATGCTACTTGGTGGATTCGGCAGGCCATCACCCGTGCCATTGCCGATCAGGCGAGAACCATCCGCATTCCGGTGCACATGGTGGAGACCATCACCAAGGTGAAAAAGGCATCCAGCCAGCTGCTCCATGAAACCGGACATGACCCGACCACGGAGGAGATCGCAGAGCGTTTGGAAATGCCGGTGGAGCGGATTCAGGAGATCATCCGCATTGCACAGGATCCGGTTTCTCTGGAAACGCCAATCGGCGAGGAAGAGGACAGCCATCTGGGCGATTTCATTCAGGATGACGATGCTCCGGCTCCGGCAGATGCCGCTTCGCTCATGCTTCTCAAGGAACAGCTGAACGAGGTGCTCTCCACATTGAGTGATCGGGAAGCAAGAGTGCTTCGCCTGCGATTCGGTCTGGAGGACGGTCGTGCACGCACGCTGGAGGAAGTAGGCAAGGAATTTGACGTCACCAGAGAGCGCATCCGGCAGATCGAGGCAAAGGCACTGCGGAAACTCCGTCACCCCAGCCGCAGCAAAAAGGTCAAGGATTTTCTGGACTAATCCTGTAGGTACAGCTCCTGCTGTCTTCCAATTTCGCCCTGTAACGTATAAGTAATTTCCCATTGCAGACCGCTTTCTGTTTCGAGAGCGGTCTTTTTTTGGTCTAGCACCACGACATCCTGCAAAAAATTTGCCTCATAGCGCTGCTTTTGTTCCGCCAGATTCTGCTCTGCCTCCTCCGGCGTGAATTCCAGTGTGTGTGTGCGGCAGGCGGTGTATGTTTCTTCATAAACACCAATAGGCAGTTCCTGCCCCAGCAGAGAAAACCAGTGTGTGGACGCTGTTTTCACATAGTCCGCATAGGGATTCTCCGTCGTCCCCAGCGGAATATGCCATGTAAACAAATCCAGATACCGGCAGATCGTCTGATCCGCAGCAGGCGCTCGCTGCTGCTGCACGAAATCACAGGAAAAGACCTCCGTCTGTTCGTAAATACCCTCCACCTGTCCCATTGCATGGCGGATGAACACGTGCCCAAACTCATCGCCCCACACACCGCTGATGAGGAGATCCCCCTTTCGCACCAGATCTCCTGTCAGACGCTTTACCTGTCCGGACTGGACGGTGAAAGACACGATCTGCGCATCTCTCTCGGCAACCACATTGCAGGGGACACGTGATCGCAGCATCTCCGGCTGCGGTGTCGCCTCCATCACCTCCACCACAAGCCGGTTGCCCGTGTGCCGAATGCCAACCCATGCCAGCGATTCGATTCCGGCACGCAGATGGTGTTCGCAGTTGGCGAGATCAAGAGACGGAATCCAGCTGCCACGCTGCACATTATCCTCCTGTAAAACTGCCAGAATTTCCTGCTCTGACACAGTTTCATTTCCGATGACGTCTATGGTCATGATGATATTCGAACCGTAGAACAAAAGCCCAGCAACCAGCAGAAGTCCCGCAGGAATGCCAAAGCGAAACCGGTAGCGATGGAGAAAATACCGCAGCGTTTTCTGGGGCGTGATTTGTAGGGTGACACCATATTGTTCCGCCAGCGCCTGCACCGGTTTTCGTGCTTTTTCATAGATATAGAACCGGTAGGAGTTCCCACGGCACTGCTGTTTTCGGCAGCAGATTCCCGTCGATTGCATGGCGTTCAGAAACGAATAGAGCTTACCGCCGCTTGCAATGATCTGAAGATCACCGTGCAGCTGCCGTCCCATGCCTGCCTCCTTTCAGCGTCAGGGAAATTGACTGGATTTCCCCATGAATCCACAGGCACTCCGGCGTACGGCTGTCTGCCTCCAGATTGCGCCCCCAGATTTCTAAAATCAGTTCCGTCGTCTGCACCACAATGCGAATCTCGTTGTATTCCAGCACTTTGCGGCAATTCTCAAGTTTTAGCTCCCGATTGCCGCAGAGCTGCAAATAGGTTTCCAAGCCCAGCAGATTCCTACTGATCTCGGCAGCGTGTTCTCGCAGTTTTCTCATTCCGTTCACCTCACAGCTAACCTATGCCATTCCCGAAGAAAATAGCACCGCACGGCAACTCAAACCGCAGCAGCGCATATCCTGAAAGGAAATCCCATCAAATTCTTTTGGAGGTATTGTTATGTCTGCAAAAACAAAGCAGCTGCCAATGGGTTCCGTGCTGCTGCTCTTTCTCCTGCTCTTTTGCTGCGTCGCCTTTGCCACCGGCATCCGTCAAGAAATGCTGGATGCTGCGGTTCGCTGTTTTACGGTAGTGATTCCGTCTCTCTACGCCATGATGATTCTGACACAGCTGCTCACTGCCACCGAAATCTGGCGCATTCTGGGAAAGCCGTTTCGCTGGATTGCACCGCATATCTTTCACATGCCAGAGGGCTGTTTTGCTTTGTTTCTGCTGAGCCAGTTTGCCGGATATCCGGTGGGCGCTTCTATCCTGCGAACACTCTACGAGAACCGAACTCTCTCCAGACAGAACGCTGCCGAACTCTGCTGTGTCTGTTACGGCGGCGGTCCGGCTTTTCTGCTGGGGATTCTAGGAGAATTTCCGCAGCGTGTCCCCTGCTTCTGGCTGATTTTCTGTGCCAATCTGCTCGCCAACTTACTCCTCGCTGCGATACTCTTTTTCCGGCATCCGGTACAGATGCAGAGCACTGCAATCCGCCCGATTCGCAAAATCACACCGGAGCTACTCATCGCCAGCACCAACAACGCCGGAAAACTTCTATTGAAACTCTGCGGGATCATCCTCTGTTTTTCCGCACTCTGCGGGATTCTGGAGGAGAGCGGTGCATTTCACAGCATCGCCATGCTCTCCGGACAGCGCCTGCCCTTTTCCCCTGTCTGGATTCTGAAAAGTCTACTGGAAATCAGCTATGCGTCGCAGCTCTCCCTGCCGTTTTGCTGGTATCTCCCAATGCTGGCAGCACTCCTCTCCTTTGGCGGATGCTGTGTGTGCATGCAGATTCGTGCAGCTGGCGGAGACCTCATCTCCCTATCCCGATTTTTTCTGATACGGCTTTTGGCAGCAGTGCTCTCCGGCACATTCTGCCGCATTGGCATGTGCTGGATTCCCTGGAAAAATGCCGAGGCATTTCAGATGGTATCGGCTCCGGCAGCAGCCGGCTTCCACAAGGGCACATTTTTCCCCGTCTGCATGCTGCTGATTATGACAGGGCTGCTGCTGCAGGAAACCGACCGGCGCAAGCCGCTCTCAAAAACGAAAAAAATCGGCGTTTGATTTTTTCCGAATTTTCTTGACTTTTTTGTGGAAATACACTATAATAAAAAGAAGAATAATTCTGTGCAATTTGCGGTGCATGCCGCAGCTTTTCAGAAAGGGGATTTTTCAATCATGAAATTGCGCAAAACTTTAGTTGCACTTGCTGCCGCAGGTGTGATGTCGCTCTCCTGCCTCTCGACCAGTCTTCCGGCGATTCCGGCAAGTCTGTCAGCGGCAGCTGCTGATGACAACAATGACGACTGGCTTCACGCAGTGGGCAGCCGTCTGTACGACTCGGAGGGACACGAGGTATGGCTCACCGGTGCCAACTGGTTCGGCTTCAATTGTACCGAGAACTGTGCCCACGGACTCTATGCCACTGATATTGACAAGTTCCTGCAAACCGTCGGCAACCACGGCATCAATCTGATCCGTATGCCAATTTCCACCGAGCTGCTGGTTTCGTGGATGAATGGCTCGCCGGATCCTGTCAGCTCCGTCAACGCCGGCTATGAACCGCCGAAGGATGTGGTTGGAGAAGACGGTACCGTTACCAAAGCAGGAACTTACGTCAACACCAACAAAGATTTCGTCATGGAGGACGGTAAAACTCTAAAAAACAGCATGGAGATCTTCGATGTCATCATGCAGAAAATGAAGGAATACGGGCTGAAAGTCATGATCGACGTTCACAGTCCGGCAGAACACAACTCCGGCCACAACTACAATCTGTGGTACTACACCTCCGCTGCATCGGACGGTGACACCATGGCAATCGGCGCAGCTTCTGGTGAGAAGATCACATGGGACATGTGGAAGGACTCGGTGACCTGGCTTGCTAAGAAATACAGCAACGACGATACCATCATTGGCTATGACCTGAAAAACGAACCCCACGGAAAGCGTGGCTACAGCGGCTCTAAGTGTCCGGAGGACATTGCAAAGTGGGACGACTCCACCGATCAGAACAACTGGGCATATTCTGCAACCGAATGCGGTAACTCCATTCTGGATGTGAACCCCAATGCGCTGATCTTTATCGAGGGCGTTGAGCAGTACCCCAAGACTGAAAAGGGCTACACCTATGACACCGCAGACATCTGGCAGGCTCCGGCAGACCAGTCGCCATGGTACGGCGCATGGTGGGGCGGTAACCTCCGTGGTGTCAAGGACTACCCCATCGACTTTGGCTCCAGCTCCAGAAACAGCCAGATCGTCTACTCCCCGCATGACTACGGTCCCTCTGTCTACAACCAGACCTGGTTCGACAAGGATTTCACCACACAAACCCTGCTGGACGACTACTGGTACGACACATGGGCATACATCAACGATAAGGAAATCGCACCGCTGCTGATCGGTGAGTGGGGCGGTCATATGGACGGCGGAAAGAACCAGAAATGGATGGAGCTGCTCCGTGACTACATGATCGAAAACCACATCAACCATACTTTCTGGTGCCTGAACCCCAACTCCGGCGATACCGGCGGACTTTTGGGCTACGACTTCTCCACATGGGATGATGACAAGTATAGTCTGTTTGAACCGTCCCTGTGGCAGACACAAAAGACAGAAAAATACATCAGTCTGGATCATGAGCGTGCACTGGGTACTGGCAGCACCAGCATTTCCCTCGGCGACTTCTACAAGTCCTATGCATCCACAGAGGGCAGCAATCTGGACGGCGGTACGGTCTGGAACGGAAAATCTGATCCGATCACAACCGGCGCAACCACAACCTCCGGAAACACCACTACCACCACTTCTACTTCCGCCGCACCGTCTGCCGTTACCGGCGACATCAACAAGGACGGCAAGGTGACCAGTGCGGATATGGTACAGCTTGCAAAATATCTGCTGCGGGAAAAGACAAACAGCGGAATGGACTTCAAGGCTGGCGATGTCAACGGCGATGGCGTTCTGAACGGACTGGATCTCGTACTCTATAAGCAGTTCCTCGCCGGCACGATCACCAACTTCCCGAAGTGAGGCAAACCATGAAGCGCAAAAACTATCTCTCGTGGGACGAGTATTTTATGGGCATTGCCCTGCTCTCTGCGGAGCGCAGCAAGGATGACCATACGCAGGTCGGCGCCTGCATTGTCAATCAGGAACACAAGATCGTTTCCGTTGGCTACAACGGCATGCCCACCGGCTGCAACGATGACGACATGCCGTGGGAACGGGAGGGCGAATTTTTGGACACCAAATATCCCTTTGTGTGTCACGCAGAACTCAACGCCATTCTCAACCGCAGCGCCGGAAGTTTGCAGGGATGCAGCCTTTATGTGACGCTTTTTCCCTGCAACGAGTGTGCAAAAGCCATCATTCAAAGCGGCATTCGGGAGATCATCTACTACGATGACAAGTATGCCGACTCCGATGCCACACGGGCTTCCCGCCGGATGTTCCTGCTCACCGGTGTTACATGCCGGCCCTATCATCACACAGAACGGGAAATGACCATCAAACTATAAGGGCCCGTCTTCACAAGCGTATACAAGTGTCTTGTGAAGACAGGTTCTAAGAATCTTTCTTCACAAAGGTGCTCTTCCAGACTTCTGGGAGAGCACTTTTTTATGGGAAGTCTCCCATTTTTCTTCCATTCGATTTTTTTCAGTTTTTTTCAAAAATCCTTTGTCTTTTTCCTGAAAATATGATATAATAAGAAGAGCATATCTTCAGATATCTGATTTATCAAAGAAAGGACGAATCGCACTCATGCGTATCCGCTGTAAACCTTGGGCAAAGCCGGAATTGGAGGCGTGCCCGTTTTATATCACCGACCCGAAAACCTGCAAGGGACGATGGGAAATGCAGTTTCCCAAAAAGCAGCCGCTGCGACTGGAACTGGGATGCGGAAAGGGTGGCTTTATTGCACAGGAAGCTCCCGCCAACCCTGATTATAACTATGTCGCTATCGACATCAAAAACGAAATGCTGGTACTGGCAAAGCGAAAGCTGGAGGCAGCTTATGCGGAAAAAAATATTCCCATGGACAACATCCGCATTTGCATTGACAACATTATGTATCTCTCCGCCTGTTTCGCCGAGACCGATCGAATCGACCGGATCTACATCAACTTCTGCAATCCCTGGCCACGCGGCAAGCACAAGAAGCGCCGTCTGACACATCCTCGCCAGCTGGTACAGTACCGGCAGATTCTGGACGGCGAGATCTGGTTCAAGACGGACGATGCCGGATTGTTCGAGGACTCCCTGCAATATTTCCCGCAGGCTGGATTCCGCATTCGCACCATGACACGTGATCTGCACAAGGAGCCGGCGCTGTGTTATTTTGAAACCGAGCATGAAAAGATGTTCACGGAGATGGGAAAACCCATCCATTTTCTGATTGCAGAGCCAGACCCTGACGTTCCTGCGGAGGCACTGCAGGAATGGATGAATACTTACGAAAGGAATGGCTGATATGGATTTTTCAATGAAAAACAGCAAGTTCGTCAACAAATATTTTTCAGAGCTGATGGACCGCAGCAATGCAGCACCAATGGAAATCATTGCGGACGGAACTCAGGCAAACGAAAATCCGGCTGCATGCTACCGGGGATTCGGCTGCGTCAGCGCCAACAATTCCTCCCGACTGCTCCTGGACTACAAGGCAGAGCATCCGCAGGCATACGAGGAGATCATGCGCCTGTTGTTCCAGAAAAATTATGGCGCCTGCCTGACGCACATCAAGCTTGAACTGGGTGCCGATATCAACTCTTCTTCCGGCACAGAGCCAGCCACCAAGCGTTCTGCCAATGAGCCTGCCGACGTCACACGCGGCGCAGGGTTTCAGTTTGCCGCCGATGCCAAGGCAATCAATCCGGATATCACAGTGGATTTCCTGCGCTGGGGCGAACCGGGCTGGGTCACACACGCATTTACCATCAGTCAGGAAAACGGGCTGAGCGCCCGCTATCGCTGGTACAAGGAGACGCTGGATGCTGCCTACGCTGTCTACGGACTGAAGTTCGATTACATCAGCGCAGACCAGAACGAAACGGATACACCGGATGAGGCGTGGATTCTCTACCTGCGCTATCGGCTGGATCACGAAACCAATGCGCCCTATGATTACAGCAAGATCAAGATCATCGCTTCGGATGAGGTAGGTTCCCGCAACATCGCAGAGCAGATGGTAGACAACAGCGTTCTCCGCAATGCCGTGGATGTCATCGGCTTACACTATACCACCTTCGGCGATTCCTATACCAACCTGCTCAACGAGGCATACGGCAAGGAGATCTGGTACAGCGAGGGCATTGCGCCGTGCAATGTGCCGGAGCTTACCGTACAGGCCGACCAGTCGGGACTGATTGGCAGAAACGGCCCCATCGATGTGGCAAACCGAATCATCAACAGCTACTATAACGGCAAAATGACCATGTACGAGTTCCAGCCGGCAGTCGCCTCTTATTATAATGGCTCCTGCTATTCCCCGAAGCAGCTGATTCGTGCATGGGAACCGTGGTCAGGGCATTATGTGCTGGACATCGGCTTCTGGATGGCAATGCATTTCAGCCGGTTTTCGCAGAAAGGCTGGATGTTCATCAACGGCGCCTGCTACGGCGACGGCGAGGAAGACCACGCCATCACCAACACAACCCACAATTTCATGACACTCACCGCTCCCGACCGCAGCGAGCTCTCCATGTTCTTCACCAACGAGAGCGAGGAGCCCCGTATTTACAATGTACAGATCAAGGACATGGCATTTCAGGATGCTGCGCTCTCCACAGTTATCACTAGAGGTCCGTCCGGACGGCAGTCCTATGATGCCAACTGGTTCCAGCGTGGAAAAACCATTCGATGCAGTAAGAACAAGCACGGCATCTTCACTGTCAAAGTTCCGCCGCAGTCCATTATGACAGTAACCACGCTGGACACCAGCTGGGTCAACGGTGTCAATACCTTTTCCGGCATCCAGCCGCCGTCTTCAGCACGGCTCACACTCCCCTACCGGGACAGACTGGAATACACCAAGGAGGAAATCTGCGTCCGTGGCTGCGCACCTCGCTATATGACTGATCAGGGCGGTGCGTTCGAGCTGATCGAGACCGCAGAGGACGGCTATGTCATCTGTCAGAGAATCTCCCGACAAATTCTCCCCACCAACTGGCGTTTCCGTGGGACACCGCTGCCGCTGACCTCTTTCGGCGATGACAAGTGGCACAGCTACAGCGCCGAGGTCGATGTCCGTCTGGCAAATCTGGATGAGAACAACTTCGCCGGCATTGGCGTTCGGTACAATTCCGCCGTCACTTGTGAGTTCTCCTCCATGTGCGGCTATACCGGCAGACTCTACGGCGACGGCAGCTGGAAGCTGATGGACATGGAAAATGTTGCTGCAGAGGGCATTCTCTCCCAAGTCAATCCCAAGGAATGGAATCATCTCAAGCTAATCGTGCTGGGCAACTCCATTTTCTTTTTCATCAACGGAAACTTTCTCACCAAGTACACCCCGCAGTGCATGATCAACAGCGGTCGTGTCAGCCTCTGCAGCGACTATTCGTGGAACATGTTCCGCAACATTGCAGTGGAGCCTGTCCGGCTTCAGCCGCTCTATGTGCGACGTATCGACTGCTTCGGTGACAACATCCTCTACAACGAAAACTGGGAAATTCACGCCATGGAGAGCTACATGTTCTACAACCGCACTTCTATGGAGGCAAAGGCTGGCGCTGAATTTTCCTGCACCTTCGAGGGAACAGGAATCTCTATCATCGGTACCGCTAAAAATGCAGAGTTTACCGTTCTGATCGACGGTCACACCATCTATGAAAATTTCTTTGTTCCGAGCAGTCTGCCACGTCAGGCGTGCCTGATTCTCGACCAGCTGCCGGAGGGTGTTCACAACATGCGTGTCTTCCTCAACCACGGCGAATTCCGACTGGATGTGCTGGAGATTCCGGAGCCTTACTCCCGCATGACCGATACGCTGATGATTCCCAAAGAAGTTCGTGCGGAAATGACAGAGGAACAGCAGCAGGAACAGTATCGCCGCCGCTTTGTCGCAGATACCATGGACGCTGAGGCAATGCTCTGGCACATGGAACATCCTTTCACCCAGCCGCCGGAACCGGAAGAAACAGAATTCCCCGCAGAACAGCCGGCTGTACCAGAATCGGAGCACAGCGATGCAGAGTCAACGGAGAATCCGGTAACAGCAGAATCGGAAGCGACAGAATCCGCAGCAGAAACCGAGGCTGCCCTCAGTGACAGCGAGCCGGCATCTGTTCCGGAAGAGCCTGCTGCACCCACCGCAACTGAAGAATCTACCGCAGATGCTGACGATTCTGCTGGACTCCCGGAAGTCTGAGCCGCTCTATCAGCAGATCTGCCGTGCCATTCGTAGAGAAATCGCACAGGGACGGCTTCAGCCCAATGAGAAGCTGCCCTCCCGCCGTGCACTTTCCGCACATTTGCAGACCAGCTTAATGACTGTGCAGACTGCCTACGAGCAGCTGACAGCAGAGGGCTATCTCTACGCACGGCCACGTGCCGGCTATTTTGTCGATCCGGATGCACATCTGCTATTTCAAGAGCCGGATCCGCTTTTGCTCACATCGCCGATTCAGCCGGAGCCTGTCCCGCCAAAAGATCAGATTAATTTTTCCACCAGCGGTGTGGATCTGGAACAGTTTCCCTTTGCCACGTGGGCAAAGCTGTCCCGACAGGTGCTCTCTACCAAGCAGGAAACACTGCTTCACGCAACGCCTGCCATGGGATTGTATCCGCTTCGTAGGGCAATTTCTGCCCATTTGCGGGAGTTTCGGGGAATTCATGCAGCTCCGGAACAGATTCTGGTGGGCGCCGGAACGGAATATCTGTTGGGGATTCTTGTCCAGCTGCTGGGGGCTTCCAGACGATACGCTGTGGAAGAGCCGGGCTATCCCAAGGGAAAGCACATCCTGCGCAGCAATGGTGCTTCTGTCATCGGAATTCCCATGGATCAAAGCGGATTGAAAATACAGGCATTGCGTCAGTCCGGTGCAACCATTGCCCACGTTACGCCGTCTCACCAGTTTCCGACGGGCATCATTATGCCGGTGCGCAGACGGGCAGAACTGCTGGAATGGGCTGCGGAACAGCCGGAGCGATATCTCATCGAGGACGACTACGACAGCGAACTGCGGTTTCAGGGGAAACCTCTTCCGGCGATGTACAGTCTGGACAACGGCGGACATGTCATCTATATGAATACCTTTGCACGCACTCTTGCGCCCTCACTGCGAATCGGTTATGTGGTGCTGCCCCCGCTGCTGGCGAAACGGTTTGAACAGGACTTCTCGTTCTATTCCTCCACTGTGCCAAGCTTTGAACAGTACACGCTGGTGCGCTTTTTACAGGAAGGGTACTTTGAACGCCACCTCAACCGCATGAAAAAGACCTATCATCAGCGGCAGGACCTCCTGATCTCTGCGCTGCGCTCCCATCCCATGAGCAAGCACATCCGTGTCTGCGGCGAAGCTGCCGGACTGCATCTGCTGTTGGAAGTCCGCCTGTCCTGCACCGAACAGGAGCTGGTACAAGCGGCACAGGAGGCGCACATTACCGTGCATGGACTCTCCGCCTACTACGAGACGGGCGGACGTGCTGCTGCGCCGCCGCAAGTGGTGTTGGGATACGCCTGCCTTTCGCCAAAGGAAATTTTAGAAGGTACCAAGCGCCTGCTGGACGCATGGGAACAATTTTTACCATGAGAGATAAAAAACGGGCACGGAAGCTGCATCGCCTCCGTGCCCGTTTTGATTCAGCGCTTTATCAGACGCTTAGCATCCACAGCCGCATCCGCCGTTGTTGCCACAGCCGCCACCGTTACCGCAGCAGCAGAACAAAATCACCAGCAGAATGATAATCCAGCAGCATCCACCATTATTCTCGAAACACATAATCTTCAGTCTCCTTTGTGTCAAATTTTTTTGAAACAAACTGTTTTTTGTCTGTTTCATAGTACATTGTATGCCACAAACGAAATTGTGTGACTCCTTCGACAAATATTTCAGGAAAGTTATGGCATACTGAAAGTATACGATTTTTTCACAGACGGCAATGCCGGAGAAAGGAACTGGAGCATATGCGATACACAGAGGGATTCACTGGAAAAGCGATCCTTGCCATGAAAGAAGCAATTCATGCCGCAGAAGAACTGGGGCATACGTACATCGGAAGCGAGCATCTTCTACTGGGACTGATGGAGGAGGGCGGCAACGCTGCGGCAAGCGCACTGGCAGCGCAGCAGCTGGATGCGGACAAACTGCGCCACGCCGTCATTGATCTGGTGGGGCGTGGTATTCCGGCGGAGGTGCGGGAGGACTGTCTGACCCCCTCGCTGGTTTCCATTCTGGAGGATGCCAAGGAACGGGCACGGGATGCCGGAAAGGCACTGGCGGGAACGGAGCATCTGCTGTTGGCAATCATCCACGCCCCCTGCTGCAGTGCAGTTGCCATTCTAAAAAAACTGGGCATCAGCCTGAACCAGCTCTGTACGCTCTGTACCTGCGACAGTACCTACGGCGTGCGCATGGAGCGCCGGCACATCGACACTGTCTCCCGAAAATCCTGCCCCACTCTGTTTCAGTATGGCAGGCTGATGACCGATCCGGCGCACCCCTACCGCTATGACCCGCTGGTGGGACGTGGAAAGGAGGTGCAGCAGATTATCCGCATCCTCTCCCGCCGCACCAAAAACAACCCCTGTCTGATCGGCGAAGCCGGCGTGGGAAAGACCGCCATTGTGGAGGGCATCGCCCAGAAAATTTTACAGGGCAATGTGCCGGAGGCCATGCAGAATATGCAGCTGTTTGCGCTGGATCTGCCGGCGTTACTCTCCGGCGCAAAATATCGGGGCGATTTTGAGGAACGCCTGAAAAACTGCCTGACAGAGGCAGCCGACAATGGGAACATCATTCTGTTTATCGACGAGCTGCACACCATTGTGGGGGCCGGCGCTGCGGAGGGTGCCATTGATGCTGCCAACATGCTCAAGCCACAGCTGGCACGTGGCGAGATTCGGCTGATCGGTGCCACCACGCCCAGCGAATTCCGTGCCACCATCGGCAAGGACAGCGCACTGGAACGCCGCTTTCAGCCGGTGCAGATCACCGAGCCGAACGAAAAGCTCTGCTATGCCATGCTGCAGGGGCTGCGGAAAACCTATGCGGAATTTCACCGTGTCGAGATTGCAGACGATGTGCTGCGTGCTGCCATTCAGTACGCCGACCGCTACTTGCACGACCGTTTTCTGCCGGACAAGGCCATCGACCTGCTGGACGAAGCGTGTTCCCGTGCCCGCATTCGATGGGAACAGGAGCCGCAGGATGAAAACGCATCCGCCGCAGTGACAGAGGAGGACATCGCCGCTGTGGTCGCTGTCCGAACCGGCATCCCCACGGAAAAAATCACAGAAGCGCAGCGGCAAAAGTTGCTCACGCTCACCGACACACTCAAGCAAAAAATCGTCGGGCACGATGCGATCATCGACCAGCTCTCCGTGGCGCTGTTTCGCTCTTGTACCGGATTGCAGGATCTCTCCCGCCCCATCGGCACGTTTCTCTTTGCCGGTCCTACCGGTGTGGGAAAAACTGCGCTGGCGAGCGCATTGGCGGAGCATCTCTTCGACGACAAGGAGAGCCTGATTCGCATCGACATGTCGGAATTTATGGAAAAGCACGCCGTATCCAAGCTGATCGGCGCACCTCCCGGATACGTGGGATTCGAGGAGGGCGGAATGCTCTGCGAGCGTGTCCGCAAGCGCCCCTATTGCGTCATTCTGCTGGACGAGATCGAAAAGGCGCATCCGGACGTCTGCAATATTTTATTACAGATCATGGAGGATGGTGCATTGACGGATTCCAGCGGCAGAAAAACCAGCTTTCGTCATGCACTGCTCATTCTCACCTCCAACATCGGCGGAGAAACCATCCGCACCGGAGAGCATCTGGGCTTCACTGCAGAGCGTGACGGCGCATCACTCCAGCAGGCACAGGATGCACTCAAGCGCCACTTTTCTCCAGAGTTTCTGGGACGGCTGGACGGTGTCTTCTGGTTTCATCCGCTCCAGCAGAACAGTTTGGAACAAATCGCACAGCAGATGCTCACCGGACTGCAAAAGCGTCTGGAGCGAATCGAAATTGCCATGGAGTTCACGCCGGAGGCGGTGCAGCTGCTGGCAAATGCGCCCAAAACCACGCAGTACGGCGCACGCCCCATGAAGCACTACCTGACGCAAAAGGTGGAGAATGCGCTGGCAAACCGTATGCTGCACGAGGAGATTCACGCCGGAGATGCCATTCGCCTGACCGCTGCGGAAAATCAGTTCGTCGTGCTGGACTGCGTTGGGACGCATTCCAATTCATAAACATCTGTTAGCGAATCCTTTCTGATCGCACATTCTTCTTCTCAACACAACAAAAAGGACAGCCGCAAATTCTTACAGCTGTCCTTTTCTATTGTATATGCAGTTTTAGAGCTTGTATTCATAGGAAATATATGCGGATTTTCGAGCAAATTTTTTTGCAGACAAGGCAAAAATTTGCAGGCATACTTTCGTATGGCAAGAATTTTTCACGCAGTATGCAACAAAATTTGCCGAAAAGACGTAGATAGACGCCTATGAACACGAGCTCTTATTCCGCCGAAATTACTGCTTGGGGAATACGACCTTACGATAAGTATCAAACTTCATCCACTTTGCAAAGAATGCGGTCTGATCCTGTTCTTTGGTCTGGGCATATTCCGAGAGGAATGCCTTTGCATCATCGGCAGAGTGCACCAGCACCTCGAAGCCACGGCCATTGATAATCGGAACGGCATCATATGTGTATTCTTCCACCGGCAGGATCGCAGTGATTTTCTTGTCCCGAATCTTCACAGCCACACCGTCACGGAGCACGATGCAGTCGAAGCTATCCGGATAGTGGTAGCTGTCGCCAACAGTGGGAATCTCATCGCCAACGGTATACGTACGGCTGGCAGGACGATACTTCAAGACATTCAGGCTGCCTGTGTCATAGTAGAATTCCTCGAAGATATCTCCTCTTGCTTTCAGATCGCCATACTGGAAGGAGTTTCGGTCTGCTGCATTGCTGACCTTTTCGCTGACAGCATCCACAACACCGCACGCAGAGGTCATGTTGGTAACACGGTCGATCAGAATCAGCTCGCCCAGCACCTTGTGATTGGCGAACAGATCTGCCACGATTCCCTCGGTCAGCAGAATCTCGCACACTGCAATGCCGTTCTTCTCCAGCGTATCAGTTTCCTGATGTGCACCGGTGTTGACATCAATGGCGTAGTCCACCTTGGTCAGAATGCCCGGAATCAGCTTGGTCCCCAGCTTTACCAGATAGTCCTTGCCGATGCAGAGCGGCTCGTCATCCATCCACAGCAGAGAAACGGTCAGCTTCTTATAGACTGCCACATCCGCATCCTTCACAAAGACGCAGCCACGGGAAACGTCCACTTCCTTATCCAGCGAGATGGTAACCGGCTGTCCCGCAAATGCCTCATCCACAGACTTGTCTGTCATGAGAATGCCCTTAACAGTAGCGGTTTCATTGCTGGGCAGCGTGGTGATGGCATCGCCCACACGGACGCTGCCGGCTTCGATCTGTCCCTGGAATCCACGGAACGTGTGATCCGGACGGCATACTCGCTGTACCGGCATGTAGAAGCCCTTTTCGTGGCTGTCAGAGTGAATGTCCACGTTTTCCAGATATTCCAGAAGCGGCACACCGTCATACCACGGAATGTTCTCTGATTTTTTGGTGACATTGTCACCCTCTGTTGCAGATAGCGGGATGATGTAAATGTTTTCCAGATCCAGTTCCTTGCGCAGCTCCGCAATCTGTGCTTCGATTTCACGAAAACGTGCTTCGCTGTAGCCCACCAGATCCATCTTATTTACTGCAAAGACGAAATAGCGGATGCCCATGAGCTTGCAGATTCGTGCATGCCGTCTGGTCTGTACCAAAACGCCCTGGGATGCATCCACAAGAATGACTGCCAAATCCGCAAAGGATGCGCCGACTGCCATGTTTCTGGTATACTCCTCGTGACCCGGGGTATCTGCCACGATAAAGCTGCGGTTATCCGTGGTGAAGTAGCGGTATGCCACATCAATGGTGATGCCCTGTTCCCGCTCTGCCATCAGACCGTCCAGCAGCAGCGAATAGTCAATGGCACCGCTGCGGCTGCCCACCTTACTATCCAGTTCCAGTGTTTTTTCCTGATCTGCATACAGCAGCTTTGCGTCATAGAGAATATGTCCGATCAACGTGGACTTGCCGTCGTCGACGCTGCCGCATGTGATAAATTTCAATAAGCCCTTCATTAGAAGTATCCCTCCCGCTTTCTACGTTCCATGCTGCCGGCTGCCTCGTTATCAATGACTCTGGAGGTACGCTCCGACGAAACAGAACTCAGCGTTTCGTCAATGATCTCATCCAGTGTGGTTGCAGTCGACTCAATACCGCCGGTCAGCGGGTAGCAGCCCAACGTCCGGAAACGAATGGACTTATACTCCGGCTTTTCTCCCGGCATCAACGGCAGACGGTCATCATCTACCATAATAATGTTGCCATCCCGATAGACAACCGGACGCTCTGCTGCAAAGTACAGCGGTACGATATCAATGTTTTCCCGCTGGATGTACTGCCAGATGTCTTTTTCTGTCCAGTTAGAAATGGGGAAAACACGGATGCTCTCGCCCTTTTTGATGCGGGTGTTATACAGCTTCCACATTTCCGGACGCTGGTTCTTCGGATCCCACGCCTGTGCCTCATTTCGGAACGAGAAGATACGCTCCTTGGCACGGGACTTCTCCTCGTCACGTCTGCCGCCGCCAAATGCTGCGGTGAAGCCGTACTTGGTCAGTGCCTGCTTCAGCGCCTGTGTCTTCATGATGTCCGTGTAAGCTGCGCCGTGGTCGAATGGGTTGATGCCCTGCTTAACGCCCTCTTCGTTGGTGTAGACCAGCATCTCGATGCCGAGCTTCTTTGCGGTCTCATCCCGAAAACGGATCATATCCTTAAACTTCCATGTTGTATCAATGTGCAAGAACGGGAACGGCGGCTTTTCCGGATAAAATGCCTTCATGGCAAGGTGCAGCATGACAGAGCTGTCCTTTCCGATGGAGTACAGCATAACCGGCTTTTCGCACTCTGCCGCAACCTCTCGGATGATGTAGATTGCCTCAGCTTCCAGTTCGTCAAGATGTGACAATTCCTGCATATCATTTCCTCCTTGAAATGCTCTGTTTCAAAGCATTAGTAGTGATTCGATTCCTTGGTATTGATGCGGATCTCGGAGACATCGCCCTTGGGGTGTTCCACAATCCAGCGCAACACATCGCCCTCTTTTTCGGTGTGTACCAGACTTCCCATACCGCCCATATCTGCGCCCAGATAAAAACGGATGGCGTGCACGGGACACTCCTTCAAACAGGAGGTGCATCCCCAGCAGTCCTTGGGGTACTTGATAAACGCCTTGCCAGTTTCATTCTGGTGAATCAGGCTGCCGGGACAGATCATGCGGCATTTTCCGCATCCAATACACTGCTTCTGATCAATGGCAATGCTCATAGTTCTGTCCCTCCTCTACCAATTCCCGAAAAACGATTTCCAGCTTTCCGTCCCGCATCCGGGAATTGACATATCTGCGCCAATGGAGATCATCCTTTTCCGGATGATCCAGATTCTCTGCGAAGCTGTGCCAGCGTGTTTCTTTTCTCGCTTTCAAATGGGCGATGACACTGCGGCAAACCACAAGGCGTTCCCGAAGCTCGTAGATGTACATCAGCTCCTGATAATCTGCGGCGTGGAGCTGGTCGGACAATTCCATCAGCCGCACGATCTTTTCATCAGCGATGTCCAGTTCCTTTTCGTGGAACCGGTAGTTGGTGCCAATGCCGCCTGCATAGGTGTCCATCACCGTCTGCATGGCATCCTCCAGCTGCTCCGTATCGAACAGTCCGCCGTTATCTTTCAGGAAATGCTCTACCTCGGCGATATGTGCCTGTACAGCTTCTGTATCCGGTGCCGTGGGAGTGTGATTCTGCAAAAATTCCAGCACAGATTCTGCGGCGATCTCGCTCTCTGCCAGTGCACCGGTCACGTACTTCTGCGGGCATCCGCCGGCGACATCGCCGGCAGCAAACAAGCCTGTAATGGTCGTGGCACGCTTGGTGTCCACCCAATAACCGCTTGCGGTATGTCCGCCTACAATATAGGGTTCTGTTCCCTCGATTTCCACATTCTGCTGAGAGGGCCTTTTACCGCTCTCGATCCATTTCAGTGTCTGAGAGGGCGCCATATTCAGATACGCTTTCATCAGGGAGTCGTCCTGTTCCGGTGTAATTCCCTCTGTGCGGAGGTAACACGGCCCTCTGCCCGCCAGATTCTCGCTGACGGTTCCGTAAACACGTTCCGAGGTGGTCAGACCGTACTTGGTTTCATAGACCTCCCCCAGAGAGTTCACCTGCTTTGCGCCGACACCCTGTGCCAGCGTACCCGTGGGAGCGATGGTATCTTTGCAGCGCAGTGCGATGAAGCGCATTTCAAAGGTAGTCATCTCCGCACCGGCACGAATGCCCATGGCATAACCTGCACCCGTATTGAACGGCGGATACCACATCTTATGCCGGGAGAAACCGGGATGATTGGGCTTATAGAGTCCGGCTGCACCGCCTGTGGCGATAATCACAGCGTTTGCCTCAATGAGATACACAGTATCATCGTTAATGCCAAATCCAAACGCACCCTGAATCCGATTGTTTTTCACAAAAAAGTCTGTGATATTGACATGGTTTTTAATCGTCACCTGCGGCAGCGCTTCCACCGCTTTTGCCAGAATTGGCTTCATGTTTTCGCCGTTGATCTTCAGGTTGCGGTTGCCACGTGCCACGTACTTGCCGTTCTCGTCCTTGAGGATGACCAGGCCAAGCTGTTCCATGTGCGCCGTCACCTTGTTCAGGCGCTCCGACATGGTAAGCAGCAGATCGCCACGCACAATGCCGTCGGCATCCTTACGGGCATAGTCCACGTAATCCTGCGGTTTTCTGCCCTCTGTGATATAGGCGTTCAGTGCATTGACACCGGCTGCCAGACAGCCGCTTCGCTTGATGTGCGCCTTTTCACAGATCAGCACCTTGGCATCGGACTTTTCCGCAATGGTCAGTGCGGCATAGCATCCGGCCGTTCCGCCGCCGATGATCAGCACATCGGTTTTGCAGCGTTCTATTTTCATCTCATCACCATCCTCCCCTGTCAATGCAGAAGATATTTTTCCGCAGATGCCACACAATTGGCGCCATCTGCTACCGCTGTGACAACCTGCCGCAGCAGTTTTGTCCGAACATCTCCTGCAGCAAAAAGTCCAGACACAGAAGTCACACCATCTTCGCCGGCAACGACATAGCCACTGGCATCCAGCGCTGCGATTCCACGCAGAAGTTCTGTATTGGGAACGCTGCCAATTGCCACAAACACACCGTCCAGCTGCAAATCCTCCGGCTTGTCGTTATGCAAAAGCTTCAGCGCTTCCACATGCTTCTCCCCCACGATCTCAGTGGGAACCGCACACAGGATAGGCACAATATTTCCCGTCTGCGCCACCTGCTTTTGCAGCGAGGCATTGGCACGGAATGCATCTCTGCGGTGCACCAAATAGACCTGCTTCGCCATTCGGGAGAGGTACAGCGCATCCTCCAGCGCCGTATCTCCGCCGCCAACCACTGCCACGGTCTTGTTCTGATAAAACGCACCGTCACAGGTCGCACAGTAGGAGACTCCAAGGAGCTGACTCCCCGGAATTTCCAAACGGCGGTAGGAAGTTCCGGCGGCGTAGATCACGCTTTTTCCCGTGACACTCGTCCCATCTTTCATGAAAACAGTAAAAATGCCGTCGGTTTTGGTCAGCGCTGCCACCTCGTTTTCGGAGAACGAAGCACCCAGTTCTTCCGCATGTTCCCGAAACTTCTCGCCCAGCTCATAGCCGCCGATGCGGGGCAGTCCGGGGTAGTTGTCCACCTGCTCTGTGACAGCGATCTGTCCCGAACCCATTGCGTCTTTTTCCAAAACCAGCGCATCCAAACTGGCTCGTCTGGCGTAGATCGCAGCGGTCATTCCTGCCGGTCCGCTGCCGATGATGATGATGTCAAACATAACTCAATCCTCGATTTGTAAGAGTTCCTTTTCTGCGTCGGTTCCTTCGATGTGGAAGGAATTGAGCACCGGATTTTCCCGATCCATCAGGGAGAGAATCATATAGCTTGCCTTGCTGTCATATGCCAGCCGCTTGTCCTCTTCCGACGGTCTAGAGGGAGATTCCGGATGCGAATGCCAGTTACCCAGCGGAACCAGCCCGTTGGCACGCATGTCCTTGACTGCTGCCAGCTGTTCCTTCGGATCAAGGCTGAAGTGCTCGTTGGAATGGTCGATGTTGGTCAGGAGGTATACCTTCTTGACAATCTTGTCCGTTCCGCTACTCTCGCCGGCAATCAGACCGCACGCCTCATCGGGCAGCTCTTTCTGCGCATGTGCCAGCATTTTTTCAAAATCAGATTTCTTTAACTGAATCATAGTCCTACTCCGTCGCATTCTGCCTGTTCATAATCGATCAGTTCTGTGATTGTGGGATGTGTTCCGCAGACTGCACAGCCAGAGGTTTCCGACGGCAGCTTGACCTTGCGGAATTCCATCTTCAATGCATCATAGGTCAGCAGGTAACCGGTCAGCAGATTGCCGATTCCCAGAATGTACTTGATTGCCTCCATTGCCTGGAGACTGCCGATGACACCGCCCATTGCGCCGATAACGCCAGCCTGTTTGCAGGTGGGAACGGCATCCTTTGGAGGCGGATTCTTAAAGACGCAGCGGTAGCACGGACCCTCTCCCGGCACATAGGTCATGAGCTGACCCTGAAACCGGATGATACCGGCATGGGAGAACGGCTTCTTCGCCATAACGCAGGCGTCATTGATGAGGAACTTTGCCGGAAAATTATCGGTGCCGTCGATCACAAAATCATAGTCTTTCATGAGATCCATGATATTCTCGCTGGTGACGAATGTCCGATACGTATTGACCTTGACATCCGGATTGATTGCCTCCATGGTCTCCTTAGCGGACTGTACCTTTGCCTTGCCCACATCTGCGGTTGCGTGGATGATCTGGCGCTGGAGGTTGGAAAGGTCTACTTCGTCAGCATCTGCAATACCGATGGTGCCTACACCGGCTGCTGCCAGGTACATTGCTGCCGGAGCACCCAGGCCGCCTGCACCAATGATCAGCACTTTCGCATTGAGCAGCTTCTTCTGTCCCTTGACGCCAACCTCTTTCAGGATGATGTGACGGGAGTAGCGCTCGATCTGTTCGTTGGTAAATGCCATCTTACTGTCCACCTCCCATGAAGTAGAGGAATTCTACAGTGTCGCCGTCCTTGAGGACAGTCTTTTCAAATGTGCCGTTTTCTACGAATTCATCGTTGATGGTAACGGTAACATACTGCGGGGTTTCTACGTTCTCGTCCACGATCAGCTGTGCAACGGTCAGACCGTCTGTGACTTCCTTCTGTACACCTGCAACTGTAATTTTCATAATCATACTCCTTTGATGGTTATTTGAGGGAATCAATGATTTCCACGAGTTCTGCTTTCTTGACCAGACCTTTGCGCCGGTCTTTTTCGACACCGTCCTGGAAGAAGATCAGTGTGGGGGCTGCCCGTACTTCGTACCGCTCTGCCAGTGCCATGTCAAAGTTGACATTGATTTTTACCACTTTCAATGCATCGCCATAAGTTTCCTCCAGTTCAGACAGAACCGGAGAAAGACGCTTGCAGGGAATGCAGCTGTCCGAGTAAAAGTCCGCCAGCACCAAGCCCTTTGCCTCCAGCACTTCCTGCTGAAAGTTCTCCTGATTGACACGAGCAGCCATTCAATCACCCACCTTTTTTACGATCAGATTATAGGTGCCGTCCTCATTCTGAAGCAGCTTCAGGATCTTGTGCCCCTCTTCCTTGATGCTCCGGGGTACGTTCTGTACCGGTTCACCGTCGTTCATGCGAATGGAGAGGATCTGTCCGTCGTCCAGCTCTTCCAATGCAACCTTTGCCTTCACAAAAGTGACCGGGCAAACAACATCTGTGATATCTACCGTATCGTCAATTTGAAATTCAGCCATTGTAAGCCTCCCAGATTTTCTCTTCAAATTTTTCTTTTCCCACACGCTCCAGGGTGAACTGGAACCGTTCTCCGGCGTTGGCGTTGTCATCAAAAAACTGTACTGCGGCATCGCAGATCTTCAGGAGCTTTTCCTTGTCTGCGATAAACGGGATGATCAGCTCGCCCTTATGGATGCTGTTGCCAAACAGTCCGCCGAAAGAGACGATGTAGCCATGCACCGTATCCCAAGCTTCTGTGGGACATGCTTTCACACAGCGTCCGCAGAAGTTGCACTTGCTCTCATCCACGGTGATTTTTCCATCCTCGTGGGTGATCGCACCGCTGCGGCATGCCTTGGTACAGACACCGCACTGGATGCAGTCCTCTTCCCGCCATTTCACCTGAATGCCGCCCTTGATGCCCAAGTCGTTTTCCTCGGACTTCAAGCAGTTGTTCTGACATCCGGTGATACCGAACTTAAACTTATGGGGCAGTTCCCGTGCAAAGTAGCGTGCGTCCAGTTCCTTTGCCAGTGCGTAAGTATCAATGCATCCGCTGGGGCAGATTGCCTGGCCCTGACAAGCTGTGACGGTACGAACTCTCGGACCGCAAACGCCCGGTTCCACATCGCCCTCTGCCAGCGCTGCCTTTACAGCATCGATCTGTTCCAGCTTAACAAACGGAATTTCCACGCTCTGGCGGGAAGTCAGATGCACATGTCCGTCTCCAAATTTTTCTGCGACCTCTGCAATCTTTGCAAGCTGCTTTGCCGTCAGATTACCGCCGACCACCCGAAGCCGGAGCGAAAAATGATTTTTCTGCTTCTGTCGCATAAAGCCGCCTTTTTTCAGCGTTGCGTAATCGACTGCCATTTAACATTCCTCCTGCATTTTCGCAATTGCCTGTCCGAAATCTGCGATCAGGTCTTCAATATCTTCAATGCCCACGCTGATGCGGATCAAATCCTCATATACGCCGGCACTCTGTTTTTGTGCTTCATTGCTGTGTGCATAAATCGTACTTGCGGGGTGGATCACCAGTGTCCGCACATCGCCGATGTTGGTGGCGTTGGTGGCGTACTGCAAATGGTTGATCAGGCAGAACGCCTTTTTCTTGCTGCCTGCACGAAGTGTCAGGATCGCGCCGCCCTTTCCGCCGAACTGCTTCTGCACCAAGTCGTAATACGGGCTCTTTTCCAAAGCCGGATAGTTGACCTCAACGCCGTCCACGCTGTCCAGATATCGTGCCAGCTGGAGGGCGTTGTCACAGAGCCGCTCCATCCGCAGACCCAGCGTTTCCAGTCCCACGGAATTGAGGAACGCATTCATCGGGGACAAACAGCCGCCCACATTTCGCCAGATAGCATTCCGGAGTTTTGCCAGATAGGCAAACTTTCCATACTTGGCGTATGGCTCGAATCCGTCGTACCGGCTCTTATCCCAAGAGAAACTGCCGCTGTCCACGATCACACCGCTGATGGCGTTACCGCCGCCGTTGATGTACTTGGAAGAAGAGTGAACCACCACATCTGCGCCATATTCAAAAGGATGAATCAGATACGGGGTTGCCGTGGTGCTGTCGATAATCAGCGGAATCCCGTGCGCATGCACCAGTTCAGAAACCGCTTTCAGATCTACCACATCCAGCTTCGGGTTACCGATCAGCTCTGTGAAAACCACCTTAGTGTTCTCATTGATGAGCGGTTCGATTTTTTCCACAGTAACAGATTCTGCAAACCGTGTGGTGATTCCAAATGCTTTCAGATCGGAGAACAGGTCGATCGTTCCGCCGAACAGTCCGGAACCTGCAATCACCTCGTCCCCTGCGTGGAGAATGTTCAGCAGCGCCATGGTGACCGCCGTCATACCAGACGAACAGCTCACAGCGCCAATGCCGTGCTCCATCGCTGCGACTCTCTTTTCAAAAGCGTCTACGGTCGGGTTGCTGATTCTAGTATAAGCAAATCCCGGCGCTTGATTATGAAAAACCTTTTCCAGTTTTTCTGCCGTTTCATGTGCGAATGCGCTGACCTGATAAATCGGCATGATCGTGGAACCCGTACTCTTTTCGCCATCAAAATTCTGATGCAGCAATGCCGTATTAAACTTCATGCGCTCACCCACGCTCCTCTCGTTCGTTTTCATGAGCCTATTATAGCACCTTTTCACTACTAAGTCAATAGGTTTTGTATGATTTCGCATGTTTTTTCATTTTATTCAAAAAGTTATCTATAGGTTCTTATTATACATGATAAGTTCACATATTTTTCTGAAAAATCAGACGGCGCATTGGCAAACGCTGCGACGCCGTCTGAAACAGAAGCTGGAAATGAATCCGAAACTTCTTTTAGATATAATACATGAACGACTCCTCCGGCGGAATCGAGCTGCGATAGCGCTCAATCATGTCCTGCAATGTCACGCCGGCGCAGAACTTCCGCAGATATGCCGTCATCTGATCCCACAGGCACTCCTGTACCGTTGCTTTCAAAAGAGAGTTGTCATCTGCACCGCCAGCATCCACATCGCCCAGAACTGTGATGTCCAGTGCGTCAATGATCTCCTGAAATGTGATCTGACTGGCAGGTCTTGCGATGACATAGCCGCCCTTGAAGCCCTTGATGCCACGAATCAGATATGCTTGACGCAGCGCCACCAGAATTTGTTCCAGATATTTTACTGAAATGTTTTGCCGCTTGGAAATACTGCTCACGGCAACAGCTTCTCCATTTTCAGAATGCAGTGCAATGTCGATCAATGCGATGATGCCGCATTCTACTTTTGTTGAGATTTTTATGGTACATCTTCCTCTCTTCTGCACACAAACGAATTCTCAATCGGAAAACAGTGTTGTGGAATAATAGCGGTCACCGCTGTCCGGCAGCAGCGCAACAATGGTCTTTCCGGCATTCTCCGGCTTCTTTGCCAGTTCCAGTGCTGCATACAGCGCTGCACCGGACGAAATTCCCACGAGGATTCCCTCGTGCTTGGCAATTAGCTTTGCCGTTGCAAAGGCATCGTCATTCTTCACCGGATAGATCGTGTCATAGATGCCGGTGTCCAGTGTCTTGGGAACGAAGCCTGCGCCAATGCCCTGAATCTTGTGCGGGCCGGGTTTTCCGCCTGCCAGAACCTGCGAGTCAAACGGCTCTACCGCAACGACCTGCACTGCCGGATTCTTGGATTTCAGGTATGCGCCGGTTCCGCTGACGGTTCCGCCGGTTCCAACGCCGGCAACAAAAAAGTCTACCTTTCCATCGGTATCCTGCCAGATCTCCGGACCGGTGGTCTTGCGGTGTGCCTCCGGATTGGCAGGGTTCTCAAATTGTCCGGGAATAAAGCTTCCCGGAATTTCCTCTGCCAGTTCCCTTGCACGCTCAATGGCACCCTTCATGCCCTTGACACCAGAGGTCAAAACGATCTCAGCGCCGTATGCTTTCAGAATGTTCCGGCGCTCCACACTCATGGTTTCCGGCATCGTCAGAATCACACGATAGCCCTTGGCAGCTGCGATGGCGGCCAGACCAATTCCAGTATTCCCCGATGTTGGCTCAATAATCACAGAACCCTTTTTCAGCAGTCCTTTTGCCTCTGCATCTTCCAGCATTGCCTTGGCGATACGATCCTTGACACTGCCAGCCGGATTGAGATATTCCAGCTTCACAAGGACTCTCGCTTTCAGCGCTTCCTGCTGTTCCAGATTGATAACTTCTACCAGCGGAGTATTTCCGATCAGCTCCACTGCACCCTGATAAATCTTAGCCATGGTACTCGACTCCTTTTAATTTGTAATCTTAACAATATGAGAAAGCACTCAAATAAATACAGAATCATCCTGCAAGGACTGATTCTCCAGAAGATAGCACTTCTTGCCGGCAATCACAAAGATGCGGTAGAGGAATACGTCCACTGTTTCTCCAACGGAAACGCCAGGCTCTTCCAGGTCACGCTTGGCAATCAGCAAATCGCCGTTCACACGAACTTCCAGCTCGATCCAGTCGCCACGAAAAGAAACCCGTTCCACCACGCCCTGAGAAGCAGAACTGCCGTACTTCTGTACCTCGCCCTTCTTGGTAATTTTCAGGAACTCCGGACGGACGATTGCCTTTTCCACGTGTTCCATCTGCTGGAATGTGTGATACTTCCGGTAGTCTGCCAGCACGGAGGTGTGTCCAAAAAACGAAGCTGTGAAAGAGGTCTGCGGATGGCGGTAGATCTCCAGCGGCGTTCCCATCTGTTCGATTCTGCCTCGATTGGTGATGATAATCTCATCGGCAACCTCGATTGCCTCATCCTGATCGTGGGTGACAAAAATACTGGTAACACCGAGCTTGCCGATCATCTCTTTCAGCCAGCTGCGCAGCTCCTGACGCACTTTCGCATCAATTGCTGCAAACGGCTCGTCCAACAGCAGAAGCTGCGGATTCGGCGCAAGGGCTCTTGCAAATGCCACACGCTGACGCTGTCCGCCGGAGAGCTGGCTGGGATAGCGCTTTTCCAGTCCTTTCAGCCCGATGAGGTCGATCAACTCTGCCACACGGCTGGCAATGGTCTTTCTGTCCACTTTCTGCACTTTCAGTCCAAAAGCGATGTTGTCATACACCGTCATATACCGAAACAGCGCATAGTTCTGAAAAACAAAGCCAATGCCACGCTTGCTGGCGGGAATATCGTTGACCACAGTGCCATCAATCTTGATCTCACCGCTGTCCGGATGTTCCAGACCGGCGATCATGCGCAGAATGGTTGTTTTACCGCTGCCGCTGGGGCCAAGCAGTCCAATCAGTTTTCCCTTTTCAATTCCAAAACTCACATCATCCGATGCCTGATAGTTGCCAAAGCGCTTGTTGATGTGATTCAATTCTACATACATCAGGTTTCCTTCTTTCCCCGGTGTTCAATCAAGCTGCGAATCACCAGAATTACAATTGCCATGAGAACCAGAATGGACGAAACTGCAAACGCCGGCACATACTGGAATTCATTAAACAGGATCTCCACGTGCAGGGGCAGTGTATTGGTCTTACCACGCAGGTGTCCGGAGAGGACGGAAACTGCACCGAACTCACCCATGGCTCTCGCTGCACAGAGCACCACGCCATACAAAAGTGCCCATTTGATATGCGGGAACGTGACCTTGCGGAAAATCGTCCAGGCGCCTGCGCCCATCAGAGCTGCAGCCTCTTCCTCGTCCGATCCCTGCGATTCCAGAACCGGAATCAGCTCCCGTGATACAAACGGGAATGTGACAAAAATCGTCGCCAGAATAATGCCTGGTACGGCGAACACCACCTTGATGCCCAAATCCTGCATCAACGGATACAGCACGCTCTGTCTGCCGAACGTCAGCAGGAAAATCAAACCGGCGATAATAGGCGACACCGTAACCGGCACATCGATCAGTGTCGTAAGAACTTTCTTTCCACGGAAGTGGTATTTGGTCACTGCAAGTGCTGCAAATACACCAAAAATTGTATTGATGCCAACAGCGCAGGCAGTTGCCTCCAAGGTCAGGAGAATTGCCTTGACCGTGTATTTATCGGTTACCGCTGCCTGATAGGTTTTCCAGCCATCCCGCAGCGCCTCGGAAATTACCGTCACCAAAGGGAGCAGCAGCAGCAGGACTAGAAACAGGACACTGACACCGATCAAAACCCATTTGACGACTTTGGAACCCACAGTTTCTTCGTGCATGATTTACTGACCTCCCTTCAAAATCTTTGCGCTTCTCGCCTGCACCAGATTGGTAAAGAACAAAATCAAGAATGCAGCGACCAGCATCACCAATGCAATGGAAGTTGCACTGGTATAATCATATTCCTGTAACTTTGACATGATAATCAGCGGTGTGATCTCTGTTTCATAGGGCTGATTGCCGGCGATGAATACGACGCTGCCGTATTCTCCAAGACATCTGCCGAACGCCAATCCGAACCCTGTCAAAGTTGCCGGCAGAATTTCCGGAAATATCACTTTCCAGAAGATGCGGATACGGCTTGCACCCATCACACCGGCTGCCTCTTCATAGGTCGGGTCAAGCTTTTCCAAAATCGGCTGCACGGTGCGAACCACAAACGGAATGCCGATGAACACCAGTGCGACTGTGATACCGGCTCTGGTATAAGCGATCTCAATGCCGAAACGGGCGAAGAACTTTCCCACCAGACCGGTATCTGCGGTCAGGGAAGTCAGCGCAATTCCGGCAACAGCAGTCGGCAGCGCAAACGGCAGCTCGATCATTCCATTCAGCAGGCGCTTGCACGGAAAACGGTAGCGCACCAGCACCCATGCAAGAATTACACCCATCACCGCATTGATTGCAGAGGCGATAAACGCCGTGAGCAGGCTTACACGAAAGCTTGCCAGAACACGGGGACGTGTTACCGTTTCGAAAAACTCTGACGGGCTGAGCTGTGCGGTGTAGATGATCAGCGACGCCAGCGGAATCAAAACGATGATGCTGAGAATGGAAAGTGTCACTCCCATTGATAATCCAAATCCGGGAATCACCCGTTTGCTGCCTTTTTTCATAGTTGCTCCTTATTTTTCGTAGATCTTGTCAAAGATTCCGCCCTCGGCGAAGTGCTTTTTCTGCGCTTCATCCCATCCGCCGAAATCCTGAATGGTGACAAGGTCAATATTTAAGTTAAACACATCTGCATATTCCTGCAAAATTGTCGGGTTGGAGGGACGGTAATAGTTGTCCCCTGCGATGCGCTGCGCATCGTCCGAATAGAGATACTGCAAATACTCCGTTGACACATCCCGTGTGCCACGTTCGTCTACCACAGAATCCACCACTGCCACAGAGGGCTGCGCCAGAATACTGATGCTCGGCGTGATGATCTCATAGTCGTCCGGATTGTCCTTGATAGACAGATACGCCTCATTTTCCCATGCGATCAGCACATCGCCCTGTCCGTTCTCCACAAAGGTCGTCGTCGCACCTCTTGCGCCGGAGTCCAGCACCAGAACGTTCTGGTAAAGCTTTTTGATGAATTCTTCTGTCTTTGCCTCATCGCCGCCGTCCTGCTTGTCGGCATACGCCCAAGCTGCCAGATAGTTCCATCTCGCACCGCCGGAGGTCTTGGGGTTCGGGGTGATTACGCCGACGCCATCCTTGACCAGATCGTCCCAGTCATGAATGTCCTTGGGGTTGCCCTTCCGCACCAGAAAAACAATGGTGGAGGTGTACGGTGCGCTGTCATCGTCAAACTCATTGACCCAGCCGTCCTCGATCAGTCCGGCGTCCTGAATGGCATCCACATCATATTCCAGCGCCAAGGTTACCACATCGGCTTCCAGACCGTTGGCAACTTCCAGCGCCTGTTTACCGGAACCGCCATGGGACTGTGTGACTTCCACATCCTGTCCGGTTTTTTCTTTCCAGTGCTCGGCGAAAATCTTGTTGTACTCCGAGTAAAGCTCTCGGGTGGGGTCGTAGGAGACGTTGACAATGCTGACCGTGTCATCCGAAGCACTTCCGCATCCGGCGAAAATTCCTCCAGTCAAAACGACTGCTGCCAAAAGTCCAAAAATCTTGATCTTGCTCTTTTTCATGTTCTTTTCCCTCTTTCTTTCCTATGAATGGATTGTGCGATCTCTATTCCAGAAAAAGAGAAGAAACATCGTACAATGCCGCCTGTCGCTTTTAAATTGAAATACCGCATTGTCATGTCCTCCTTTCCCTATAATTCATATTGTTTTGATATGTTTAATATGCCATATATGATACCGCAAAACTAGGAGTTTGTCAAGAGGATTTTACTCTTTTTGTATGATGTGATAAAACGAAGTCGAAAAGCGAGTGATTAGAACATCAAAATGCACAAAAAAGAACCGGACAGGAAAACTTCCTATCCGGTTACGATATCAAATCTTATTTAGTTTCAGGGAAATTCTGTGATGCCATCAGTTCCCGCAAATGCGCAACATAGCGCTCCTGTATTGCCGGATATGCGCCAAGTCCCTGCGTCTGCACTGTCACAGAATACCCGTTCTGTTCCAGAATCGATTTCCAGGATGCCGGATGTTCCCCCGCCATATCCCGCTGCACATGCTTTCCTGCTGCCAGCAGCATAGGAGAGAGCACCACTTCCGTATAGGCGTGCTTTTTCAGCTGTGCCAGTGCCATTTCCAGGGTCGGCACACCGCCCAGCGTCCCTACAAACACATTGTCATATCCGCAGTGCCGCAGCCAGTCCTCAAACACCGGATATGCCAGCGTGCCGGCATGTGCCGTTCCGTGTCCCATCAGAAGATAGGCACGATGCGCTTCATGGGCAATGATGCCGGATTCCGCCATCGTCTGAATGAGATGCGGATAATCCGCCGTGTGCATCAGCAGCGGCACTCCCACGGAGAGATGCAGAAACGACCGTTTCCATTTCGCTGCATCGGTGCAAAGCTGTTCGTATTCCTTGCCGGCAGCGACATAAGTCGGCTGACAGAATATCTGCGTATAGCCCAGCTGCTTCAGACGTTCCAGTGCCTCGTTCACCGTATCGACTTGGGTTCCGTTCTGCCGCATTCGGCGGACAATTCGGCTACTGGTAAAGGCACGATACACGTCCGCCTCCGGAAATGCCTTGCCGATTGCCCGTTCCACAGCACCGATGGTCTGCTCCCGTGTTTCTGCGTAGGCAGTGCCGAAGCTGACCGCCAGAATTGCGGTTTTCTCCTGCGGTACAATGCCGGACAGTTTCGCAGCGTATTGGAGGTAGGCGGTCTGTCCCTGTTCTCGAAACAGCGCTAGTGCATCCGATGCTGTGATCTGCCGGAGCAGCTGTGCACGGCGACGCTGTTCCGGTATCGTTTTTTTCCAAGTGTTGCGCAGCGTGCAAATACAGGTGCAGAGCATTTCACAATCTGCAAGCGCCGGTACCAGTGCATCGCAAATGGCAACGGAGAGCGCTGGTGCTTTGCCGTCTGTTGTCACGGAAAGCGTCACCGCACCGCTGCAGCGGGTAGCTGGCACGGAAAAATCAGAGAGATTCGCTGCATCCGCCGTCACCGTGGAAACCAGCTTTCCCAGTGCCTGTGCGTCCTGTACGATTTGCGCATTGCATGCTGCGTCATTGGTCGCTGCAAACACCAGCAGCGCCTCCTCCAGAAACGCCTGTTGGTAATGCGCCTGCACATAGGTCAGATCTGCCTTGTTCCAGCAGTCCGGCTTGGGTTCCGGCGCAATCACAGTCACCGCTGCACCAGCCTGCAAAAGTCCCTGCACCCGCCGCTGTGCTGTTTTTCCGGCACCAAAGACAACGCACTTTTTTCCCTGCAAATGCAGGGAGATGGGATAACCGGTCATCTGGCATCCTCCGCTGCAGCAGGAGGGAGAATACACTGAAGCATGCCGTCAATGTCTGACTGTTTTGCCGTCTTTGCCACAGGGATTCCAAAGGATTCCGCTGTGTGCGTGGTCGCATCGCCAATGGAGATGACCTGTGCAGCATAGGGATCTTCTCCGGCAGTCATTTCCGCAAAGGTTCTGGCAGCGGAGGAACTGGCGAGAAACACATAGTCCGCCGTTTTCAACTCCGCCAGCAACAGTTGCTTTTTCCGCCAGTCCGACTTTACTGCATAGAACGGCACAGTGCGGAAGCACACACCAGCCTGTTCCAGACGCTGCGGCAGCACCTCAGAGCCGTTCTCCGCCCGAAGCAGGAGCACCTTGTCCTGCGCCGTCAGCTGGGGAATCAGCGCTTCCGCCAGACTGTCGCTGTGAAATTGCGGCGGGATGCAGTCCGCAAAAATCCCATGCCGTGCAAGCGCCTGCGCCGTACCCTTACCGATGACGGCAAAGTGCAGGTGCAGCAATTGCCGAAGATCTACGCTATCCCGCTGCAATCCGGCAAAAAACAGTTCCACACCGTTGGCACTGGTGAGCACCAGCCATGTATAGTCGCCCCACGGAATTGCGGAAAATGTGCCCTCTTGCGGTTCCTGCGGATAGATCAGGCTCACCTCTGCTGCCTCTGCGCCGTGCTTTCGAAGCGGAAGCGCTGCCTTCCGCACATAGTCCGGTGTTCCCGTGAGCAACACTTTTTTTCCGTAGAGTGCTCCACGCTCCTGCCATTGCAATTCCTGACGCAGAGAGACCACATCTCCCACAACCGTCATCGCCGGTGTGTGCAAACCGGCATCCTGCGCCGCCTGTGCAATGTGCGCCAGGGGTGCTGTGACCACACGCTGCCGTGCAGTCGTCCCCTGCTCAATCACGGCTGCCGGCGTGCCAGGCGATTTTCCGCCCTGTATCAGCGTATCCGCAATGCGGGGCAAGTTGCCAAGACTCATGAGAAAGACCAGCGTTCCCTCCAGCTTTGCCAGTGCAGCGCCGTCCGATTCCTCCTGCCGGGATGCCTTTCGATGTCCGGTGATGACATGGAACGAAGAGGCGTGATCCCGATGGGTCGCCGGAATCCCGGCATATGCCGGAACACTATAGCAAGAGGACACGCCCGGCACAATGGCAAACGGCACACCGTGTTTCCGCAGCATCTGCGCCTCTTCTCCCCCTCTGCCAAAGACAAAGGGATCACCGCCTTTCAGACGCACCACCTTTTTCCCCTGCTGCGCCAACTCTACCAGCAGAAGATTGGTTTCGCTCTGCTTTTTGTGGTGCAGTCCGGCAGTCTTTCCGGCAAAGATCAGATCGCAGTCCGGTCGGGTCAGGTTTAAAACTGAAGCGCTCGCCAGCGCATCATAGACCACAGCATCCGCAGTTTGCAGGCACTGTTTCCCACGCTCTGTCAGCAAAAGCGGATCGCCCGGACCGGCTCCCACCAGAAATACCATTCCCTGTTCCATCGTTCTCTCCTTAAAAGTTCCGGGATGCAAAGTAATCCTCGGCATCCGCCAGCGTCTTATCAATTTCACACAGCGTGTGCGCATTGGAGACAAATGCCGCCTCGAACTGGCTTGGGCCAAAGTAGCTTCCGGTGTCCAGCATATAGTGGAAATATTCTTTAAACTGCTGAGTGTCCGCTTTCTTGGCACTGGTATAATCGGTCACAGGTTCCGGCGTAAAGTACAGGCAGGACAGCGAACCGATGCCGTTGACGGTGCACGGCGCATGATACCGGCGAATAATCTCCTCCAAACCGCTGCGCAGACGATGGGACAGGAAGCCGATCTGCCGGTACACCTCCGGATGCGCTTTCAGATAGCGAAGCTGCGTCAGACCGGCGCACATTGCCACGGGATTGCCGCTGAGCGTCCCCGCCTGATAGACAGAACCGAGGGGCGAAACCAGCTGCATGATCTCCTTTCTTCCGCCGTATGCGCCAACCGGCATACCGCCGCCGATAATCTTGCCATAAGTTACCAGATCCGGCGTGATGCCAAAGTGTCCGATTGCGCCGTCGATTTGCAGACGGAATCCGGTAATGACCTCATCGAAAATCAGCAGTGCGCCGTACTGGTCACAGAGCTGGCGCAATCCCGGAAGGAAGGACTTTTTCGGCACGACTACGCCCATATTAGCTGCCACCGGTTCGACGATGACACAGGCGATCTCCGAAGGGTACTGCTGGAACAGCCGTTCCACGCTGTCCAGATCGTTATAAACCGCAGAGAGGGTATCAGCAGTGCATCCCCGCGGGACTCCGCTGGAATCCGGAATGCCGGAGGTCATGACACCGGATCCGGCTTTGACCAGCATAGCATCAGCGTGGCCGTGGTAGCAGCCCTCAAACTTCACGATCTTATCTCTGCCGGTAAAGCCTCTGGCAGCACGCACGGCACTCATAACAGCCTCTGTGCCGGAGTTCACCATACGCATCATCTCCACGCACGGCACGATCTCATGAATCAGCTCCGCCATCTCCACTTCCAGTGCAGTGGCTGCACCGTAGCTCAGACCGTTTTCCAGCTGTTTCCGGACGGCATCCAGCACGAAATCCGGATTGTGTCCCAGAATCATCGGCCCCCACGAGCCAATGTAATCGATATAGGCGTTGCCGTCCTCATCATAGAGGTATTGCTCCTTGGCACGCCGGATAAACCGTGGCGTTCCGCCCACCGACAAAAACGCACGCACCGGAGAATTGACACCGCCCGGCATCAATTCCTTGGCACGGGAATAGAGTTCCTCTGAACACTCTGTATGCATCATCCAATTCTCCCCTCTTTGATATACTGCGCCAGTTCCATGGCGAAATAGGTAATCAGCAGATCTGCACCGGCACGGTACATGCACACTGCTGATTCACAGATAACGGCAGTTCTGTCGATATATCCGGCAGCAGCTGCTGCCTGAATCATGGCGTATTCTCCGCTGACGCTATAGAGCGCAACGGGCTGGTGAAAACGCTCTTTCAGCGACTTCAGCACATCCAGATATGCCATGCCTGGCTTCACCATAAGGATGTCCGCACCCTCCTGCACGTCCAGCTCTGCCTCCAGAATTGCCTCCCGTGCGTTGTGCGGATCCATCTGATAACCCTTCCGATCGCCGAACGCCGGCGCAGAACCGGCAGCATCCCGAAACGGTCCGTAGAAAGCTGAGGCGTACTTGACGGAATACGCCATAATGGGTGTATTCACAAAACCGTTTTCATCCAGAACCTGCCGGATTCTTCCAACTCTGCCGTCCATCATATCCGAGGGCGCTACCATGTCCGCCCCTGCCTGCACGTGGGAGAGCGCAGTTTTTGCCAGCACTTCCAGCGTCTGATCGTTATCCACGTCATGTCCGCAGAGAATCCCGCAGTGCCCGTGGGAGGTATACTCGCACATACAGACATCGGTAATCACATAGAACTGCGGAAAAGCCGCTTTGATGTGCCGGATTGCCCGCTGCACAATGCCGTCCGGCTGCCATGCGCCGCTGCCGACCTCATCTTTCTGTGCCGGAATGCCGAAGAGCAGCACGCTCTTCACGCCAGAATCCGACACCTGATGCAAAATTTCATCCACTCGATCCAGACTCCACCGATACTGTCCGGGCATGGAGGGAATCTCCTCCTTGACGTTGGTTCCCTCCTGCACAAACATGGGATAGACCAGCGTATCCGCAGAAATCCGTGTTTCCCGTACCATGCTGCGAAGCAGCGCACTGCTGCGCAGACGACGGGGACGATTGGTCAAATTCATTGTTCATACCAGCTTTCTATTGAATTATGCAAGTTGCCGTGCCAGTTCTTCCGCCAGCACAGCAGCATCTCTCGCATTTCCCTGTACCACGGCACGTTTCGGAACGCCGCCCATACCGGAAAATCCGTAGAGCGTCATCTGTGTTCCGCTGCATCTGGCGTGGCAGCCCACCGGCGCAGAGCAGTCTCCGCCCAGCAGTGCTGACAAGCGGCGTTCTGTTTTGGCGCAGAGTGCAACATCCGGATGGTTCAGCTTTTCCAGCAGTTCGGCGTACTCGCCGGCACGGCTCTGCGTCACCATAACACCCTGCCCGGCTGCCGGCACCATCTGTTCCGGTGAAAACCGCTGGTGAATCCGATGACTCAGATCCAGCCGTTTTAAGCCGGCTTCCGCCAGAATCAGAGCGCCGTATTCCCCGCGATCCAGCTTTTCCAGCCGTGTCAGCACATTGCCCCGCACCGGCCTGACCGCCGCATCCGGATGCAGCTGCTGAAACTGCATGCTACGCCGCAAGCTGGCGCATCCCACCGGCGCAGCAGCGTCCCAGTCAGAAGCTCCCTCCGGCAAAACCAGAACATCGCCGGGCGACTCCTGTGCAGAATATGCGCCAATGGGCAGCGCCGGATTCTCCTCCGCCGGCACATCTTTCAGGCTGTGAACGCACAAATCCACTTCTCCGGATAAAAGCGCATTATCCAATTCCTTTAAGAACAATCCTTTCCCGCCAATCTTGTCCAGCGTTCGGTTCAGAATCTTGTCGCCAGTCGTTTTCATGGTCACCAGTTCCAGCCTGGCATCCGGCAGGCTGCGCTGAATCTCCGCCATGACCAGCTGACTCTGGATGATGGCAAGACGGCTGGCACGGCTGCCAATGCGAATCACTTCTCCCATGGGTTAAAATCGCCCCCTGTCTTTGATTTTGGTACAGCAATCCTGCAACAGCGCCGGTTCAATCTGGGCTTTCATGCTGCCCATGAGCATGTCCACCGTTTTTTCTGCGGTCAGGCGAACGATCTTCTCCAGCTGCGGTACAGACTGATAAGCATCAACTGCTGTGCTATGCAGAATACGCTGGGCTGTCAGCTCTTTCAGCTGCTGCATGTATGGCACCGAGTCCCGATAGTTTCGCCACATGCGAAAGGTATCCGCATACTGCTTGGCAATTTGGTGCAGCGCAGTGATTGCCTGCTGGTCTGGTGCTGTGTCGCTCTGTAAGTCGTCCAGATTCCACAGCGTCACGCCGTCCAGTGTCCCGCAAGAGGCTTCGATGTCTCGTGGCATTGCCAGATCTACCAGCATCGCCGGACGGTGCTGCACCTGTTCCAGCTGGTGCTTCCAGATGGTATAGTGCGGGCTGCGGGTGGCACTGATGACAATGTCCGCCTGCTCCATCCGGGAAAAGCGCTGTTCATAGGATACGGGCACAGTGCCAAAGGGCACAACAGTTTCCCCGCGATGATAGGAACGAAGCGTCACCATTGTTTGACACCCCTTTTGCACCAGCAGAGATGCGGCGAGCCGTCCCATATTACCGTTGCCAATGACAAGACAGCGCTTTTCCCGCAAGTCCCCCAGCACCTGCTCCAGACGCTGCACTGCACGATAGGACACGGAGAGCGGCACGGCAGAAACAGCGACCTGCGTCAATGCCTCCTTCCCGGCGGAAACCGCCGTGCGGAACAGTGTGTCCAGCACCGCATCTGTGGTATGGCAGCTTCTCGCCATTTCCAGCGCACCGCCGATCTGTGTCACGATCTGTTCCTCGTGCAGAATCTGGGAGTGCAAACCGCAGGCGACCTCCATCAGATGCTGCGCTGCCACCATCTCCTCCAGCAACAAGAGTTCCGGCACCGCCGTTTCGGATTTTGCCGCACGCAGCAGCTCCGCCGGAGAAATGTCCGATTCCGCAGTGATGTATAATTCTGTCCGATTGCAGGTCGCCAAGAGCACCGCACCGGATACGCCGGATTCCTGCACCAGTGCGGTCAGGAATGCCTTCGCCTGCTCCATGGAAAACGCAAGCGCCTCCCGCACTGCAATCTCTGCTGAATGCACATCGAGTCCAGCCATGAATAACCGCATTTTTTCACTTCCATTTCGATCAGTCTGAGATATCCCTATAACTATAGCACACTTTTCGGTAAATATCAAGTTTTTCTGACCGGCATTTTTTGCGGGAACAACATGCGGATTTTTTCATTTCACGCCGATATTACGCTTCCAAAGCCGGCGTTTTGCCCGAAGCCACAGCGATTTTTGACAGTTTCAATTCACGTATCTTTTCAATTTAAAAATAGTTTAATAATACTTTATCGTTCGTTAAATAATCGTTTCGTTTTCTTTGAATTTTTTCATGTATGATAAAAAAGACAAATTACAAAGGAGCTATTGTGGCATGAAAAAAATCATCACATTTATCCATGGATTCTGCATGGCGCTGGCGGACAGCGTTCCCGGCGTATCCGGCGGAACCATTGCGTTTTTGCTGGGATTCTACGACCGCTTTGTCGACTCGCTAGATGACCTGATCTCCGGAACCAAGGAAAAACGCATTGCCGCCCTGAAGTATCTGATCAAGCTCGGCATTGGCTGGGCAATCGGATTCTGTCTTGCCGTGCTGATTCTGGCAAACGTCTTTGAAACGCACATCTACCAGATATCCTCGCTATTTATGGGATTCATTGTCTTTGCAATCCCTATTGTCATCATAGAGGAAAAAGGATGTCTGAAAGAGAAGCTCAGCCGAATCTTCTTCATCCTCATTGGCATTGCGCTGGTATCCGCTATCACCTACTTCAATCCGGTGGGCGGCGGAAACGGCATGGATCTGAGCCATCCGGGAATCGGGATGTACCTCTATGTCTTTGTCTGCGGTGCAGTTGCCATCTGTGCCATGATTCTGCCGGGCATCTCCGGTTCGACGCTGCTGCTGATCTTCGGCATCTACCTGCCTATCATCACCGCCATCAAAGACATCCTGCACTTGCAGTTCCACTCTCTCCCCATCGTCATTGTATTTGGCATTGGCGTTTTGACGGGCATCGTTGCCATTATCAAAATCATCCGTGCCGCGCTGGAAAAGCATCGTGCTGCGACGGTCTTTCTCATCATCGGATTGATGATCGGTTCGCTTTATGCGATCACCATGGGACCGACCACGCTGAAAAATCCGCAGGATGCCCTCTCTCTGCACACCTTCAGCATTCTTTTCTTCCTGATCGGCGGTGCTGTGATCTGGGGCTTACAGCTTTTGAAGTTCTTTTCCGAGAAACCGGAAAAGGCAAAGCAGAGCGAAAAAGAAAAAGCAGATTAATATCCATTGACTACACATTCAAAAATCTAAAACTGCCGTTCCGCAAAACTTTACGGAACGGCAGTTTCTATGGATGATGGCAGTTGTTGTTTTCCGATTGGATTACTTTGCGTTTCTGCACGCTGCGGCAGCCTGTACCATGTGTTCCAGACTGGGACGTGTTTCTGCCTCGCCTCTGGTCTTCAAACCGCAGTCCGGATTGACCCAGAGCTTTTCCTTGGGGATGCGCTTCAGCATCTTTTCGATTGCCGTCTGAATCTCCTCCACAGAGGGAACACGGGGCGAGTGGATGTCATAGACACCGGGGCCAACTTCCGTGCGGAAATGGTTTTCCTGCAAAACATCCAGAATCGTCAGATCGGAACGGCTTGCCTCAAAGGTGATGACATCGGCATCCATGTCGTCGATCTCACGGATGATATCTGCAAATTCACTGTAGCACATATGGGTGTGAATCTGCGTTTCCGGCTTGACACCGCTGTGTACCAGACGGAACGCCGGAATTGCCCAGCTCAAATAATCCGACTGCCAGTCCGACTTCCGCAGCGGCAGCTTTTCCCGCAGAGCAGCTTCGTCTACCTGAATCATGCGGATTCCGTTTTTCTCCAGATCTAGCACTTCCTCCCGAATCGCCAGTGCGATCTGGTAAGCACACGCCTGAAGGGAAATGTCCTCTCTCGGGAACGACCAGTTCAAAATCGTCACAGGGCCAGTCAGCATGCCCTTCATGGGCTTTTTCGTCAGGCTCTGCGCATATACCGACCAATCCACAGTCATGGGTTTGGCACGGCTGATGTCGCCCCATACCACCGGCGGTTTTACACAGCGTGTGCCATAGGACTGCACCCATGCCTTTTCAGTAAACAGATAGCCGTCCAGACACTCGCCGAAATATTCCACCATGTCGTTTCGCTCGAATTCTCCGTGTACCAGCACGTCTAGTCCGATCTCCTCCTGCGCCTTGACACACTCTGCGATCTTTCGGCGATTAAACTGTACATACTCTGCCTCGGTGATCTCACCTTTTCGGAATGCCGCACGGTTGGCACGAACCTCCGCAGTCTGTGGGAAAGAACCGATGGTCGTTGTCGGCAGAAACGGCAGCTGGAATTCGGCATGCTGAATCTTTTCCCGTTCTGCAAATGCCGGCAGACGCACAAAATCTGATGCGGTCAGAGCAGCCACTTTTTCCTGTACCGCTGCATTGCTGCAATTTCTGGATTCGGCAAAGAGTGCGGCGTTTTTCTGATATGCTGCGGTTTCTGCGGGATCCGCAGCATCCAGAATCCGGGACAGCTCCGAGAGTTCGGTCAGCTTTTCCTCAGCAAAAGCAAAGTGCTTCCGGTATTCCTCCGCCAGCTTCTTCTCATGGCGCAGCGTGTACGGCACGTGGAGCAGAGAACACGAGGTGTTTAAAACGATTTCTCCGCAGAACGGCTTCAGCTGTTCCACCAGTTTTCTGGTCTTGTCGTAGCGGTTGCGCCAGATGTTCTTGCCATTGACAACGCCGGCAAACAGCACCTTTTCCTTGGGGAATCCATTTGCCTGTACCAGAGACAGCGACTGTTTTCCTTCGAGGAAATCCAAACCGATTCCGTCAAATGCCAGTTTGCATACAGTGGAATAGCAGTCCCGAACATCTCCGAAGTAGGTTTGCAGCAATACCCGAACACTGCCCTTTGCTGCCAAAATCTTCTGGTAGAGCCGGCGGAACAGGTCGATTTCCGCTGCGGTCAAATCCATAACCAGACACGGTTCATCAAATTCTACCCACTCTGCGCCAAGTTCGTTCCACTTTTCCAGATAGGTGCAGTATGCAGCAGCAGCCTCATCGGCAAAATCCTCTGCTGTCTTTTCGCCGGTGTACTTTGCCAGCCTCAAAAACGTAAACGGTCCGATGAGCACCGGTTTTCCGGAAATGCCCTGCTGCTTTGCCTCCTGCCACTCGGAAAACGGCTTGGTTCCGGTGAGAAAAATCTGTGTGTCGTCTGCAATTTCCGGCACCATGTAGTGATAGTTCGTGTTGAACCACTTCTTCATGGCAAATGCCTTGACATCGCCCTGTGTTCCCTGATAGCCGCGTGCCATGGCGAAATAGGTGTCCAGTTCCGAGAGATGCAGGTCACGATAGCGCTTCGGCACTGCACCGAAAAGCACTGCGGTATCCAGCATATTGTCATAGAAAGAGAAATCGTTTACCGGAATCAGTCCGATTCCGGCTTCTTTCTGCAAGTTCCAGTGGGCAGCACGCAGCTGCTGTGCGGTCTGCTCCAGTTCCTGTGCTGTGATCTCATTTCTGAAATACTTCTCGCTGGCAAACTTCAGTTCCCGAAGGCTGCCAACTCTGGGAAATCCAATGATCGTTGTTTTCATAATTCGCTCCATTTCTGCGGTTTCCATGTGGTTTTTATTGTTTCCATTATACCAGCGATTTGGTGACATGTAAAATATCTATTTTTTACAGTTTGCTATTACTTTTTGGAATATCCGATTGATTTTTTTGCGCTACAAAATCATATGGGCAGGTGTGACTGTGTTCGGTGCCATCGCTACACAAATTGCACCATGCGGCTGTTTCAGAAAAGCATCGGATGCACACCAAGCCAATACCGAAAGAAATTTATCTGATGAACTATTCTGTCTACAAATACTTGACAATCCAAGTGTAAAATTATATACTATAAATATATTCTTTTCAAAAAGGACTTGTGTGTATGAAAAAAATCATTGCTTGCGCAGCTGTTGCCGGAATTACGGCAGCGCTGCTTGTTCCGCCCACAGCTTCTGCGGATTCGGCGAAAACCGTGGAAGTGCCCAATCCGGTAATCAGCCGAAATGTTCCCGCCTATTCCAGTGTCAATCCAGCTACTGCCTGCGCCGGAAACGACGATTACTACTATTCTTTCTGGAACGGCGCTGCGCCGGAGGATTATCTCGCCTATGACCTCTCCGGTGTCCCTGAGGCACAGCGGCAGGTCATCGATGCCGTTTGGTACAATACCAGCGCATACGATACCATCGGCATGTACAGCAACCGCAACATGGAACCGTCGGATTATACCATTGAAGTAAATGCAGCGCAGGGCGGCGATTATCCGGAAGACGGATGGGAGATCGTAGAAACCGTCACAGGAAACACCCTCAGTTCCCGGCAGCATCTCGTGGATTTCGCCGGATACAACTGGATTCGCCTGCACATCACCGGCGTAGACGGAAAAACATCCGGAACGTGCATGGTGAACTTTGACATTCACGACGTTTCCAACGGTATCTGCGACAGCTGGCTGTTTCTGGGAGATTCCATCACTGCCGGCGGTATGAACAACTGTTATGGAACGGGATTCGCCACCTACCTCAACCGGCTGGATTCCCGCTACTTCCCCATTCAGGAAAACGGCGGTATCGGCGGAATTACCAGCACAGACGGAAGAAACAATATTGACCGCTGGCTGGAAACATTCCCCGGAAAGTACGTCTCCATTGCCTACGGAACCAATGACGCATGGGGCAACCAGACCGGTGCACAAACGTACTATGAGAATACGGTATACATGGTGCAGGCGGTTCTGGATGCCGGAAAAATTCCTGTGCTTCCGAAAATTCCCTTTGCCACGGAAGCAGGTGTGCAGAATTACGAACAGGATTATAACGCCATGATCGACCGCATCTATACCCAGTACCCGCAGGTTATTCCCGGGCCGGACTTTTACAGCATTCTTCAGGAGCATCCGGAGTATCTGAGCAGCGACGGCGTACATCCATGCAGCGAGGGATACGAGGAGATGCGGCGCATTTGGGCGGAAACCATGTACGCACGTGTCTACCGGAATACAGCACTGCCGGACGGCGATATCAACGGGGACGGCGTGGTTTCGCTGGCGGATGCGGTAACGCTTCAGAAGTGGCTGCTGGAGCTGGACGGCTCTGCCACACTGACCGGCGATCTGACGGGAGATGGCGTCATCAACGGCATGGATCTGGCACTGCTGCGGTACAAACTCCTGAACACAGCAAATGACACGGAGAAAGGATGAGAACCTCATGAATCGAAAAAAATGGATTGCACTTCCGACGGCTGCACTGCTGCTGTTCGGCGGGATCGTCCCCGTTTCTGCGGCGGACGCAGAACTTCAATCGCTGCAAACAGCGCTGCTGGGGGCTTCGGAACTCTCGCAGACGGATGATGTCGACGGCAATGGCATTGTGAACGGATTCGACCTGTGTCTGCTCCGAAGCATGCAGCAGACTACCGGCGAATTGACACAGCAGCACTATGCTGCCACCTCGGAATCTGTCAAACTGACCGGCAGAACCATGCGCAGCAACGACACCACCTGGCTGGTGCAGAGCGGTTCTGCGGTATCCTTCACAGTGACCGGAACCTCTGCCTCTGTGACACTTGCCGGCGACAGCTCCATTCAAAACGAAGCCGACTATCGCCCGCGCTATGCGGTTTTGGTGGACGGAGAGATCGTTGCAGATGAGGTCATGAGTTCCGCAGAAAAGACGATGACCTTATTTGAGGGCGAAGTCATCCGCACGGCAAAAATTCAGATCATCCACCTCTCCGAGGCAATGAACGGTGCAGTTGGCGTGAAAGATATCTCTGCGGTTTCCGACCGCTCCGATGCGGTCATTCCGGAAAAGGAAAAGGCGCTCTCCATCGAGTTTATCGGCGACTCTATCACCTGCGCCTACGGCGTAGAGGGCAGCAACAGCTATGAGCCGTTCCGGACAACGACCGAAAACTTCATGAAATCCTACGCCTATCTGACCGCACAGAAGCTGGATGCCGATTACAGTGCTGTTTCCTACAGCGGATATGGTGTGCTGTCGGGTTACACCTCCGGCGACATCAACACTGACAGCTTGATTCCGGATTACTACGGGCTGATCGGAAAACTGCCGGACTACGCAAAGCCATGGGATTTCGACACCCATTCCTATGATGTGGTGGTCGTAAACCTGGGCACAAACGACTCCAGCTACGTGTCCAAGGATGCGGAAGCACGCACGCCGGCATTCATCAGCGCCTATGTGGAATTTCTTAAAACCCTGCGGGAAAAGAACCCCAGTGCCTACCTCATCTGCACCCTTGGAACCATGGGCGGTGATCTCTATCCCAGCGTGGAGAATGCAGTAGAACAGTACCGCACAGAAACGGGAGATCAGCGCATTATGAGCTATGAATCAACGCTGCAAAATCAGGCGGACGGCATCGGTTCTGACTGGCACCCCTCGGCAGTCACCCAGCAGAAAAGCGCCTATGTTCTGGCGGACAAGATCTGTCAGGCGCTCGGCATGGAATCCGATCAGATCGGGCTGGACATGGCAGCGGATGCGGAATACCGCCTGAATATTGCTGCGGAAAAAGGCGGAAATGCCGCCTCTTATGTGGGATATGACAAATCTTTCTGGATCAACATGGTCACCGGCGGTGAAACACCGGATGCTATTGAAGCCGAAATTGCCGGCGTTCCGCTCAAAAACGGCGGAAGCTACCGGCTGGAATTCGACTGCACCTCGGGATATGACGGGAAATTGCCGGTACAGGTTCGTGGTGCGGATGGAAGCATCTATTTCAGCAGCAAGTTTGATGCGGTTTCCGAAAAGACGCACTTCTCCGCAGAGTTCACCGCAGAGCAGGACGATGCAGCGGCTTCTATTATCTTTCAGCTGGGCGGGAAAGATTCCTACAATGTCACACTCTCTAACATCTCTCTGGTGAAAATCTCGTAGAGATTTTCGATGACTGCAAATGAATCGAAAAACGAAGAGCTAGCATCCTATATGGAATGCTAGCTCTTGTTGTTTGTGATTGAACTGTGCTGCAATCAGGATTCCCAGACGCAGTCAAAATAAACTGTCGCCCGAAACAGCGTTTCGTTCCCTGCCAGCGGCACTCGTTTTTCTGTAAATTTCGCACCCATTCCTTTGGAGCTGACACAATCCCGATACCGCCGAATGGGCAGTTTCTCCCACATTTGCTTGCTTCCCTCATAGTAGACCGCTTCCAGCGCATCACAATGCAGAAATACGTCCTCCGGAATATCTCTCACAGTTTTTGGAATCCAGATGCACCGAAGAGCAGTACATCCGGAAAACGCATTTTCACGGAGAATTCGCAGATATTTCGGCAAAATGATCTCCTGCACCGTGGCATTTCCGGAGAATGTGCTGCTCATGAGATCCACAATTTCACTCTGTCCAACATAATCCGGCAAACGAATCAGCGCTGTATCTTCCGGCGACGAAACACCATAGAGAATCGATGGCGTTGTTGGTGTGCGCGGGAACAGCATGGTGCAGATATTTTTTGTCTGAATGGTTTCCGTTACCGGCGCTGAAATGCGCAGCTTTCGATATTCGTTAAATTCCATCAGTTACTCCCCTCCCAATTCATTGGCATGAAAAAATTGCATTGTGCTTTGCAGCTGGTTGGTTCCGTAGGATTCCAGCAGCTGAAAGGTATCCATTCTTCCTTGAATCACGTCCTGTATCAACAGCAGATACTTCTGATCTTCCGGCAGCTCCTCCGCAGTGCAAGCGCTCAGCTACAGGCTGAATACATCACAGATGCGATGAAAAAAACCGCCCAGAGCGTGCGTCTTGTCTGCCGTATATCCCTCCAGATTGAGAAGCATATCCGAGATATCTCCGTACTCACGGTGTCTTTCATCGTCTGCTTCGTTCCACAGTCCGTGAATAACACCATAGTTCACATTTCCAAAGCGATCCGGACACTTGACAAGGTCCCCTTCCGCAAACGGCAGCGGAACCGCAACAAAACAGGTATTCAAATCCAGACTCGATGCGCATTCCCGAAGCTGCATATCGTACAGCACATGTTCGGAATTCCAGTAATAGATGTATTCAACCTGTGTCCTGGCATTCTCCAGCGGAATCCGGTGGATTTCTGCGGAAAATGGCTGCATATATTCGGCATGCTGCTCGTTCAGATAAGAATATGCCTCTTCAAAATTACTGAAATACACCGGTTTTTCTTCGGAATATCCGGCTTCTGTACAGATCACAGAAAACACAACGGCATCTGGTTCATACCGCTTTTCCAATGCCTCCTGCATCCGTGTCACATACTCCAAAACGCCCTCCCGAAAATCCGGAAAGGTATGGCGTACCCGATCCGCCCCGAACTCCGCCGAGGAATATTGCGCAGCAAGCTGCCGGAGCGCTGCCATTTTTTCTGTGACGGATTGCTTCACACTCATACTGATCAGAACCGCCTGTTCTGCCGGAGTAAATGCTGTGTTCCGGTGATACCGGCGAATCCAAAAATTCTAATCGTCCTCCGCCGTTCGCATCAATTCCCGCAACAAGGCGTGCTTCTCAATGAGAGAAATGTGAAGACACATTCCAATGCAAAATGCTGCCTCCAATGTCGAAAAATGATATCCGATTTTTCGGCAATGTGCTGCAATGTCTCCGGAATTGATATACGAAGCAATATCCATATTCTTCCTACCTGTAAATTCGCAAAAGTCACTGGTCAAAGCTAAATATTGAATTTTCACGCAATCCGTCACAAGCTTCCCACAGTGATTCTTACGTTTTCCGATCACATTCTGACAATTGCAATATACCAGAATCCGCATGATTTGTCAAGGGGTATTGCGAATCTTTATTGGTATTTGCAATTTTTTTATATTTTATATTTGAAATACAGAAATTTCATATCCAAGCTGGTATAATGCATTTGAAAACAAAAACAAATCATAATTCAAAGAATATCATGACAAAAAAAGGAACATGGAGGAATTAAAATGAATGCATTTGGATGGTTTGAAGCAAAAATCCGCATTTACACAGACACGAAAGAGGCACTGGAGCTTTTGCAGCTGCTGGAGAAGCGTTTTCAGGAGACGGAACAGAAATGGGCGGAAGAAAACTCAGAAGGCGACTTGTTCGCTGGTTTCCACAAGGACGAACAGCCCGACTACACGGAATACGAGATGGATTCCAACTATACCCAATTGGCTTTTCAGCTTGGAAATCAGCTGTACGAGGACCTGAAAAAGGTGGACACGCTCAACAACGGTTCCTTTGCCTTCGAAACTTCCAGCGACGATTATGGTTATAACTATGCAGTTTATGGTGCGGCAAAGTATCAGGAAATCAGTCTTGCAGAATTTGGCAAAGGCGAGTGGGTTACAGATCAAAACTTTTTCATTCATCTGACAATGAAGCTGAAAACCTGGATGGCGCTGTTCGATGAGAAAAAAGAGGAGGTACTTCCGGATCTGTCGTGGGCAGATGAAGACTTGTTTTATGACATATTTGACGAGAAATTCGCAAAGGCAATGGATGTGGGAAACATCAGCGTCATGGACGTTACCTATTTCAAGAATGGCAAGCCGTATTTTCTCCATCTGTCGGATGGGAAAGTGTATCCTGCCGGAGAAGAAACGTGCGTGCCGGATCAGGAGCATTTTTATTGCGAGGAGGACGAAATTCATCTGAGGCTCTCTGCCGCTTGCCGTCATTTGACAAACGAACGTGTTCTGCAGCTTCGGGAGAGCTTCTATGAAAATCTGGAGGCACTGAAACAGTATCAGGAGGATGTGAAGCTTCTGATGAGTTTTCATTATTTTGACCAGAAAAAAAGCGATGCGCTGTATCAAAACGAAATGATCGGCTCCCGGTACTCTGTGCTTCGTTTTGATACAGGAATGAATCGATTCGATGTGCCGACGGTTTTGGTGCCAGTGATGGAACAGTAAGAGAAATCGATTAAAATTCCAACAATTCTATTTCGTTGATAACAAAAGCGCTCCCGTGGAACAGACAGCTGTTTCGCAGAAGCGCTTTCATGATATAGGAATCTGTTTATTTTTGTTTGCTTATGCAGCCTTAGAGTAACTCATATAGTTTTCGATTCCCTGATGATAGAAATACATCGCCTTGATAAGGTTGGTCACATTGCTTTCAAAGCTGCTATCCAGTACTGTCCTCGCATAGGTGAAGCAGCTATAGGACAATGTCACATAATCCTGCGCCGGCTGCGTCTTGGATGCCACTTTGAACTGGTACATCTTATCATAATTCTGCGGTGCAATTCCCTTGAGAGAAATAACATAGTAATTTCCAGATTTCTTGACCGGAACTGTTTTTCCGTCCACAGTAAAGGTATAGTCCTGAATATCTGCGCCATCTTTCAATGCAAACTGAATGTTGATCGATGCCTGCTCCGAAATAGAAAGACTTGCTCCCTTTACCTGAATGTTGTCGCTGTGTCCTTCTTTCACGGCTTTGTATTCATCGCCAATGACAACATTTACATCATCCAAAGGCAGATTCAATTCCTGATTAATCGGTGCGTCTGCATGATATCCGGAATACATCTGAATGTATCCGCCGAGATTCAAAAGTGCCTGGATACTCTCTGTAACAGAACTATCGTAGTTCTCCTGGTGCTGTAGAATGTAATCGGTATACTGTTTTACACTATATTCCAAATAAGAACCTCTTGTCCCATCCGAGTAACAGATCTGCGCCTTGATGGTATCCGACAGTCGGTTCAGCGGAATTTTGCAGCGGAATACATAGGTACCATCGGCATTTTGCAGTGCAGATGCAAAGCGAACCGTCTGTGCTTTCCCGTCGGGAAATGTAAATTCAACATACGCATTCGTATCGTTTGCTGCATTTTCCGAAATTTCTGCGACGAACTTCAATGTCACCATATCTGCCACAGAAACACCAACCTTAGTAAAGGAATCCCGTCCGTTTTTCAGCTCTCCACAGGTCTTGCATGTTCCATTACTGCCGAAGATGTGTTCAGCATCAGAATAGTAGACATGGGGATGTTCGCCTGCTCCGGCAGTAAACGGAACAAAAGGCTCTGTATAGTCACCATCGGAATACCATCCGCTGAAACCGCAGACATCTCCCTGCACCGGAAGTTCCGTAACCTCTGTACCATACTTGAAACAAAGCGTTTCTGTACGTCCCTCCCAGTAATTCAAGGTCACAGTTTCATACACTTCTTCCGAAACAGAATTCGTGTAATCCAGCACCTCACGGTTGGAGAGAATCTTTGCCGAGTTTTCAAATGTGAGATTCGCATATGGTGTCACCACAAGTTGAACATTGTCCGAAAGATTCAGATCTTGATTCAGCGTAATTTCACCGAATATCGACAGTTCCACTTCCTCGCCGGATTCCCCGGCGTATCTTGCCGCATCGTAGACATTCTGGAAGATTTCACCGTTACTGAGCATTGCAGTGCAAACCTTAGCGATTTTCTTAGAGTTGATAAATTTTCCGCAAGTCTCGCAGTATTGTGCAGCAGTTCCGTAATTTGCGCTATCCGGCGGTGCAATTACCTGATAGTTTCCACCCTTGCACTCATGCTCCGGAACGGAAATCATCGGATACTCTGCTTGGTAGCCATCAGAATACTCGATATGAACCACGGCCTCTTCATTCGCAACCAGAGGTTTGATGTCAATCAGTGCATCGCTTGTCAGTGTATATACACCATCAGCATACGTATAGTCCCCGCTCAAAACCTTAAACTCATAGGTCGGTTCTGCCGCAGATGCAGCAGACATCATCTGAATTTTGGCCTTGGCACGGCGTACTGAGTTTGTAGTTTTCTCGCCATCATTGTAGGAAATGATATTTCCATTTTTGTCTGTGACATAAATCTTTGCGTTGATTTCTCCCTTTGGTTTACTGAAAATTTTGTACAGATCTCTGCCGATGGTAACTGTATCTGAAATCGGAAGCTGCTTGCCGTTGAAATCGATGTCATCAATTCCGGTAGCAGATATCACATCTTGAATATAATCCCAAATGTCATCCTTATCCAGTTTGACACCAGTGGTGTGTTCCAGATAGTCCAGATTATACTTTCTGTCATATGCTTCCTGTGTCATGGCACCATCTAAATTTTTTTGATAGTCAATCGCCATTTGCTGAACTAAATCTGAATAAAATTCCATTTTCTTAATGTAGCACTTTCCATTATAGTAAATTTTTTGTACGCCATCAGAATCACAGGAACCTACAGCTGCATCGATTACTGCACCACTAAAGCTAAAAGCGTGGTCATCAATAAACTCATCAGTAAAGCTCGAAGTTACCACTTCATATGGAATTTCTGTCGTAGAACCCTCCAATGTCGTAACCACAACATTGTTCAGCATGTGCACCACAGTAATTCCATCCACCGTACTCGCAGCAAGGCTTGCGCAGAACTGTGCCAACGGCATCTCGCTCAAACCAATGCTCAGCGCATCAAAGAACAGCTTACTCAGTTCCAAATTCTTCTGATAGGGCGATTTCCAAAGATCTGTAATTGAAAGTTCAATGACTGCCGATTCTCCAGGTTTCAACTCTTCCACGGAAATGCTGGTAGCACCGCCACTGCTTAGAATCCGTTTTCCAGATGTGTTTGTCACTATCCCGTGATCATTTACAGTTTTATAGGAATAGTACCCGTGCTCGACATTTTTCACCTTGTTTTCCAAATCGTAAATCGGCTTATCCGAAACATTAGTTAATGCGATCTTCATCTCATACTTATCCCCATAGCAGGAATAATTAGGCGCTTCGATTGTCATTTTCAATGCGCTTCCGGCATAAACATGGAGATTATTCTTGGAGTGGAAGTCATAAGAGAATGCATCTCCATCATTTTCGCCTACCACTCTTGCGCTCAGAGAATAATCGCCTGCCTCATCGCCTCTCAGATACCAGTGGATATCGCTGACAGCACCGGCAGCCAAATCGCCAATGAACTTAGTCTGTGAGCTGTTGCACAGAGTCAGACCGCTGGGAACATTCAGTGTTGCAGTACAGTCTTTCAGCGACTCGCTGTCGCTATTGAAAAGTACCAATTGTACATCATAGAATTCCTTCAGCCATTTACTCTCGCCATAAATGATGATAAACATCTCCTGCGACTCGTATTCATAGTATCCGACACTTGCGCCGATTTCCGGAACGTACGTATTTCCGCCAGACGGAATCTCAACCGGCCCGCCGGAGCCTGATGGCGGAGATATCACAATTTTCTTCTTTTCTGGTGCAGACGGCGTTGACGGAACAGCCTCATACTTGGTGAAAATCATGGGGACATCTTCGAAATCCATCTCGATAGAGTAATTGTAACAGTGATAGTTGCCCGGATCAGAGAGAGCGATTCCCGCTGCGATGATATCCGATTTTGACATCGGCGTAACAGTCATATCCCCTACGATATTCAGCTTACGATTTTCCTCTTTCTTGACAGCATCCTCTACGGTTTTATCGTAAGTAGATGTTACTCTTGCATACGGTTCAGTCGTTGCTGCTGCGGTAGTTGTGGTTGTTTTGGAGGTAGAAACTGTTGTTCCAACGCCAGCAGGCGCTGTTGTAGTCGTAGTAGTGACTGGCGCAGATGGATCCCGTTGTCCGCACACAGTACAAATGCTATCATTTCCGTAGGTGTGACCTTTGGCAGCATTTCCGCCATCAGTGCGCTCAAAGGTATCATCTGATACTGCATCACATTCCGCACACTTTTTGATCCAAAGTGCAGCGTGAACGCAGTCTGCCGGCGAAATCATTTTGAACCATTCATACTGATGACCTTTTGCGGCATTCTCCCCATCGTTGCACTCCAAGGTTCCTTCCAGTACAAGTCCGCAATCAACACATTTTTTCGTCCAAACCGCATTGTTCGTACAAGTTGCCTCGTGCACCATACAATCCCAGTCATAGTGATGTCCCTTGGCAGCATTGTCACCGTCCGTACGCTCAAAGGTTCCTCCTAATGCTTCTCCACAGTTGACGCACTTCTTTGTCCAGACAGCATTCTCTGTGCAGGTTGCTGCGCTTATCATGTCGCCCCAGTCGTATCTGTGTCCCTTGGCTTCATTGTCGCCGTCAGTACGTTCAAAGGTTCCTTCCAATGTTTCTCCACAGTTAACGCACTTCTTCGTCCAGACAGCATTCTCGGTACAGGTTGCTGCGCTTACCATATCGCCCCAGCGATATTTATGTCCTGTTGCAGCATTATCACCATCTGTACGTTCAAAGGTTTCCGGCAATACATCACCGCAATTGACACAATACTTCTCCCAAACTGCGTTTTCCGTACAAGTTGCCGGCTTTATCATTCGCCTCCACTCGTACCGATGTCCCTTGGCAGCATTGTCCCCATCCGTACGTTCAAACGTTTCTTCCAGCTCTTCGCCGCATTTCACACATTTTTTTGCCCACACAGCATTTTCTGTGCAGGTGTTGGGAGAAACAACACGCCCCCAGTCATAGGTGTGTCCTGTCGCAAGATGACCTTCTTCCACACGTTCAAATGTTTCAGAAGTAACCTCACCGCAATTGACACACTTCCGATTCCAGAACTCATTTTCAGTACAGGTCGCCGGCGTTACCAGCTCGCCCCAGTCATATTCGTGTTCGATCTTGACGACCTTACCGTTCTGAGACTCATCATTGGTATAGCTGAGTTCTGGCATCGGATTGGCTTCACTGCAGGAGTGATTGATGGTATAACGATAGACCATTGCATCACCATTCAGGACCGGGTAATCCTCTTCTCCGATATTCTGGTTCCATCCAAGTTGGTAGGCCACCATGCCAGAAGAGAGATCATCCGACAGAATATTCTGCATTCCAGAATCCGAATAAGTCGATTTCTCCGACAGATAATAGCAACACTGGAATGTCGATGCAGTACTGCTTCCATATATCATGTGTCCTGAGTCAGAAGCACCTGCACAAAGTACGCTGCTCACGATTGAATCGCTGATTTCATACACAAGACCAGCTGCTTTGGTTCCAGTGACAGCTGCAAGGCTATAGACATTTTCCAGTCTTGTATTACCGGCTGCGTTTCCGGCAATAGAACCGGTGTTTCCGCTGCTGCTCTCAAATGTGGAATTGATCACACCGAGGTTCCGCACAGTGGCACCGCTCAATGTTCCAAAAATACCACCGCAATCTTCCTCTCCTTCAGAAGTGTATTGCATTCCGCTGATAGAAAAGCCCTGTCCATCGAAAGTTCCCGAATAGTTTCTGATTGGTTTCCAAGAAATTCGACCATCATCCGGAAAAACAAGATCATGCATCAGTTTGATATTTGCATTTCCTACAACACTTCCGTCATTCATGTGCTGAGACAACCACAAAAGCTGACCGGAATTCCGAACCTCATAAGTTTGGTTTGTGAAAATGGGTGCCTGATAAATGACACTGTTTTCATCAGCATGATCGATAGCAAGTTCACAGTCCGCACCGCCAAAACAATAGCCATTTGCATCATAGGCATGCTTGCGGAACAAGTGAATATCTCCTGCGGCAAAAACAGCACTTCTGAAAACAGTTTCTCCCGGCGCAAGATTGATGTTCTGCCAGGAATACGAGATACCGGAATCATAGCCCGTAGAATAATTAGAACCGTTGTGTCCAGTATAAGCATTTTGTGTTCTGCTGCTATAAACGCCCCACCAACAGTCGCCATCATCAGACAGAGAGAGACTGAAGATGTTTCCAGAACCATCATGCATCTCAATATTTGGCACATTGGAAAACATGGTGTGATTTTCACTGGTAACTGGCGTCTGATCGGCGCTGTAGCCATAAATTGCTGCATGGTCATTGCCGCCGATCATAACATCTGCAGTGCTGGCAAGTCCGAACTCCGTCACCGGATTTTCACTTCTGTTCTGAATGACGTAGGTGATCTTCACAAAGGCATTTTCCTGCTCATTCTCCGAAATTTTTCCTTTGGAATCACTAAACGAAAAAATCGGTGTCACATAAATCTGATTACCAATACAATACTCTGCATTCTGCGCATCAAAAGCGGTAATGTTGCTTCTGATATCTGCAGAAATTTCGTCGATCTTATACTTATAGTACAAGTTATAGCCAGCATTTCCGTATGTTGTTCTGAGAGATCCGCCATTTCCCCGCAAATCAAAAAAATTGCTATTTCGATTCAACAGCAGATATGTCAAATTAGAAATGCGGTTGGTTTCGCTGGTCGTGCCATATTTCCAATTTGCATAATAAGTCATATTCTCCTGAAACTCAGTTACGATCTCTCCAGCAGTATTGGCCCAGCCGGCAAATACGAGGTTAGAGTTTACCGGCGGTTCCGGATTGGGAATGCAGGTCGGTTCGGCATCGTCAGACAAACTGCATATGCCATTGCTGACCACAAATGAACTATCGTTCATGATCCCGCCAGTAAGGTTAAACTTTGTCGTTGCAGAGGAAACCAAAAACGGATTTTCCTCCTGTTCGCCGGTACCAGCTTCTTCTGCATGCGCTGCCATCGTCAGTGAGCCATACGCTGCAAACGGAATTGTCCCCGCTAAGATTGTCATCGCACTCAAACCAGCCAAAAAGCGTTTGACTCGTGAGTGCCCCCAAATTTTCCCTTTCATCTGTCTTCCTTTCCTGTAAAAATATGTTATTTCCTGTACCGGTTCTGTGCTGCGAAAATTTAAATTTCCAAAAAGATGAACATTCAAATACTTTCATAAAGTATCATAAGAATTGTATTGCAAAGATGCTTACGAAAAGACACAAAGCCAGCCTGACGTAGGTTATTTTAACATACTTTTATTTTAAAAGTCAATACGCTTGTACAGATTTAACTATTTTTTAATACTTTTCGATGAAATCGAAAGAAAGAAATGATAAACATCATAACAAAAAAACAGATGCATTGTAAAACACAGTGCATCTGTCTTTGTTTGGTTTGTAATACAGCAAATTTTCAAACCCCCGCTATCCTACTTTTCTCGAAAAACATAAATAAGAACGGATATCATAATCCTTCATATTTCCTCAACAGGAAAACATTTCCGAAATCCACCCCCTGTAAGCTGAACAATCGTATCATAAAGCAAGACATGACGCTCATCAAATTGTTTGGAAAAGTGATAGTGTCCGGAAAACCAAAGGCGGAAATCCAAATTTTCGTCAAGTTCCTGAAAGAAATCGGTCAGCCGATTCTCTGTATAGCTTAACATTCCATGAAAAAGCTCCCACTGGATCTTTGTGGAAAGACTATGAGTAAGCACAATGTCCACCTTCCAGTTCACACACTCCAGCGCAGCTCTGGCACGTTGAACTTCTGCCTCTGTTGGAAGCTCTTCCCGCCACCAGGACACACCTTCTTTACGGCGTACTTTGTCATGACTCTCTGCGCCGCCCATTGCAAAAATGCGGTATCCTTCGATTTGAAACACTTGCCCACGGCATAAATGAAAAATATGGGGCGTAATTTTCTGAATCAATCCGCCGTTCCACTTTTCGGTTGAGAAAGATTTCAGGCGGTCAAAATTTTCATGGTTTCCATCAATCCATAAGGTTGTCCAAGGTCTGTCCTCCAGCCATTTCAGCCAATTGCGTTCCTCCTCGCAATCTTTCCAAATCAATCCAAAGTCTCCGCAGATAATCATAAAATCCTCTCGTGACAATTGATTTTGCATTTGAAAATTCCTTTCGGAAAATTTTGAAATGTCAAGACTTCCATGCAGATCTCCAGTGATAAAAATCAAAATACTCTTCCTCCCAGTATTTTTCTATATTGTACCATGGAATAAGTAAAAATACAACTTTTCTATAATCAAACCAAAAATAGGGCAGCTACCCCGTAAAGCACGGCGCATCTGCCCTCGTTTTTTATAATCTCCGGAATCCTACAGATGTTACTGCATCTTGTAGGCGTCAATCATTTTCTTGACCATCTGTCCGCCGATAGAGCCGGCTTCCCGTGCAGTCAGATCGCCGTTATAGCCCTGCTTCAAAGTCACGCCAACTTCGCTTGCAGACTCCATCTTAAAACGTTCCATAGCTTCCTTGCCCTTCTGCGTAAATTCACCCTTCATGATGACATCTCCTTTTTCATTCTTTTGGTTTTTGACTTTTTGCAGCTGCGCCTAAATTTCAGCGGCTTTCGTGCTGCACTAATAGTATGACAAAAACGGAAGATTCTATGAGAGGTAGTTTTTTTCGTTTTTTGTGCATGGGACTGGAACTTCTGGAAAGAATGCGTTTTTTCGCTGGAATTTGCGCCTATTTCCTGCCGAAAAACTTGAATTTTTTCAGAACGCTTCGGGTTTCCTCGCTCGGCTCATGTCCAGCGTCCTTTTCTTCGTCAAAAAAGCGCTGAACGTCGTTCACCAGCATTTCCCGCATACACTGCACCAATTCCGGCGGAAATTCTGTACACGACACGACTTCTGCTACTCTTTTCCAGCTCTTGAATTTAATGCCGGAACGCTTTACTGCTCCATAAATCAGAAAAATGGGATATTGCGTACCGCCCAGCGACGCAATACGGCAGCAGATCAGCAGCGAGAAACCTGCAAGTTCTTTCTCCGAGTGGAACGGCACCTGCAGCAGCAAATTCTCTACAAGTTTTGAAAACTCCAGAGAATATCCCCAAGCGCCGTTCTGGAGCAGCAAAATCGTCCATTCAAACTGATGCTGCAGAGGCATCTGAGAAAGATTCTGATGAAAACGTTCTTCCCAGCTTGCCGTGAAACGGCTGCCATGCCGCTGCATCATCTCGATGGTCTGATACGCTCTCTGAAAAGCATCCGGCTGGCTCCAGATCATCTCCTGCAGGGCGTGGACAAATGCATCCCCCAGGTAGGAACTCTCCAGAATTGAAAATGCCTGCTCCTGATAGTTCGGATTCCACTGCATGTACAGTTTGGCCAGATGCTGTGAAAATACCGTTGCACAATCGCTGGCGCTCAGAAGATCCAACGCCATCTGCGGAGAAACTGTCGGCTGCGCAACACCGAAAAGCCGTTCCAGCTGCCTGGAGAGGAACTGCTTGACCTTCGCCTTTCCATTCTCCGACTCTGACAGGAGCCTTGCCAAAATTTGAAATGCCTCCTGCTCCTCCGGACGACTCAGATCCAGCAGCTTCAGCAAGAGAATCAGCTTGTTTTCCGAGCATTTTTTCATGGAAGCAAAATACTCGCACCACTGCTTTGGCTTCTGGCAGAAATACATACGGATTATCGTCTCTGTGGAATAGCCCACCAGTTGGCAAACTGCCTCCAGCTGTATCAGATGCTGGAAATCATCCTCCGCATCTTTCAGCGCATCCGCAGCATAGCGCCAAATTTCATTCAGCAACTGTTCCCGAGAGAGCAGTCCGTTTTTCAGGCTGCTCCGCAAAACGACAATGGCATCCTGCAATTCCGCATCACTGAGCGAATCACTGAACAGTTTGGACGGATACACGGCATGCAGTATCTTCTCCTGCACCTCTCTGGAATAGTACGGGAACAGCGCTGCACGCTCCGTGCCAACCGGATAAAATGCAGTGTACTCCGTGCCGTAATCCCGGTAGGTCGTGTTATGCATCAGGTATTGGTGATATTCCTGAAGCAGCTTCTCATCTCCCTGGCAAAATGCACGAATCACCGGCAGAAATGCATCGGTTTTTATTGTGGGAAGCAGCAGACACTCCAAGTCAAACAGCACCACATCTTTCCGATTCTGGAATGCTCCGGCATCGTAATTGGTGGCATGACTTTCCGGCGCACCGTTGACTGTGGGGGAATATACGCCGCACAGTGTCATTTGCGCGGGAATCTGCGGGACAGATGTCTCTCCAAGTCCGTCATAGGTGTTAAACGAGATATTCTTGGCGATCTCCAAGGGAAACAGCAGCGTAACAGCTGCGATCCAGAAGATGATGTTTTCCTTTTTATCGCAGATCAGAATGGGACGATTTCCGCCGGAGCGCTCCTGCAACAGCGCATAGAACAGGCTTGCCAGATATTCCGTGCGGTTGGGATCAGCCTGCAAAAATGCGTGTACCGACTCCCGTGTCACACGTTTTCCGGCGATCAGAGAAACCGGCGGCAATGCTGCTGCACGGCTATCCCGATTGCCGTTGACGAAATACGAGCGTGTCAGTTTGTTCTGGAAAAACGCATTGTCACCGTAAAAGCAGGGATAATCCAGAACCTCCCGCATGCTGCCTACCAGCGTATAGACCAGCTTGTTTCCAGCACGTCCCTCGCTGACGATTTCCCGTCCCAGATTCTTTCCAAAAACAAAGACGGCGGTTTCTTCGTGGGAAATCTCCAGCTTCTGATAGGAAAACCGCTGCGGATGGTATTGTGCAATGCTCTGCGCTTCCTGTACAATATCACGATCATAGTCTGTGATGGGATTCACTTTCCATACTTCGGAATTGGATGGAACGCAATAGTTTCTCCCGTCCGCCATGGTCTGAAGTTCCGGCGCACGGTGAAAGTAGGCTGCCATGCCGTCCGAAAACGAGTAGAAGCCCCAGCCACGATTTCCGCTGTCATAGTCTTTAAAACAATACGTATAGATCGATTGCTCCACGATTCAATCACTCCTTTTACAGTGCATGCATATCCTTCATGATCCAGTAAAACGGATCCATAATATGGCGCGGATGGTGGATGGGCGGTGTTACAATGCCGCTTTTGACCTGCGGTGCAGCACCAAAGCAGGAGAAAGCGTAGTAATTCACGGTCTTGAAATAGCGTTCCGCTTTGTTGACCAGATTTCCCTCGTTGTGCTGCATCAGAAAATTTCGAATCAGATTGCTGTTCAAATTCCAGCGCTTCTTATCCAGCCGTCCCTTGGCATCCAAAACCGCCGTGGTATCTGCGCCCTCGCATCCGATAGAAAAGCCCGGCGGGCACAAATCGGCTTTTTCCGCATAGTCCCACTTGGCAACGCCGATAAACAGCGGAATCTTTTTTCCCTTTTTGCCCTGCTGCTGTTCCAGTGCACCGATGATATTTTCGATGGCGATCTCATTGCTCTGGGCGGTCGCCTCCTGCTGCGGAAAGTCGATGTCTTTTGCCCGAAGTTCCTCCGACATTCCGGGAAGGTTCAGCAAGTCCAAAAGCAAAATGATGTAATCCGCACAAAACAGATAGTTCAGGCTGGCAAGCCGTTCCATCTCCTGCGATTCCTCACCGGGACGATCTGTCAGCGACAGGATGATCTCCTCGCAGTCTTTTTTGGCAACAGACTGGAACCCCACCACGGAGGAAAAGTTATCCGCATGCTTCTGCGTGCTGTCCAGCACATCCGACTGTTGAATCCGATGCAGATTTTGTTCCCGCCACTCGATCAGTGCGTGGCTTTTGGCAGACACCAGCACACCGGTCTCGCTGGATTTGGACGCTACCACGTCAAGCAGATAGGTGCTCTTTCCGGAGCTTGAGAAGCCGGCAATGGCTACCACAGCAGTGGGTTCCGGCGGAATGATGTTGTTTTGATTCCGGCAGGCATCGTTGGAGCAGCAGATTCGCATGACACTGCCGCAGTTGCTGCACAGGGGAATCCCCCGATAATCCAGCGGAATATTCTTGTCCGGCTGTGTGACCGCAGTTTCCGGATGCTGTGCAACACACTTTGGGCAATAGAACGAATATGTCTCGATTTTATGATAGCAATAGGGACAGTAATCGTGGGGATAGCGATACATCTTACCCATCTCTCAGACCTCCCGAAAATAGAACAGACGGCGTTCTGCGAGATTTTCCGGCCGGATCACAAAGCCTGCTACCTTTCCGGTAGCGGTAAATTCATAGCGCACATCCTGAACAGGCGTTCCCTTACTGTCAATCTTCTGGGAGTCGAACGTTCCGGAGGCAACCATATTTCCGCCCCGATTGTAGGCGACAAAGCTTAGGCGAGGAATGCGTGGGATATGGCTGGCAACGTGGAACGTCACGGAATATTTGTGCCCGAACACGCCCTCTTTCTGACGGTGATAATTGATCTCATACAGCGCATTTCGAACCACCAAGGTTCCGGCAGCGTTTCCGCTCTTGATCCATCCGCAGAGGAACAGCACGGCAGACGACCCGCCGTTCTTTCGAATTTTGACTTTGAATGCACCGCTAGAATAAGCTGCTTTCCCCAGCGGTGCGATCTCGTAGCCGGGTTCACTGTCGTTCATATCCTTGGGAAAGCGGTCGGTACGGCAGGCAAACTGGACAATCGTCCCAACCGGCAATTCCGAACTTGGCCACTGGTTCCCGTCGAAGTCCAGATTGACTTCATCGACCCGCCGTCCCTCTTTTCGAATGACACGCAGCATCTCCTTTTCCACTGGCGTATACGAGAAATCGGGGACGATGCGCTTTCCATATTTTCCGCTGCGATCCACCGCAAAGACACAGATCTGATAGGGCTGGTCATACTGGAGATTCCGTGCCTGAAAGGAAATGCTATTTCCGCTGACCGTTCCCATAAGTCTCATGCCGTCTTTCGGACTTTGGATTCTCGCTGTTCCCGCTTTGACGCAAGCGATATACTGGAACTGCGCTATCTGGCTTCGGTTGGCAAACTCAACGGTCAGACGCAGAGAGCGATCGAACTGCATCTTCTGGACGGACTTCACATCTGGCCAGTTGATTCCCGGAGTTACTGCCGGCAGGTCACCCAGCTTCACCACATCGTCGTCATCGTTCATCTCCCACAAACTAGCGTAGTACGTCTTTCCCATTTGCAGATTATCCGCCCGAAAGCCCTGAATGCCAACATCTTTGATCAGCTTCGCAGTCTGGCGATAATCCTTGGCATAGCCGTTGGTGTCCAGCGTTGCCCAGAGCTGCCGGCCGGTGAAGCCCTCCACAGAATACCGGAAAATCGCACTGGTTCCCTCAAATCTGGAAACGCTCTTTTTCGGCACCAAGGTGGCAGTGTGCACTTTCATATAGTGCAGCGCATCGTTGAGCAGATTTTCGTCGATCTGGTCGGCAAAATAGCGGTACGCTGCCGAACTAATACAGCGCACAGTGGACTTTCCGAACCAGCGTCCCATGACCTGAATCATCTTGAAATCCCGATAGCGCTCGTACTCTGCGAAAAAGTCCCCCGGAATCTTCTGGATCTCGTCCACGGACAGACGAATTCCCAGCACATCGTGATCCTTACAGCCTTGCAGCAGCTGAATCAGTTCCTGTTTGTTCGGAATTTTATTGCAGCCCAGATGGTATTTTAAAAAGTCGTAGATCGTGATATAGTGCAGCCGCTTTTTGGTTTTGACGTAGTCGCAGGATTCCAGATGAGTTTCAATGCTTTTGAATTCCATGTGGATCTTTAGAGCAGCTGCCAGACTGCGCAGATAGTCCTCCGTCTTTTCATAAAGGTAATCCCCCGGAATTGGCGGAACGATTTGCAGCGAGATGCCGTGTTTGCTGAGAATCTGCTTCAGGAATTTTTCCGTTGTCTCCCGCTTCTGCGCCGGTGTTCCCGTGGCGCCGATGACCGGATTCATAGGCGTTCCCAGCTGGAGGACAATGTTCTGGAACATATAATTTCCCTTTTTCACATTGTCAACAATAAAGTCCCACTCCTCCTGCGTCACGCCGCCCTTTCCGCTCAGCAGCCGATAAACCTGACACACATCCTCTTCCAACAGTCGAAGCGCCTCGTGGTAATTGTCGTTCAGCATGCGCTCCGTGATTTCCGGCGTGACACCATCAGCGAGCTTCATAGCGATCTGCCGATATGCCGTCACCTTTACCGGTGCCGGAGGAGAACATTTTTCCATAGGAGAACGAGTTTCCACGTACAAATTTGCGTCTTCACTATACTTGATCATTTACACTTTTCCTTTCCCCGATACTTTTCTGAATCTTTATGCAGGACTGCTCCCGCATACTCAGTGGGAGGAATTCAGTACCTGTGCAATGTTGGTCATTGCATAGCCCAGATTGGACAGATTTCCAACGCCGGACAGATCGGTTCGGGTCGCCAGATTTTTGATAAACTTCTCGTTTGCATCGCCAAAACCCTGCGCAACGATTTCAAAACCGCTTGCCACATATTTCTTTTTGTCCGAAATAGCATCCCGTGCAGCATCCGATGTCCACTCACCATCTGTGAGAACGATGGTATAGGCATATTTCAGTGTTTTACGGCTTGCCTCCGCTTTCAGCATCTGATATGCATGATCCATGGGGTTGGCGCTCGTGCCGTAGCCCAAAGTATCGCCGACCTCCATCTTCCGCACCAGACTGCGGAACTGGTTTCGGTCATTGGTCAGATCACAGATTTTCTTTTCCCGAGAGGCAAAGCCAACCATGCCGATGGAAACAGCGTCCGACGAGAACTTCTTGACAAAGTCATAGATGAAATCCTTCGCCTGATTCAAAACACTGCTCATACTGCCGGACAGATCAATGGCAATGACGATCGCACCATGAGATGGCATCTGGATTTTCTCCGGCTCAAAGGTACGATCAGCGCACTCCAGCACCTTCTGTACCCGCAGCTGCTTTCCGGACTGCTCTGCTGTGATGTTGACCGTTCCGTCCGGATTGTGGAAGTAAGTCACCGAAAACGGCTGGTTCGGGGTGATGCCCATGGTCTGATATTTGCCGATGATGGCACTCTCCTCTGGCAGCGACTCGCTCTCCCACTGGGTCAGGTAGATATCCTGTGTGTTGGAGTTCAGCCGGAACTGTTTGGTCATCGTTGCCTGCTGGGTGGCAGTGTTTCGCGGAATCATGATCTCGTTATAGAATGTCCGATAGAGCACATCGCCCTGATTTTCCTCCCGTGCTGCGATCAGTCCCAGCGAATGGGAGATGACATCCTTGACCGTCTTATTTCCGGCGGAAATCTCAAATCCAACCTGACCGTCCAGCGAGAAGTTCTGAATGGACTGCGCAATGGAATCGGCTGTGATGGCTGCGCCAAGGGCAACTGCCTCATCCGCATTAACACCACGCAGTGCCGGTTTTCCCTGCAGTTCCGTGATGTAGTCCTCAATCATGGTCATACGGGTAGAACCGCCCACAAGAATCACATCATCGATATCGTTCCAGGACAGCCCGGTTTCCGCAAACATGTCCTGAATCAGCTTGCCGGTGTGCTCCACCAGCGGACGGGTACGCTTCCGGAATTCGGC
>NZ_JAJFCK010000018.1 GCF_020709055.1 Ruminococcus callidus
AAAGCGACAGCTTTTCGAGGGCGGAGCGAACAAGACCGCTCCGCCCTGTGTCCCGCTTGCTGCACCTTGATTTTGAAAACGTTCCGGTGGAACGTTTTCAACGAAACTTATGATACGCAAACAAAAAGGGACACGGCGCACCGTATCCCTCACAACATTCTCTCAATTTTTCTCAAAGCATCGCACGCAGCGTCACCAAATCCAATCCATTGACTGTGCCATCCGCCTGAACATCAGCTGCCGAAGCCTGTTTCTCGGTCAGATTCATCTGGTTCAGCAGATACTTCTGGAGCAGCACCGCATCGGCAAGATTACATGCGCCATCCTGATTCACATCGCCAGCAGCCGGCGTTTCCGGCTGATACTTCTCCCGAATATTCCTGAAGTTCTCCTGAAGCACGCTGTCATTCATCTGGCAGGTACTGCGGTTATAGTGCAGATCGGTCACATCCCAGAGCACCGGACACATCTCTCTGGAATACGCTGCCTCGCACACAGAGGACAAGAACAGGCGCACAGAATCGGCGTCTTTGTTTTTCTTGGGGCAGCCATACTCTCCAATGATAACCGGAATGCCCTTGTCCACAAAGGTCGTTTTCAGCATATCCATATAGTGGTTCAGCTGGGTAAAGTCCGCATCCGTGCCCCATGTGCTGCGCATAGTGCCCCAGCTGGCATCCTCCTCCAGAATCGCAAAGTCTGACGGGGTGTAGTAGTGCACCGAAACGGCGCAGCGTCCCGCAGGATCCTGCGGCATCTGGAACAGGCTGTCACAGGTCAGGTCGACGTCCGTGCCATAGCCGGAGATCAGCAGGTGTCGCTCCGGATTGTTGCCGCCGGAGGAACGGACGATGTCCACAAAGGTCTGGTTGATCTCGTTCACCAGCGCATAGGATTCCTCCTTGCCTGTCGTACCGCCCCAGCGGTTCCACAGCGTATCCCAGCCGAGTTCCTCATTCTGGGACTCAAAGACCAGATAGTCCCCGTAATCCGCAAAAGCATCGCAGAGCTGCGTCCAGATGCGCTTGTACTTGGTCATGCAGTTTTCCTTGTCCGTGGGGAAATTTGCCAGCCATCCGCCATCATAGTGCAGATTGACAATGACGTGCAGGTCGCTGTCCAGCGCCCAGTCCACGACCTCCTGCACTGCGCCGAGGTAGGCGCTGCTGATGGTGTAGTTGTCCCCCATCAGGTTTGACCATGCCACCGGCACACGAAGCGTATGGAATCCGGCATCGGCGTAGCCCTGAATCATCTCCTGTGTGATGACCGGACTGCCCCAGGCGGTTTCGTAGGATTCCGGCGTTCCGTCGCCCCACTGTGCGATCCAGTCGCCGCAGGATTCGTAGGTGTTTCCCAGATTGATGCCAAGTCCCATTTCCCGCACCAGCTCCATGGTGGTCATGTCCCGCATAGCGGAGGCAGGTTCTGCGGAGGCGGTCACGCCGGCAGAGGTCAGCGCAACGGCAGCTGTGCAGAAAACGGCTATGATCTGACTGCATATTTTCATGGCAGTTTGATTCCTTTCTTAAAATACCGTAATTTCAGAAGAACTTGCTCTCGTTTTAATTTTATTGTAACATGAATCCATGGAAAACAAAATATAAGATCCTGCATTTTTCACATACATTTTCTGCATTTTTTTGAAATTGTATTGCAAAGCGTGCAAACACATGGTATGATAAGAGTATAATTTTGCGGAAGGCGTGATCTTATGAAAATTCACAGCATTGGCTATCATCATGGACACGATGCAGACTTTGTGATGAGCAACCCCAACGGAATCGGACAGGCTTGGCTGTTCCTGCTGTTTCAGACCAAAGCACTGATCCGGCGAAACGGAAAAGAGGAGATTGCACAGGCAGGCTCGTTTCTCCTGTACTCCGGCAATACCCCGCAGTACTATGCCGCCTGCGATGACACGTACATGGACGACTGGTTCTATTTCACCGTAGAGCCGCAGGATCAGAAGCTGTTTCCGGAGCTTGGCATTCCGCTGAACCAGCCGGTTCAGCTGACAGATGCTGCTACGATCTCCGCACACATCCGCAGCATGACCTACGAATTTTACACGGCAAGACCGTATCACATGGACATGGTCGAGCTGGAACTGAAGCAGATGTTCTTTCACATCAGCCGGCAGCTTCAGGAGACGCAGAAGATCATCACACAAACGCCTTCCACAAAACTGGACAACCTGATGATCCTGCACTATCAGATCACCCACCAGATTGATCAGGTGGGTACAGTGGCATCGCTGGCGAAGAAGTTCTCCATGAGCCTTTCTTCCCTCCAGCACAGTTATAAGGAGGTGTTTGGGGAAACCATCTCCAACGACATCACCCGTTCCCGTCTGGAGCGGGTACGGCTGCTTCTGACCACGACGAGCCTGCCGCTCCGGCGCATTGCGGAGCAGTGCGGATACACCAGCGAGTTTCATCTGATGCGCCACTTCAAAAACAACACCGGCATCACACCCACCGAATACCGCAGACAGAACCGTTAGAGCTTGTATTCATAGGAAATATATGCGGATTTTCGAGCAAATTTTTTTGCAGACAAGGCAAAAATTTGCAGGCATACTTTCGTATGGCAAGAATTTTTCACGCAGTATGCAACAAAATTTGCCGAAAAGACGTAGATAGACGCCTATGAACACGAGCTCTTAAAAAAGCCGCCTGTGCACAGGGAGTTTTCCAAGTGCACAGGCGGTTTTCTTAGTTTGATCAGAAGCTGTTCTCACACAGAAACGTACGCCGGATCGGTATTCAGCGGACGAAGCACGGCATCGATCTTCTCCCGTTGCACGCCCTCTCCGATGACGATCAGCACCGCCTGTCCATCCGGCACCGGTGCTGTCTCGATTTTTTCCCGTGTGGCGTTGATTTTCAGCCAGCCGTCATCCCCGACGGGGAGCGAGCCCTTGATGCGGAAAATCGTTCCGCATTCCGTGTCCTGCATCACCTGCTGCACCACTGGAACGATCTGTTCCTGCGGGATCCGCACGTGCATGAAATAGTGCACCTCGCTTTGCAGCGTTTCCATATGGAACTGCTTGACATAGCTGGAACTGCGGTATCCTGCATTCTGGATTGCGGCAAAGTCCTTCGATGTCAGGTCATCCCACGGCTTCGCCAGAAGGTCGGACAGCTGGAACTGCCGCCGGCACTGGATTCCGGCGAGGGCACGGTTCAGATGTGCCAGCACACGTGCCGAAGCTTCCTCCGCCGGTTCGCCGGCTTTTAACTTGCTCAGCAGCAGCTTTCCGCAGCACGCTGCCTCCGATCCCAGCAGGTATTCCATCTCCCCGGAGAGCACCTCCGGCATGGTGGCATCCACAATGGCGAGGATGCTGCCGATGGAAAACCACTGGTCCAGCGGGGATTCATACAGGGTGTCGAAAAATTCGTCCATGTCGAAAATGCCGGACGGCTCGATCAGAACACGGTCGAAGTGCTGCATCCCCAGTGCGATCAGCTGCGTCTTGAACCGCCGCTTGTGGCAGTCCGCATCTCCCCCGCCGGAGACCATCTCCAGCCGGCAGTTCTCACACTTCAGATCCTGTAGCATGAGCATGTCTACATTGACTGCACCAAAATCGTTTTCCAGAATGGCGATCCGCTGTCCCTGCGCCAGCAGATATTTCGCATAGCGCCGGAGAAACGTCGTTTTTCCGGAACCAAGAATGCCTGTAATTAAATCGATCTTTGTCATTGTTTCCTCCTGTTCCTGCGGACGTTCAAAGAATTCGCTTGTTCTTTGGCGCAGGCAATTATTGATTCTGTCGCATATTACATGTGCTGCCGGCAATATTTGTTTCCCCATTTGACTGCTTCTTTTCAGCAGTTTGTTTCAAGGTACAATATTATCACTTTGGTAAACTGGAATTTACGCATAAGAACTTAGTTATTTTTTCTTTCTATTTTCTGTACTCGATTTTTTCTTCAAGATGTTCAAGTTCTTTTTCAATTAATTTTGTAAGTGAATATTTGACTATTTCAGAATCACCTTCAAATATACAGCAAACATTATAATTTCTGTCTATACATATTATTGAGCCGTCTCCCACAAAATCACCTATTTTCATATAGCCTTCAAATTCTCCATATCCAAATAAGCCATCTTCTCTAAAGGTGATTTTTTCAAACGGACAAATGTTGAATGTTGAGAAATAGATACGTAAATTCATACCATTACTGAAAAGATAAAATTCTTTCAGTTCATTACAAAGCTTTACGTTATGCGCAATCTCCCAATCAGATATTTCTTTCGCCGTCACTGGAGAATTAAATGTGTCCTTACCATTATTACTGTCACACAGAGATTTCATCTTCTGCAGTAAAATTGTTATTTTACTCATAGCTTATCTCCTATAAATTTCGATTTCCCATTTGCAAAGTATAACCAGATGGCATATTTCATGATTTTCAAACAATAAGCCCGCAGTTTTCCCGCATTGTTCTCAGGCTTTTTCCATCATAGTCGACGGTGTAGAACCCGCAGTTTTCAAATGATCCCAACCGTTCCGTATGCTTTATGCTTATCACTACCTGTTTCCCGCAGGATTTCAGATCACGAAACAACGCTTTTGTCATGTACAAGTCGGCATTATCCAGCAGTACCACATCCGCTTTTTTCATGCTCTGCCTGAACCACGCAAGCTCCTTATTTTCACTGCTGTAGTCGAATTTTTCATAGGGAATCCCATGGATGACGAAATACGATGCAAGCATTTGAAACAGGAACGTCTTTCCTGTCCCGGAATCACTGAATAATATGGCAACCTGATCCGACAGGTCAACGTGTAACGCTATGTCCGAAACGCCCTTGTATGTCCAATCAATCTTCATCCCCGTCACACCTGCCCTCATTGACTGTTCCTAAAAACGCATAAAAGTCTGTATAGTGCCTGCCGTTGTATATGATGTCACAATTTGCATCACCCACATAGGCGATAAACGGGATATCCCAATAGACGGTACCGCTTGTGATGAGCGGCAGCAGCTCCAGCGCATTGTCTCCGCACTCACGCAGATCAAAGCACAGCGCAGGGTTACTGAGCACGTTCAGCAGGGTTTTCGTCCCGGTGCTCAGCTGATTTTTGTCAACCGGCACGGTGCCGCTTGAAATTCCGTAAAAGCTTCGGCTGGAACAATACCTCGCCCTGTCGATGTGATGCAGTATGACAGCTTCCAGCTTGCTCCCCGTCAGTTCCACAGCGCCATTAAAATACACATCATTCTGCGTAATGATGTTCACACCTTCCGGCGGTCTGTGCCTGTCTGAATATATGGTTAAACTCATCATCACCGCCTCCCTGATCCATATTCACCATCTCCAGTATACCACAAGCCGTCCCCAGTTGCAACCAAAACCCGCAATTTTTTCCGTCACGCCTGTGTTTCGCCCCTCGCTTTGGCCCGATACTGCGCCGGTGTCATGCCGGTTTCTTTCTTGAACTGCTGCATGAAATAGATCTCGCTGCGATAGCCGCAGGCATCCGCCACAAAGGCAATACTGTTCTGCTCCGAGGCGAGGTATTTCTTGGCGAGGGCAATGCGTGCGGCGATGACATCCGCCATCACGCTGACCCCGAAATTTTTCTTATACAGCCGCTGGAAATAGGCACGGCTCAGCAGCAGCATCTGCGCCATCTCCTCGATGTTCCACTTTTTCTGGGGCTGGCGGTAGATCTTCTGCCGGAGCTCGTCCATGCTCTTCCGATAGGCGAGCGTCTTTTCCGCCTCCACCTGTTTCTGCCGGACAATCTGGTTGACATATGCCACGATCTCCGACAGGGGAACGTTTTTGCTGACCTTTTCGCAGAAGCAGCCCATCTCCAGCTTCACCGGCATGCGAACGGTGTCCTCCGCCAGATGCTTGCTGCAATACTGCCGGATCGCCTCCATGTGCGTTTTTCCAGCGTCAAAGCGGTAAGCGTAGGAGCCGATGAGGTAGAAGTTATCGCCGTTGCACCGGCAGCAGATCTCGTTGCCCAGACAGCTGCTGCTGAGCGCATCCGCCACCGTCATCAGAATCCGGTCTCCCGTGCTGCTCCCAAGCCGGCGGTTGATCTCGTGGAGTTCGCAGACATCCACGGCAATCAGCAGGAACTTCTCGTTTTGCAGAATGGACTGCTCGTAGATCTCGCTGGACAGCTCCTCAAAGCCCCGCCTGTTATAAATGCCGGTCAGCGGATCACGAATGGAGGTCAGGTGCACCCGTTCGCTGAACCGCCGGATGTAGTTCCGAATCCGCATGGTTTCCAGCCCCAAGCTGACGTACTCCGTCCACGTGAGAAACTGCTTGTCCAAACTGTACTGCTCTCCCTCAAATTCCACGGCGAGGAACCCGAAGCACCGATCCTCATAGTGCAGGGGAACGAAGTGATAGGCAGTGGGTTTCTCCGGATTCCGGATGATCTCCGGCAGTTCCCGCAGATGCACCATCTCATAGCTGCTGCTCCCGTACACCTGCCGGAACAGGAACACCGAGTCGGAATAGCCGGTTGTGCGGTAGGTGTCGCCACTGGTATTGCTGATGCCGTCCCAGTCATCGCAGATGCAGAAGTAAAACACCTTGATTCTGCGGATGAGGTACAGCACATGGTGCAGCTTCCTGGCGAACGCCATGAGATTGTCCGGCGCAGAGAGCTTTTGAATCATACCGCTGGATTGCAGCAAAGAAGCGAACTCCAGCTGTTCCGCCAAATCCTTCCGGTACTTGGCAAACACGCCGTGATGGGACACAGTGCATCCGCAGCTCTCCGCCGGTTCCAGCACCTCCGGCCGGAGCGGAATGGGATCGCAGCAGATACCCGTCATCCGATGGTACAGACGGCAAACACTGCTGACCCCCTGATTATAGTTCATATTCGCCATGCAGGTGATGGACGGCACATTCAGGACATTGTTGAAAAACGGGTCGTATCCCACCACGGCGATGTCCTCCGGCACCCGAATCCGGTTCCGCTGAAGTGCAGCAATGAGCGTTTCCGCCATACAAGTGTTAGCACAGGCGACTGCCTCCGGAAACGCCACGCCGCCGTCGGCGATTGCCTGCCCCAGCTGCTTTCCGGCAGCCTTCCAGAAGTCCCCGTAGAATATCATGTCCTCCGTCACCGGCAGTCCCGCCTCTGCCATGGCATCCCGAAAGCCTGCCAGCCGGTCTTCTGACTGGTGAAAGCCCGCCGGCCCGGTCAGGCAGAAAATCTTTCTTTTTCCGTGCACTGTGATGAGATGACGCACCAAATCCCGAAAAATCCGCCGGTCGTTCCAGACGGGATACCGGTCGCCTGCCGTTTCCAGCTCCATATCCAGATATGGCAGTCCGGAATCCTGACAAAACTGCGCAATGCGCTGCTGCACCGCCTGTTTCTGAAAGTTGGATTTCTGCATCAGAATCCCGTCGGCGTACTCCGGCCGGCACAGGGAAAAAATGTTCTCTTCGCCCGTCTGGAACGGCGTGTCCTGATCGAGATTGGAAAAGAACGAAAATGTCACGATGTCCATATCCAGTGCGTACGCCTGTTTGGTGATGCCCTCCATCAATGTGTGATTGTACTCCGACTGCATATCCGCCAAAAGCACAATGATCCGCTTTCTCCGCATGATATCCCCTCCCATGTCTTTTCAGATTCCCATATCTTTATTATAAGAAAAAACGGATGCCATGTCAATCTGAAACATAAGAAATATTTTATCCTACAGAAAAAGAAAAGCACAATCTCTTATAAAAAAGCATCATAGCTGATTGAAATCATTCTGATTTTGTGATAAACTATAGACATATTCCACAAATGCAACAAGGAGGAACCGAAATTGGAACACAGAAAACGACATCTTATCACGGTATGTTTGACCGTATTCACATTGCTTGTCGGATTGTTGGCGGAGCTGCCCTTTGCTCTGCCGACAGCTTCGGCAGCAGACACCTCGTCCTATCCGGTACAGGCAGTGAACTTCGGTGCATACACCACCAACCGCAACCTCAACAGCACGGGAAGTTCTGTCAACACCCAGAAATCTGCCGGCACGACCTCGGAGAACTGGCGCATCGACTATGTTTCCGCCGGTGTCTATCAAATCGTCAGCATCGCAGACGGCAAGTATCTGACGGCGAGCGGAACCGCCTGCACCATGGCGAACAGAGCATCCGACACCTCTCAGAACTGGCGCATTGAGAGCGTCCAGAAGGACTTCGAGGGATACGACCTCTACTACAGGATCACCAGCGTTTCCACCGGTGCTGCCCTCACCTACTATCAGGGGAACAACACCGTCGGGCTGGCATCCTACACCGGCGACGGCGCACAAAAGTGGAAGCTGAACCTGTTCGGACTGGAGGGCTTTGCTGCCAATTCCCTTGCCGGCGGAAACGAAAAAGCGGGTACCATCGGCGGCGTACTGGGCGAAACAGTCTTTGTCTCCACCGCTGACGAGTTGGAAAAGCAGCTGAATTCCGTTGGCCCGCAGACCATTGTCATTACCGCAGACATTGACATGCAGAAAAAATCCCACACCCGCATTCGGGACAACAAGACCATCATCGGCTCTTACAGCAAGAACACTATCTATGACTCTCAGTTCCGCACCAACGACACCTATGGCGCCGTGGACGACAGTCCCAGCGACAACATCGTCTTTCGCAATCTGAACATGATCGCCAAAAACGTTTCCAACCGTATCCTGATCAACATTTGGTCTTCCAGACAGATCTGGGTGGATCACTGCACATTTATTTCCTACCTGAATTCCGATCACACCGGAAATGGCTATGACGAAGTGGGGAAATTCATCTGGCTGAACACGCCATACAAAGACTATCTGGACGCCAAGGACAACGGAAGAAGTCCGGACTACATCACCATTTCCTACAACATCTTCAGGAATCGGTTCTGGACGGTGGCATACGGCACACAGAACGACGAGACCACACGCTGCCGCACATCCCTGATGTACAACTGGTGGGATGAGTGCGTGCGGCGCTGCCCGCAAATCGGAAACGGCACCGGTCACATCTACAGCAACTACTATTCCGGCGATGACACCTATGTGCCCAACAGCTGCAACCAGATCATCAGCGGTGAGGGATCCAACATAGTCAGCGAGAACTGCCGGTTCCAGTCGGTAGCCGGACGGGAGATCATCGTTCAGCCCGACACCTCTCCCTATCGGGATTCCGGCTCCTATACCGCCAAGTCCAGCACAGATACGCCAACACCCCTGAACTACAAACCCAAAACGGTAAACAATTGGAATCCGCAGGACAACTACGGTTATACCCTGCTGGATGCATACAACACCAAGGGCACAGACACCAAGGATCCAAATACGCCGGTGCATCCTCCAGCCAGTACATCACCGACAGCAGCCTCTCCAAATATGTTGCAACGGTCTATGACACACCCTTCCTCACCGACAGCTTTGACTCGGAATACGGCAACGCCGTAAAAGAATACACACCGGCAGTCCTGAATGAGGGCGCAGTCTATATGATCCAGAACGTCAACAGCGGACTGTATCTGGAAGTGGACGGCGGAAAGACGGAAAACGGCGCCAATGTTCAGCAGTGGGGCGCAGATGAACCTGCCTCCCACAACACCTGGCGTGTGCTCTCCGACGGCGACGGCTACTACACCCTCTATCCCCAGATCGGCGACAAGGTTTCCTACCTGCTGGATATCTCCGGCAACTCGCCGGACAATGGCACAAATGCCGGCATCTGGTCTGCCACCGATGCCGATGCCCAGCGCTTCAAGTTCTATCAGGCATCTGACGGCATCTACTACCTGCTGACCAAGGCAAGCGGCGACCAGAGCTGCGTGGCAGTGCAGGCAGCCTCCAAGGACTCCGGTGCGAACGTGGTACAGTGGGCAGTCAACCTCTCCGACACCTCCCAGCAGTGGAAGCTGACACAGGTTTCCGACACCGGCTGCACCATGGACACCTCCAAAACCTACATGTTCCGCAACACCAACAGCGGACTATACATGGAAGTCGCCAATGGCAAGGCGGAGGACAACAGCAATGTCCAGCAGTGGGGCGCAAACGAACCGGCTGCACACAACTCCTGGACGCTCAAAGAATTCGGCGGCGGCTACTACTACATCATCTCCCAGCTCGCCGACGGCAAGACCTACTATCTGAACTCCACCGGCAGCGCCAACGGTGCCAACATTGAGATCGTCACCAACAACAAGTCCAGCTCTCATCTGTTCAAATTCGTGAAAAATCCGGACGGCACCTATAACATTCTCACCAGAACCTCCTACGATGCCGCAGCGGTGGAGGTTGCCAATGCCGACCGCAGCAGCGGTGCCAATGTCCAGCAGTGGACGGCAAACGGCAACGCCTGCCAGAAGTGGGAGGTACAGACCTGCACCACGACAACAACTGCCACCACCACGACAACAACGACTACCACAACCACCAAAGCAACCACCACAACGACTGCCACGACCACCACAACAGCTAAGGCAACTGTCACAACAGCCACGCAGGCAGACACGACTTCAGCAAAGCCTGCCACCACAGTGGTGACAACGGCTGCAACGACTGCCGCAGAGTCCGTTCCCGCAACCACGGAAACTGTGGTATCGACAACCGTAGCAGAATCCGCTACCGCCGAGAAAACCACCAGCTCCTCCACAAGCACTACCGTGCAGACCACGCAGACCGCCGAAACCACAGAATCTACGCTGTCTGCCAAGGTGCTGTACGGCGACGCCAATCTGGACGGCGAGATCGACCTTGCCGATGCCGTCTTTTTGAACAAGGCAGTAGCCGGCGTGGTTTCCATGAATGACACTGCAAGAGCAAACGGCGACTGCAATGCGGACGGCAAAATTGACAGCAGCGACTCCATGGTACTGCTGAAGTTTCTCGTGCACCTCGTCAACGCCCTGCCGCAGAAAAGCGCATAATCATTTGACATCCTCTTTCTGATAAAGCAGAAGCAGCGGTACCCTTTCGGCACTGCTGCTTTTGTTTTCCAAAAATATCGAACACAAAATCCGTTCTTTTTTAGGTAGAATCCGCTTTACGGCGTTTTGAATTTATGGTATAATGGAAAAAAAGAAATCTTGCAGGAGGCTTTTCCAATGAACTTCAACTATTTTCTTCCGGTCAACATCGTCTTTGGCTGCGGACGGGTCAGCGAAACCGGACAACTGACCAAGCCCTACGGAACACGTGCCCTCATCGTCACCGGCAGAAGCAGCGCCAAAAAATCCGGTCTGTACGACCGTGTCAAAGACAGCCTGCATGCAGCCGGCATTGACTCCGTGCTCTTTGACAAAGTGCAGCAGAATCCCCTGACCACCACGGCAATCGAGGGCGCACAGTTCGCCAAAGCTTCCCGATGCGACTGCGTGGTCGCCATTGGCGGCGGCAGCATCATGGACTGCGCCAAGGCAATCGCCTTTCTGGCAGTGAATGAAGGCGACATCAACGACTACATCTTCGGAAAAACCGCCAGCGACCGTGCACTTCCGCTGATCCTGATCCCCACCACCTGCGGTACCGGCAGCGAGGGCAACGGGTTTGCCGTGCTGACCAATCCGGAGAACGGCGACAAGAAGTCCCTGCGCTGCAACGCAATCGTGGCAAAGGTCTCCATTGTCGATCCGGAGTGCATGATGACCATGCCGAAAAAGGTGCTTGCTGCCGTGGGATTCGATGCCCTGTGCCACTGCATGGAGGCGTATCTCTCCCGCATTTCCCAGCCGTTCACCGATGCCCTGAGCCTGTACGCCATTTCGCTGCTGGCGGAGAATCTGACGGCGGTCTACAGGGACAGTACGAACCGGACGAGCTGGGAGAAGATCTCTCTGGCGAGCACCATCGGCGGAATGGTCATCAACACCGCCGGCGTCACACTCCCCCACGGCATGGAACATCCGGCAAGCGGCTTAAAGGACATCGTCCACGGGCAGGGGCTGGCTGCGCTGACGCCGGTCATCACGGAGGCATCCTGTCACGGCGACCCCGTCCGCTACGGAAAGATCGCCCAGCTTCTGGGCGGCAAGACCGCAGAGGACTGCGCCCCGCAGCTGCGCAGGCTGCTGCACGGTCTGGAGCTGACCTGCACCCTCTCCCAGCTGGGGCTGTCGGAACGTGATATCCCGTGGATGGCGGAGAACTGCATGAAGGTTTCCGCTGCCGGTGTCGCCAATCATCCGGTGGTGTTCACGCAAGCGGAAATCGCAGCGCTGTACCGCAAGGCAATGTGAAAGCGACAAAGCAGTATCACATTCGTTACAATTTGGTACACATATTGCACACATTGCAGAACTATGGTATGATATTCTTGTTGAATTCGTTTCTCACCCAACCCGACAATAGGAGATGACAAGCATGAAAAACAAAACAGTTGCAGCTTTGATGGCAGCCATTGCACTCTGCGCTGCGCTCACCGCCTGCGGAAGCGACTCCGGCGAAACCTCTGCCAAGATTTCCGGCGCACCGGCAGAAACAGCAGTTGACACCAGCGCCAAGGTGGACGAGCTCCGTGCCAACGCCAAGGCAGACGCAGCAGAAGCCACCGCTGACCAGATTCAGGAGGCTGTCGGCTTCCTGCAGGACAACGTCTACAGCTACTTTTCTGATTCCGGCGCTATGGTAAGCACCATTTATTATGGTGCGTTTTTGGAGGCATGCTATAACGGCACCGGAAACGACTACGAACAGGTCGGATTGCAGGCGCAAAAGACGGTGGAATCCGTCTACCGTGGAGAAAAGCGCACCTCCGACAGCACCACACAGGAAAACCTCAAGGCACTGCGCACCATGGTAGAAGCACTGCCGGATGCCCGGTAACTTCCAAGCATATGACAAAAAAGCACGTCCCGTGGATTCCATGGAACGTGCTTTTTCGATGAGAGATAGATATGATGTTGCCTTAGAGCTTTTGCGCCAGCTGCTTTTGCACCGCAGCGTCCGGAATATCCACAATGCCGTAATCCTTGCCCTTGTAATTCCAGTAGGCTCTGCCGATGCCGTACTTATTGAACACGCTGCAAATATCCGCAGCCCAGCGAATCTTGGAGTCGTTGTCCGCCAGATCAATCACACCGTATTCTCCGCAATACAGCGGAATGTCACGCTCCTGCGCAATCTTCAGCGCCGGCGCAAACAGGGTTTCGAAAAAGTCTGCACCCATTTCCTTCAGGTCGTCTGCATAGATCGCACCGGCAAGTTCCTGTGAAAGGATCTTGCTTGCCTCACGATACTCCGCAAGGCACTTGGGGTAGGCAATGCGGAAATCTGCCGGCATATCCTGTACCCAGTATGCGCCCTGATGGGTGAAGATCATGGGTTCATAGCTGTGGAACGTATAGACTACTTTCCGGTCTGCAGTCTCTGCCAGCATGGGAACGCTCAGTACATTGTTATACATCACACCGCCGAAAATGATCCAGGTGTCCGGCGCCTGCTTCCGAATCTCTGCAATGGCGTGCAGGGCGATCTGGTTCCAAGCCTCTGCGACCTCCGGCTCCACGATCTCGTTCAGCAGCTCAAACGCCATGGTATCCGATTCTGCGCCATACCGCTTGGAAAGTGTCCGCCACAGACGATAAAACCGCTCCTGCAACGATGCGTCGTGGAAAAAGATGGTCTTATCGGTCTTGTCCAGCGGATCAAAGGAATAGCCGTAAGTCTTGTGCAGATCGAGAATCATGCGGAGTCCGTGCTTTTTGCACCAGTTCAGGCAGCTGTCCAGATAGACGTAACCCTCCGGCTTTTCCGTACCGTCCTCTTCCTCCAGCAGCATATAGTCCACCGGCACACGCACGTGATCCAGTCCCAGTTCCGCAATGGTTGCAATATCCTGCTCTGTGATAAATGTGGTGTAATGTTCTGCGGAGGTATCGCTGGTCTGCGAGAGCCATCCGCCCAGATTGACACCGTGGAGATATCCTTCCAATGTACGCATTGTCATCCATCCTTTCGATTTGGGAGTTCCTCGTTTTTCATGTCTTTATTATACGTGTTTTTTGGCGCATCGTATATCGTTTTTGTTGCATTTTTCTCGAATTTGTTGTATAATTACAGCGGAGGTGAAAATCTATATGAACATCGAACAGGAGCTTCACAAACATCTGTTTCAGCAGCGGGAGGAACAGACACAGCATCTGGAATACAATCTGGAATTCCAGTTCTATAACGCCGTTGCGTCCGGCGACATGGAAACCGTGTCCCGCTACTGTACCGCCGAACAGGATGAAACCGTCTATGACGGAATCGAGTACGGCAGGCTGTCGGAAAACCGGCTGCAAAACGCACGCTATCACTTTGTGGTGGCGGTAGCTCTTATCACACGTGTCTGCGTAGAACAGGGCATGGAACGGGAAACCGCCTATACGCTGAGCGACATTCTGATCCAGCGCATGGACCGTCTGACCACAGTTTCCGAGATCTCTGCGCTGCACAACGCCATGATTCGGGATTTTACCCGGCGCATGCAGGAGGTGCGCCGTGCCCACGCCTATTCCATCCATGTTTCCAAGGCGATCTCCTACATTTCCGCTCATCTTCACGAGAAGCTGACCACGCAGGACATCGCCGATGCCATCTCGCTGAACCGCAGCTATCTCTCCACACTTTTCCGCCGTGAGATCGGAAAAACGCTGCACCAATACCTGCTCTCCGCCAAGCTTCAATCCGCTGCCCAGCTTCTGACCACCTCGGAAATATCCCTGTCGGAAATCGGGGCGTACTACGGCTTTGCCTCCCAGAGCCACTTCATCCAGTGCTTCCAGCGGGAAACCGGTCTCACTCCCATGGAATACCGCCGGAAGTTCTACCAGCGAAGCGAAGTGTCGGACAGCAAAAACGGCTGACACCGTTCGCAACGTGCCAGCCGTTTTTCAATGCTGCTTGTATTGTTTACTTGTATGGTTAATCGTATCGGTTAAGAGATCGCCAGATTGCTGCGGAGCAATGCCAGATCTGTGCCATTGACCACATTGTCTTCTGTCAAGTCTGCCTGCTGCCACTGATCCTGCGTCAATGTTTCCGCATAAATCAGGTATTTTTGCAGCGCAACAACGTCGGCAAGATTGATCTCGCCGTCCAGATTTACGTCACCCTTTGCAGGTTCAGGTATTTCTTCTGTCTGCGCCAGAGCCAACAGGTAAATCAGCGGGGAATTCCAATAAGTCGCGACCTCATTGGTGGAGTAGCTCTCCGAGTGGTCAACATAGCACTTGGCGCTGGGCATGCCTGCCAGATATGCCTTGGCTGCGCTATCCTCCTTGGCGGAGTTGACACCGCCCACCAGCATGCCTTTCATCGCCTGCTTCTTTGCCATAGACGGTCTGTGGTGAGGATTCTGCGGACAGAGCGTGCCATATCCCGTGACAAAGCAATAGCCGGTGGCGTTTTTGCCCAGCAGATAGTTCAGGTCGTCCTCTGCTGCCTGCCGGTAGGCGTCGTCCCCCGTGATCTGCGCAGCTACACCCAGAATCACGCCGGCGTTTCCGATTGTCATGTTGCTGCCCCAATTAAATGTTGAGATGGAAACGCCAAAAGGTGTCTTGTTTGAGGTAGAAACGAAAGTATTTGCCTGCTTCTTCATGGCGCTCAACGCCTTCTGATACACGCTTTCGATTTTGCTTTCGCCGTCTTTCATTGTCAAAATGGCAAGGTTGCCGTAGTCGCCCATCGTCGTCCAGTCCATACCCGTCTGCAAATACATGCCCTCCAGCTTCTCCTTGTAGGCCTCTTCGCCAGTTGCACGGAACATCTGCGCCGTTGCCCAGTACCGCTCATCGCTGTCGGAATAGTCGCCGTAATCGCCGGTGGTGATGTCTGTAGGATTCTTGAAGATCAGATTCGGGTTGGCATCCAGGAAATTCCATGCCTTTTTCGCCGCATCCAGACAGGTGGCAGCAAAGTTCGGGTCGCTCTCCCCGAAAAATTCCGATGCCAGCGCCATTGCACCGCAGAAGTCACCGGTCGCCGTGGTGGAAACCGGCGTTACGATCAGCTCGCCCGTCTCCTGTTCCGGCATGACATAACCGGGGAAATTCTCGCAGGTGACCTTGTGGTGCACACCGCCCGTCTCCGGATCCTGCATTTTCAGCATCCAAGTCAGGGCATACTTTGCCTCGTCCAGAATGTCGGGGACGCCGTTCCCGCTCTCCGGAATTCCGACATCATCGCCAAACAGTGCCGGATTTGCCTGATAGGCATAGAGCATATCTGCCACAGTCTTTGCTGCCGGAACAGTATAGCGCCCGTAATCTCCGGCATCATGCCAGCCGCCGCTGACATCGATGTATTCATCTGTTGTCCCGTACACTCTCGCCTTGGTGGTATGACATGCCACATGATGGAACGTGTCGTCCTCGATCTCCGTTCCGCAGCGCTGCAAATACAGCATCCGCACAGCATCTTTCATCAGGTTGCTGTACACGTCCTCGCCGATCTCGAACGTGTAGGACGGATCCAGCCCGCCGCAGGTGATGTAGTATTTTCCCGGTGCTTCAACAGCAGAAAAATCTCCCATCCATTCAACTTCGCCGGCGCTGCTGTTATTGGTTTCGCCGTAAAGCTCGCCGGTATAGACCACTTCCTCGGTTTCGGCGTTGACTACAGAGAATTCCGTTTCGTCAGTAATCCCACGGAACACTGCCACCTTTTCCGCATTGGGGCGATAGCCCACCTGATTGATGACAATGGGCGGTTCATAGGCACGAATCTCGGAATAGTCCACCTGACTGTCGTCCACCAGTTCCAGAACCACGTTGTCCAGATAGATGGTGTGTTCGCCCAGTTCCTCGCCCTCGTTTCCGCAGTTGAACACCATTTTCGACATGATGTCCGTATCCGCTTTCATGGTGAACTCATAGTCCACTTTCTGCGGTTCCGAAGTGAGGTTCAGACCCTTCCAGGTATACGACTGATACGTTCCGCCGTTCTGCTGGATCATCCCCTCCACATAGCGGTCGGTGTCGGAAGAAATCTCGTAGGACAGGTGATAAACGCCGTTTTTGTACAGCGGAATGATGTCATAGTTCAGCTGTACGGAATAAGTCAGCTTGCCGGTGTTGGTGACATGCAGCGCCAGTTTTCCGTCTTCTGTGGAGAGCGTCGCAGCACCGCCGCTCTCTTTGTACATGCCCCAGCCGGATGTCCCGCTGGAAAAGGTAGAATTGCTGATGAGGTTGTCCGCAGCCAGTACGGACACCGGCGATACTGCCGGCAGTGTGGATGTCAGCAGCACACCAGACAAAATGGCTGCCAGCAATTTGGTCATTCGTTTCTTTTTCATGTCGGAAAGAAGCCGGAACTTGGAACAGAGTTTCGGCTTCCCGTACACCTCCTTGCAAATTTTAAACGGGAAAAAAATGCGCAAACAATGCGATTCCCGTTTTGGTATTGGAACCACAAATTCGGGAAGAATCTGATATTTTTATTATACAGGATTGACAAAACACTTGCAATGATATATCATGTAAAATATATGATGTTTTATATATTTCGAAAGGAGCAACCCATGGAGATTCGAAACGCCGGATACAACCACTGTCATGATACCGATTTCATCATCGACCGTCCCAAGGGCAGCGGGGACAATTTGTTGCTGCTGCTGAAAACAGACTGCATTGTCACGCTGGATGGCGTCGACCAATTGGTTCCGGCAAACAGCGTCTTTCTCTATCCCAAAGATGCACCGCAATTTTACCGCACCTGTCCGCAGCAGCTCTTCGCCAACGACTGGGTACACTTTCTCTTTGAAGGGAAAGAATTTGCGCAGTTTTCCGCACGGAAAATTCCGTTCCAAACGCCAATTCCCGTGCAGGAGCCAAACTTTTTCAGCCACTGCATCAAAGAAATCGTCTATGAAACCTATTCGCAAAATTTATACCGCAAAGAAAGCGCATCCTGCTATATGACGCTCATCTGGGATAAACTCAGCGAACAGCTGTACCAGAATTCTTTTTTTCCAAAAGACAGCCGGTATGAAATGCTTGCCACCATTCGCCGAAAGATGTACCGCAGTCCATGGGATTCACGCACGGTAGACAACACCGCCCACGAAGTTCGCATGAGCCGCTCTGCTTTCCAGAAGCTTTACAAGCAGTTTTTTGGCATCACCTTTACACAAGATCTCATCCAAAGCCGCATGGAGTATGCTGCCATGCTTCTGCAAAGCACAGATCTTGGCGTTGCGAAAGTCGCAGAGCAGTGCGGATATCGCCACTATGAGCACTTCGAACGGCAATTCCTGAAACGGTACGGCATCTCTCCCAAGGCATACCGCACACAGGACATCCCACTTTTCAGGAGATGAATGAAATGGAATCAGTTTGGAACGAAGCATTTGTCTATGAGGTGCTCTCCGTTGTGGAGGAGATCCCCGCCGGAAAAGTGGCATCCTACAGCCAGATCGCACGGCTCATCGGCAGAGCGAAAAACGCACGGCTGGTGGGCAGGGCGCTGCATCAGGCAGAGCACTACGGCAGCTACCCCTGTCACCGTGTCGTCAACCAAGCCGGACGGCTTGCGCCGAACTTTCCGGAGCAGCGGGAGCTGCTTCTGGCGGAAGGTGTGACGTTTCGAAAAAATGGCTGCGTGGATATGAAGTGCTGTCAGTGGGAGTGCTAGGACTCGTTGGAAACATTCCACTGGAATGTTTCCAAAATCAAGAAACAGCAAGCGGGACACAGGGCGGAGCGGTCTTGTTCGCTCCGTCCTCGAAAAGCTGTCGCTTTTCTCACCCACCTCGCCAGCTGCGCTCAGCTGGAGCAGCCTTTTCGGGGCAACGGTTCTGAAATTGTTTTGTTGCTGCACGATGCCTTTTGTGACTGTTCTTGCAATCTTGTGACGCACTCTGTAGGAACACGGCATGCTGTGTCCGCAGATCTCACATCACAAAGCGTCAGAGAAGACAAGCTGCCGATTCCCCGCAAAATTTGACAGAAATCGGCAGATGTGCTATAATACTACTATTCTAGCGCTGTCCGTGCGCAAAAAAGGAGTAACACCAATGGGACTGTTCCACCGCAAACCGACTGAACCGCAGAATCCAGTCATTTTCAACGAAGACGCCGCCCTATCCTCCGCACTGCAAACCGCAGGTCTGGAGCGCTATCTAAGTCTATACGGAAAGGCGCTGCCGGAGGATCGCCGAAAGGACATCCAGATCAAAAAGCGCATCGCCGAACGTGGCATGGAGGGTGAACAGCTGACGCTGCACACCCTTATGCGCACCCCAATGTATATGATAATTCTAAAAGACCTGCACTTTTTATATGGCACCATCCCAACACAGGTGGACTTCGTTGTCATCACAGACAAGCTGATCTTTGTGCTGGAGACCAAGAACTGGAACGCCGACTTCCGCATCGATGCCTGCGGGGATTTTATCTCGCAGGACACGGGAAAACGCTGGAAAAGTCCTCTCTCCCAAAACGCAGAGCACATGGAATATCTCTCCCGTGTTTATCAGAGTTTCTCCCGTAACCGGCTGGACCGCTTTTACAGTGCGGTGGTCTGGGCGAACGAATCCGCCGTGCTGGATCGCTCCGAAGCGCCGGAGGATGCCGTGGAGGCAATCACCTACGTCAAGAATCTGCCCAACTTCATCTTAGAGCGCTACAACGCCTGCCGGCTCAAGCGCATGAAGCCGGCGGAAATGCAGAGCGTTGCCCAGCAGCTTCTCTCCTACTGTGAGGAGCACGCCGCAAGCCGCAAGTGTCCGATCTGCGGAAAAGATCTGGTACTGCGGGAAACAGACACCCCGTTTTACGGCTGCTCCGGCTATCGGAACGGCTGCCGTTATACCGAACAGGAATCGTAACCGTATGACAAGAGCTGTCCCATCCAGAAATGGATGTGGCAGCTCTTTTTGCTTTATACAAATATTAGAGCTCGTGTTCATAGGCGTCTATCTACGTCTTTTCGGCAATTTTTGTTGCATACTGCGTGAAAAATTCTTGCCATACGAAAGTATGCCTGCAAATTTTTGCCTTGTCTGCAAAAAAATTTGCTCGAAAATCCGCATATATTTCCGATGAACACAAGCTCTTATTGATTCAGTGACCGGCGCTCCCGCTCCAGTTCCCACGCCAGCTGGAATACCGTCCAGTGCTGGTTGGTGGGGGTGAGCACTGCCTTGTGCGGAATTTCGATTCCGGCATGGCGCAGCCCCTGCAAAAAACGATCCATATGGCTGTTCCTGAGTCCGCAGAACACCAGCAGTCCCGTCGGCGGCAATTCGTCCGCAGCAGTTCCGGCAGCATCCGCCGGCACGGCATAGCCGGCAAGCTGCCCGACACTCTGACCGTATGCGGAGGGCTGGATATGCACTGCACGCAGATGCTGCTTCACGGCCAACTGCTCCACCTGTTCCGCCTGCGGAATGGCAATCAACAGCACTTTCTCCATCTCACACACCTCCGCCCAGCAGAACCTCGGCGTTGGTTCCGTAGAAAATGTCCGCTTTTCCGCTGAGCATCTCGCAGAGCCGCTTCATTCTGTCCCAATTCCGGTTGCCCTCGAATTCGTAGCTGTGCCCCCAGATGTAGAAGATTTGTGGCGTTTCCGGCTCCATCGCCAGAAACTGCTCCGCCAGCGAAAATAGCTGCGCATCATCGTGGTGGCAGGTGGGCTGGAATCGCAGCAGGTCTTTCTGCGGGGCAAAGCTGCGGCTGGAAGCCACGCCCCGTCCATACCGGAGATCCAGTTCTTTCAGCTTCTCCACCACGGTGTCATTGTACACGCCGTAGGGATAGGACATTCCCACCGGACGTGTGCCGAAAATCTCCGTGATGGCACGCAGATCACCGCCAAGCTCCTCCTCCAGCGCCTCCGGCGAAAGCTCTGTCAGATTCTGGTGCAGACTGCCGTGTACAGCGACCTCGTGGCCACGGTACAGCGACGGGCAGTCCCGCAGGTTCAGCCGGTGCACCCACAGGCGATCCCGATACTGCCACGTGCCGTGGTCGTGGTCTAAGCCGGTGTTGACGTGAAACGTCGCTTTCATGCCGTAATCGTTGAAAATTTCCAGCAGCTTCTCGTCCTGCTCGTTGCCGTCGTCATAGCTGAACGTGACTGCCTTGCGGTATTGCTGTTCCCAATGCATTGTCATCGACCCCTTTTTCGAAATGATATGGTCTTATTATGCCATAAAATGCCGGAAAAGTCAACGGCAGAAAAGTTGCGGCGTCGCAATTTTCCTATCAAAAATATTGACAAAATGTTTTTCAAAATGTTATAATAGGTGCAGCATAGCGACAAGCTGATGCTCTTGTACGAAAAAGCAAACATGGAAAGGAAGGAATGTTACATGAAATTCGGAAGAATTCTGGCTGCCGTCACCACGGGTGTGCTGGCAGTCAGCAGTATGTCTTTCACCGGTCTGGTGGGGTACGCCGCACCGGAAGAGCTGATGAACGACACCTTTGAAAGCGGATTCGGCGCCTGGAAAGGCGTGGGTTCCAGTCTGTCCCTGTCCACAGAACAGGCGCACAGCGGCGGAACCTCCCTGTACTGCTACGACCGCACCGCAAACTGGGGTGCGCCCCGCTGCTCTCTGACGGGAATCGTGGCTGCCGGACAGAGCTATGAGATCTCTGCCAGCGCCATGTATGAGGGCAGCGGTCAGCAGAACATGGCGATCAAAATGATCTACACCGACACCAGCGGCACAGACCACTATGAACAGGTGGCTGCTACGCAGGCGACTGCCGGACAGTGGGTGGAGATGAAGGGCAACTACACCATTCCCAGCGGCGCTACCGGCATGATCCTCTATGTGGAGATGCCGAACGCCAACACCGACCAGACCTATTACATTGATGACGTGGTCATCAAGGGCGAAAAGACGGAGATCAAGCTGGACGACAAGTTCGAATCGGACTTCGAGGACGGCACACAGAGCTGGAACGGCCGTGGCAGCGCCACAGCAGAGCGCTCCACCACGTATGCCCACAGCGGAAACGCCAGCCTGTATGTGTCCGGCAGAACCCAACTCTGGAACGGTTCGACCCGCAGTGTGGCTGACATCATGGAAGCCGGCGGCTACTACAAAGTCGGCACCTACGTGCTCTATGACGGCGACCAGTACTCCGACACCCAGAAGTTCTCCATCAACCTGCAATACGACTACAACGGCAAGGAGAACTACTACACCATCGCCACCGAAACCGCAAAGAAGGGCGAATGGCAGTATGTGGGCAGCGAGTTCACCGCGCCGGAGGGTGCAACCAACTTCTATATCTATGTACAGACCGGCTACACCAGTGCCCCCAAGGAACAGGATCTCATGAACTTCTACATGGACGATGCAGTCGGCGAACGCCTGCCGGATCCTACCATTCAGGACGACATTGCTTCCCTGAAAGACGCCTATTCCGATTACTTCAAGATCGGCTGCGCCTGCACCGGCTCGGAATTTGCACAGGGCGCCACCAAAGACCTCATCAAAAAGCACTACAACAGCCTGACACTGGGCAACGAGCTGAAACCGGACAGCGTGCTGGATCAGGCACTGTCCCAGAAGTATGTGGCAGAGACCGGCGATGACACCATGCCCCAGATCTCTCTGAATGAAGCAGACGAGATGCTGAAGTTTGCCGGCGAAAACAAGATTCCGGTACGTGGCCACGTGCTGGTATGGCACAGCCAGACACCGGACTGGTTCTTCAAGGAAAACTTCGATCCCAACGGGGCATGGGTTTCCAAGGACAAGATGACCAAGCGTCTGGAAAACTACATCAAGACCGTCATGGAAACGCTGAAAAAGGATTACCCCGATGTGGAATTCTACGCATGGGACGTGGTGAATGAAGCTGCTTCCGATGCCGGCACCATTCGGGACGCCGGTTCCAACAACGAGGTCGACGGACAGTCCGCATGGGTCAAGGTCTACGGCGACCAGTCCTATATCCCGCTGGCGTTTGAGTTCGCCAAGAAGTATGCACCGGCAGGCTGCAAGCTGTTCTACAATGACTACAACGAGTACTCTCCCAACAAGCAGGCGTACATCATCAGCGACATTCTGAAACCGCTGGTGGAAAAGAACCTGATCGACGGCGTGGGCATGCAGTCCCACATCTCCATGAGTTATCCCACCATTGATCTGTACAAGTCCGCCATGCAGCAGTATGCAGACCTGGGACTGGAAGTACAGGTCACCGAATTGGACGTTTCCGAGAAGTCCAACGAACACGCCAACCAGCTGGCACTGGCACAGCGGTATCAGGACGTGTTCAAGATGTACAAGGAAATGAAGGATTCCGGCGTGAACCTGTCCGCCGTTGTCCTCTGGGGCATCACCGACTCCACCAGCTGGATCGGCGGCTATCCCCTGCTCTTTGACAAGGACTATCAGGCAAAGCCGTCCTATTACGCCGTGATCGACACCGATTCCGAAGTAGAAAAGCTCCAGACCATGACGGCATACCGCTATGACGGCACAGATGCCGATCTGGAACGGGCATTGGAAATCGGTACGGCACAGTATCTGAACAACGGAACCACATACTTTAAGGCTGCATGGTCAGATAAAGGCATGGTGGTCCGTGTTTACAATCCGGTTTGGTCTGATGACATCACCATTGAAGGATGCGATGCATATGTATCACAAGTCTTTCTGTATGGTAGCACAACCAATCAGAAAGGCGACTTCATCTGGAACGGCTTTGTAGAGGAAAATGATGCGTATGTGGATGCATATGCCATGATTTCCGGACAAGAACTCACAGGCAAGGTAGGCGATACTGTATATCTGGATGTTTACAGCGATGCAGCTGGTTGGAACGATACAGAATACGCACAAAACAATTATCTTGCCAGAACAGCAGGGAAAACAATGGACACATTGCCCACCTGCGGTATTGTCACCCTCGCAGAACAGCCCAAGTATGCCGAAGCAACCAAGACCGAAACACCCATTACCATTGACGGGGACATCGATGCCGCATGGGCAGATGCCAACACCATTGATGTCAACACCTACTCCATGGGCAACGGTGCGACCGCCGTTTCCAAGATGCTCTGGGACGAGAATTACTTCTATGTGCTGACTGAAGTCACCGATCCCGTACTGAGCGTGGCAAGTGCCAACGCCTACGAGCAGGACACCGTGGAAGTATTCTTCGACGAGAACAACCACAAGACTTCCTCTTACGAAAGCGACGACATTCAGTGCCGCATCAACTACGAGAACGACAAGACCGTTACCGACGGACGTTCCACTGACGCATTCCTCTCCGGCACGAAAAAGACCGACAAGGGCTATATCGTCGAGGTGGCAATTCCGTACACCATCGGTTCGTTCCACGCCAACCAGATCGTAGGCTTTGACGTACAGGTCAACGATGACGGCACCGGCGACGGCAAGCGTACCAGCATGGCCAACTGGAACGACCTCACCGGTCAGGGCTACATCAACACCAGCGGCTTCGGCGTGCTGAAACTGGTGGGCGACGGCACCGAAGTAACCGGTACCACAACAACCACCGGAACCGGCACCACCACAGAAACCACTACCACAACTTCCGTCACCACAGCTACCACTGAGGCGACCGGCGAAACCACCACAGCAGATGACTCCGTTCTCTATGGCGATGTCAATCTGGACGGTGATGTGGATCTGTCCGATGCCGTTCTGCTGAACAAAGCAGTTGCCGGCGTAGTCGAGCTGAACGACCAGCAGAAAAAGAATGCGGATTGTGCTGCCGGCGGCGGTATCGGCGGCGACGACTCCATGAGTCTGCTGCGATTCCTGGTGCACCTGATCAACCAGCTGCCGGAATAATCTCCGTGCGCAAAGTCGCATAGTTTAGGCAATACCGCACAAAGATTGTGCGACAGATGCGTCGTCAAATTTTTCGTCAGATGAAACAAAAAGCGGAGTGAATACTTGCTGTATTCACGAGCATTTTTGTGAAATATGAGAGTCTGTTTCGTATCTGACGTATGCAGATTGCGTCGTCAGATTTTTTGAGAGATGAAGGGAAAAACGGAGAAAATCCTTTGTGGATTTTCGAGTATTTTCCCGAAATATCTCGGAAAATATGCACGCAAGATGTGTGCGAGAAGATACGAAACAGGCTCTGAAGGGAAATTTGCAAGCAGATGGCGTGCAAAGTCGCCAGACGCTCTTTGTGCGGTATTGCCTTTAGAACAATCCCGTAAAAATATCCCCGCCGTGCTGTTTCCGGACAGTGCGGCGGGGATGTTGTTTTTCACTTAGAGCTTGTATTCATAGGAAATATATGCGGATTTTCGAGCAAATTTTTTTGCAGACAAGGCAAAAATTTGCAGGCATACTTTCGTATGGCAAGAATTTTTAGAACCTGTCTTCACAAGAAATATATGTGGATTTTCGAGCATAATTTTGTTGCAGACAAGGCAAAAATACGCAGGCGGGCTGTCGCCCGGCAAGTATTTTTCACGCAGTATGCAACAAAATTTGCCGAAAAGACACGTGTATACGCTTGTGAAGACAGGTTCTCACTTATTTCCGCAGATCCCCGGCGTGGATTTTTCCATCCCGAAACATTTGCATCATCTCATTGGTCAGGCTGGCGTCATCCGGCTGAAGCTCGATCTCCTCCCGCTTGACCCACGCCGCATATTTCAGTTCCGAAGCATCCATGCGAATCTCACCGCTGCCGTCTGCCTCGCAGTAGAATCCGGCGAGGATGTCGCTGGCAATGCCCCACGGCTGCGACCGGTAATAGCGGATGTTCCTGACCTGCACGCCGGTTTCCTCCAGCACCTCCCGTGCCACAGTTTCCTCCAGCGTTTCCCCGATCTCTGTGAATCCGGCGACCAGTGCGTTATAAGAGATACCCGTGCGGTACTTGGTCAGCAGCAGCGAATCCCCACGAATCACGCCCACGATCACCGCCGGCATGATCTTCGGGTACACGTGGTTGTTGCAGGCATCGCACACCATGGCACGTGCCGCCAGCGAGTGGTGCATGGGCTTGCCGCATCTGCCGCAGAACCGGTTGTCCCGATACCAGTCTGCCAGATGCTTTCCCGTCATCACGCCGTAGCGCTGAAACTTGGGAAGCGACGCATCTCCACGGATCTCCCGTATCTCCCGATAGGTCAGCCCCGCCTGCTCCGGCAGCTCCTCCTGCGCCAGAAAATAGCGGCAGTTGTCAATGCGGAACAAATAACGCAGCGGACAGTCCGGAAGCTGTGCCACCGTGGGGAGAGCGCCCTTTCCGGTCAGAACCTGCTTGCCGCAAAAGGAGAGGACAATGCTGTCCGCATCCGGCTGTGCGTCTGCCTCATAGGCATTGTGAAACTGATGGGGAAAAATATCTTGTATCATTGTAAAACCTTCTTTTCCATGGATTCCTGTGCGCCTGCTGTCTGCCACGCATCCGTGAGAATGCTCTGAATCTCCGCCAGATTCTCCGCAAAAAAGATGCCTTTCTGCCGTCTTTCCGAGGACAGACCGGTTTCGGTCATGTGGCGCAGCAGCGCTTTCAGGCTGTCGTAATAGCCGTTCCAATTATAGAGGATACAGGGAGCGGAGAGCTGATTCAGGGATACCTTGGACATGATCTCCGAAATTTCCTCCAGTGTTCCCGTGCCGCCCGGGAACGCCAGAAATGCATCTCCAAGCTCGATCATCTTCGCTTTTCTCTGAGACATATCCGCTGTGACAATCAATTGCGTCAGACCATCGTACTGAAATTCCCGCTCCACGAAAAACTGCGGTTCCACACCAATGACCTTTCCGCCGGCCTGCAGGGTGCTTTCTGCAATCTCGCCCATCAGACCCGTTCGGGAACCGCCATAAATCAGCGTGTTCCCGCTCGTCCCGATCCATGTGCCAAATGCTCTGACGGCATGCTTCAGCGAAATGTCATTTCCCCCGCAAGCTCCAAGATATACTGTGATATTCATTGTTTTTCCTTTCTGTAAATGGTTGCAGCTGCCAATCCACGTGCTCCTGCTATCGTTCTCTTCCAGTATACCACAAATTCCGCTGTTTTTCAACGTGCTTTTTCAAACCCCAAACAGACAGAGAACGCCTCACAGAAACTGTTCCAGCAGCTGTTCCATTGCCGCAAACGCTTCCTGCGCCGGCGGAATTCCGCCATAGCGCAGAGCACTATAGGCATCTGTCACGCACGTCCACCGGGACAGCAACGCCGCCTGCTCCGGAAACGCCTGCAAATGCGCCAGCACCTCCGCCGGACTGTCCGAGGGCTTTGCCGTCTCCGCCGGCAGCTTCGCCAGAAGCAGCCCATACCCCAGCCGGTACTTCTCCCCGTCCGGTGCCATGCGGCTGTATCTGCGGTAGGCGTGCCGCCACTGCCGTCTGGAATTTCCCGGCGCCGGACGGGAGAACGCAGCCTCTCCCACCTGTAAATTTTCCACATAATCACAGTATGCGCCGTCGTCGGATTCCTCTACGGGATGGGCGTTCCAGTGCGCCAGAAACCAGCTGCGCAGATGATACCAAAAGCGCCGGACTGCCTGCCAGACCTCCCGCCGTTTCCAGACCAGCACCACAACAATCGCCGCCCAGCACAGAATCCAGAAGAACGTAGAGAGCCACGTGCTCCACCAGGGCGCCGACTGCTGCGCCAGTTCGCCCGCTTCCTCCGCAACTTCCGAGGACTCCTCCGAAGTGCCGTCGCCGGAAAAACAGTTGAGAAACCACCGCAATGCCGCCCAGAGCACTGTCAAAATTTTCGTAAAGAGCCAGCGCACGCCGTGGGCAGCCGGTTTGCTGCACAGGAGCAGGAGTCCCCCGATGCCAAATAAAACACCCATGAGCAGCCGGTTTCGGCGCTGCACCTCCCGTGGCAGCTCCCACTCCTCTCCATCTCTGCCGTGCAGAACACGCCGGAGCGCCTCCTGATTGTGTGCTGCCGCAAAGACCGCACTCTGTCCCGCCAGAAGCAGCACATACGGCAAACCGGAGGCATCGGGACAGTGCAGGCGGAGCAGCAGTCCGGCAGCCACCTCCCACGTGCAAACGCCGGCAAAGACATAGGGATGCGCCAGCGTTTCCGGCGGGAGAAAGAGCAGACGAGTGCCGCCAAAGAATGCGCCGGCAGCAGCAGCGCCCAGCAGGATCCGAAAGAAAACCGTATCCAGCGGCGCCAGAAATGCAGCGCCAACACCCGCCAGTGCAGAAAGCGTCCACAGCGCACTGTTCACCCATCTGGGATGGCGGTAGTAGGTGCGGCGCACCAGCAGAATCCCGCCCAGTCCCAGCCAGAGCAGCAGTGCCAGAAGTCCCGCCATGCCCCACGCAGACAGACCGACAGGTTTGCCGTCCCACACGCAGAGCAGCGCCGTCAGAGGATAGGCGCACGCCGTCAGCGATGCGATCAATGCCAGATGCAGGGCTGTTCGTCCGTTCATGCGTTCGTTCCTCCCTCCGAAAATTCCGGCACCAGACAGTCCGCACAGTGCGCCAGATCTCTGGCGTTCCCCGTGACTGCCACAGCGCCGTGCGTCCGCTGTTTCCATGCGGCAACAGACGCATCGCTATACGGCGTGACCAGAAGCAGCTGCTCCCCCCAGCCGGACGGTGCGCCCTGTGCCAGTAGCTTCGGCATGGACAGCAGCGATTCCAGCCGGAGCTGTGCCAGAAGCGCCATGCTCTGCCGGTACATGGATGCGCCGGTGCCGTACTGGGTGCGGATTCCGCTACCGTTTTCCCCCGATTCGCCGATACAGAGCCGGACAGACCGCCCCTGCTGCAGCGCCTCCCAAAGACACTGGGCGCACACACGGATGGTGTGCTCCTGCAATGGCGCATCCTGTGTCATTCTGCCGGCATCCGCCGGATGGGTTTCCAGACACAGCAGAATGGTCATGGTTTTCTGTGCCGTCGGCTCCTGCTTGCGCACCAGAAGCGTTCCGGCGTGTGCCGACGCCTTCCAATGTATCTGGTTCCATGCATCCCCCGCCGCATAGGGACGGATGCCCGCCGTCAGAAACGGATCGGAGAAAATGCTCTGCGCCACGGGACGCTCTCCCATTCCCGTGCGGAAGCACTTGGGCAGCAGCAGTCCGGCGCTGCAAAACCGCCTGGGAAACACCGTCAGCGTTCCGCCCAATTCCTCCGCCGGAAGGGAGAGCCGCACCGCTCCCAGCAAGTCCGCTGTCACCAGCACCACATGCTCCACCGCATATACGCCACGCTTTTCACAGGTCACCTGCCAGACACGGCTGACCCTGGCGTGGCCACGCACCGAGAAAAATCCCGTGACAAATCGGGTGGAACCGCTTACCGTGCTGTGGGACTCCGGAAAGTCCAGCCACGGCGACAGGGTCAGCTCCGCCTTCATCCACGGAATGGGCAGCGCCTTGTCGTTGGTCACGGTTTCGGTAAAGGAAACCTTTTCGTCCTCTGTGGCGTGGGCATCGGAGAACTGGCAGCGGTAGGACAGCCCACGAAGCCCATATTTCTGATACAGTCCGATCTCGGCAAAGAGCACCAGCAGGATCAGACCGATTCCCACTAACAGTTCCATGCGGTTTCCTTTGGCACCGGCACCTGTTCCAGCAGCTCCTGCACCACCTGACGGCATACGGCGCTTTGCTCCGTCCAGACGTTCCCCTGCACCTGCATCCGGTGCGCCATGCTGTCCGCTGCCAGATGCTTGATGTCGTCGGGGATGACATAGCTGCGCCCCTGCATGGCTGCAAACGCCTTGGAAACCCGCAGCAAGTCCAGCATGCCACGGGTGCTCAGTCCCAGCTGCACCTGCGGATGCTGACGGGATGCCTGCGTCAGATCCGCCAGATATTCCTGCACCGCACGGGAAACCGCCACCTGTTCCAGTTCCCTGCGTGCTGCCACGATCTGCTGCGCCGAGATCACCGGCACAGGCACTGGCATGGTCATGGGACGGGACAGCAGCGCCAGCTCCTGCTCCCGCTCCGGATAACCGAGGGAGAGACACAGCAGAAAGCGATCCAGCTGCGCCTCCGGCAGCGGAAACGTCCCTTCCATCTCCACCGGGTTCTGGGTGGCAATGACAAAAAACAGCGCATCCAGGGGGTGCGTGGTGCCGTCCACGGTAACCTGATGCTCCTCCATGCACTCCAGCAGTGCGGACTGGGTGCGTGGTGTGGCACGGTTGATCTCGTCCGCCAGCAAAATCTGGGTGAACACAGCACCCTCCCGAAAGACAAAGCGCTTCTCCGCCGGATCAAAAATGCTGACTCCCACCAGATCGGACGGCATCAGATCCAGCGTAAACTGGATGCGCCGGAATGTCGCCTCCATGGACTGCGCCAGTGTCCGTGCCAGCGTGGTCTTTCCCGTTCCGGGAATGTCGTTAAGAAGCACGTGCCCGCCGCAGAGCAGCGCTGCAAGCAGCTTGTCCACCACATCCTCCTTGCCCAGAATCACCTGCGAAATGCTGTTTCGCAGCGCCTGTGTTACTTCCTGTATTTTTGACATTGTGTGATATTCCTTTCTCACAGTATTCGTTTGTTTCCATATGATATCATACCACATCTGCCCCGTCCTGTCCAGACGCAAAACAGGCGGACAGAAAATTTTCCGTCCGCCTGCGCTAAAAATTCATTTCCTGATTACATTACGCTTCCGCAGCCTCGGCCTCGGCATCTGCAAACTGGCTCTGGTACAGCTTTGCATAGAAGCCCTGCTGTGCCATCAGCGTTTCGTGCGTGCCCTGCTCCATGATATCGCCGTGATTCATCACCAGAATCCAGTCCGCACTCTTAATGGTAGAAAGCCGGTGGGCGATGATAAAGCTGCTCTTTCCAGCCATCAGCTTTTCGAATGCCTTCTGAATGCGCTGTTCTGTGCGCAGGTCGATGCTGCTGGTCGCTTCATCCAGAATCAGGAACGGCGGGTCTGTCAGCATGATACGGGCGATACAGAGCAGCTGCTTCTGTCCCTGTGAGAGTCCGCTGCCGTCCTCGGTGAGCACGGTGTCGTACCCCTTGGGCAAACGGCGGATAAAGCCATCGGCATAGGCAGCCTTGGCAGCCGCTTCGATCTCCTCCCGTGTGGCATCAGGTCGGCTATAGGCGATGTTCTCCGCAACCGTACCGGTGAAGAGCCACGTTTCCTGTAGCACCATGCCGTAGCAGGCACGCAGGCTGTCCCGTGTCACCTTACTGATGTTCTGCCCTGTGACGGAGATCGTGCCGCCGTCCACATCGTAGAACCGCAGCAGCAGATTGATAAGCGTCGTCTTTCCGCAGCCGGTGGGGCCGACAATGGCAATCTTCTGCCCGTTGCGCACCTTGAGGTTGAAGTCCGTAATCAGCGGACGGGAGGGCACATAGGAGAACTTCACGTGGGACAGTTCCATGGTGCCGTCGCAGTTTTGCAGCATCGGCAGATGGCTGTCGTCCGATTCCACCGGTTCGTCGATGGCATCGAATACACGCTTGGCAGATGCCACGGCATTTTGCAGTTCCGCCACAACGCCGCTGATCTCATTGAACGGTTTGGTATACTGATTGGCAAAGGTGAGGAAGCTTGCCAGCTGACCGACGGTGATGGTGCCGATGAGGGGCACATTTCCCGTTGCCGCCAGTGCGCCGCAGATGCCGACTGCCGCATAGATCAGGGCGTTGACGAATCGGGTGCTGGGGTTGGCGAGCGAACCAAAGAATGTTGCTCTGGCACCGGTGCGCTGCAATTCCAGATTGTATTCGTTGAAGCGCTTCTCCGCCCGTGCCTCATAGTTGAACGCTTTCACAACCTTCTGCGAACCGATCATCTCCTCGGTGAGTCCGCCCAGCGCACCACGTGCCTCAGAGGATTTCAGGTAAGAGGAACGGGACATCTGCGTCAGCTTCGCAGCCACCAGCAGCGAGAGCGGTGTCAGAATCACCACCAGAATGGTGATGGGGATGTTGATGGTCAGCATGAACACCAGCGTTCCCAGAATAGTGAAGATTCCCGTGATAAACTGGGTGAACGCCTGTAAAAAGCCGTCCGAGATGATCTCCATGTCGGACACGGCACGGCCAATCAGGTCGCCCCGTGTCTGTCGATCCAGATAACTTAGGGGGACGTGCTGCAAATGGGTGAAGAGATCGCAGCGCAGCTCCCGAATGGTATTGGCGGCAAGGCGGTTGGTGCAAAGCGCCATCAGCCACTGGAACAGGGCGCTGACGGCAATGGTTGCCGCCAGAACGATGGCAACCTTTCCGAGGGCGGGGAAATCTACCTTGTGCGTCCCCGCCACGCAGTCCACTGCCTTACCGATGAGCACCGGCACAAACAGGGAGAGCCCCGTTCCGATGAGGGCAAAGAACAGCATTCCCACCACTTCTTTCCGGCAGGACTTTGCATAGGATAGAATACGCCGAATGACAGAAAACATATGCCTCTTCCCTCCTTACTGCATCTGGGTGCGGTAGATATCCGCATACACCGGACAGTGTTCCAACAGCTGGTCATGAGTGCCATAGCCCACGCAGGTGCCGTCGTCCATGACCAGAATGTGATCTGCATGCTGAATGGAAGTGGCACGCTGAGACACAATGATCTTGGTGACGTTTTGCATCTTCGTCTGAAGCGCACGGCGCAGCGCCAGATCTGTGGCATAGTCCAGTGCGCTCATGCTGTCGTCCAGAATCAGCACAGAAGGCTTGCCGGTGATGGCACGGGCAATGGTCAGGCGCTGTTTTTGTCCGCCGGACAGGCTTCTGCCGCCCTGCGCCACCGGTGTCTGCAAGCCGTTTTCCGTCTGGCTGACGAACTCCCACGCCTGTGCAATCTGACACGCCTCGATCATCTGGTTCTCATCGGCGTCAGCGTTGCCCCAGCGAAGGTTGTCCGCAATGGTGCCGCTGACCAGCGAGGCTTTCTGCGGTACGACGCCAATCAGGTCACGGAGAGAGTCCAGCTTGTACTTCCGCACGTCCTCGCCGTACAGCTGCACGCTGCCCTCGGTGACGTCATAGAAGCGGGGAATCAGATTAATAATGGTACTCTTGCCGCTGCCGGTACCGCCGATGATGCCCAGCGTTTCACCGGCATTCAGAGAAAAGCTGATGTCGTGCAGTGCCGGTTCGCCGCCGTCCGGATAGGCAAAGGTGACGTGGTCGAAAGTCAGCACCGGAACCTGTTCCTTTTCGGTTGCGGTCAGGCTGCCGCTTCGGATATCCGGCTCCTCCGCCAGAACATCCGAGATACGCTTGGCAGATGCCGCCGCCTTATTAAAAGAAACGAGCAATTCCGCCATTCGCACCATGGAGAGTGCGATCTGCGTCATATAGTTGACGAAGGCGGTCAGTTCGCCCTGCGTCAGGTGTCCTGTATCCACACGAATGCCGCCAAACCAGAGCACAGCGACGATTCCCATGTTCATGATAAAGAACGAGGCTGGGTTGAGAACAGAGCCCACCCGTCCCACGATGATGGAGCGGCGGGCAAAGACATCGCAGTCCTCCCGATAGGAGCCGATCTCCTCCTGCTGTCTGGAAAACGCACGAATGACACGCACGCCGTCCAGATTCTCCCGTGTGTGGCGGGCGATGTTGTCCAGCTTGCTCTGGTTCTTTCCGTACTGGGGAATCGTCCAGCTTGTCACGGAATAGAGCAGAATCCCGATCACCGGAATGGCGATGAGGAAAATGACGGACAGCTTCAGATCAATGCGCATTGCCATGATTGCCGCACCGATGATCAGGAACGGGCAGCGTGTGGCAAGGCGGATCATCATGTTCAGACCGGACTGCACCGTGTTGGTGTCGCTGGTGATTCGGGTAATCAAAGACGCCGTTCCAAGCCGGTCAATCTCGCTGTGGGAGAGCGTGTTCACGTGATGATACAGCTCCCGCCGCAGCGCCGTGCCAAATCCGTAGGCGCACTTTGCGGCAAAGTACTGGCAGATCACCGCAAAGCACAAGCCGCACGCCGCCAGAATCAGCATCACGCCGCCCATCTTCCAGATGTAGCCCGCATCCCGATTGGCAATACCAACGTCAATGATTTTGGCAGTGACCAGCGGAACGATCAGTTCGAAGATGGCTTCCAGCAGCTTGAACACCGGCCCCAGAATGCACTCCTTCCAGTATCCCTTCATATAGGGGATCAACCGTTTCATACAAACACTCCTTTTGGGACAGCACTGCATAAAAATTGCGGACAACGTCTGGTGCTGTCTTTTGTTTTGTCTTTTTATTATATCTCACTTTCCGGAAATTTGCAAGGGATGCGTATAAATATTTACCGGCGGAGCAGAATAAGGGCGGAGGTGGTTTGTATGAAAAACCAAGCAAAACACAGCGCCGCACGATTCCGCGGATTCTACACGGCGCTTGGCATCAGCCTTGCCATGATCGGCGCAGCCTGTTTCTTTGCGTACCGGCAGACCAGCAGCACGCTGGAGGAAAATCTGAATTCCCTCACGGAAATTGCAGAACTGCCCACGGCTGCCGTCACGGATCAGATTCAGGCGCCGGTCATCGGCGTCAAAACCGACGTCGCCAAGGAAACACAGACCGTCACGTCCGCAGCAGCACAGACGCAGGCAGAAACGCAAGCGGAAACCGAGGCGCTCACCGATGCCCCTGAAACACAGCCGGAGGCAGAAGCGCCGGCGCATCACCTGACTGCACCCCTGACGGAATACACGGTGCTGGCACCGTTCAGCGCCGGCGAGCTGGTAAAATCGGAGACCACCGGTACATGGCAGACGCACAACGGTGTGGATCTTGCCTGTGAAGCCGGTTCGGATGTATACGCCATCGACATCGGCACGGTGTCCAGCGTCTGCAACGATGCGCTGTGGGGCTACACCGTCACCATCGACCACGACAACGGCGTAACCAGCCGGTACTGCGGGTTGGACGGTTCTCTGGAAGTGCGGGAGGGCGATGCCGTCCAGAGCGGACAGAAGCTGGGAACAGCGGGAAATACCGCCGATATTGAGAGCTCGCAGGACTCCCATCTGCATCTGGAGATCCGCAGGAGCGGAGAATATCTCGACCCCATGGCATATTTGCAATAGCCAAACAAAAACTGGTACAGCGCTCGAACTGTACCAGTTTTCCGTTTTCATTTTGTCTGACGCACGTCATTTGAATTTTCCGGCAGATACCAGTAGGAGTGGAAGCCATAAAGGTACGTTCTTGCGCCCTTGGGCATCTGTATCAAAGCATTGATGACATTGTAATAGTCCCCGATGCCCATAGGGATGGAAGTTGCTCCCAGTACCCCCAGAAATCCCAGCTGCGGAAAAATCAGATACAGCAGAAACGGCACAAACCCGAACACCAGATTCGGCATCAGGCTCATCACAACGAAACGGCTCTTGCTCATATCTTCCGGCGCAACCACGAACAGCATCCCGTTTTTCAGATTGGTGTAGATATACGCCTCTTTCCGGCAGCAAATGGCGTGAATAAACTCATGGGGAATCAGACAGGCAAGTGCGACCAGAATTCCTGCCCAATATACGTAAAAATGCTCCACGATCACATCAAAACCGCCACGTAGCAGTACGATGGCATATGTTACTGCCAAAAGCGGAACGGAAAGCAAATTCAAAATCAGCCCCAACTTTTTTATGTTGTCAATTTCTTTGAACTTCACCGCATTGGGCTTGTGCTCTCCGTGCGGCAGGTGTTCCACATTGCCGTCAAAATTTCCCTTCCATTTGATTCGCATTTCCGTTCTCCTCAGTCATACTTCCGGAACTGTTCCGGTACAGAGGTGTCGAACATTTCCTTGATCTTCGCCATGTTCCAGATCTGGTAGTCCGGACCGGTGCTGGACACGCAGTACGGCAGACCATGCTGGGCAGCCAGCTCGTCGTTATACATGCTGTAGGGGTACAGGCGCAGGTTGGACAGGTTCGAGCCCTCATAGTGGGTGATGATGGGCGAGACCTGCACGTCCTCCACCGTCACCATGCCGTCCGGCTGCACCACCAGCTGAAAGTCTGCCAGCTCGCTGATCAGGTTGAAGTTGTCGGTCTGGGCGGAGATAAAGTTCCCCAGCGAATAAAAGACAAAGCCCTGCGTGCCGTCGTCACGGGTCAGATACTCCATAGTCTGCGCCACGTGAGGATGTGTGCCGATGATGACATCCGCACCCCAGTTGATGATCTTCTGTGCCGTCGCCTTCACGCCGTCCCGCACAGTATAGGTGTCCTCATCGCCCCAGTGGCAGGTGACAACGACCACATCAGCGATCTGCTTCGCCTCCTCGATCTGCTTCTGGATCAGATCGTCCTGCGTGGTGAACGCCACCTCCAGCTCGCAGTTGGCGGGAATGGAATAGCCGTTCAGGTTCTCCGCATAGCCCAGAAACGCCACTGTTTTTCCATTGACCTCCTTGGTGCGGATGTGCTGCATGTCCACATAGTCCCGATATGCCCCGTATGTCAGGATGTCCGGATGCTTGGCGCACTGGGCATCCCAGTAGTCCAGACAGGAGGTCAGACCGCCCACACCCTTGTCCAGCAGGTGGTTGTTGCACAGGGTGATGATGTTGAACCCCATGTCGATAACCGCATCGCCCAGCGGCATGGGCGCATTGAAGTTGAAATCTCTGCCGGTGATCTCATAGTCCCCGTTGCAGATCAGCACCTCCTGATTGATGATGTTCAGGTCGCCGTCAATCAGCCCCTTCACATTGTCATAGCAATAGTCGAAGTTGTATTCCTCTCCGTTTTCGGCGTGTGCCTTGGCGCTGTTATAGACGCACTCCTGCACCAGATTGTCTCCCACTGCCACCACATGAATGGAAGTTGCACCGTCCGCAGCAGTGTCGCCGGTGTTCTCGCCGGATGTGAGTTCGCCTCCCGCCGTAGCAGCAGCCGGCGCATCTGCCGGAACTGCCTCGCTCTCGCCGATTGCCTTGGTACCGCCGCATCCCGTCAGTACGCCAAGGAGCAGCACCGCTGCACTCAACAGTCCGGCAGACTGTCTGATGGTTTTTTTCCGCATAAGCCTTCTCCCTTTTTCTAAAAAAATTTTCTTTTTCGTCATATCCTGACAGATATCGTTTCTAGTATAGCATATCCCAAAAGAAATTGCAATTGTTTCCGCATTTTTTTCGCAGAATCCACACACCGGAAAACAAAAAAGCATTCCTGTGCATCTTTTTTCAGCCGGCGGGAATGCTATCCTGTGAGAACAGATCATCCAGCCAAGAAAGGAACTGCCATGAAAGAAAACCATCTGGAACAGCTGCTCCGCCAGCCCATCCGCCCCCGATTTCCGGAAAATCTCACACAAATCCGCACCATTGCCGATGGCTCTTCTGACCTGCTGGTCAACGAGTTTTTCCTCAGCGGACTCCCCGCTGCCCTCCTCTGCTGCGAGGGCATGCTCTCCACCGCCATGATTACGGAGCTGATTCTCAACCCCATCACACAAATCCAGCTGAAACAGCCCACCGCCGCCAAGATCTTCGCCTACATCCGGAACCGGCGGCTCTTCTCCATCGACCGTGCCGAGGCAGCGACCTACGCCGATCTCTTTCGCTTCCTCAACTCCGGCTTCGCCGTCCTGATTCTGGAGGGCGCAGACAAGGCGCTGGTATTCGGCGTACAGGGCTACGACAAGCGCAGCGTCAGCGAGCCCACCGGCGAGAACAACATCATGGGCGCAAAGGACGGCTTCATTGAAGTGGTGCGGGTCAACATGTCCCTCCTGCGCCGGCGCATGAAATCGCCGCAACTCAAGCTGGAGCTGTTCGTCAAGGGCAGCAAGAGCCAGACCGACCTGTGTCTTTGCTATATGGCAGACCGTGTTCCCAAAAAGCTGATCCAGCGCATCAAAGCCCGTCTGGACACCATGGAACTGGAATCCATTCTCTCCTCCGGCTATGTCCAGCCCTTTCTGGAAAACCGGCGGGGCTGCTTTTTCAACACGGTGGGAACGACGCAGCGGCCGGACGTGCTCTGTGCCAAATTGCTGGAGGGACGTGTGGGACTGCTCATCGACGGAACGCCCTTTGCGCTGGTGATTCCCAAGCTGTTCTGCGAGAGCTTCCAGACCATGGACGACTACTGTTACCATCCGGTGTACACCACCTTTATTCGCTGGATTAAGTACGCTGCCTTTCTGGTGGCGGTGCTTCTGCCGTCCCTCTATCTCGCCGTGGCGCTGCACCATCCGGAGCTGCTCAACCGCACGCTGCTGCTGATTCTGGCGGATGCGGAGCAAAATGCGCCCCTCTCCCTCACGGCGGAAACGGTGGGCGTACTTCTGGTGTACGAAATGATTCGGGAGGCGGGACTGCGTCTGCCAAAGGCGGTGGGCGGAGCTGTGAGCATTGTCGCCGGACTCATCATCGGTGACGCCGCCGTTTCTTCCGGACTCATCAGCACCCCCATGCTGACCGTCACCGCCATTGCCGTCATCAGCGGTTTTGTCATCCCCGACCTGAACACCAGCATCACGCTGCTCCGCCTTGCCTTTCTATTTGCCGGCGGCATCTGGGGGCTATTCGGCATCAGCCTGCTGGGGGCAGCCGTGCTCTTCAATCTCTGCGCCGGCGAGAGCTTCGGCTTCCCCATTATGGCACCCGTTGCACCGCTCTACCGCAAGGGGCTGCGGGACACCCTGACCCGTGTCAGCTTCCGCAAGATGCAGTCCGGAAATTTCACTGTGGAGGAATATCATGAATAGTCTGCGCTCCAGCCAACTGTCTGCCATGCTCTTTCTCTCCGCCGCCTTTACCATTTTGTGTCAGACCGCCTCGTGGACGATGGAGGGCATCTTCGGCACAGGCATTGCCGTGGCAGTCCAGTTTCTGTTGTGCGTGCCGATTTTCCTGCTGTACCGGCAGGGCTTCTCCCTCTCTGACGGCGACGTAAAACACCGGCTGCTCTCGACGCTGCTGCTGGGCTATCTGCTGGTACGTGGTGGCGTGTCCTTTGTACGGCTCCAGCGTGCCTCCGATGCGCTGACGCTTCCGGTCTCCGGCAAATTTTTCGCTGCTGCCCTGATTGCGCTGGTGTGCATCTACACGGCGTCGCTGGGCATCCGTGCGCTGGCGAGAAGCAGCACGCTGATTCTGGGGCTGCTGCTGTTTGCGCTGGCGGTACTCCTGCTGGGCGCAGTTCCGCAGGCAGAGCCGCAGAACCTCTCCCTTTCCACGGACGACACCATCTTCCGTGGTTTTCTCCGGGAGATGGCATGCGCCGACGAACTGCCCCTCCTCCTGCTCTTCGACCAAATGGCGCACAGGCGGGTTCGGAGCACGCTGCAGTTTCTGGCGGGAAAGCTGGGGCTCTTCGCCTTTCTGGCGCTGCTTGGCATGGCGGTGCTTGGCGATCGCATGGCGCATTCGCCGCTGCCCTTTTTCTCCACCATCTCCGTTTCCCAGCCGTTCAGCACCCAACGTGCCGATGCCCTCTATCTGGTGATTTTCGTCATGCTGTGCGTGCTGCGCATCACGCTGTTCACCGTGTTTGCCGCAAGATGCCTCGCCCAGCTGCTGCCCCGCCTGCAATACGCCAGCACCATCTGCCTCGGCGGGATGCTTGCCATCTCCGCAGCTGCCGCACACTTCTCCATCTCCACCGTGTGGCAGATCGCCGCAATGGTGCTCTTCACCAGCCTGATTCCCCTCGGACTGCTGCTCCGACAAAAATTTGGAGGAAAAACCCCATGACACACAAGCGTTTTCTCGTTCTCCCCGTGTTTCTGACCGGCGCACTGCTGCTGACCGGCTGCGGTGCCACGCAGGTGCGGGATCGTGCCTACGTCCAAGGGATAGAACTGTCCCGCATCGCCGAACCGACCGTCCATCTCCACGACTTTTCCGCCGAATCTGCCGTATCCTCCGGCACCGGCAGCACCTTGGAGACAGCGCTGGAACAGGCGGCGATTCCGCTGGGAAAAGCACTGTTTCTGGGGCACTTGGAATTGATCGCCTACCACGAGGCGGCGTTCAGCGGGACGCTGGATTCCCTTATGACACAATACCGGCTCTCGCCCTCCTGTCACGTCCTGCTGCTGCCCGCCGGCACCGTCCTCGACGACACGGACACCAGCCAGCTGGGCGAACAGCTGCGCCGTGCGGAGGAGAACGGCGTGCTGCCCCAAACCAATCTTTTCGGCATCCTGCGGGAGATGGACAGCACCAGTCAGACGGCGCTGGTTCCCACGGTCACGGAGAACGGCTTCACAGCAGCAATTCTCACCCCGAAAACCCGCCGCAGCATCCTCTCCGCCGATGCTGCTGCCGGTCTCTGCTGGATTCGTGGGGACAATTTCCCCGCACAAATCGCCACGGCAAACCGGCAGACGTACCGCATTCAATCTGCCTCCACACGGCTGGCAGCGGCGGCTCACGGCGACCACGCTGACGTCACCGTCCAGATTCAGCTCCGTGGGGAGGGCGACTTTTCCGCCGCACAGGAACGCATCGCTGCCCTTTGCAGCACCGCCATTGACGAATCCGTGCGGCAGGCACAAGCGGATGTGTTGGGGCTGGAGGCGTGTCTGCGGAGCCAGTGCCATCACTTCTACACCAGCCACGACTGGAGCGAGGTGCTCTCTGCGCTGGAATTTCACATTCAGATACAGGAACGAAACTAATCCCCAAAATATGCTGGTTTAGATTGCGTAAAAGCATAAAGTGAAACAAATGAGGCTCCCCTGAAAGGGGTGATTCCCCATGGAATGGGGAAATGTCACGAAGTGACAAAGGGGACCGCTCAGTAAGAGCTGGCAGTGCGTAGCACTGACTGAGGGGTTTCCCCACTTAATACCGAAAACATCATAAAAAATTTTACGAAAAAACCTCTCCACCGCCTATCGGCGGTCCCCCTCCCCTTTCAGGGGAGGCAAAAGTGATTTGCGTGAAAAAACAGAAAGGGCACCCCTGCCGATTGACAGGAATGCCCTTTTTCAGGAATGCGGTGTATTACCGCAAAAAATACAAGTGATGGAACTTACTTTGCAGCCTTCTTGATGCGGTCTTCCAGCTTATCCAGCTGTTCGTACAGGGCATTCGGGATGTTGCCGCCCTTTGCCTTGATGTCCTCATCATAGTATCTGCGCATTTCCGTGATTTCAGCTTCCCACTTATCCATATCCAGCTTCAGCAGGTCTGCGATATCGTCGGAAGTGAACTGCTTGCCCTCATAAACCAGACCGTCAACGTTGATGTCCTCCGGCTTCGGCTCAAAACCGATCGGAGTTTCAACAGCGTCTACAGTGCCTTCGCAGCGCTTGATGATCCAGTCCAGAACACGCATGTTGTCGCCAAAGCCCGGCCACAGGAAGTTGCCCTCATCGTCGGTCTTGAACCAGTTTACGTTGAAGATCTTCGGAGCCTTGTCGCCCAGCTTTTCGCCCATTTCCAGCCAGTGTGCCCAGTAGTCACCTACGTTGTAACCAATGAACGGCTTCATTGCCATCGGGTCGTGACGCAGAACGCCGACTGCACCGGTAGCTGCTGCGGTTGTTTCAGAAGAAACAGCAGAACCCATATAGGTGCCGTGTGTCCAGTCGAAGGACTGATATACCAGCGGAGTGGTGGATGCACGGCGGCCGCCGAAGATGATAGCGGAGATCGGCACGCCTTCCGGATTGTTGAATTCCGGAGACAGGCACGGGCAGTTCTTTGCCGGAGAGGTGAATCTGGAGTTCGGGTGAGCCAGCTTGCCGCCTTCAGCGATGAATTCCGGACCGTTTACCTTCTTGCCAGTCCACTCGGTTGCGTCAACCGGCGGATTCTTGTCCAGCTTCTCCCACCAAACGGTGTTGTCTGCGTTGTTCAGAGCAACGTTGGTGAAGATGGTGCCAGACTTGGTGCAAGCCAGAGCGTTCGGGTTGGAGTGCTCGTTGGTACCCGGTGCAACGCCGAAGAAACCGTTCTCCGGATTGATGGCATACAGTCTGCCGTCCTTGCCCGGCTTCATCCATGCGATATCGTCGCCGACAGTGAATACCTTGTAGCCGTTCTTCTTGTAGCCCTCCGGCGGGATCAGCATAGCCAGATTGGTCTTACCGCAGGCAGACGGGAAAGCAGCAGTGATATACTTGGTTTCGCCGTCCGGCTTCTGAACGCCCAGGATCAGCATGTGCTCAGCCATCCAGCCCTCGTTCTTGCCCTGGAAGGAAGCAATACGCAGAGCGAAGCACTTCTTGCCCAGCAGAACATTTCCGCCGTAAGCAGAGTTGATGGACCAAATTGTATTTTCCTCCGGGAACTGAACGATATAACGGTTCTCCGGATCAACATCAGCCTTGGAGTGCAGACCACGAACGAAGTCGTTGGAGGTTTCGCCCAGATTCTCGAAAGCCTGTACGCCCATACGAGTCATGATGTTCATGTTCAGAACAACATAAATAGAGTCAGTCAGCTCAACGCCAACCTTAGCCAGCGGCGAACCGATCGGGCCCATGGAGTACGGGATCACGTACATGGTTCTGCCCTTCATTACGCCGTCATACAGCGGGATGAGCTTTGCCTTCATCTCTTCCGGATCCATCCAGTTGTTGGTCGGGCCAGCGCCTTCCTTGGTCTTGGTGCAGATGAAAGTACGATCTTCTACACGTGCAACGTCGTTCGGGAGAGTACGGTGGTACAGACAGCCCGGCAGCTTCTCCGGATTCAGCTTGTACATCTTGTCACGGTTGCCTTCCGGCAGAGAAGTTACTTCTTCTGTCAGGGCATCCAGCTGTTCCTTAGAGCCGTCGATCCATACGACCTTTTCCGGCTTTGTCAGAGCGACCATTTCGTCAACCCACTGCAATACATTTTTATTGTTTGTCAATGCCATTGGTTCTACCTCCTAAATTCTCGCAGAAATCTCAACTGCTTTCCCGGGGACTTCTCACAAAGTCCCTTCACAAATTATTATACCCAGATTCGGCGCACCTGTCAAGCATTTTCCGAAAAATCCTGTCAATATTCAGAATGTGTTCATGAATAATCGCCATATGTTCTTGACTGATGGACAATTTGGGGCAAGCTGTCTAATTTTTCACAGCTCCCAATTCGCCCCACGCCGTCAGTTCCATGGTTGCGCTGGCGTTCAGGCTGGAATCGGCACGGATACCGGCATCAAAGGCGTAGGAGCCGGCGCAGGCGATCATTGCGCCGTTGTCGCCGCACAGATGCAGGGGCGGCAGGTAAAGCCGGTAGCCCCACTTATCGCACGCCTCCTGCATTGCGGCACGAACGCCGCTGTTAGCGGAGACGCCGCCGGCAACGGCAATGGTGGAATAGCCGTGTTCTCTGGCGGCACGCATGGTGTGCTCCGTGAGGATTCCGGCGATGGTCGCCTGCACCGATGCGGCAAGATCCTCCTTGCAGATGGTGCCGCCCTTTTGCGCCGTGTTGTGCAGGAGGTTGACCACAGCGGTTTTCAGACCGGAGAAGCTGAAGTCATAGGCGTTCCCGGCGATCTTCGGCTTGGGCAGAGGGAACGCATCCGGATTGCCGTTTTTGGATGCCTTATCCAGATGGATGCCGCCGGGATAGGGATAGCCCATGGCACGGGCGCACTTGTCGAAGCACTCTCCCGCCGCATCATCTCTGGTGCGTCCCAGAATCCGGAATGTGGTGTAGCTCAGCACCTCCACCAGATGGCTGTGGCCGCCGCTGACCACCAGACAGAGGTAGGGCGGCTTCAGCTCCGGATGGGCGATGTAGTTGGAGGCGATGTGTCCCGCCAGATGGTGTACCGGCACAAGGGGCTTTCCGGCGGTGAGCGCCAGCCCCTTGGCAAAATTCACCCCCACCAGCAGTGCGCCGATGAGTCCGGGGTACGCCGTCACGGCAATACCGTCCAGCTCCGCCAGCGTCACGCCGGCATCGTCCAGCGCTTTCTGCACCACCGGCAGCACGTTTTCGCAGTGCCGGCGGGAGGCAATCTCCGGCACAACGCCGCCGTACAGTTTATGTTCCTCCACCTGTGAGGAAACCACATTGGAGAGAATCTCCGTGTGATCCCGTGCAACGCTCGCTGCGGTTTCATCGCAGGAGCTTTCAATTCCTAATATCAGCATCTTTCTCTTCTCCATTTCGTTTTACGGTTCGTGTCATCAGCACAGCGCCCTCCTCCGGATTGTGGTAGTACCGCTTCCGGAAGCCCGCCTGCGCATAGCCCTCGGACTGGTAGAGCGCAATTGCCGGAGCGTTGGACTCCCGCACCTCCAGCCAGAATTCCTGCGCCGGAAACTGCCCGTGCGCAAAGTCCAGCAGCTGCCTGCCGATGCCCTGCCGCCGGAAATCCGGGTGCACGGCGATGTCGTCCAGATTCACCGCATTGCCCGTATGCGACACCGCCACATAGCCGCAGAGCGTCCCGTTCTGTCTGGCGCACCAGATGCGGTTGTAACAGCAGCAGAGCGTCTGTCGGAAAATGCCCTCCGACCACGGATCCGGAAAGCACTGCTTCGCCAGTGCCGCCAGTTCCGCCGCATCCTGTCCCTCTGCCGCAGAGATCTCAACCCTTTGCCTCATACCAGCTCTCCCCCATGCTCACATCTGCCGTCAGCGGCACCGGAAATTCCGCCTGCTGCTCCGGACGCAGGAAATTCTTCACCACGTTCTGCATCTCCTCGCCAAGCACCCGTGCCGCCTGTACCGCATGCGCCTGCGGCACTTCCACGATCAGTTCGTCGTGCACCTGCAAAATCAGCCGTGCGTCCGGCACATCCCGCTGCAGCCGCCGGTAAACAGCAATCATTGCCAGCTTGATGATGTCTGCCGCCGTGCCCTGAATGGGCGTGTTCATGGCAATGCGCTTTCCGCCTGCCTGTACCATCTTATTGGAGGAGATCAGCTCCGGCACCGGACGGCGGCGCTTGAAATAGGTGGTCACATAGCCGTTCAGTCTGGCGTTTTCCACCGTTTTCTCCATAAATGCCCCCACGCTGGGGAATTGCGCCATATAGTTCTGGATATACTGGTTCGCCTGCCGCACCGAGACGTGGATGTCCTGCGACAGAGAGAATGCCCCCATGCCGTAGAGAATCCCGAAGTTCACCGCCTTGGCATCGCTGCGCATGGCGGGAGTCACCAGCTCCGGCGGCATCCCGAACACCTGCGCTGCTGTGGCTGCGTGGATGTCTGCCCCGCTGAGGAACGCCTCCCGCATCTGCCGGTCACCGCTGAGGTTGGCAAGCAGACGCAGTTCGATCTGGCTGTAGTCCGCATCCAGCAGCACACAGCCCTCCCGAGCCACAAAGAACTTGCGCATATTTCTGCCCAGCTCCGTCCGCACCGGAATGTTTTGCAGATTCGGCTCTGTGGAGGAGATGCGTCCGGTACGGGTCTCTGTCTGCTTGAATACAGTGTGGATTCTGCCGTCCTCCCCAACGGCTTTCAACAATCCGTCCACATAGGTGGATTTCAGCTTGGAGTACTGCCGCCATTTCAACACATCGTCCACAATTGCATACTCGCCCCGCAGCTTTTCCAGAATGTCCGCATTGGTGGAATAGCCCGTCTTGGTCTTTTTCCCGTGGGGCAGCTGCAATTCCTCAAACAGCACCGTTCCCAGCTGCTTGGGCGAACCGATGTTGAAGGGATGTCCCGCCTCGTCATAGACCATCTGCTGCATCTCCTCGATCTGCTCGGCGAGGTACATGCCAAACGCCTGCACGCCCTGCTGGTCGATTCTGATGCCCGTGTGCTCCATGGCAGCGAGAACTACCGTCAGCTGGTTCTCATAGTGCAGCAGCTGCGCCATCTCCTGTTCCTGCACCAGCTGCATCATGGCACAGTGCAGCGCCGGCAGCGCCTCCAGATCGGCGTTCTCCCCGAGGCTCTTGTGATAGGGCACGTGATAGGTCACGCACAGACGGGGAATCTCATAGGCGGTGGTGGTGGGGTTCAGCAGATAGGCTGCGATCTCCCCGTCCTCCGCCGGCGGTACATCGCAGTCCGGTGTCACGCCGTTCGCCAGCAGAAAGCGGTACTGCGGCTTTGCCCCAAAGGTCAGGTGGGGCTGTTGAAAGACCGCTTTCCACAGCGCCGGCTCTGCGGTGACGTAGATGTACTCCGGCGCATCCGGATACCGCACCCGCAGCGTCTGTCCGTCCCACAGGCAGCAGAGCGGCTCCTGCGAGGTCTTGTGCGCCTCCAGCACCTCCGCCGTCAGCGGGGCTTCTGTAAGTGTCACAGCGGCTTCCGGCGCATGTGTCTCCTGTGCCGGCGCTGCTTCGGCGCTGTCGGACAGCTTCAGCTTTTCCAGCAGCTTTGCCATCTCCAGTTCCAGCAGCAGCTCCCGCACCTTTTCCGCCTGGACGGGCTTCGGCACATAGTCCTCCAGCGCCGTGTCCACCGGAACATCCGTCACGATGGTGGCGAGCCATTTGCTCTCTCTGGCGGCATCCTGTCCGCTGACCAGCTTTGTGTGCACCGATTTGGTCAGACCCGCCTCTTCCAGATGGGCATAGAGATTCTCCACCGTTCCCCACGCCTGAATCAGCTTGGAGGCAGTTTTCTGTCCCACACCGGCGACACCGGCAATGTTGTCCGAGCTGTCCCCCATAAGCGCTTTCAGGTCGATGAGGGACAGAGGTGCAAAGCCGTACTCCTCCTGAAATCGCTCCGGCGTAAAGAGGATGGTCTCCTTATTGGTAGCAAGGCGCACGGTGACGTTCTCCCGCACCAGCTGCAAGCTGTCCCGATCTCCCGTGAGGATGTCGCAGGACGCATGCTGTGCCGTACAGGCAGCCGCCAGCGTGCCGAGGATGTCGTCCGCCTCATAGCCCTCACAGGTCACCACCTGCACGCCCAGCAGCGTGAGCAGCTGTTTGACATAGGGCAGCTGCATGGCAAGCTCCTCCGGCATACCCTTGCGGTTCGCCTTGTAGGTGGCGACTGCCTTGTGCCGAAACGTCGGCTGGCGCAGGTCAAAGGCAACGGCGATGGCGTCCGGCTTTGCCTCCGCCACCTGTTTCAGATAGATATTCATAAAGCCAAAGATTGCATTGGTATAGACCCCTCTGGTATTGCTGAGGGGTCGTATGCCATAGAACGCACGGTTCAGAATGCTGTTTCCGTCAATGGCAAGTAGTTTCATTGCGTTCCTCCCACTTCCGGATCACTGCTCCAGCGACCGGATTTTTTTCGAATACCCTTTTAGTATAGCACAAAAGCCAAAAGAATTCCAGTCCTTTTTCCGAAAGGCATGTGCACACGCTTGTGAAGACAGGTTCTTACACCAGATCGAAGTCGATCTCATCCCACGGAATGATTTCCGCTTCCTCAGCGTCATGCAGTTCCGACCCGTCGGGGGCGGTACTGCATGGCGGTGCCTGTCTGTTCTCTGTTTTTTCCTCTGTTACTGATACTATATCAGTATCAGTAACAGTATCATTCTCAGTATCAGGTTGTTTTGCTTGTTTTTGCTTGTTTTTGGTTGTTTTGGATTCTCCCCGTCTTTTTGCGGCGTTCTGGTTGCCCTTGGGCGCACCTCCTTTCTTCCCCGCTTCGGAGCGCCTCTGACAGGTGAGTTCCCACTTTTCACGGTCACGTTCGATCTGCTCCTTGATAAATGAGAACGCCATGCTCCCCGCCGAAGTAAGCTGCACCTCAAATTCCTCGCCATTGACGTAGGCGAAAACCGCCTTGAAAAGCTTGCCCACCTCGGCGTTGGACAGCTGGAGGATGTGCTTCTGATAGTCTGCGTACAGGATAAACCCTTTCTTCTTTTTCATGATCTGTTTCTCCTTTCCATGGGGACATCTGCGAAGTGCCCCTCTATAAATAGGCGTTCCGGTGGCAAAAGTTGTACGCCGGCGTACAACTATGAACGAAAATTTACACAATGTCCGGAGAAAGTTTCCATTTCGGGCGATTTCGGCGCAGTTCAGGCGGGTGTCTCTTTTTTCCACACATTTCTTGACGATTCCACAGGAATGTGCTATAATAAGTGGATAACATCAGGGGGAGGTATCCGCATGCATCAAATCTTTTCGTTCGGCAGCGTTTCCATGCCGAGAACCGCCATGCTTGCGCCCATGGCAGGGGTGGCAGACCGTGCGTACCGGCTGCTCTGCCGCAGCTTCGGCGCTGCTGCCGCCGTCAGCGAGATGGTATCCGCCAAGGGACTTTGCTACGGCGACAAAGGCTCGGCGGAGCTGTGCGCCATCACGCCGGAGGAGCGCCCTATGGGAATCCAGCTGTTCGGCAGCGAACCGGAATTCATGGCACGTGCTGCCGCCATGGTGCAGCAGTACCAGCCGGACTGGATCGACATCAACATGGGCTGTCCGGTGCACAAGGTCATCGCCACCGGCTCCGGCAGCGCCCTCATGCGCAATCCGTCGCTGGCACAGGAGATCGTCCGTGCCGTCTGCCGGGAGAGCAGCGTTCCGGTCACGGTGAAATTCCGGCTGGGCTGGGACGACACCTGCCGCAATGCCGTCCCCTTTGCACAGGCAATGGAGGATGCCGGCGCTGCTGCCATCGCTGTTCACGGACGCACCAAGGCGCAGCTCTACAGCGGCAATGCCGACTGGGACGCCATTCGGGAGGTCAAGCAGCATGTTTCCATTCCTGTCATCGGCAACGGTGACATCCGCACGGCGGCGGACTGCTGCGCCATGTACGAGCAGACCGGCTGCGATATGGTCATGGTGGGACGTGGCAGCTATGGCAATCCCTTTCTGTTCCGGGAGATCGCCGCAGCCATGGACGGCGCACCAGCGACGCTTCCCACATTGCAGGAGCGCATGGACACCATGCTGCGCCATGTCCGGCTCATTCTGGAATGCAACCCCCAGAAGCCGCCGGAGGTCGCCATTCGGGAGGCACGAAAGCATGCGGCGTGGTACATGACCGGCATGCGTGGGGCAGCACAATTCCGCAACCGCTGCTACCATCTGGAGTCCTACGCACAGGCGGAACAGCTGGCGGAGGACTTTCTCCGGATGCAGGAGGAGGACGGATACCATGAAGCATGACCGCTGCATCACCATCGACCTGCACGGCATGACAGTTTCCGAGGCACGCAAGCGGATACAGCAGCTGCTGAAAACCTGTCCCAAGGACACGGTGCAGATCGAGGTCATCCACGGCTGTAACAGCGGACAGGCGCTCCAGAAATTCGTCCGGCGGGAGCTGAAGCACCCCCGCATTCTCCGGAAAAGCTTCGGGCTGAACGGCGGTTCTACCACCCTGATCTTACAGGAATCCGCCCTCTCCCTGTGGTAAACGCAAAAAAGAGGGCACAAACCAATGTTTGTACCCTCTCTGTGCAACTGGTGCCGCCGACCGGACTTGAACCGGTACGATCGCAATGATCGGCGGATTTTAAGTCCGCTGCGTCTGCCTATTCCGCCACGGCGGCAAGATGACAACAAGCTTATTATACCATACTGCACCGAGAAAGTCAAGCGCTTTTTCGACGCAGTCAAAAGGAGTGATCTCGTGAAGCATCGAGAAGAACTGGAGCGGGAGCGTGAAACGCTGTCTGCCGTCCTGAAAAAAATGTTTTCCATCACCGAGGATGCCGCCTCCAACGAGGAAATTCGGGATCGCATCCTGAGCGGCGGAAAGATCACCGGCACCAATATGGTGGTTATGATCTGTGCGATTCTGATCGCCTCGGTGGGACTCAACACCAACTCCGTGGCAGTCATCATCGGCGCCATGCTGATCTCCCCGCTGATGGGGAGCATTCTGGCGATCTCCTACGGCACTGCCTCCAACGATGCCTATCTGGTAAAGCGGCACGCCGTGGGCTTTGCGGTGCAGATTTTCATGAGTGTGGCGACCGCCACCGTCTACTTTCTGCTGTCCCCTGTCAAGGAATCCACGGAACAGCTTCTCGCCCGCACCAACCCGAACTTCTTTGATGTGCTGATTGCCCTCGCCGGCGGCATTGCCGGCATTGTCGGACAGACCCGAAAGGACAAGTCCAACAACATCATCCCCGGCGTTGCCATCGCCACGGCGCTGATGCCGCCCCTGTGCACCTGCGGCTATGCCATCGCCAACGGAAATCTCCGGATGCTGCTGGGAGCATTTTACCTCTTCACCATCAACGCCTACTTCATCTACATCGCCTCCGACCTTATGCTGGTGCTCCTCCGCACACCGAGAGTCAGGGCAATGACCTTCACCGAGTGGAAACGGCTGCGCAAGAAGATGTACCGCAACACCCTGCTGGTACTGCTTCCCATCCTCGCCATTGCCATTGGCTGGAACCGATAACGATAGAAAATATTTGGACACCTCTGCCGGCATCTGTCAGCAGGGGTGTTTTTCATCCGGTGTGACGTGCGCCCTGCGGTATTCTCTGGGGGACATCCCGATATGCTTGCGGAACAGGCGGCTGAAATAGAGCGCATTGTCATACCCCACGGCGCCTACGAGCTGGAAAACGCCCTGCATCTGGATGAGCTGCCCCGTGTCCGGTACACATGGGTGCGCATTGCTGCCAAGCAAATGGGCGTTGGCGGCGACGATTCCTGGGGTGCGCCGGTGCACGAGGAATACTGCATCCCCGCCGATCAGCCCATGACGCTGCAAATAATCGTAGAACCGCTGCAATGAGTTTTCCCCAAAAACAGACACAACGCACCCACCGGAGCCAGAAGCCTCGGTGGGTGCGCTGCGTAGAACAAATATTTTTACAGCTTTGGACTTTGCTGCAATTTTAGTATAACACAGTTTTCATACATTGTCAAACGAAATACCATAAAAAACAAAAATCGTTCTCTGTCAACAGGATTCGTCACGGCATTGCATACGGCATCCTAACCGTCTGTCCGTCACGCCTCCGGGCGCATCCCACGATACGCCGTTTCAACGGCGGAGATGTCCATATTACAGCCCAGCCGGAACAGCCGCACCTGTCCCGAAAGCCGGTCAATGAGCCGGAGCGTCTTCTGGAGCTTCTGCGGGTCAGACGGACGGTTCACCTGCTGTACCAGCATGGGATACGCTACCTTTGCCGAGATGGGCTCGATGCGATTTTCCTCAGCACGTTCCAGAATACAGATGGCACGCAGCGGTGCAGACATATTGGTGCCACGAAAATGCTTTCCGTTCCACGGCGTTCCGGATACAGTAACCCCCTGCGCCGTGACTGCGAGCAGCGGCTTATCATCATTGATCATGACAGCACGTTCGCCGAAGTATGTCTGCCAGAGCGCCGTGTGGGTGGATTTTCCCGTACCGGACTTCGCCGTAAACAGATAGCCAACGCCGTCCACAGCAACGGCAGAGCCGTGGAACACGAGGATGTCGTATGCCAGCAGCGCATCGGCAATTTTCCGGTATGCCGCAGTCGCCTCCAGACAGTCATCGGAGAACCCCCGCACCGGAATTCCCTCCCGCAAATCCTCTCGTCTGGATTTTTCCCGTTCAAAGGCGATGTCCGCCGGCTGAACGGCAATGGAGAGATCCGGCGTTCCCGTCACAAGGTATTCGCTGCAATACGTCAAAAGATACGGATACTGCGCAGAGAGTTCGATGATTTTTCCCGCCAGCTGAATTTGGAACGTGTTCATGAGTTGCCTCCTTCTTCGTTTCCGCATTTTCCGCACCAGTGACAGCCATTGCAGCGGAATCTTCTCTGACAGGTACGGCAGCGCTTTTGCATGGGAACGCTGGTATCCCCCGGCGGATACGACAGTCCGGAGCGCTGCGCCTGTACCCGCTGATAGGCTTTCGGGATATGGTACACCTTTCCGTCCTTGCGGAACACGTTTCCCGTCCCGATAAAATCGAACCGCACGCCGGCATCCCGGCACTGGTCGTGGAGGGACTGCACCCACGCAAAATCGCAAGGACGCTGTCCGTCGTAGTTCTCGCCGTCGCACAGGACTTGGGAGAACTGCCCCGTGGCAAGGAACTTTTCCACGTGCACCTCCGACAGGATCGGGGCGATCATAAACGCCTTGTGCCTTGCCGGAATGTCCAGCAGGATCGGCAGCCGTTCGTCCGCCCGTGTCTGGTTCTCGGTGGTAACGCACAGGGTGACGTTGTCCCAGCCTGCGCCCCAGTCCTCCGGCAGGTGCGCTGCAATGCGTTCCGCCCGCTTGGTCTGAATCCAGAACAAGATGTCCGGACGCTGACGTATCATCTCCCAGACCTCCACCCGCCACGCATCCGCCTCCTCCAGAAAGAAATCCGAGGTCATGCACACGTGCAGCATCGTCCCCGCCGGAATCTTGTAAGTGCCCTGCCGTGTCTTTTTCAGCGGGAGATTGAAGTTTGTCTTGGTGCGGTAGATCTCGCTGCCGTCCCGCTCCCGCTGGGCATCGAGATAGTACATGTAGCAGTGCTCGCAGCCCTCGCTGTACTTGCGGCATCCATGCCACGGATTCCATATTGTCATTTTCATCCCATCATTTCCCAAGGCGTTTGTGCGGTGTTTCTGAAAGGCTCTTTGTAAACTGGAATTTAAACGTCATGCTGCTAAGAAATACGTATCATATGCTGCTAAGAAATACGTATCATTCAAAAGGATATTTTATGCCCCACAAATCACGAAGATAATCCATCTGTCTCATAATTTCAAGGGTTTCAGAATGCGGCATATCCTTACATTCAGATTCACCATTCATAATTGCATCATGGCAAGCCATAAGCTCATATTCATATCCGTTTATCTGTGACGGAGAAAAAATTTCTTTTACCATTTCATGGTCAGAATTATAAACACGTATTATTTCAGGATTATTTATATTCTGTACAGTGATATATCCCTTTGTTCCATAAATCACACCATTTCTGTCACCTGGAGTTCTAATTGAACTGAAAAGACTTGCAAAACTGCCATTTTCATATTCTATGGATACAGATTCCTGAGCATCAACTCCTGTTTCGAGTTTAATGCAGTTGCCGTTAAGTGATTTGATTTTGTTTCCAAAAATCATTGATGAAAAATTCAGAGGATATATCCCTAAGTCAAGCAAAGTTCCTCCTGCAAGTGATGGATCTCGTAGACGTTTTATATTCTCAATTGGATAGCATAGGCTTGCAGTAACAGAAATTGCATCGCCAATTATTCTACTTTCAATAAGTTCATTTAAAATATATCTGCTCGGCATATATCGTGTCCATATTGCTTCGGCTGCAAGCAATTTTTTTGATTTTGAAATATCAAGAATTTCCTTTGCCTGAAAATAATTTGCTGTAAAAGCTTTTTCAACAAGTATATTTTTACCAGCATTTAAACACATCAATGCCTGTTCATAATGAAATGAATGAGGCGTGGCTATATAAACCAAATCTATATTTTCATCATCAAGCAAATCTTTATATGAACCATATGATTTTTCAAATCTCCATTTTTTAGCAAACCTTGTTGCATTTTCAATACTTCTTGAAGCCGCTGCGTATGGTTTATAATTATCATCAAGACCACTTATAGCAGCAGCCATTTTTTCAGCAATATGACCTATTCCAAGTATAGCAATGTTCATCTTAATTCCTCCCTAAAATCAAATTCAAATTTAATCATCATAGTATGACAGCAGCTTTCTTATTTATTCTACCACAAGTAAAATATAAATGCAACTTCACTTATTAAAAAACGAACATAAAAAGTAATTTTCATGCGTACTGCTCTAAGCAGTCAGGCTTTTATATATGCTTATCGCCTGCGGCTTTTCTCCATCCGCAGGAGGTAAGTTTGATTTTACGATAGAAAATTATAGTAATCACTGATATTAAAACGGAATTTATCGGGTTATTTGCACGTAGAAAGTATTAATCTAACCAAGCCCAATCAACAACATCAGTATGTGTTAGTTTATACTTTTCATATTGTTCAACTAGCTCTGATATTTCCTGCTGCGTTAAGGCTATTCCGGTGTTATAATCTTTAATTCCTTCTTTATAAACGATAAAGCCATCTATTTCTCCTGATTTTGCACGAAATTCCGAACTAGCTACAAAGATTTGTCCATTGGTCATTTTGAAGTATGTATCATAAGAACTCCCAAGTATTTCTTTAATTTCTTCCATAAAAACTCCTTGTCTATTTATATTAATTGGTCCAACTCCAATTTTCCAAGTACTTTCAGTATACCATAATCCGCCGGATTTTTCAAGGGGGGGGGAAACTCACGTTTTTTGCGGAAAAATTTGAACTACTCTTGAAACTTGTGGGGTGATTATGGTATAATACAGGCAGGCTCACAGACCGATGGACACGGCACACCGTGTCCCCCGCCGGATTTCGGAGAAAGGAAACCATATGGAAAAATTCATACCATTTGAAAAACTCAGCAAGAAAAAACAAAAGGAACTGAACCGCATGCGGCGTGGCGACTGGGGTACGGTAAATCCGGCAACGCAGGTCGTTCCGGATAAGAAAAAGTACTCCAGAAAGCAAAAGCATAAGGAAACGCTCTGCGCCTGATTGCGGGAGGAGACCCAAAAACAATCGGGAAACTGTTTGGAATCACTCGCTTCAATCTGTTTTCTCAATCGGGTGTTGAAGAATTATGATGCGGGAACGAAGATAAAAGTTATGGAGGTGTACAATATGCATTTTTGGGATAAGATCAATGTCAAAGAACTTTTGATCGAAGATGAAGCACACACATTTCCGCCTTTTACCGAGGAGGAATTGAAACAAACCGAACAATCCATCGGCTGGAAATTCCCCCGCTCGTATCTGGAACTGCTGAAAATCCAAAATGGCGGTATGATCAACTTCGACGAGTTTGACGAAAGCTGGCTTTCTGTGATTTATGGCATCTCCTCCAAAAAGGGCAGCATTGCAGATATGTATGACAACTGGATCTCCGAATGGGAATATCCGAACATCGGTATTCCATTTGGCGAAACACAATCCGCAGGACACGACATGTATTTTATGGATTTCCGCATGGTGGATGAAAACGGCGAACCTCGCATTGTCTTGGTAGACAACGAAATGGGCAATTCCGTCACTGTGGTTGCAAACAATTTGGAGGAATTTTTGGCGAAGGTCTATCATCACGAGGAAGTTTGACCAATTCTGAGCAATAGTGTACCGGCTAGAATGTTTTTGAATGAAGGGGTTCCAATGAAACGGGTGGATTTTTCCTATACCAATGATGCGGAATATGCGCATTCCCGTTCCCTGCCCTGTGCGACGCAGTTTCTCTATCTCGATGACGACACACTGCGTCGATTACAGTCGCTGGAGCTCGCCAGTTATGAGGGGTTCCCCTTGCGTCTGGATCGCTTTACTGTGCGTGGCGATCGGCTGAAACAGATTGATTGGATTGAGGTTCGCCTGGAGGAGCAGGAGCAAGATCAAAAGTTTCGCAGCGCACTGGCAGAAGAATACGGAAGCATGGTCGTGCCGCAGATTCGAAATCCCCAGATTCGGGAGTACGTGCTTCTCACGAATGGCAAACCAGCGTATGTTTTTTTGCAGTACAGCGGCTGGGCAGACGGGTGTTCCGTGAATCTCCTGAAAGTGATCTCGGATTGCAGCACAGAAAATGAGATCGAACGCCTGAAGCAGACCATCTCGGAATGTGCCATGCTGCAATTTTCCGGCGAGCCGGAGTACTGGTATCGGGATGACCGTGCTGTTTTTACAAAAAAAGCGCTTGACATCTCCATAAAATCGTGATATAATAAAATATCATATCTCGTGGAAGGAGTGCAGGATCATGCAGACCAAGGGAACCAAACAGATTTGCGACAATCGACAGGCAAGACATGAGTACTTCATTCTGGAACGGTATGAAGCCGGCATTGCCCTGCAAGGCAACGAAGTGAAATCCATTCGCCTCGGGCACGTCAATTTAAAGGATGCGTGGTGCGACATTACAGACGGCGAGCTGTATGTCAAGGGAATGCACATCTCCCCTTACGAGAAAGACGGGCTTTTCCGCACAGATCCTATGCGTGTCCGGAAGCTTCTGATGCATCATCAGGAGATTCTGCGGCTGTTCGGCAAGGTCAAGCAGGACGGACTGACACTTGTCCCCCTCTCTCTGTATTTCAAGGATTCCAGAGTGAAGGTGCAGGTGGGTCTTTGCAAGGGCAAAAAGCTCTATGATAAGCGGCAGACATCGGCAAAGCAGGATGCCCAGCGTCAGATTCGCCGTGCCGTCAAGGAGCAGAATCAGTAATCAGTCTCACTTCCCCGCTGCTGTGTGCAGCATTCGGGAAACAGGTTCACCTGCTTTATGGGGGCGTAACGGTTTCGACGGGGACGATGAAGCATGATAAGCGAGCAGAGATTGTCGCATCTCTTTAAACAGCGGCACGTTTAAAATTAAACGCTAAAAAGAACTTTTCTGTAAGCTTTAACAAGAGCCTGCAGGTAGCTGCCTAAGTCAGCTACTGTCGCCCGTAGGAGTACCACGGTCTACGCTGCGGCATCATTGCAGTGGTGAACGTTCCGGCGGCCTGTTCACACCGCAGGATCGGATTTGAACTACCTTTCTTAGCAGCCTGTTTGCCGGCGGTTTTGAAAGGGAATCAATGTAGATAAACTACGCTCGTAGAAAGTTGTGCGGATTTGTTTTCGGACACGAGTTCAATTCTCGTCGCCTCCACCATAACTGCACTTAACCTTTGATACAAAAGGTTAAGTGCTTTTTTATATCCAAACTGATGTAGTATAATAAAACTTGACACCCTAATCTCAAAGGGATAAAATAGAAAAAGAAAAAAATGGAGGAAAAAGGAGTGTCAGAAAATAAACAATATGAAAATGAGTACAAAGTGCAGGCAGTAAAGCTTGCAAAAAAGATAGGTGCGGTAAAAGCAGCGAATGAACTTCAGATACCCGTAAATACGCTGTGTGGCTGGATACAAAAAGTAAAAACAGCCGAGCTGGATATTGGCTGCGGTGAACGCATCCCGGAAGAAGCATTGAGCATTGCTAAAGAGAATCAGCAGCTGAAAAAGCGGATCAAAGCATTGGAAAAAGAAAACAAGCGGCTAAGCGAAATGAATGAGTTTTTTGGAGGATGCAGCGGCTTTTTTCGCTGCCGGCCGTCAGAGATCGGGAAAAAACAAAGATTGATGTATATTGCGATCCGGACAGATGATGGCAGAAACATCGGAAAGATCAGTTTTTACTGCAACACGCTGCAAGTCAGCAGACAGGCTTTCTATGATTATCTGAAACGCAAAAAGAAGCCATGGAAGTATCAGCCGCTGGCAGATGCAATGCTGAAGATCCATGCTGCGGACGAAGAAAACGCAAATTACGGAAGAATCCGCATGTTTCAGGCACTTCATATTCCGCTTTGACTATCGCTGCTTAACTTCAAAATCCTTGCGGTTAATGTGTCAAGTGTTATTGACAATTTCATATTTCCAAACAGCTCCATTAAAGCGTTTTCATAGTCAGACTCTGTATAAAAGGCTGCCATTTTGTCAGTTCCTTTCAATTTTTTTATTATGAGAATAAAAATGAAAATTTACAACTATCAGCGGCTTAAATCTTGACTTTTGAAACGTCTATTTCACCTTTCATAAGTTTTGGTAAGAGCACATCACGAAGTTTGGAGAGGCGATTGCTTTCTACATATGTGTTGTAGATCATATCAAACAACAGCTTTGACATCTTCTCAAATTCTTCAATGGCATCTGTACTGTAAGAAAATTGTAGCTTTTTCAAGTCAGAAACAGTGACATGACCTAATCCTGTTGTTTGTTTGTTACTTGCAATGTGCGTAAATTTAGGCTTTAAATATTTTAACAAGAAATAAGTGAAAGCTGGAGCATTATATTTTGATACCACTCGAAATGTATGTTGATTAAGAATGGCTTTTCCTCTATACCATAAAAATGTATCTATTGAGGTTTCTGGATTTCCAGACCATGAGAAAAGAATAGCCTTATTGTCAAAGTAATATTTTTCATCTTTTTCAATACAACAATATTGCGTTGAATCAGTTATTCCATTCTTTAATTCAGCTATTTTTATAATGGGAATCCCTTCTGTGCTATATTCATTTTTCTTGAATGCTGCACCATTGATATACTCAGCAAGGTCGTAAACTGATTTTTCGATCCATTTCTCAGGCATAACGCCGCCAAACGGTTCGAAATCCACAAACCAAGACTTGAAAATCGCCTGAGCCTGCGATTCTAAATTTTCATTTATCCGATTATTAAATTCGATTTTTTCGTCAAGGGCAGAAAAAATTGAAGCTATTTGTTTCTGAATTTCGAGTGAGGGCAAGTCAATTTCAAGATTTTGAATAACATCAGTCTGAACACGTTGTCTACCTGATGAACCAACCATTGATTTAATAGCAGGATCTCTTACTATATCACTACAAACAAGATAATATAAAAAATTACAATCGGATATTCCCTCTTTTGCTCTAAATACAATATATTCTGTAGAACCAAATCCAATTTCATTATCATCAAGTATACTGACTTGTGATGTTTTTCCATTTTCAAGGCAAGGTGTTATTCTTGCCATTATTGTATCACCATTTCTAAATTTAGTTCCGCCTTTATATTCCAACAATTCAAAAGATGGGATTTTTCTCGTGAATGGTTGCAAAACAGCCATGTCAACTTTTTTCGCAATAGTTCCTTTTTTATGGTTTCACGAGGGTTTATTATAGAAATATCACCAAGTTTATATTTCATACCCAATTGCCCCCAATTTTTCACAAATCTCATTTTCAAGCTCATGGGATTTTTCAAACATTTCAGAAAGTTCAGAAGTCAGACGTTTCATTTTTTCATTGAAAGGTTCTCCATCATCTTCCTGTTCTTCAATACCAACATACCGACCCGGCGTTAAAATATAATCCTGTTTTGCAATCTCTTCTGTTGTCGCAACGGCACAGAAACCCTTGACTTCTTCCAATTCGCCATTCTGAAAAGCAGTAAAAGTATCCGCAAGCTTTGCAATATCCTCATCTGAAAAATCTCGATGCTTTCTGTCCACCATAAATCCCATTTTACGGGCATCAATGAAAAGTGTTTTCCCTTTTTGCTTTTTATTTTTGGAAATAAACCAGAGTGTAACAGGAATTGTAACGGAATAGAAAAGCTGTGTCGGCATTGCAACAATTCCCTCAATTAAATCATCTTCAATGATTCTCTTTCTGATTTCACCTTCACCGCTTGACTGCGTACTCAATGCACCATTTGCAAGTACAAGCCCGATTTTTCCGTTCGGTGCAAGGTGATGAATCATATGCTGAATCCAGGCATAGTTCGCATTATTTGCAGGTGGTACGCCATATTTCCAGCGAACATCTTCTGTCAAGCGTTCCTGTCCCCACGGATGATAGTTGAATGGAGGATTTGCCAGAATGAAATCAGCCTTCAAGGTTTTATGCAGATCATTGCTGAATGTGTCCGCTTGATGTGGTCCAAAATCAGCTTCAATGCCACGAATCGCCATGTTCATTTTTGCCATTTTCCAGGTATCTGCATTTGCTTCCTGACCATATACCGAGATATTGTTTCGATTGCCACTATGTGCCTGTATGAACTTTGCACTCTGTACAAACATGCCGCCACTTCCACAAGCTGGATCATAGACACGACAGTTTTCAAACGGCTTCAAAATCTCAACAAGTGTTTTTACCACACTTGACGGTGTATAAAATTCGCCGCCTTTTTGTCCTTCCTTATCTGGACGGTGCAGTTTATCCGGCACAAACAGGGGCAATTGTTCCATTTGACC
>NZ_JAJFCK010000019.1 GCF_020709055.1 Ruminococcus callidus
TGCAGCAAAATTTGCCGAAAAGACACGTGGATACGCTTGTGAAGACAGGTTCTAAATGTTAAATCTGGAAAAATACGAATTTACAAAGCGAAAAGTCCACGCAATTGCGTCTGTTTTTTCTCGTCTCGTACTTTTCAATCTGTTAACACAGGAAAGTATCTGTCCCTCATTCTCCCCTGTTTTTACAAACGCTTGCATTTTCGGAGGAAGTGTGATATACTGAGAGCAAATCGAAAAGGAGGAATTCCATCATGAATTTTACAGGACTCGCAAAGAAACGCTGCTCGATCCGTTCCTATCAGGACAAAGCCATCGAGCCGGAAAAGCTTCAGGCAATTCTGGAGGCAGGACGCCTTGCGCCCACAGGCAAGAATCACCAGCCTCAGCGTCTGCTGGTTGTCCAGTCTGCGGAGGGACTGGAAAAGGTCGCAAAAGCAATGCACAATGCCAATGCCTACACTGCCAAGACTGTTATCATCGCCTGCGCCGATGTGGATGACTGCTGGATTCGCAGCTTCGACGGACACCGCATTGAGGAGATCGATCTCTCCATTGTCACTACTTATATGATGATGGAGGCAACAGAACAGGGACTCGGCTCTCTTTGGGTGGAGCGTTTTGATCCGGAAATCGTGCGGGAGGAATTCCACCTGCCGGAGAACTATGTGCCGGTTTCCATGCTGTGTCTGGGTTATGCCAATCCAGAGGCAGTCAAGTCGCCGGAGCGCTATGACACGGAGCGCAAACCGCTGACAGAAACCGTATTCTACGAGAGCTTCTAATCATGTCACAAGTTGCAACCGATCTTGCCGGAAAACACTGCACCATCTTTTCCGCAGATGCGCCGGCATGTGTGCTCATCCAGCCAACCGGCGCACACGAGCTTGCCGGTCTTGCGGAAGAGGCAGCGCAGATTCAGCAGCATGCGCCGTGTGACGTGACGCTGGTGTCCTTTCCGGTAACGGACTGGAACCGTGAGCTGTCCCCGTGGAGCGCAAGACAGGCGTTCGGCAGCGAACCTTTCGGCGGAAACGCCGGAGAAACGCTGCGGTGGATTCTGGAGGAACTGCTGCCGGCGCTCGCTCTGCCGAAAACCATGCCGTGTGTGCTGGGCGGTTATTCTCTGGCGGGATTATTTAGCCTCTGGGCAGCCTACCAGACGAATGCCTTTCGGGCAGTGGCTGCCTGCTCCCCCTCCGTGTGGTTCGATGACTGGGACACCTACATCGCAGCGCATGAGCCAAAGACTTCCCACGTCTACCTCAGCCTTGGCAACAAGGAACACAAGACCAGAAATCCGCTGCTGCGCACCGGAAAAGCACGAATCCTAGCACAGGCAGAACGCCTGACGCAGTGCGGGGTAAATACCACGCTGGAGTGGAACTCCGGCAATCACTTTCAGGACAATGCTGCCCGCACTGCCAAGGGATTTCTGTGGTGCGCAGAGCAACTTGCCGGACAGGAGAAACCGTATGCTTGAAATTTATCATCCGCCCCATGTGGCACGAGAAGAAGCAGCACGCAAAATGCTGTGGCGTGTGCTGCTCTCTTTTGCAGCACTTGCCGTTTCGATGATCCCGTTTTTCTTTCAGCTTACAAAGGATTCTGAACAAAATCGAGATGCCGTATACAAAACCACCTCTACGGAAACAGAACTGTGTCTGATTTTGGTGCTGGCAGTGGCTTTGGCGGTGATCTTCTACCTCTCTGTCACAGGGATTCGGCTCTCTGGAAAAATCCGAGCGCAGTTCAAGGAATGGGCGTTCTATCGAGGAACACTCTACCATATCTCCGCAAGGATTCCCGGTGCCGGCGCTCAGAATCGTGTTTCCAGTGCCATTGCCAGACAGGAACAGCTGCTGTCTGTACTGCATCAGCCGGACACGCTGGCAAAACTTCTGGATGGCACGCTTTCCGTGAATGGTATCCGCATCACGCCGGTAACAGAAGTCACAAACATCCGGAAAACAAAGCACACTGTACACGTACTTTTTCACGGCAAGCACGCAAAGATCTCCAAGGAGATCTCGAATTATGATTCTCTCATGAAACATCTGCGCTCGCTGTGTATCGACTAAACATAAAAAGGCCGTCCTCGGAAAACACATCCGATGACGGTCTTTTTGCATCTCACGATTTTGCAATGTTCCGGCGTATCAGCTGGCAAAGCGCCGGAATCCCGTACATGCCCGTCCAGATCAGTGCCATCAGTACGGGCAGCCCAATGCGGTAGTTGCCGAACTCCCGCCCGAACCAGATCAAAGGCGAACCGCTGGTCGGCCACGACAGAAAGAAAAAGTTTGTGTGAAACCGGTGATTCACCCACACAATGGGAATACACGCTGCTGCCACCATAGTGAAGCAAAAGGGCAGCCGTTTCCAATCGGGACGAAGTGTCCCACGTGCCAGAAAAATCACCGGCACTGCCACCAGAAGCCCGTGAATCACAAAGCTATGGATGCTGAAAAAGTTCCAGAGGGGCAGCGGAAACCAGTTGGGAAACAGCAGTGCCAGACACGCCCCCGGCAGGGAAAGACTGTATAGCAATTCCAACAGCAGCGGATGCGGTTTCCAGACAGCAGCAAACTCCAGAAAGACGGAGAGTCCGCACAAATCCAGCGGCAGATACGCCGCCCGAAACTGTCCCGTTGATAGAAGAACTGCTACCTTGAGCACCTCCAGCCCCAGCATTCCCCAGCCGATTCCCTGTAACAATCGGCGGCAGGTATCCTCACAAATGCGGCGGCAGACCCACGCCAGCAGAACAATTCCGGCGCAAATCCCAAGGAGCCAGCAGAGATGCGTTCTATCATACAGCGAAAATCCCAGATCATCCGGAATCCGTTCCAATGTCAGCCAAAAATAAGACATGCTCCCACCACCTTTTCTCTGCTCTCAGTATACGCCATTTCCGAAAAAAATGCAAGTCCATCCGCAAAACCCGACAAAAAAGCTGCCCCAAACGGGACAGCTCTTTTCATTTGGTCAGGATTCCAGCAGCCCTGCTGCCCGCAAATTCGCAAGCAGTGTGTTGAATTGCTCCACCACATCGACTGTGCCAACGGAATCGTTCACCGCAGCTGCCGGTGTAATGGTTGCAGCTGCGCCTGTGGCACCGGTTGCACCTGTAGGGCCTGTTGCACCAGTCGCACCTGTGGCACCTGTTGCGCCGACCGCACCATCTGCACCAGTCGCACCTGTGGCACCTGTTGCGCCGTCCGCACCATCTGCACCAGTCGCACCTGTGGGACCTGTTGCACCGACTGCACCAGTCGCACCTGTGGGACCTGTTGCGCCAACTGCACCAGTCGCACCTGTGGCACCTGTTGCGCCGACTGCACCATCTGCACCAGTCGCACCTGTGGGGCCTGTTGCGCCGACTGCGCCAGTCGCACCTGTGGCACCTGTTGCGCCGACTGCACCATCTGCACCAGTCGCACCTGTGGGGCCTGTTGCGCCGACTGCGCCGTCCGCACCAGTCGCACCAGTCGCACCTGTGGCACCTGTTGCACCGACCGCACCATCTGCACCAGTCGCACCTGTGGCACCTGTTGCGCCAACTGCGCCGTCCGCACCAGTCGCACCTGTGGCACCTGTTGCGCCGACTGGACCGGTAGCGCCCATCGGTCCGGTCACGCCGGGCGGCCCTTCCAGACAGCAGGGCGCCGGAGGCGGTACTGGCGGACAGCAGCCACGATACAGCTCTTCCGCACTGCCTTGACAATGACAATATGCCATTTCTCACAACTCCTTTCTCTTGTGATTTTCTGCATCATGGAATTGGATTCCCTTTTCTGCAAAATACCGCCGGTTGAACGCCACAGCCGCATCTTTCGGCCGGACGCTTCCGGCTAATTCATTATATGCCGCTGCGGAAAAAGTGTCCCCCATCCGGTCATAGCAGACACAGAGCTGCATCGCCGGAATATAATCGCAGCACGCCTGCACACGGAATCCCTCTCTGGAATCCTCACCCACCTCCATAGCAAGCTGGTACCAGAAGATCGCCGTCGGATACTGCTCCTGATCCAGAAAGACAGCGCCCAGTTCACAGCAAAGTTCCGGCGTCGGCGCACCGTATTCCAGCGCACGCAGCAGGCTTTTCAGCGCCTGCGCCGGCTGTTTCAGTTTTCGGTAACAGTTTCCGCAGAGCAGACACGCTCCCATGCAGTCCGGTGCCCAGCCCTTTCCATCCCGCAAAAACTGTTCCAGTACCGGAAGTGCTGCCCGATAGGCACGGTGGTCGTACAGTTCTCTGGCGTAATAATACTGTTCTCTGGGGGAAAAGTTCTCGCCACACATAAGCTTCTGCTGATAGATGTGCAAATTGCGATCAGGACTGCCTGCGCCGATTTTTCGGTGCGAGATGGCAGCATCCCCATAGCGCACCTTTCCCCGTGGCACAATTGCCTCGTGCACAGCACCCTCCCACTGAAACTTTACACTGCGCCGAAAAATGCGCTCCCGGCAGGAGATCATCTGCGGTTTTCCGTCCTCGTCAAAGGAGAGCTGATAGGGCAGGAACACCACGTCCGCATCCGGATGCGCCAGAATTCGCCGCAGCTTCTCCTGATTCTCTCCCTCCACCACATCGTCCGCATCCAGCCAGAACCAATAGTCTCCCACCGCCTGCGCCACGGCGTAGTTCCTTGCGGCGGAAAAATCGTCTCGCCACGGGAAATCGTAGATTTTCGCCGAAAACTTCGACGCAATCTTCTTGGTATCATCTGTGGAACCGGTGTCCACCAGAATGATCTCATCCACCAGTTCCGCCACCGAGTCCAAACAGCGCTCCAGCACCGCTTCCTCATTCCGAACGATCATGCACAAACTCACCAAAGGCATTCCAGTTTCCCCTTTCCAATGATATTCCCTTCATTGTATGACGATTTCCGGAAACTGTCACTCAAAACAAAATGTGCCCCGCCGTTTTCACAGCAGGACACATGCATTTTTGATGATCTTTTTTAAGAGCTTGTTCCGCATCTTTTATGTGCGGATTTTCGAGCATGATTTTGTCGGTGACAAGGAAAAAATCCGCAGGCATACTTTGTGTCTGGCAAGGGTTTTTGACGCAGTCACCGGCAAAATCTGCCGAAAAGATGTGCGGAAAAAGATGCGAAACAGGCTCTAACAGGAAAAGCTCTCGTACTCGTGTTTTTTCGGACGGCTCATCAGGTTTTGCAGCGCCTGCGCCGCACTCTTTCCGGCGAACAGCACCTCGTAGAGCTGCTCCGTAATGGGCATGCTCACCTGATGCTTCTGCGCCAGCTGCCACGCTGCATGACAGCAGTCATAGCCTTCCACCGTACCAATCTGACGCACCGCCTCCTCCGGCGAAGTGCCGCCGCCGATGAGAATTCCTGCACGGCGATTCCGGCTGTGCATACTACAGCAGGTAACGATGAGGTCACCGATGCCGGACAGTCCGCCGAATGTCTCCGGCTTCCCGCCCATCGTGACGCCCAGATTTGTGATCTCGTGAATGCCACGGGTCATCAGCGCCGCTTTGGTGTTGTCACCGCAGTGCAGACCATCACAAATACCGGCTGCCAGCGCAATGATATTTTTCAGCGCACCGCCAATTTCACAGCCAATGATATCTGTGTTGATATACAGCCGCAGGGCATGGCTGGTGAAAATGTCCTGAATCAGCGCTGCGGTCTCCTCCGATGCCGACGCTGCGACTACTGTTGTAGGGATTTCCCGCCCCACTTCCTCCGCATGGGAGGGGCCGGTAATGGTTCCCACTGCTGCCTGCGGAATCTCTTCATGCAGCACCTGACTCATGGTCAGAAACGTCTGTTCCTCCAGCCCTTTGCTGGCATTGACCACAGTCGTTCCCGCCTGAACATAGGGGGAAACCTGTCTTGCAAGTTTCCGAATGTGACGGGATGGCACAGCAAAGAGCAGCAGCTCGCAGTCAGATGCACAAGCAAGATCGGTGGTCAGTGCGATCTTCTCCGGAATCGGCACGCCCGGCAGCTTATCCCGCCGTTCGCCGTCCCGCCGAATCTCTGCAATGGTCTGCTGAGAATGGTTCCAGACCGTCACAGTATGGCCGTTATGATACGCCGTCAGCGCAAGACTCAACCCGAATCCGCCGGCACCCAGTATGGTTACATTTGCCACAGGCAACCTCCTTCTGTCGATGGGAACACGCTCCGGCGTTCTCACACGTTTTTTGTCTTATGAAAAGAAAACCGATTTTCCGTCCTGTTTTTCAGGCGCTGGATGTTGGTGCGGTGCATCCAGATGACCATAGCACCCATCACCGCAGCCAGCCCAGTGTTCAGCCAGACGTACCACATAGGCATATCCCCACGCTGGAGCATCTGGAACAGGAAGGTAATGATCGGACAGCAAACCGCAGCGATGATCGAGCCGAGGGAAACGTATTTCGAAATTGCCAGAACTATGATAAAGATCAGGATCAGACATCCGAATACCTTGGGATCAATTCCCAGAAAGACCGACACGCCGACCAGCACGCCCTTTCCCCCACGAAAATGATAGTACAGGGGAAAGACATGTCCCAGAATGGCAAAGATTCCGGCGATATAGCCGATGAAGTGCACGTCCTGCTGTGCCGTCAGTCCCACATCCATCCAGTGGCAGATGCCACGGCTGAGGAACACAGCGATGATGCCCTTTGCCAGATCACCGATGAGCGTCAGCGCAGCGCAGCCCTTTCCGAAACAGCGCAGGGTGTTGGTCAGGCCGGCATTGTGGCTGCCAAAATCCCGCACATCCTGATGTTTCAGCAGCCGAACCACAAGAATGGAGCTGTTGCAGCTTCCCAGCAGATAAGACACCAGCGCAGACAAAACAATTGCCAAAAACAGCATTCCATCCACCTCTTATTTCTCGTCCTTGGCACGTTCCCGCACCACAAAGCGCACCGGCGTTCCGGACAGTCCGAACGTAGAGCGAATCTGATTTTCCAGATACCGCTGGTAGGAGAAGTGGAACAGATCGGCACGGTTGACAAAGATGACAAACGTGGGGGGCTTGGAACTTGCCTGTGTGATATAGTAGATCTTCAGGCGCTTGCCCTTGTCCGAGGGCGGCTGCACTCTGGTGGTCGCATAGGCGAGCACATCGTTCAGCATACCGGTGGAAATGCGGATATTATTCTGCAAGTATACCTCCCGAATCAGCGAGAACAGCTTCTGTACCCGCTGACCGGTCTTGGCAGAAATAAAGAGGAACGGCGCATAGGACATGAAGCTAAAGTCGTTTTTCAGCTTGTCCTCGTATTCCCGCATGGTCTTGTTGTCCTTTTCGATGAGATCCCACTTGTTGACCACGATGATGGACGCCTTTCCCTGTTCGTGGGCATAGCCGGCAACCTTGGAATCCTGTTCCGTAAAGCCCTCTGCGGCATCGATCAGAATCAGGCAGACATCCGCCCGATCTACCGCCATATAGGCACGCAGCACGCTATAGTGCTCGATGCGCTCTGTAACCTTTGCCTTTTTCCGGATTCCGGCGGTGTCAATGAGGGTGAAAGTGCCCTCTTCGTTTTCCACAACGGTATCCGTTGCATCACGTGTTGTCCCTGCCACATTGGAAACGATAACACGCTCCTCTCCGGCAATGCGGTTGACCAGCGAGGACTTGCCCACGTTCGGCTTACCGATAATGGCAACCTTGATGTTATCCTCGTCGTCATCCTCCGCATCCTCCTCCGGCAGGTATTCATAGAGGGCATCCAGCATATCGCCGGTGCCATGACCATGTGCCGCAGAAATGGGATAGGGATCGCCGATTCCCAGATTATAGAACTCATACAGTTCCATAGGCGGTTCGCCGATGGTGTCGCACTTATTGACGGCGAGGATCACCGGTTTTCCGCTCTTTTGCAGCATGCTCGCCACAGCGCTGTCGTCCGCCGTGACACCGCACCGCACATCTGTCACCAGAATAATGACATCGGCACGTTCAATGGCAAGCTCTGCTTGCTGGCGCATCTGTTTCAGAATGACGTCTTCTGTCAAGGTTTCAATACCGCCGGTGTCCACCAGCATAAACTGGCGGTTTCTCCATTCGCCCTTGGCATAGATTCGGTCCCGTGTGACACCTGGGGTATCCTCTACGATGGAAAGCCGCTTTCCGATCAGCTTATTAAACAGCGTGGACTTGCCCACATTTGGCCGCCCTACAACTGCTACAACTGGCAATGCCATTTTCTCATCTCCTTCTTCCAAAACCGACAAATAATACAAAAAAGAGAGACAGCCAAGGCCGCCTCTCCTCCTCGTACAAATGTCATGCCCAGAGTCTTACTCTGCTTCGTCCATCTTCAGAACGGCAACGCCATTGTAATATCCACAATTCTTGCAAACCTTATGCGGTGCCTTGTATGCGCCGCAATTGCTGCATGTGCTCATTGCCGGTGCATCGAGCTTCCAAACAGCAGAACGTCTTTTATTCCGTCTTGCCTTGGAGACCTTATTCTTCGGTACAGCCATGTTTTCGCACCTCCTTTTATTTTCGACAGTCGCAGGTGGCTTCGTTCAGGTTACACCCACAGATATCGCACAGACCCTTGCAGTCCTCCCGGCAAAGCATCTTTGTCGGCAGCATCAGCAGCAGGTCCGAGATTGCTGTCTGATTCATATCAATGCTGTCGTGTTCTGCAACCAGATATGTGTCATAAACGTCGCCCTCACTCTGCAGCGATGGTACGACTGTGTGAGAAAAGTCATACGAATACTCGCGCGTCAATTCCTGAAGGCAGCGATCGCAGACAACATGCAGCACACAAGAAACCGTATATTGCAGTGTCACAATACCGGCACGATTGCGAAACATTCCCTTGACCGTCACCGGCCCGTCAAACGTATAGCCGTGCACACCGGACAGTTCCTCCGGCATGATCTGGTATTCAATCGGGAAACGCATTCCTTCTATCTGAAATAGTTCTCGCAGCTGTAAAACCATACCTGTTCCCTTTCACGCATTGCATTACTTATTATATACTATTTTGCCCCAGCTTGTCAAGCATTTTTTTCAAAAACCGAAAAGAGGGCGAAATTGCGTCACTCTTAGTCGATGAAACGAGTAACGGAGGTCGGCAGCTCCGACGGATCTGCGGAAACAGTAAAGGTAACAGAAGAATCCTCTCCGGTCAGCTTGTCCAGCTTTTCCAGCATCCGGCCAAACTCATCGAAATCAGCGCCGGCGATCTTCAGGATACCATCAACATAGATCTCCTTGATGTCGTAGTTGCCTGCCAGCATGCCAGCGATGAAGCCGTAGAAGGAATCGAAGCTGTCGATGCAGAACTGCTCTGCATCACACCATCTTACCTTGTAGCTGATGGAACGGCGCAGTGTCTCGCCCTTTTCGATGCATACCAGACAGCCGTTGGTGTTCTTTACTGCTGCATTGATCTTGTCGATGATGACCTTAGTTTTTCCGCTTCCTTTTTTTCCTGTAATCAGTTGAATCATAGTGAAACTCCTTTCGTACCGCAAAAGCGGCACATGTTTTGAAAGAGACCGCCGGAAATCCGACACGCTCTCGCATTCAATTTTGGAGCTGTGCAGAAATTATTCTGCCAGCTTTGCCTCCAGAGCAGCCTTCTGGTCTTCGTAACCAGGCTTGCCCAGCAGTGCAAACATATTCTTCTTGTAGCTCTCAACGCCCGGCTGGTTGAACGGGTTGACACCCAGCAGATAACCGGAGATTGCGCATGCCTTTTCGAAGAAGTAGATGAGGTAGCCCAGACTCTTTTCGGAAACATCTTCCACTTCCAGAATCATATTGGGAACACCGCCGTCGGTGTGTGCCAGAATAACGCCTTCCAGTGCCTTCCGGTTTACCACAGACATGTTCTGATTGGTGAGGAAGTTCAGACCATCCAGATTTTCAGCGTCCGGTTCCAGATAGAAATCCTGCTTCGGCTTCTTGATGTCCACAACGGTCTCAAACAGAATGCGGCTGCCCTCCTGGATGTACTGGCCCATGGAGTGCAGGTCGGTGGAGAATACGCCAGCCGACGGGAAGATTCCCTTGTTATCCTTGCCCTCGCTCTCGCCGAACAGCTGCTTGTACCACTCAGACATCATTACGAAGCTCGGCTCATAGGAAACCAGCATTTCCACAGCCTTGCCCTTGCGGTACAGAATGTTCCGCAGTGCAGCGTATTTGTAGCAGTCGTTCTGCTCAAAGTCAGCCATGTAGTCCTTCTGTGCCTGTGCAGCGCCTTCCATCAGGGCAACGATATCACAGCCGGCAACTGCGATGGGCAGCAGACCAACTGCGGTCAGAACAGAATACCGTCCGCCAACGTTGTCCGGAACAACGAAAGTCTCATAGCCCTCAGTATCCGACAGTTCCTTCAGGGTACCCTTTGCCTTATCGGTAGTTGCAAAGATGTGATCCTTTGCGCCATCCTTGCCATACTTCTTCTCAACCAGCTGCTTGAACACACGGAATGCCAGCGCCGGTTCTGTTGTCGTACCAGACTTGGAGATGACGTTTACGGAGATATCCTTGCCCTCGCAGATCGAGAGTACCTCGTTCAGATAAGTCGGATTGATGTTGTTGCCGACATAGTAGATATCCGGTGTATCTTTCTTCAAGTTGTTGTAGAACGGCGATTTCAGGAACTCGATGGCAGCACGGGCACCCAGATAAGAACCGCCGATACCGATGACGATCAGGATATCCGAATTGCTCTGGATCTTCTTGGCAGCAGCCTGAATCCGTGCGAATTCTTCCTTGTCATAATCGGTGGGCAGGGTGAGCCAGCCCAAGAAGTCCGAACCGAGTCCGGTCTTGCTGTGCAGCATCTCTGCTGCCGCTTCCACCTGATGCTTGATTCCGGTGAGTTCGTCTTCCCCAACAAATTTTGCCAGATACTTTGTATTCAGCTTTACAGACATAATACAATTCCCTCCACTTTCTAAAAGGCGTTGCAGCCAAGCCGCCTTTTTCAGGCAGCTGCGCATCCTGCGGAATCCTCCGGCACGATGCACCGTCTGCGATGCAGACCTACTTCAACCACTTTACCACTATATCATACTATATTCTTCGTCTGATTGCAAGTGGAATCCGGATTCTTGTTCAATCTACACAAAATTACACTCTACAATTTAAGCAGTTTGACGACAAATTGTGACAGCGAATCCCCAAAATTCCGCAGCCGCACAGAATCCGACGCCACAACCGCTGTTTCATCCAGCAAAGTGTCCCCGTGGTAGAACGCCGCCCGTCCAAGACGCTGTCCTTTTTTCACCGGCGCCAGCACATACCGTGGCAGCACCAGCACCGTTTCCAGCTCCTGATCGGATTTCGGCACCACAAGCCCCTGCAGCCGCTTCGGCTCCACCAGCACGGAACGGCAGATACCGCCACGCACCGTCACCGGATAAAGGAACTCCGCCGAGAATGCCGGCTGCACCACCTGCCAGCCGGCAAACCCACGCCGCAGCAGGGATTTTGCCAGTGCAAAGCGGCTGTCATCTGTCTGGCATCCCAGCACCACAGCGATGCACTTCATTTGCTTCCGCTCCGCACCGGCGGCAATGCTCCAGCCGTCCGCCTCTGTGTGGCACGCTTTGAAACCGATGCTGGTGTCGTCGGTACGGGCAAAGGTGTTCTCATTCACCAGTTCTGTCTCCTCGCCACGCAGAAAATCCCGCCACGTCTGAAAATAGGGCGTCAGCACATCATATTCCGACAGCGCCCGGCACAGCCGAGCCAGATCCGCCGCCGTGGTATACTGCGTTTCCGCATTGCTGCCCTGCGGTGCATCAAAGCGTGTACTGCGCATACCGAGATCAAAGGCACGTGCGTTCATCTCCATGACAAAGGATGCCACATCACCGCTAATACCAACCGCCAGCATTGCCGCTGCATCGCCGGCATTTCCGATTATCAGCCCTTTCAGCAGGTCAGACACCGTCATCTTCTCCCCCGGCACCAGCCAGATCACTGCACCGGAAATCCCACTGACTTCCTCTCCGGCAGTCAGTTCCGTCTCCAGCGTCCAGCTGCCGGATGTCAGCTGTTCCGCCGTCAGCAGGGCGGTCATCAGCTTCGCCATCGTCCCGCAGGAAAACGGCGCATCACCGTTGGACTCCAGCAAAACCGTTCCCGTTTCTGCCTCCATCAGCACATAGGCAGCAGCGGGAATCTCCGTTTCCTCCGCCGAAGCCGAAATGCGGCACAGTCCAAGCCATACCAGCAGCACCGCCATTCCGATTGCACACATCCGTTTCACCAGCGACCACCTCCGATTTAAAGTGTATGCGCCTGTGTGAAAAAACATGTGTCGGACAGAAAAACGGCACCCCGTTTCCGGAGCGCCGCCTTTCCCTCTTACTATTCTACTCAATCTTTGAAAGTGGTGTTACATTTCAAATACCACGCAGTTGCCTGCGTGTATCCCTTTCAGAAGCAGAGTGCCTCCAAAAGGCAACCGGCGACTCCGGTCTTAAGCAATGATGTACTTCTGGATTGCCTTGATCAGTGCTTCCGGATCCTCAGTATGAGCCTGAAGCTTGATCGGCTTGGAGAGATCCAGGCTGAAGATACCCATGATGGACTTTGCATCAATGGCATAACGGCCCGAAACCAGATCGATATCATAGTCAAACATCATGACAGTGTTTACGAAATCCTTGACATCGTTGATTGCATTCAGCTGAATTGTTGTTTCATACATAACAATTACCTCCTTAGGAATACGATCATCTGATCTTTCCATGTTGTCAAAATAACAGAACGGAAACCTCGACGCTGTTTTCGGCAACGTGCATGCCGCACATCGCTTTGATTTGTTCTGTAGCTATAGCATACCACGAAAAAATTTTCTTGTCAAGACGATTGCAACATTTTCGTCGATATAGTATAATAGGGGGTGAAATACCGCATTGTTTTTTGACATGAGCGTTAAGTTTTATGAGAAACATGTGAAAACCCTGCGAAATTCCTGTCGAAAATCACAATGCCGGCTGTTCAGAACCTGTATCCGAAATGTAAGAAGTTACATAGCACCGGATACATTCTGCAAAAAAACGACAAGGAGAGAAATCTTTGAACTGTTATTTTCTGACGTTCGGCTGCAAAGTCAACACCTGCGAAACCGCTTCCATGCAAACCATGCTGCGCAGCGCCGGACACTGCATTGTCACGACCCCGGAGGAGGCGGATGTCTGTATCCTCAATTCCTGCACTGTCACAGAGTCTGGCGACAACCGCACCCGTGCCGCTCTGCGCAAACTGCGCCGCAGCTATCCGGACATGCTTTTGGTGCTCACCGGCTGCTATGCGCAGGCATATCCGGAACAGGCAGAGTCCATTCCCGAAGCTGATCTGGTACTGGGTACCAAGGGACGCAGCCGTCTGCCGGAGCTGCTGGAAACATGGCAGCAGACACACACGCCCTGTGGCGCAGTGGATGCCTACACCGGACACGACACCTTTGAGGCACTTCCCTGCGACATCATGCCGGACAACACCCGTGCCTTTCTCAAGATTCAGGATGGCTGCAACTGCTTTTGCAGCTACTGCATCATCCCCTATGCCAGAGGGCGCTGCCGTTCTCTGCCGCCGGAGGAGCTGCGCCGTGCCGCCAGTACCTTTGCGGAGCACGGCTATCAGGAACTGGTGCTCTGCGGCATCAATCTGGGGTTCTACGGCATGGAGTGGGGCGGCAGTCTTGCCGATGCGGTAGAGCTTTGCTGTACCATTCCGGGAATCCGCCGTGTCCGCCTCAGTTCGCTGGAGCCGGAGCGCATGACGGACGAGGTGCTGGACCGGCTGGCAGCGCTGCCGCAGTTCTGCCCCCAGTTCCATCTGTCCCTGCAAAGCGGCTGCGACCGCACCCTGCGCCGGATGAACCGCAAGTACACCGCTGCGGAGTACGCCGGCATCTGCAGCCGCATCCGCTCCAGATTTCCGGACTGCGCCATCACGACCGACTGGATGGTAGGCTTCCCCGGAGAGAGCGATGCGGATTTTGAGGATGCCGTGCGGTTTGCGGAGGAAATCCGCTTTGCCGGCATCCACGTGTTCCGCTATTCCCCCAGAGCCGGCACCCGTGCCGCAGAATTTCCGGAACAGATCTCCGGAAGCGTCAAAAAGGCACGGATGGAGCAGGCGCAAAGCCTCGCAAAAGCGTCGAAATTTGCGTTTTTCAAGGCGCAGATCGGAAAGACGTTCCCCGTGCTTTTTGAGCGGGAACGCGGGGACGGATACCACATCGGACACGCCCCGAACGGTGCCGTTATCCGGGTTTTTGCAGAAAAATCAAAAAAAAGTTTGCGTAATCGGATTTTTTGTGTTAGAATAGAAGAGAATGATGCGGACTGCTGCTACGGAACACTCGTGGCACAGGACGCAGCTGACAGTGCTGCATCTCCTGCCGCCCTGCCAAATTCACGATAAAAAAGGAGTTTTACCATGTCCGTTTCTCGTATTTATGTTGAGAAGAAAGCAGAGTTCGCCGTAGAAGCACGTGCTGTGCTCAGCGACCTGCAAACCGCCCTTCGTCTGAATGTGACGAACGTCCGGATCTTCAACCGCTATGACGCAGATCATCTGACGGAAGAAGCATTCCAGCGTGCCATCCCCACGGTATTCTCGGAGCCGGCTGTAGACCACATCTACACTGAGCTGCCGGCACTGGAGCCGGGTCAGCGCATGTTCGCCACCGAATATCTGCCGGGACAGTTTGACCAGCGTGCAGACAGCTGCGAACAGTGCATCCAGATCCTGCTACAGGGAGAACGCTGCCGTGTCCGCACCGCACAGGTATTCGTCATCTCCGGCAACCTCACCGACGCAGAGTTCGACCGTCTGAAATCGTACCTCATCAATCCGGTGGAGCGCCGTGAGGCATCCATGGAGAAGCCGCAGACGCTGGACACCAACTACACCATTCCCACCACCGTCAAGACACTGGACGGCTTCACCAAGCTCTCGGAAGAGGAGCTGAAGCAGTTTATCAATGAATACGGTCTTGCCATGGATCTGGGCGACATCCAGTTCTGTCAGGCATACTTCCGTGACACTGAGCACCGTGATCCCACCATTACCGAGCTGCGCATGATCGACACCTACTGGTCCGACCACTGCCGCCACACCACATTCCTCACTCATATCTCCAACGTGGACATTCCCACCGGCTACATCAAGGACACCTATGATGCTTACTGTGAGGTTCGGCAGGAGCTGGGCAGAGGCGAAAAGCCCATGACCCTCATGGATCTGGCAACCATCGCTGCCAAGAAGCTGAAGGCAGACGGCAAGCTGAACGATCTGGACGAGAGCGAGGAGATCAACGCCTGCTCCGTGAAGATCAAGGTGGACATCAATGGCAAGGACGAAGACTGGATCCTCATGTTCAAGAACGAGACACACAACCACCCCACCGAGATCGAGCCGTTCGGCGGTGCCGCAACCTGTCTGGGCGGTGCCATCCGTGACCCGCTGTCCGGTCGTTCCTATGTGTACCAGGCAATGCGTGTCACCGGTGCAGCCAATCCGCTGGTACCGGTAGAGGACACCATCGCCGGCAAGCTGCCCCAGAGAAAGATCACCGTCGGCGCAGCAAACGGCTACAGCTCCTACGGCAACCAGATCGGTCTGGCAACCGGTCATGTTGCCGAGGTATACCACCCCGGCTACATGGCAAAGCGCATGGAAATCGGTGCGGTACTGGGCGCTGCTCCGGCATCCAACATCCGTCGGGAAGCACCGGTGCCGGGCGACATTGTCATCCTGCTGGGCGGTAAGACCGGACGGGACGGCTGCGGCGGCGCAACCGGTTCTTCCAAGTCCCACACCATCGAATCGCTGGAGCACTGCGGTGCAGAAGTACAGAAGGGTAATGCGCCGGAAGAGCGCAAGCTCCAGCGTCTGTTCCGCAATCCGGCAGTGACCCGCATGATCAAGCGCTGCAACGACTTCGGCGCAGGCGGTGTTTCCGTTGCCATCGGCGAACTGACCGACGGTCTAGAAATCGACCTGAACGCCGTGCCCAAGAAATACGACGGTCTGGACGGCACCGAAATCGCCATCAGTGAGTCCCAGGAGCGTATGGCAGTTGTCGTTGCGCCGGAGGATGCCGAGAAGTTCATCAAGGAAGCCAGCAGAGAAAATTTGGAGGCTACCATTGTAGCAGTCGTCAAGGCAGAGCCCCGCCTGCGCATGAACTGGAACGGCAACACCATCGTTGACCTCTCCAGAGAATTCCTGAACTCCAACGGCGCCGTAAAACACACTGACATCTCCATTGCAGAACCGTCTGCACCGGAGACCTCCACCCTGACTGACAGCGCAGATGCCTGGATGGAACTGCTGTCCAGCCTGAATATCTGCTCACAGAAGGGACTGATCGAGAAGTTTGACTCCACCATCGGCGCAGGCACTGTTCTGATGCCGTTCGGTGGTGTATATCAGCTGTCGCCCTCTCAGGCAATGGCTGCCAAGATTCCGGTACTCCGTGGCGAAACCAATACCTGCTCCCTGATGGGCTGGGGCTACAATCCCACCATCAGCGAACACAGCCCGTATCTGGGCGCTATGGACGCCGTTATCACCTCTGTGGCAAAGGTTGTCGCAGCAGGCGGAAGCTGGCACCACTGCTGGCTGACCTTCCAGGAGTACTTCGAGCGCACCCAGAACGATCCCAAGCGCTGGGGCAAGCCCATGGCAGCCCTGCTGGGCGCATTCAAGGCACAGCTGGAACTGTCCTGCGGTTCTATCGGCGGTAAGGACTCCATGTCCGGTACATTCGAGAACATCGACGTACCGCCCACGCTGGTATCTTTCGCTGTTTCCACTGCCAAGGCAGACAAGGTCGTTTCCACCGAATTCAAGCAGGCAGGCGACAAGGTCGTAATGCTCCGCCCGACCGTTGACGAAAACGGCATCCCGAACTTCGAGAGCGTCCGCAGCACATTCGACAAGGTAGAGGCAATGATCGCAGCAGGCCGCATCCGTGCCGGCTGGGTCATCGACTACGGCGGTGCAGCAGAGGGTATCGCAAAGATGTGTTTCGGCAACGGCATCGGCTTCACATTCTCCCGCCAGCTGACAGACGCTGAACTGTTCCAGCCCTGCTGCGGCGGATTCCTGCTGGAACTCTGCGGCGATGCTGAAGAGGGCGAGGATGTCATCGGTACAACTGCGAAAAAGCCGGAGATCATTTGCCCGAACTACACTCTCCAGCTGGACAAGCTGCTGGCTTGCTGGGAGCGGAAGCTGGAACCCATCTTCCCCTGCCGCATCAAGACCACAAACGAAGTGCCGGAGAAGCTTTCCTACACTAGAAAGACCACCCTGTCCGCCTCCGTCAAGAGCGCACAGCCCCGTGTTCTGATTCCGGTATTCCCCGGCACCAACTGCGAATACGATACCGCACGTGTCTTTGAGCGTGCCGGCGCAAGACCTCAGACCTTTATCATCCGCAACCTCTCCGCAGCAGCCATGGAGGATTCCATCACCACATTCGCTGCCATGGTAAAGCAGGCGCAGATCATCATGATCCCCGGCGGCTTCAGCGGCGGCGACGAGCCGGAGGGCAGCGGTAAGTTCATCACCGCATTCTTCCGCAACCCCCGCATCAAGGACGCTGTTCACGAGCTTCTGAAAAACCGTGACGGTCTGATGCTGGGTATCTGCAATGGCTTCCAGGCACTGGTAAAGCTTGGTCTGGTCCCGTTCGGCGAGATCATGGACATGACAGATGTTTCGCCGACGCTGACCTTCAACACCATCGCACGCCACCAGTCCATGCTGGTCAATACGAGAATCGCCTCCAACAAGTCCCCGTGGCTGTACGGCACAGAGGTTGGCGATGTGCACACCGTTGCCATCTCCCACGGCGAGGGACGCTTTGTTGCGCCGCCGGAGCTGCTGGCAGACATGGCAAAGAACGGTCAGATCGCAACCCAGTACGTTGATCTGGCAGGCAACCCCACCATGGACATCCACTTCAACCCCAACACCTCTATGATGGCCATCGAGGGTATCACTTCGCCGGACGGCAGAGTCCTCGGCAAGATGGGACACAGCGAGCGTATCGGTCAGAACCTGTACCGGAACGTACCGGGCGAAAAGGATCAGAAGATCTTCGAGAGCGGTGTCGCTTACTTCCAGTAATCTCATCCAAAAATAAAAACGCACGGCGTTTCTGCGGGCAGCTTCGGCTGCCCGTTTTTTGTTGTCAGGAAGTCAGGTCCTCCACCAGCTGCCGCAGCTCTGCCTCTGTCCCCACGGTGATGCCGGATTCCAGCTGTTCCAGATCGTATTCCGACAGCAGGCTCAGGGGCATGTCCAGCTTCTGATAGGGAACGCTGCTGCCGGTGCGGTAGAGGGCGAGTTTGCCGTCTGTGATCTGGATTCGGTACTGCCCCTCCGCCGTTGTTACCTCTGTCACATTCTCCTGCGCATGACTGCGTTCCCGCTGCACTGTGCCCGTCATTGCGCCGGCGACGATCACCAGAGAGATTGCCAGCGCCGTCAGAATCATCCACGCCATCTTTCGTTTTTCCATATGCCTTCCTCCTGTTTTTCATGGAAATGTTAGAAATATTCTTTCCGAAATCCAGAAGTTTATGCATTTTGTATATTTTCCAAAGAAAATTTGCATTTCCTCTTAACATCCAGCGAAAAACGTGCTATAATAAATCTGTATATATTGCCTCGGTGTTCACTGCACCGCTATGCAGTGATCTCCATAGATTTTTCGGAAGGAACAAGGATACCATGGATAAAAAGCAGCAAAAAAGAGGAAAAGGCGCTTCGGCGAAATCCGGCGCACCCAACCGTGCAGCAAGACAGTACTACGGTCCCACAGGAACGCCGGAATATCCCTACCACACACCGGAACTGGACGAGGGCATTGCCAAACCGAAACGGTTTCCGGCGCTCAGCCGGACGCTGTCCATTCTCGGCTCTACGCTGATCTCCCTCTTCCTCATTCTCATCATCACATGCACCATCGTGGCAACGGCGCTGGTGGTCTATGTCATGCATTTCCGGGATGATGTTTCCAACGTCACCATCGAAGAAATGGAGCTGTCCTACAACACGGATATCTACGCCAAGGACAAGAATGACGAGTGGGTTCCTATCTACGAGGTCAGCAACCAGTCCCAGCGTATTCCGGTGGACATCTCCACCATTCCCCAGCACGTGCGGGACGCTTTCGTCTGCGCCGAGGACGAGCGGTTCTACACCCATGACGGCGTGGACTATAAGCGGACGCTCTCAGCTTTCGTGAACATGTTCATTCACATCTATGACACCAATCAGGGCGGTTCGACCATCACCCAGCAGCTCATCAAAAACATCACCGGCGACAGCGAGCAGTCCCCCTCCCGTAAGATTCGTGAGATCTTCCGTGCCATGGAGCTGGAGCGAGCCTACTCCAAGGACAAGATTCTGGAAACCTATCTGAACTACATCGGATTCGGCGGAAGCTCCAACGGCATTGAGCACGCCGCCCAGAAATATTTCGGCAAGAGCGCCAGCGAGCTGGACGTGGCAGAGGCAGCGTGTCTGGCAGCCATTCCCAAGAGTCCGGAGACGCTCAACCCCTTTGCCGGCTACACCGACGATGCCACCGGAGAGTGGATCAACACCGGCAAGGAAAAGAACCGCAGCCGGCAGCAATATGTGCTCTGGCAGATGTACGACAACGGCGCACTGACCTATGACGAATACGAAAAGGCGCTGCACGAAAAGCTGGTCTTTACAGATTCCGACGAGTACAAGGCTGCCCACCCCGATGCGGACAAGCAACAGATTGCCGACAGCTCCACCGCAACCTCTTGGATTGTGGACGCTGCCATCTATGAAGTGGCGTCCTATCTGGAGGACAAGTTCAACCTGACACAGGAACAGGCAGTCGCCCGCATCAATGACGGCGGCTATCAGATCTACACCACCGCCAATCTGGACATGCAGGAATACGTGGAACAGCGGTACGCCGACATCAACAATCTGGTGGAGAGCTCCCGTGTCGCCAAGTGGCAGGACAACGACGGGGACGGCGTTTATTCGCCGGAAGAGGTGGAATATCCGGAGTCCTCGTTTATCGCCATGGACTATCAGGGCAATATTCTTGCTGTTGTGGGTGCGATCGGTGAGAAAACCGAGTCCCTCTGCTGGAACTACGCAACCATGGAACCCCGTCAGCCCGGTTCGACCATCAAACCGCTGACCACCTACGGTCTGGCGCTGGAAAGCGATCTGATTCACTGGGGTGCCATCTACAAAGACGAGCCGATTCAGGTCAACGGCGAAGCATGGCCAACCAACTACAGTGAGGACAGCTCCGCCATGAGCATCAGCCACAAGGATCTGAAAATCTATCAGGCACTGGAAAAATCTTATAATACCGTTCCGGCGCAGCTGTGTCAGGCGCTGACACCCCAAAAAGTATTTGAGTTTGCCACCAGCAAGCTCCGGCTGGATCTCTGTGAGGATTCCGGCGACGGCCACACTGATATGGATTACTCCCCGCTGACTGTTGGTGCGCTGACCTACGGTGTCACACTGGAAAATCTGGTCAATGGCTACATCCCCTACGGCAACGGCGGAACGCAGTATCAGGCGCATCTGGTCAGCAAAGTCATGAAGGGTGCCGGCGAACTGGTCTATGAAAACGATGGCAACCCCCAGACGGCAGTCAGTGCAGAAACCTCCTACGTCATGAACAAGCTGCTCCAGAACGTCGTCAACAACGGTACCGGTACCGCTGCAAAGCTGGAAAACAAACACGTTGCCGGCAAGACCGGTACCACTGAGGACTGGAACGACCTGACTTTTGTGGGACTCACCGAAGACTTCGTCAGCGGTATCTGGATCGGTTACACCGAGCGTTCCGAGCTGCAAGACCACAACATCAAATCCGCACAAATCTGGCAGAATGTCATTGGCGAATACGCCAACAGCTTGAACACTGGCGCTGAGTACCCCAAGAATGACAAGGTAGTCGAAGCTCCCATGTGCGATAAGTCCGGCAAGATCGCCGGTCCCAACTGCACTTCCACCAGCACCGGCTACTGGAAGTCCTCCAATGCGCCGGTCTGCGACACCTGTACCAAGAGCTACCAGCAGCAGCCTGCTACTACAACAACCGCCTCGGGGGCAAGCGGCAACACACAGCAGACCTCCACACAGGCTGCCAACGGACAGACCCCCGCCGCCACAACAGCTGCACCGGCTGACGGCAACAGTCAAGGATAAGCGTTAATTTTCAACAAAGGAAGTGTTTTCTATGCAGCCACTCTATCTTCTCTGCTGTCCCTGTCATTTCGGACTGGAACGCACGCTGCGGTTCGAAATCTCAAAAATCGGCGGAACCGACATCACAGCGCAGGACGGTCGTGTCCTGTTTCGCGGCGATGCGCTCACCATCGCCAAGGCAAACCTCTCCCTCTCTGTGGCAGAACGTGTGCTCATTCAGCTGGGGCAGTTTCCCGCCTACAGCTTCGAGGAGCTGTTTCAGGGCATGCGCAGCATTCCGCTGGAACAGTGGATCGGCAAGGACGATGCCTTCCCGGTCAAGGGACATGCGCTGGACTCCAAGCTGCACAGCGTGCCGGACTGCCAGTCCATCCTGAAAAAGGCAGCGGTGGAACGGCTGAAATCCGTCTACCATACCAGCTGGTTCACGGAATCCGGCGCCATTCATCCCCTGCACTTTACCATCCGGAAAAACATCGCCACCATCTATCTGGACACCTCCGGCATCGGGCTGCACAAGCGCGGATACCGGAAAAACGCCAACGCTGCACCTATCAAAGAGACACTCGCCGCCGGCATCGTCGATCTGGCACGGGTGCACTCTGACAGCGTCGTCTGCGACCCGTTCTGCGGAAGCGGTACAATTCTGATCGAAGCGGCATTCAAGGCGCTGCGCATTGCCCCCGGCATGCACCGCCGGTTCTTAGCGGAAAAATGGGCGCAGATTCCGGAGAGCGTCTGGAAAGAAGCACGCTCCGAAGCTGTGGCACGCATCCAGCGGGATGCAACATTCACTGCCATCGGCTCGGACATTGACGAAGCAGCGATCGCCCTCACCGAGGAGAACTGCCGCCGTGCCGGTGTCAAGCCGCGCATCCGGCTGGTACAGCAGGATGTGGCGGAGTTCCAGCCGCCAGAGGGTGCCATCACCATCTGCAATCCGCCCTATGGCGAGCGTATGCTGGACATCCAGCAGGCACAGTCCATCTACCGCATTATGGGGGATGTCTTTCCAGCAGACAAAGCTCACCCCTGCTACATCATTACGCCGGATGCAGACTTCGAGCTGCACTTCGGCAAACCGGCAAATAAGAAACGAAAGCTCTATAACGGCATGATCCAGTGCAACCTGATGAGCTATTTCCAATGATTTTCACATGCGCTGATTCAACGGCAACGGACTGAATCAGCGCATTGCTTATGCAAAAACATGGTTCGTTCAAAAATCCACAGTTGACAACGCGGGAAAAATCGTCTATAATAAATAAGACTGTTCTGCGTAATGTGACGCAAACGCATGTGCAGCAGATGCTGCAACTTTACAACAAGGGAGTATGGATTATCATGGCAAAAAAACAAATTTCCAGATCCGGTGCAGAAAAACTGCGAAAGGAATTAGAAGAACTGATCACCGTCCGCCGTCCGGAAATGGCACAGAAGCTGAAGGAAGCCCGTTCTCAGGGCGACCTCTCCGAGAATGCGGAATACGATGAAGCCAAAAACGAACAGGCGATCATGGAAGCCCAGATCGCAGAAATTCAGGCAACCCTGAACAATTCTGAAATCGTCGATGATGATGCCATCTCTGTAGACGAAGTCGGACTCGGCTCTATCATCAAGCTCAAGAATTACAGCAACGGCAAAATCGAAACCCTCCAGATCGTCAGCAGCAATGAGGCAAATTTTGCAGAGCACAAGATCTCGGATGAATCCCCCATCGGTGCCGGCGCAATGAAGAAAAAGGTCGGCGACAGCTTCATGATCGAAGCACCGGTCGGCGAACTGCAATTTGAGATTCTGGAAATCAGCAAGTAAGAATAGAGGAAGTGTATCCAATGGCAAATCAAACCAATCCGCCTGTTCCGGAACAGGAGCAGGACAGCAATACCCTGCGGCAGATCCGTCTGGAAAAGCTGCGGCAGAGACAGGCAGAGGGCAACGACCCGTTCGCCATTACCAAGTATGATGTGACTGCAAAGGCTGCTGCCATCAAAACCGAATATGAGGCAACCGAAGCGAAGTTCAAGGCAGAGGCCGGTGACGACGAAGAAGCGCTTCAGGCAAAGCTGGACACGCTGAAGGGACAGCCCATCTCTATTGCCGGCCGTATCATGAGCTGGCGTGACATGGGACGTGCCAACTTCATCGATGTACGGGACGACACCGACCGCATTCAGGTCTATGTCCGCATGAACGACATCGGCAAGGAGGAATTCAAGGAATTTAAGAAGTGGGATATCGGCGATATTGTCGGTGTCAAGGGCTTCGTATTCCGTACCCGCAAGGGCGAGATTTCCATCCATGCCACAGAGATCACCATGCTCTCCAAGTCCCTCCTTCCCCTGCCGGAGAAGTGGCACGGTCTGAAGGATCAGGACACCCGTTACCGTCAGCGGTATCTGGACTTGATCGTAAACCCGAATGTCAAGCAGACATTTGTCACCCGAAGCCAGATCCTGCGGGAAATCCGTGCTTATCTGGACGGCATCGGCTATCTGGAAGTGGAAACACCGGTTCTGCTGCCGCTGCAAATTGCCGCTGCGGCAAAGCCGTTTGTGACCCATCACAACACGCTGGACATGGACATGTTCCTGCGCATCGAAACCGAACTGAATCTGAAGAAGCTCATCGTCGGCGGCTTCGACCGTGTTTACGAAGTGGGACGCATCTTCCGGAACGAGGGCATGGATCCCTCTCACAATCCGGAATTCACCTCTATTGAAATGTATCAGGCATACACCGATTATCACGGCATGATGGATCTGATCGAGGATATGTACCGCACGCTGGCAAAGAAGATCTGCGGCAAGGACATCATCTCCTATCAGGGCACAGACATCCGTCTGGGCGAGCCGTGGGAGCGTCTGACCATGGCGGAGGCTGTCAAGAAGTATGCCGGCGTGGATTACAACGACTGGGCAACGGATGCTGACGCAAGAGCCTGCGCCAAGGAAAAGAGCGTGGAAGTCGAAGAGGGCGAAAACGCAACCAAGGGTCACGTTCTGATCGCATTCTTTGATGCATTCGTCGAAGAGCAGCTGATTCAGCCGACCATCATCTACGACTATCCGGTCGAGAATTCTCCACTGGCAAAGCGCAAGCCGGAAAATCCGGCGTTCACCGAGCGCTTCGAGTACTTCATCTATGCCCGTGAAATGGGCAACGCATTCTCTGAGCTGAACGATCCGGTAGATCAGAAGGAGCGTTTTGTCAAGCAGGTGGAGGCTCGCCGTGCGCTGGGCGATACGACTGGCGAAGTGGACGAGGATTTCGTGACAGCACTGGAATACGGCATGCCGCCCACAGGCGGTCTGGGACTTGGTCTGGACAGACTGGTTATGCTCCTGACCGACAGCCCGTCCATCCGTGATGTCCTGCTGTTCCCCACCATGCGGCCGCTGCCGAAGCTGGGACAGGAAGAAGAGGACGCTGCGGAAGAAGAAACCGAAGCATAAAGTTTCATCACCACACGAAACAACAAGGGGGAATCGGTATGGACGGGAATGTTGCGTCCGCACGATTCCCCTTTTTTGAAACAGAGGTCATGCTATGCAGGAAGAAGAAAAACACATCTCCTCCACAGACGATGCAGACGACACCAAAAAGAAAAAGGGCAAGTCGATTCTGGAGACGATTCGGGAGATAGACGAAAAAGAGGCGCAGCGGGAGGCTGAGGAGGAGGCACGCATTCGTGCCATCCGTGCGGAACGGGAGCGCAGGGAAAAAGAGGAATACGCCAAGAAGATTCAGCAGGAACGCATTGAGCTGATCCGTCTCAAGCAGGGCGTCATCACCGAAAGCGACACCATCCACGAGGAAAAGGAGGAGAAGCCAAAGCTTCCTTTCTGGAAAAAAGTCGGCAACTTCTTCTATCACAACAAATGGTGGCTGGGAATCACCACCGCACTGGTGGCGATTTTCACCTTTCTGATCGTGGATTATTTCTCCAAGGTAAAGCCGGACCTGATCGTCATGCTTCTGACAGACGATGCAGAGCTGCAGAGCGATACCACAGCGCTGGAGGCATATCTGGAACAGTTCACCGACGATGAGAACGGCGACGGCAAGATTCAGGTGGACATCTACTCCATCCCCGTCACCGACAACATCGGCGAAAACGACTACTACACCGGCGATGCCACCAAGCTCTCCACCCAGATGATGATGGCGGACAGCGTCATGGTCATCACGGATGCCAAGGCGAACCGGTACATCTACGCTGATGAAACACTGGAAGATTTGGAAACCGCTTTCCCCGGCCACAAGAACATCCGTGGCAACGGCTATTACCTGCGCCACACAGATTTTGCCACAAAGATCGGCTACCCCGGCAACGTGGATCGTGACCTGTCCATCGGGCTGCGCAAACCGGTCAAGACCTACGACAGCAAGGAAGAGATGCAGGAAAACTACGACATCGCTGCCAAGGTGCTGGAGCGCATTATGGCAGATCTGGACAACACGCAGGAACCGGAGGATCTTCCGCCGGAAACCACAGAGGCAGAGACCACGCTGCCACAATGAAAGGAGTACCCACAATGCTGCGAATTGGAAATCATCTTCCCTCCTCCAAGGGATACCTCGCCATGGGCAAGCACGCCGTAAAGCTTGGAGCAACCACATTTGCATTTTTCACCCGAAACCCCAGAGGCGGTACTGCCAAGCCCATTGATGAGGCGGATATTCAGGCATTCCTCGCCTACGCCAGAGAACACGACATCGACCATCTGGTGGCACACGCCCCCTACACCATGAATCTCTGCTCCGCCAAACCGGACATCCGGGAATTCGGGCTTGGCATGCTGCAGGACGACATGAAGCGCATGGAGTACACCCCCAACCAGTACTACAACTTCCACCCTGGCAGCCACACTGGACAGGGCGTGGAAGCCGGTATTGTGCAGATCGCCGATGCACTGAACCAGACGCTCACGCCGGAGCAGCACACCACTGTTCTGCTGGAGACAATGGCGGGCAAGGGCAGCGAGATCGGACGCTCGTTTGAGGAACTGCGGGAGATTCTGGATCGTGTCACCCTGTCCGAAAAAATGGGCGTTTGTCTGGACACCTGCCACATCTGGGATGCCGGATATGACATCGTTTCCGATCTGGACGGCATTCTGACACAGTTTGATCAAGTCATCGGTCTGAACCGCCTGCGTGCGGTTCACCTCAATGACAGCATGAACCCCTGCGGTGCCCACAAAGACCGGCACCAGAAGCTGGGACAGGGCTGCATCGGATTGGAGGCGCTGATTCGGGTGGTCAACCATCCGGCACTGAAAAACCTCCCCTTTATTCTGGAAACGCCCAACGAGGACGAGGGATATGCCGCAGAGATCGCACTGATGCGGGAGCACGCACAATGACAGCGGAGGGAAAACAGAAGCGCCTGCTGCTTGCCGCAGCGCTGCTCTTGCTGGCGGGAGGCGGCACAGGCGGTTTCTTTCTGGGAAAGGCGCAGACGCTGAAACAACAGCAGCAGATCATAGATGTGCAGGACTGCACCACCATCTACGGGGAGATCACCCAGATCAGCGGCGATGCCATCACCGTGGATGGGCTGCCGGTCAACGACATCAACGGCCGTGGCGCATTCTTTTTCACAGTGTCCCACGATACCCCCATCACATGGCGAAGTACTGCTGTCGCTGCGTCCGCACTCCAGCAGGGCAACACCATCGCTGTCACTTACACCGGCGAGGTACTGGAATCCAATCCGGCACAGCTCTGCCATGTGGTAAAGCTGGAAGTGCTGGATGATACCATTGGATGAAACAGGCTCTTAAAATAAAAACTGTTTCTTGTCCATTGACAATTCGGTTCAACTATGTTAAACTGAAGAAAATTAAGTTTGTGCCGCCGTTGCCACCGGGTAGCGGGGAAGGTGCCCGAATGTATCTCGTTAGGTCTTAGTAGAGATGCATTCGGGCATTTTTTATGGACCAGGGAGGATTTATGAAACATTCTGCGGTATCCCGCCAGTTCGCCCAGTACGTTTCCTGCAATGTTCTGGGCATGATCGGACTCTCCTGCTATATTTTAGCAGACACATTCTTTGTCTCCAAGGCAATGGGAAGCCTGGGGCTTGCTGCCCTGAACTTTGCCATTCCGCTCTACTCCCTCATCAATGCCACCGGTCTGATGCTGGGCGTAGGCGGGGCAACGCAGTACACGCTGGTGCGCTCCAAGGAGGGCATCCGGCACGCCAACGCCATCTTTACCAATCTTGTTCTGACAGCGCTCTCCATCGGACTGCTCATTTTCTTACTGGGACTGTTTGCTGCGCCGACTCTGGCGACATGGCTCGGTGCAAACGGCAATGCTCTTTCTATGACAACCTCCTATCTGCGCATTCTCATGCGATTTGCGCCAGCGTTTCTGCTGAACCAAACCACACTGGCATTTGTCCGCAACGACGGCAGTCCGCACATCGCCATGGCTGCCATGCTCACCGGAAGCTTCGCCAATGTCATCCTCGACTATGTTTTCATGTTTCCCATGAAGATGGGCATATCCGGCGCAGCCATTGCCACAGGCTTCTCCCCCATTTTTAGCCTGTTTGTCCTCTCCATCCATTTTTTCCGGAAACAGCACACCCTGAAGCTGGTGCGCTGCCGAATTCTGTTCCGGCAGATCGGCCGTTCCATGACGCTGGGGCTCTCCTCCTGGATTACAGAGGTTGCCTCCGGCGCAGTACTGCTGGTGTTCAATCTCATCATTCTGCGCATCACCGGAAACCTTGGCGTGGCAGCCTACGGCATTATCGCCAATATTGCGCTGGTCGCCGTCGCCATTTTCACTGGAATCGCACAGGGCATCCAGCCGCTGGTCAGCCGGTTCTACAGCACGGGAGAAGCAGATTCGCTGAAAAAGGTGCGCAATGCCGCCAATCTTCTGGCGCTGTTTCTGGCAGCGGCATTCTATGCAGTGATCTTTCTCTTCTCTGACCAGGTAATCGCCGTGTTCAATAGTGAGCACAACACAGCACTGATTCCTCTGGCACGGGAGGGACTGCGCCTGTACTTCGTCGGCTTTTTCTTTGCTGGTATCAACATTGTTATGACCGCCTACCTCAGCGCCGTAGAGCTGCCGAAACAGGGCATGTTCCTTTCCCTGCTCCGTGGCGCAATTCTGCTGGTGCCGCTGGTTCTGATTTTGCCGCAGTTTCTAGAGATGACCGGCGTATGGCTCTCTTTTCCCCTGTGCGAGCTGCTCACTGCCGGCATGCTGGCGCTCCTGCTCCGCCGCAGCCGAACTGCATAACGGCTTTGTGCGCTATCTTCCGAAATCCCGCAACAATTTGTGATATTTGACAAAGTTCCGCATTTTTTACATCCGCAAGCTTGATTTTTGAAAAAGATGTGTTATACTATTGCCTAGGAGGATGATACCATGATTCAACTAATCGCAACGGACATGGACGGAACGCTTTTAAATTCGGAGAAGGCGCTGCCGCCGCAGCTCCCTGCGCTTCTGGAAGAACTGTACCGAAGAGATATCACATTCGCCGTGGCAAGCGGCCGCTCGCACATGATGCTCACTTCTCTGTTCGGGGAATTGGCAGAGGAGATGATCTTCATCTGCGACAATGGCGCCTGCGTCATGCAGCCCCACGAGGCGCCGGTTCTGCATAGTCTTCCCAAGGCTGTTCTGGCGGAGATTCTGACTCAATGTCACAATCTACCCCACGTCATGCCGGTACTCTGCGGATTCCACCACATCTACTGTCCGGCTGGCATGGAGGATGACCTGATGCAGGAGATCCGGCGGTATTACTGGAACATTCAGGAATTGCCCTATGATGCGCTGTTTCAAGTGGAGGAACCCATTCTCAAGGTGGCTGTCTGTGACAAAAACGGACCGGAAACACATACATATCCGCTCCTGCATCAGATTCTTCAAGAACGCTACGAGCTGCTGGTCTCCGGCGACTGCTGGATGGATGTCATGTGCAAGGGCATTACCAAGGGCACTGCCGTCCGGCAGCTTCAGGAACAGCTGGGCATCACGGCAGCGGAAACGGCGGTGTTCGGGGACTACGATAACGACATCTCCATGCTGCAATGTGCGGACTACAGCTTCGCCATGCAGAATGCTCCCGCCCGTGTGCGGGAGTGCGCACGCTATCTGGCACCCTCCAACGAGGACAACGGCGTGGTGCGCCAGATATGCAGTCTTCTGGGACTGCACTACAGTGCACTTCCCAAAGCATAACACAAATTAACACAAATTTCTAGAAAAAACATCTTTACAAAAATATGCGATTATGGTATAATAAAATTGTTGCCAAATCACAAAATTCCGGCTGCTGCCGGAGCATCGGAAAGGAGTTCCCGTCATGGAAGCTTGTCTGCCATTCTTGATTTGGGGCGGATTATTTGTCATTACTGTCATTGCAGAATTCGCCAGCCAGCAGCTCATCAGCATCTGGTTCGCTGCCGGCTCTCTGGCGGCATTCCTTGCCGCATGCTTTGGCGGTTCTGTGATTCTGCAAACGGTTCTGTTCCTTCTGGTCTCTGTGGTGCTTCTGATTCTCACACGCCCCATTGCGAAAAAGATCTTTTCGTTCGGTGTGAAGAACACCAACATGCAGGAGGTCGGACGAATTGCTGCGGTCATTCAGCCCATCGATACAGTACAGGGAACGGGACGGGTTCGTCTGGACGGTGTAGACTGGATCGCCATTTCACAGACTGGTGCGCCGATTCCGAACCATGCCAGCGTTCGGGTCATCGCCGTGGACGGAAGCAAACTCATTGTCGCCCCGCTGGAAGATTCCCAACCTGCTGCTGCACCCAGCAGTCACTAACTCAAATGAAGGAGACACATTTATGCTGATTGTTTTACTGCTCGTGATTATTTTCATCATTTTGATATTTGTCACCCGCATCCGCATCGTACCGCAGGCAAATGTCTACGTCGTTGAGCGTCTCGGCGCTTTTTACAAGGCATGGGGTACCGGCATCCATTTTCTGGTGCCGTTCATTGACCGTGTGGCGAAACGGGTTTCCATCAAGGAACAGGTCGTTGACTTCAAACCGCAGGCCGTAATCACCAAGGATAATGTCACCATGCAGATCGACACCGTTGTATTCTTCCAGATCACCAATTCTGTACAGTTTGCATACGGCGTAGAACATCCTATCGCTGCCATCGAAAACCTGACGGCAACCACTCTGCGAAACATCATCGGCGAGCTGGAGCTGGACGCAACCCTGACCTCCCGTGACCTCATCAACACCCGTATTACCGAAACCCTTGATCTGGCAACCGACCGCTGGGGCATTAAAGTCATCCGTGTGGAACTGAAGAACATCCTTCCGCCGGCAGAGATTCGGGATGCCATGGAAAAGCAGATGAAGGCAGAGCGGGAAAAGCGTGAGAAGATTCTCCGTGCACAGGGCGAGCGAGAGTATCAGGTCACTGTTGCACAGGGTGAAAAGGACGCCAAGATCCTCCGTGCCGAGGCAGAAAAGCAGACTGCGATCCTCAAGGCTGAAGCTGACAAGGAAGCCGTGATCCTCCGTGGCGAGGCAATCAAGGAGCAGAAGATGCGCATCGCTGTCGGTGAGGCACAGGCAATCGAGCTGGTGCAGAAAGCACTGGCAGACAGTCTGGTCAAGCTGAACGAGGCAAACCCCAGCGCATCGGTATTGCAGCTGAAAGCACTGGAAGCATTTGAAAAGGCAGCAGACGGCAAGGCAACCAAGATCATCATCCCCAGCGAAATCCAGGGGCTTGCCGGTCTGGCAGCCGGCATCAAGGAAGCCGTGATCTCCAGCGACGATTCGTTCCGTGAGGTTCCGGCACCCAAGGAATCCGCAGCAGCACCGAAAAAATGACCGGCGCTGACCGATTTCTGCCAAAACAAAATGTAGATAAACAGGGCGGCGAAATGCCGTCCTTTTTTGTGAAAAAAAACGATTTTTTTCAAAACTTTGCGGCTTTCCCCACTGCGGCTTGCAATCCTGCCGAAAGATGTTGTATAATGATACTATTCTACCAAAGGACGTGAATTGATTGATATTTTCCAGATTATTCTTTCTGTATCTCTTCTTTCCCATTTGTTTCTTATGCTATTTTGCCACCAAGAAAAACGCTTACCGCAACACAGTGCTGATCGTCTTTTCCCTGCTGTTTTATGCGTGGGGCGAGCCGTCTTTCCTGTGGCTGCTGGTACTCAGCGCACTGGTCAACTACCTCTTCGGCAGGCTGCTGGAACGCTTCCGTGACAAGGTCGCCGGAAAGCTGTTTCTGGCGCTGGCGCTGATTCTCAATCTTGGCGTACTCATCGGATTCAAGTACACGGGATTTGTGCTGGAAAACATCAACGCCGCCTTTTCCCTCTCCATTCCCATTCCGGATCTGCCGCTGCCGCTGGGCATCAGCTTTTATACATTTCGAATCGTATCCTACCTCATCGACTGCTCCTGGGGCAAGGTGCGTGCAGAGCGCAATTTCTTTTCGTTCCTGCTCTATGTGTCCCTGTTCCCTATCACAGTTTCCGGCCCGATCGTGCGCTATGAAACCATCCAAAAGGAACTCCACGGCAGAACCGTCACTGCAAACGACCTCAGCGACGGACTGGGACGCATTGCTGCGGGACTTGGTAAAAAGGTCATTCTCGCCGACAACCTGGGCGTGATCGTGGAACAGTTCCTGGGAAACAACATCGCCTCTCAGACTACCCTCGGCACATGGTACGGCGTAGTGCTCTATGCCCTGCAAATGTATTTCGATTTCTCCGGCTATTCTGACATGGCGATCGGTATCTCCCGCATCTTCGGCTTCCATCTGGAGGAAAACTTCCGTCATCCGTTCCTGTGCAGGGACATCACAGAATTCTGGCAGCGCTGGCATATCTCTCTGGGAACATTCTTCCGTGACTATCTGCTGTATGTGCCGATTTTCGGCAAACGGCGCAAGTTCGGCGGACTCTTTCTGGTTTGGTTCTGCACGGGACTCTGGCACGGTGCCAGCTGGAACTACATCATCTGGGGACTGTACTACGGCGTTTTCATTTTCATTGAAACCTGTATCGGCAAGAAACGCATGAAGAAAATTCCAGCAGTGATTCGCCATGTGCTGAACAAGCTAATTATTGTCATCGGATTCGGCATCTTCTACTGCACCGGCAGTATCTCCCGTCTGGGCAGCCTGTTCCTCGCTATGGCGGGACAAAACGGAAAGGGACTGTTTGACGCTGTGCTGCTCACTTCAGTGCAGAACAATCTGTTCCTGCTGATCGGAGCGCTCCTCTGCTGCTTCCCACTGCTGGAGCTTCCGAAACGCTGGATGGCGAAAAGCTCCGGTGCCAATCTGGTGCTCTCCGTCTGCGGAACAGTGCTTGCAGCAGCACTGCTGGTCATCAGCAGCATTCTGCTGGTGGACTCTACCAACACGCCGTTCTTGTACACAAAATTTTAAGGAAAGGAGTTGCCTGCAATGGAGAAAACACAACAGCCGCAGAAGCCCTCAGAATCCGCAGAATCTGCGGATCTGGATGCTGCACTGGAGGAGAAATTTCAGCAGGTGGAAGAGGATCTGGATCACTTCCGTACCCTGAATGATACGCCCATAGCGGATGCCAAGCCTGCTGCGTCGAAAGAACCCGCAGAAGAGGCTCCGGCGGAAGAACCTGCGGTGGTGCCGGAAGAAGCACCCTCTGCTGTTCCGGCACAGAAAAAAACACCGGAACAGGAGCGTGAAACGGCACGAGAGCGCAAGGCACGCTACAAGCAGCGCCGGCAGATGCTCATTACCACACGCATTGGGGCAGTCCTGCGCACATTCACGCTGAGCGCCATTCTCCTGGGCGGTTCGATTTTCCTGCTGGTCGGTGCACGTCCCACGGAATCCGCCGAGGAAAACCGGAAGCTTGCGGAATTCCCCGCATTTTCCAAGGATGCGCTGCTGAACGGCTCCTATACCGCCGATCTTATGAACTATTACGAGGACACCGTTCCCGGCAGAAGCACGTTCAAACGGCTCATCAGTACCATGGAGAGCTACGCCGGATTACAGGGCGAGGAGGATGTCAAGTTCTACGGCGACATCACCCAGCTGAAAAATGCCAAGACGACCACAGCCCCCGCAGAAGATTCCGAACTCGTCAGCAGCGAAACCCTGATCTCTTCTGTTACAGAGAAATCTACCACAACCACTGTCACCACCGAGCCGGAGGCCGACCCTGTGGAGATCGGTGACGGCATTGTGCTGGTGGACAAGCGTGCCATCAGTGTCTACGGCGGAAGCTTCACTCGTGGCGAAGCATATGCTGCCACACTGAACGCCTACCACAAAGAACTGGGAAGCGCTGTCAACGTGTACTCGCTGGTCGCACCCACGGCGGTTTCGTTCTATCTGCCGTCGTCCTACGCCTCCTATACCGCCAGCGAATGGGACAACATCCAGCACATCAACGAAAATCTGGACGGTGTCATCCCTGTCGATGCCTACAGCGCTCTGGAAAAGCACACGGACGAGAACATCTACGCCCGCACCGATCACCACTGGCTGCCGCTAGGGGCATTCTATGCGGCACAGGCGTTTGCGGACACGGCAGACCTCTCATTCCCGCCGCTCTCCGCCTATCAGAGAACCACCCTCTCCGGCTATCTTGGCAGCATGTACACGTTCACCAAGAGCGCTGTTCTGCGGGACAATCCGGAGGACTTCACCTATTATACGCCGAAGAATAAGTTCACAACTCAATATTATGATACGGACTTCACCAACGAGGCGGACGGCGACCTGATGATCTCGCTGGACAATGTGGAACCGGTCAGCTGGTATCTGGTGTTTATGGGCGGCGACGAGAAAATCACCCACGTCAAGACGGACTGCAACAATGCCCGCACGCTGGTCATCGTCAAGGACAGCTACGGCAACGCCCTTGTTCCCTATCTCACCCAGTCTTTTGAGGACATCTACGTCATCGACATGCGCTATTTTGACATCAATGCCGTTTCCTTTATGAAACAGGTCGGCGCAACCGATGTGCTGTTCGCCATGAATACGTTCAGCGCCACCGGTGCAAACAGCGAGTGTCTGGAAACCATTCGCACACAATGAGGAGCATATTTCCATGAAAGAACTAGAATATCCCTTTGACAGCAGCTTTCTGCTGAAAAACCGCCGCAAGATCCGCAGAGCACTTCTGGCCGACGGCACGCTGCGCATGGAAAAGCGCATTGCCATTCTGGGCGGTTCTACCACCAATGACATTGCCTCCATGCTGGAACTGTTCCTGCTTCAGGAGGGCATTGCCCCCGTCTTTTACCAGTCGGAGTACGCCCAGTACTGGCAGGACGCCATGTTCGACAATCCGGAACTGCTGGAATTTCACCCCGACTTGATTTTCATTCACACCACCGTACGCAACATCACCGAAGCGCCCCTGCCGCTCTCCGCAGCGCCGGAAGAGGCGGAGGCTGCGCTGGAACGGCAGATGGCGCACTTCACCCAGATGTGGGAACATCTAGAGCAGACCTATCATTGTCCCATTCTGCAAAACAACTTCGAATTTCCCGCCTACCGGCTGATGGGAAACCGGGAGGCCTGGGACTGCCATGGCATGGTCTGGTTCGTCAACGAGCTGAACCGCCGGTTTGCCCAGTATGCCGCCTCGCACACGGACTTCTATCTCCATGATATTCAGTATCTCTCCGCCTGCTACGGACTGGACGCATGGCAGGATTCCACGTACTGGTATCTGTATAAGTATGCTCTGGCGCTTCCGGCAATTCCGGAGTTCGCCTACAGCCTGACCCGCATCATCCGCTCCATCTATGGCAAAAACAAAAAGGTGCTGGCGCTGGATCTGGACAACACCCTGTGGGGCGGTGTCATCGGTGACGACGGACAGGAGGGCATTGAGATTGGACAGGAAACTGCTACAGCAGAGGCGTACACCGAGGTGCAGGAGTACTGCAAGGCGCACAAGCAGCTGGGCGTGCTTCTCACCATCTGCTCCAAAAATGAACCGGAAAATGCCCTGCTGGGACTGGCGCACCCGGACTCTGTGCTGCACGCCGATGACTTCGTTTCCATTCAGGCAAACTGGGAGCCGAAGGATTTGAACCTCTGCAAAACTGCACAGGATCTCTCACTGCTTCCGGAGAGCTTCGTCTTTGTGGACGACAACCCGGCAGAACGGGAGATCGTTTCCGCACAGATTCCCGGCATTGCCGTGCCGGAATTCGACTCCCCCGCCGAGTGCATCCGTATCCTGGACCGTGCCGGTTATTTTGAAACTACAACATTCTCCGCTGCCGACGCCAAGCGCAGCGAGATGTATCAGGCAAACGCCAAGCGGGCACAGCTCCAGCAATCCTATGCCAACTACACCGAATACCTGCTGGGGCTGGAGATGATCGCAGAGATTCAGGACTTTACGCCGGTGGCACTCCCCCGCATCGTCCAGCTCACCAACAAGAGCAACCAGTTCAACCTGACCACACGCCGTTACACCCAGAGCGAAATGGAACAGGTGGCGGACAGTCCCAATTACATCCGGCTCTACGGCAGACTGCGGGACAAGTTCGGCGACAATGGCATTGTATCCGTCGTCATCGGCGAGATCTCCGGCGATGCCCTGCACATCGACCTGTGGCTCATGAGCTGCCGTGTTCTGAAGCGGGACATGGAGCTTGCCATGCTGGACGAACTGGTGGAACAGTGCCGGACACGTGGGATTCACACCATCTACGGCTACTACTACCAGACGGCAAAAAATGCCATGGTGCGGGAGCTATTCGGCACCTTTGGTTTCACCAAAACCGAACAATTCGAAAACGGCGACAGCACATGGATGCTGCCGGTTGCCTCCTATGAAAAACACAACCACGTCATTCAAATCGAAAAGAGAAAGGAAACCACGGAAAAATGACACACGAAGAAGTTATGGCAAAACTCAACGAGATCTTTCGGGACGTGTTTGATGACGACAGCATCACCGTCACCGAAACTACCACCGCCAACGACATCAAGGCGTGGGACAGTCTGGAACACATCAACCTCATTGAGGCAGTGGAATCGGAATTCAACATGCAGTTCCAGATGCGTGAGGTATCCGGCATGAAAAATGTGGGCGAGATGGCAGATATTGTGGCAGCCCGTGCTTCCGAGCCGAAGCCGAAAAAGAAAAAACGTGGCTGGTTCCGCTGAGCCATTACGCACAGATAACGCACAAAGACCGTCCCCTGCTTGTCAACAGGGAACGGTCTTTTTTCTGTCATTCACAGTTCTGTTAGATGTATTGCGCTTTAGAGTCTGTTCAGTATTTTTTCGTGCGGATTTTCGAGCATGATTTTGTCGGTGGCAAGGAAAAAATCCGCAGGCATACTGTCACTTTTGACGCAGTCAACGGCAAAATCTGCCGAAAAGACGTGTGAAAAAGATACCGAACAGGCTCTTAGTCGTCATTCTCCATGCACTTCTTGTATGCGCCCTCCGGATCGTCCGAGTAGCCCAGCATCATGGCAATCAGTCCGTCTGCATACTTGTCCAGCATTGCCAGCGAGAGCAGTACAATGTGGTCGAAGTAATCGTAATCAAGATCGGCACCCTCCGGCACGATGGAGCTGTACTTGAATACCACTTCACCGTCATCCAGATCGAACTCGAAGTTGCCGTAGCGCATGCCGTCGTTTACGTAGGCGAGGAACAGAGCCAGATTTCCAAAATTCTTCTTCTTGGCATTGATTCCTCTCACCTTCATATAGATCGTGAAACCGTTGTCGTGCACCAGTGCAAACAGTCTTGCGCTGGAGATTGCGCAATCGTCACCCATGCTATAGTTTGCCGACAGCGTGCCACGCTCCTCGTCAAACTCATAGTGTGCGTTGTCATCCTCGAAGTACTGTACCATCTGCGAAGCAATTTCTGTTGAATAAGACATATCTGCCCATCCTCCTTGTAGTGATCGTATTTTTTTGCGTTTGTGACGAAACCACATCTCTGTGTTCCATCTGTTGGCATTATACCATATTCGCCAAAAATAGTCAAGTGCGAAATCTGGTTTTTATTCGCTTTTCTTCCTATTTTTTTGAACTAAACAGATTTTTGCGCTGTCTGCATGAAATATACACTAAATACACATACTGTATCCAAAAATGCTCTGTGCAAAAGCACTTGACAAAATACCCCATAGGGGTATATAATAGACGAAGAGGCAGCGGTGATTCCGTCTGCCGAATATTCTGAAAAAAGGAGGAACGCAACATGGAACACGAAGAGGGATGTCCCTGCTGTCATAAGACAAAGGAACGCACCGAAGAGGAATACACCAAGCTGATTCACCGCCTCAACCGCATCGAGGGGCAGATTCGCGGCATTCGCGGCATGGTGGAGCGCAGCGCATACTGTCCGGATATTCTGGTACAGGTCGCAGCTGTCAATGCAGCGCTGAACGCCTTCAATAAAGAGTTGCTCGCCAACCACATCCGCACCTGTGTGGCAGATGATATCCGTGCCGGAAAGGACGAAGTGATCGATGAGCTGGTGCGAACGCTTCAAAAATTGATGAAGTAAAAGGAGAGATGTTTTGTGGAACAGTATACAGTAACCGGAATGAGCTGTGCTGCATGCAGTAACCGTGTGGAAAAAGCGGTGTCGAAAGTGGAGGGCGTCACTTCCTGCTCTGTCAGCCTGCTCACCAATTCCATGGGTGTGGAGGGCACTGCCCCACCGCAGGCGGTCATTGATGCCGTCAAGGCTGCAGGATACGGCGCCTCCCTGCAAAACGGCAGCGACAGCGGAAAGCAGCAGCGTGCCGACGCAGATGCATTGGAGGATCATGAAACGCCGGTGCTCCGAAAGCGCCTGATCGCCTCTCTGGTCTTTCTGATCGTTCTCATGTACTTCTCCATGGGACACATGATGTGGAACTGGCCGCTTCCGTCCATCTTAGAGGGAAACCATGTGGCAATGGGACTGATTCAGCTGCTCCTGACGGCTGCGGTCATGGTCATCAACCAGAAATTTTTCATCAGCGGATTCCGTGGTCTACTCCACCGTGCCCCGAACATGGACACACTGGTGGCGCTCGGCTCCGGTGTATCGTTCCTGTATAGCACCTGTGCGCTGTTCGCCATGACGGATGCCCAGGTCAAGGGCGATGCTGACGCCGTCATGCACTATATGCACGAGTTCTACTTTGAATCTGCTGCCATGATTTTGACGCTGATTACCGTGGGCAAGATGCTGGAAACCCGTGCCAAGGGCAAAACCACCAATGCGCTGAAAAGTCTGATGAAGCTTGCCCCCAAAACAGCAGTGCTGCTGCGGAACGGCAAGGAGATCACAGTTCCCATTGAACAGGTCAGGAAAGGCGACCAGTTTGTCGTACGTGCCGGCGAAAACATTCCGGTGGACGGCGTCATTCTGGAGGGTGCCGGCGCCGTGGACGAGTCGGCGCTGACCGGCGAGAGCATTCCGGTGGACAAATCCGAGGGCGATACGGTTTCTGCCGCCACCATCAGCCAGTCCGGTTTTCTGCGCTGTGAGGCGACCCGTGTGGGCGAGGACACCACCCTCTCCCAGATCATCCGTATGGTCAGCGATGCTGCTGCCACCAAAGCCCCCATTGCCAAGATCGCCGACAGGGTTTCCGGCGTTTTTGTGCCCATTGTCATTGGTATCGCTCTAATTACCATGATCGTCTGGCTGCTGACAGGGCAGACTGTGGGATATGCACTGGCACGCAGCATCTCGGTACTGGTTATCAGCTGTCCCTGCGCCCTCGGTCTGGCGACTCCTGTTGCCATTATGGTTGCCAACGGCGTTGGCGCCAAACATGAGATTCTCTTCAAGACGGCGGAGTCGCTGGAGGAAACCGGCAAAGTACAGATGATCGCACTGGACAAGACCGGCACCATTACACAGGGCACCCCGAAGGTCACCGACCTCCTGCCGGCAAACGGCACAACCGAGGAACATCTTCTTGCGCTGGCGTATGCATTGGAGCGAAAGAGCGAGCATCCGCTGGCAAAGGCAATCCTGCAAAAAGCAGAGGAAGCGCAGCTTCCTGCGGAGGAAGTACAGGAATTTCAGGTACATGCCGGACACGGACTGTCTGCCGTACAAAACGGCGCAGCACTCTACGGCGGAAACCTCGCTTTCATTCAGTCCTACGCTGCGGTTTCTCCGGAGATGGAACAGGCTGCGGAACAGCTCTCCGAGGACGGAAAAACCCCGCTCTTCTTCTGTCGGGACGGTGTGTTCTCCGGCATCATCGCCGTTGCAGATGTCATCAAGGCGGATAGTCCGCAGGCAGTTCGGGAGCTGCAAAATATGGGAATCCATGTGGTTATGCTCACTGGCGACAATACCCGCACTGCCAACGCCATCGGCAAGCAGGTGGGCGTGGATACCGTCATCGCCGGCGTGCTGCCGGACGGCAAGGAAGCCGTCATCCGCAAACTGAAACAGCAGGGCAAGGTGGCAATGGTCGGTGACGGCATCAACGACGCACCGGCTCTGACACAGGCGGACATTGGCATCGCCATCGGTGCCGGAACAGACATCGCCATTGACGCTGCGGACGTGGTGCTGATGAAGAGCCGGCTCTCCGACGTTCCGGCAGCCATCCGGCTCAGCCGTGCCTGCCTGCGGAATATCCACGAGAACCTGTTCTGGGCGTTTCTCTACAACGTCATCGGCATTCCGCTGGCAGCCGGTGTCTGGATTCCGCTGTTCGGCTGGCAGCTGAACCCCATGTTCGGCGCAGCTGCCATGAGCCTGTCCAGCTTCTGTGTGGTAACCAACGCCCTTCGGCTGAATTGGTTCCGGCTGCACCGCACAGACCGTGACAAGAAACTCAAATTCCACATGCAGCCGATTTTCACACAGGAGGATTCTACCATGAAACTGACACTCAATATCAAAGGTATGATGTGCGGTCACTGCGAGGCAACCGTCAAGAAATGTCTGGAGGCATTTCCGGAAGTGGAACAGGCAGAGGTCAGCCACGAGGCTGGCACCGCCGTTGTGTCCCTGAATCAGGAGATCGACTCCGCCAAGCTGAAAGAAGCCGTGGAGAAGCAAGGCTACAAAGTGACCGGTGAAATCCTAGGCTAAAATTGTCCCGCAGGCAATGCGTGCGCCGGTATTTCCGGCAGGCTGGGTGCGGTAGTCATCCGGATCAGCGTGAATGATGACCGTCTTTCCCACCGCCTGTGCCGGAGAAAACCGGTTGGTATACACGGCAAACCACGCATAGCCGTCATTGCTCAGCAGCGCCGGAAGATCGCCGGTGTGCTGCGGATGTTCGGCCGGCTGGAGTTCCCAGTGACCGCCGGCATCGGCAAATGCATCCTGTGCCGTTTCGGTACAGGACGCACCGCTGTGGATGTGCATGGCGAATATGCCGTGCGCCGACGGAAGCTGATACAGCTCCGCCACCACCAGCGAACCGCCGCAGGCACGGTAAAAGGAAACTGTGCCGTGAATCTCCGGATGCTGCGGTGACCCGTGCATCATTGCCATGCTACATGGATTTCCCAGAAGAATTTTTCGATTGACTGCGTGCAAAAATACTCCCCCTTTCCGGTATCTCTGCATTCTATGCGGAGGATTCCCGAAATGTGCCTGTTTTCTTTCCAAGGAAAACAACCGTCAAAAGCGTGGAAAACGAACTTGACAGGGAGCGAAAAATGTGGTATACTAGCTGTAGTGAATCGAATACGTTGAAAAATGGGGTGCACCACCACGGGTGCAGCCCATTTTCTGTATTTAGAATTCCATTTTTTGGAAAAGGAGGATGTGTATGCGAGTCAACGGAAAGGAAATACCGCTGAAAAAGCCCCAGACGCTGCAGGAATTTCTGCTGGAGCAGGGGTATCGGCTTGCACTCATTGCAGTGGAACACAACGATGTGATCGTTCCCAAGGCGGATTATGCTACCGTTCTGCTCAGCGACAGCGATGTCATCGAGGTCGTTTCCTTTATGGGCGGCGGATGCGAAACCGTTTGCAAAATCTGATAAGATAAGGAAAGGTGTTTGTTATGGAAACCATGGAAAAGGATACGTTGATCTTGGGCGGGAAGGAATTCCACTCCCGCTTTATTCTCGGCTCCGGCAAGTTCTCGCTTCAGCTGATTCGGGACGTGATGCAGTACGGCGGCAGTGAGATCGCCACCATTGCGCTGCGCCGTGCCAATGCGGACAGTCCGGAGAACATTCTGGACTTTCTGCCGGAACATCTGACCCTGCTCCCCAACACCTCCGGCGCAAGAAACGCTGAGGAGGCAGTGCGCATTGCACGTCTGTCACGGGAGCTGGGCTGCGGTGACTTCGTCAAGATCGAGGTCATTCCGGATGCCAAGTACCTGCTGCCGGATAATGCGGAGACCATTCGTGCCACAGAAATTCTGGCAAAGGAGGGCTTCCATGTGCTCCCCTATATGTATCCGGATCTAATCGCAGCACGCCGTCTGGCAGATGCCGGTGCTGCTGCCATCATGCCGCTGGGTGCGCCCATCGGCAGCAACAAGGGACTGCGTACCAAAGACTTCATCCAGATTCTCATCGACGAGATCGACCTGCCGGTCATTGTCGACGCCGGCATTGGTGCGCCCTCTCAGGCGTGCGAGGCGATGGAGATGGGCGCTGCTGCCGTCATGGCAAACACCGCCGTGGCAACTGCGGACAACTGTCCCATGATGGCACACGCATTCAAACTCGCCATCGAGGCTGGCCGTGCTGCATATCTGGCAAAGCTGGGACGTGTTCTGGAATCTGGCGCAGAGGCATCCAGTCCCCTCACCGGCTTCTTACAGGATTAAGGAGGGGTTCCCATGCGTAAAATTTATGATCCCATGGAATTTCAGCCGGGCATGGAACAGATCGACTCCGACATCTTCTCCCGTGTCATTCAGGCGAGAAAACAGTATCAGCCGGAGGACTACACCGCTGCACAGGTGAAAGCGGCACTACGCAAGGAGAATCTGTCTTTCGAGGACTTTGCGGCGCTGCTCTCTCCGGCAGCCCAGCCGTTTCTGGAACAGATGGCACAGCGTGCCAAGGCAGAGCGGGAGAAGCACTTCGGCAACAACGTGCTGATTTTCACACCGCTGTACATCTCCAACTATTGCGAAAACCAGTGCGTCTACTGCGGATTCAACTGCAAGAATGCCATCACCCGCTGCAAGCTAAACGCCGAGGAAATCGAATCCGAGATGAAAAACATCGCCTCCACCGGCATGCGGGAGATTCTGCTGCTCACCGGAGAGAGCCGCAGCGTTTCCGGACCGGAGTACATCGCTGAGGCAGTACGAATCGCCAAGAAGTACTTCTCCACCATCGGATTGGAAGTCTATCCCATGAACTCCGACGAGTACGCCATGCTGCGGAACTGCGGTGCCGATTTCGTCACGGTCTTTCAGGAAACCTACGATCTGGAGCGGTACGGCGAAATGCACCTCGCCGGTGCAAAGCGCTGTTTCCCCTACCGTGTCTGTGCGCAGGAGCGTGCTCTCATGGGCGGTATGCGTGGTGTCGGATTCGGCGTACTACTGGGACTGGCGGACTTCCGAAAGGACATGTTTGCTGCCGGTGTCCACGCTGCGCTGCTGCAAAAGAAATATCCGCAGGGAGAGATGGCACTCTCTTTCCCCCGTCTGCGTCCTTATAAGAACCACGAGGAGACCAACCCCAATGATGTTCACGAGACACAGCTGCTGCAAATGATGCTGGCATGCCGAATCTTCCTGCCGTTTGCAAGCTTTACCATCTCCACACGGGAACGTGCCGGCTTCCGTGACCATGTGCTTCCGCTGGCTGCCACCAAGATTTCCGCCGGCGTCAATGTGGGAATCGGCGGACACAACGAAGAGCACAAACAGAAGGGAGACGCACAGTTCGAGATCTCTGACCCACGTTCTCTGACGGAAATTCATCAGGCAATTCTGGATCAGGGCATGCAGCCGGTCTACACCGACTACATCAACACCAACACCTTATGAAGCTGATCTGCGTCACAAACCGCCTGCTCTGTGAGGAGGACTTTCTGCACCGCATCCGGCGCATTGCATCCAGCGGCGTGGATGCTATTCTGCTGCGGGAGAAAGATCTTCCGGAGGCAGCATACCGCCGGCTGGCACAGCAATGCCTTGAAATCTGCCGTAATACTGCCACACCGCTCTGGCTGAACACGTTTGTAGAAACTGCCGTACAGCTCCAGCTTCCCGTTCAGCTTCCCATCCCCGTTCTCAAAACACTCTCCCAAGAAACACAACATCTGCTTCCCGCCATCGGGGTATCCGTCCACTGCCCGCAGGATGCTGCGCTTGCAGCGTCCTATGGGGCAAGCTGGCTCATCGCCGGACACGTCTATCCCACTGCATGCAAGCTTGGCCTGCCGCCCCGTGGAATCCCATTTATCCGCCAAATCTGTGAAACTGTTTCCATTCCGGTCTATGCCATTGGCGGTATTACCGCCGACAAACAGAATACCCTGCGTCTGGCAGGTGCTGAGGGCTGTTGCGTGATGTCCCACTGGATGCAGTGCCCGAATCCGGAGGCAGAAATACAGAAATGGAGGAACTGCCATTGAAGCAGCACAAACACATTAACCCGTTTGCACGGGACATCATTCAACGCTATCTTCTCTTTATCATCGGATTATTTTTCAGCGCCATGGGCGTTGCCATCACCAAAAAGGGGGAACTCGGCGTGTCGCCCATCTCCTCTGTGGCAAATGTCATGAGCATTCGCCTGCCGCAGCTGTCGCTGGGTTACTGGCTCATCATCTGGAACTGCGCCCTGATTCTGGGACAAATTCTCCTGCTGCGCCAAAAGTTCCAGTGGATACAGCTGCTGCAAGTCCCGCTGTCCTTTTTGTTCGGCTGGTTCACGGACTTCGGTGTCTGGCTGATTTCATTCTTTACTCCGACCAAATACTGGATGCAGATTTGTCTTGTCATCGCAGGCACAATTGTGCTGGGCTTCGGCATTTCCCTTGCAGTCATTGCCAACGTCATTTTAAACTCCGGCGAGGCGTTCGTCAAAGCGCTCTCCGACACCATCCACAAGGAATTCGGCAACGTCAAAGTATTCTTTGATGTCAGCTGTGTGGGAATCGCCGTTCTGCTGTCTTTCCTGTTTTTCCACAAGCTGGTGGGCACCAGAGAGGGCACGATTTTCGCCGCACTCTGTACCGGATTCGTGGTCAAGTTTTTCAACCGCTTACTGAAAAAACCGCTGGAAACATTTCTGGTGAAATCCATTGAGCCGGATATGAAAAAATAAAACACAACAGCACCTGCCTCGGAAGCTCCGAAACAGGTGCTGTTTTTTGTTATGCGTTTTCCGTGGAGGAATCCTCCGCTTGTTCCGCTTTCAATTCCTCGGTATATGCGTCGATGAGCGCAATGGCGTGCTCCGTTTCTCCGCACTCCAGCAGAATCTTCAGGGAATCCAGCATAAACTGCACGTTCTTGTCGTCCATTTAAGCGTGCACCTCAGCCGGCGGTACGTTCTCGATTTCGTTGCCCTGTGCATCGTAGAACTTCGGCCGTGCCGTTCCATTGACGCAGTCCGCATCGACCACGATTTTCTTGACGTGTTCTACTGACGGTGTGGTATACATGGTGTCCATGAGGGTTGCCTCCATGATAGAGCGCAGACCACGGGCACCTGTCTTTCTGGCGATTGCCTCCTTTGCCACTGCGGTGAGGGCATCCGGTGTCATCTCCAGTTCGATCTCGTCGAAGTCGAACAGCTTCTGATACTGCTTGACCAACGCATTCTTCGGTTCAGTCAGAATCCGAATCAGCGCCTCCTCGTCCAGATCGTCCAGCGTTGTGATAACCGGCAGTCTGCCCACCAGCTCCGGAACCAGTCCGAACTTGACCAGATCCTGCGGTGTCACCTGACGGAAAATATTGACCAAATCCTTCTTCTGCTGTGCGATAGGCGCATCAAAGCCCAGCGATGCCGGCGCCATGCGCTTCTGGATCAGTTTTTCCAAGCCATCAAACGCACCGCCGCAGATGAACAGGATGTTATGGGTATCCACATGGATAAATTCCTGATTCGGATGCTTTCTGCCGCCCTGCGGAGGTACGTTGGAAACAGTACCTTCGATGATCTTCAGCAGTGCCTGTTGCACGCCCTCACCGCTGACATCTCTGGTCAGGGAGACGTTCTCCGACTTTCGGGAGATCTTGTCGATCTCATCGATGTAGATAATGCCACGCTCAGCGGCTTCCACATCGAAATCCGCTGCCTGAAGCAGACGCTGAAGCACGTTCTCCACATCGTCGCCCACATAACCAGCCTCTGTGATGGTCGTTGCATCGGCAATGGCAAAAGGCACGTCCAGAATCTTCGCCAGTGTCTGTGCCAGATAGGTTTTCCCCACACCGGTGGGACCCAGCAGCAGCACGTTGCTCTTTTGCAGCTCTACCTCACGTGCATCCTTCTCCTTCGACTGATTCAGGATACGCTTATAGTGGTTGTACACGGATACGGACAGGGTGATTTTTGCCATATCCTGTCCCACCACATACTCGTCCAGAATCTTCTTGATCTCCGCCGGCTTCAGCAGGTGGATCTCTTCCGATGCGCCGGACTTCTCTTTCTTTTTCTTTGCGGCAGCATCTGCCGGATTGACGGGACCATAGAGCATCTCATAGCAATAGGTCACGCATTCGCTGCAAATGTTAACACCTGCCGCAGAGATCATTCCCTCCACCAGATGATCCGGTTTCCCGCAGAAATTACAGCGTTTTTCCTTTTTTTCGTCCATTTTGCACCCCTTTTTACCGATGTGCGATTACCTTATCAATGAGGCCGTATTCCTTTGCCTCTGCTGCGTACATATAGTTATCACGCTCGGTATCACGCTCGATGACTTCCAGCGGCTTGCCGGTATTGGCAGCCAGAATCTCGTTCATCTTGCTGCGGACACGAACCAGATGGTCAGAAGCAATCTTGATGTCAGTGCACTGGCCAGACAGTCCGCCGGAAATCAGCGGCTGGTGAATCATAATCTCGCTGTTGGGCAAAGCGATACGCTTGCCTTTAGCACCGGAGGACAGCAGGAATGCACCCATGGAAGCTGCCATACCAATGCAGATCGTGGAAACGTCGCACTTGATATACTGCATGGTATCATAAATTGCCATGCCGGCTGTGATAGAACCGCCAGGGCTGTTAATGTACAGGGAGATGTCCTTCTCATTGTCCTGTCCTTCCAGATACAGCAGCTGCGCCACAACCAGACTTGCGGTAGCATCATTTACCTGATCCGACAGCATGATGATACGGTCATTGAGCAAACGGGAAAAGATGTCGTAAGAACGCTCGCCACGGCTGGTCTGTTCCACAACGTAAGGTACTAAACTACTCATGTTCCTCTTCCTTTCTGAAAAAAGCGGTTTCTCTCTCATAATTCTGCAAAATCCGAAAATCCTACAGATACCACAGAGGGCGAACTAAACCGTTCGCCCGTCTGTTTCTTTCTTTGAAAAATGCTGTCAATCGGGGGAGAACTTATTCAGCCTCTGCCGGTGCAGCTTCCTCAGCAGCAGCTTCTGCCGGTGCTTCTTCCTCAGCCTCGGTTGCAACTGCAGCTTCCTTGACGATATCCAGAGCCTTGGTTACCAGCATATCGGTACGCAGATCTTCAGTATAGATCCGGCGCTTTACATCGTCTACAGTCAGATTGTTCTCATCTGCCAGCTTCTTGATCTCTTCTTCCAGCTCTTCGTCGGTTACCTTCAGACCTTCCAGCTCAGCGATCTTCTCCAGAGCCAGACGCAACTTTACTTCGCCCTCTGCACGATCCAGGTAAGTGGCCTTCAGGGAATCCTGATCCATGCCGGTGTACTGGAGGTACAGTTCCATGGAAACGCCCTGCTGCTTCAGCTGGTTTGCAAACTGGTTCATCAGGCTGTTTGCACGCTGCTCGAACATGCAGTGCGGGATCGGATCCTCAACCTTATCAATGAGCTTTTCGATCACAGTGTTCTCGAAGGAGCGGGTTGCAGATTCTGCTGCGCTCTTTTCCAGATTCTTGCGGATCTCAGCCTTCAGCTCGTCCACGGTATCTACCTCAGCAGAAGCTTCCTTTGCGAAGTCGTCGTTCAGCTCCGGCAGCTCTTCTCTGGAAATGCTGTTGATCTTGCACTTGAAAACAGCTTCCTTGCCTGCATAGTCTTCCATCTGGTAATCTTCCGGAAAGCTTACGGTAACGTCGAAGTCCTCGCCGATCTTGTGGCCGGCTACCTGCTCCTCAAAGCCCGGAATGAACTGGCCGCTGCCCAGCTTCAGCTGGTAGTTTTCGCCCTTACCGCCCTCGAAAGCTTCGTCACCGAAGAAGCCCTCGAAATCCAGATTTACTTCATCGCCCATCTCAGCAGCACGATCTTCTACAGAAACCATGCGTGCGTTGCGCTGGCGCAGCATCTGAATCTGCTGGTCAACGTCCTCATCGGTAACTTCTTTTTCAGCACGGGGAGCCTCAATGCCCTTATAATCGGTGATGTTGATCTCCGGCTTAGTAACGCAGACTACCTTCAGGGAAACGCCGTTCTCACGGTCAGCAGAGGTAACTTCTACCTTCGGGGTATCGACAACTTCCAGACCTGCTTCGATAATCACTGCCGGCAGCTCAAAGTTCAGAGCAGCGTTGATGGCATCTTCATAGAATACGTTCTCACCGTAAGTGCGCTCGCACAGCTTCCGCGGCACCTTGCCCTTCCGGAAACCCGGCATGGAGATGTTCTTCTTCTGACGCTGGTAAGCAGCTTCCAGAGCCTTTTCAAAGCTTTCTGCATCGATTTCCACAACCAGTTCGGTCATGTTTACATCTGTTTTCGTTGACGATTTCAAATTCATAGCTGATGTCCTCCAATATGATATCTTCTCTGTATATCAGTCAAAATGATATTGCTGTACAGGATTTTTTCATGCACACTGCTCTATTATAGCATATCTGTGCAATTTTGACCAGCGAAAATTTACACTTCTACATTTCCCACAAATCAAAGAACCAATTCAGGGATAAATTGTAAATAATCACTAGAAATCAGGCGCATTTCCGTCTCTTCATAGCGTCCTTGAAACGCAAAGTGATGTCCTTTTCCATGTACGTGCCCGTAGTAGCACTTTTGAATGTGATACTGGTGCAGTACTTCTAATATCTCATAGTTCATTGACGAACCGTAGATCGGCGGATAGTGCAGAAAAACGATCGGTTCCAGCCCAGCCTTTACTGCCGACTGAATGGAAACCGCAAGACGCTGTACCTCCCGTGCCAGAATCTTGGCATCCGCTGCCTCACCCTGCATGCTCACCCATCCGCGAGTGCCGCAGATGCCATACTGTTCAAAGGCATAGTGGTTGTTGTGGAGGATGTGGAGAGAGTCGAAGCCGTGGGCGGTGAAGAAGTCTTCCATTTTCTTTTTCGAAGTCCACCAGTAGTCATGATTTCCCTTCAGCAGGATTTTTTTACCGGGCAGCTTGTGCACGAAAGCAAAGTCTGCCTCTGCCTGCTGCAGGTTCATGCCCCACGAAAAATCTCCGGCCAGAACCACAGTATCCTCCGGTGCGATCAAACGCAGCCAATTCTCCTCCAGCAGCTGCTGATAGTTCTTCCAGCCGCCAAAGATGTCCATCGGTTTCTCCGGAACGCCAAATGACAAGTGCAGATCTCCAATGGTAAATAAACGCATGTTCACCCCATTCAGGACAGGTGCAGTTCCTGCAGCACAAACTGCTGCATTTCAGTCTTGTCGATACTGCCCTCAAAACGGCGGGGCTTGGTTTTTAGTGCTGCCAGAGATGCCGGAATGTCCAGACCGGATGCCTCGTGGAGGATCTCCACCATGTCGTATTCATCCGTTGCCTCAGCCGGCTTCTTGCCCAGTGCATCCAGTACGCTGGCGCTGAACTTGAACGGGCTTGCGGTGGAAGCGATCAGAGTCTTGGTAGTGTCGCCAGTCTCCTTGCGGTAGTCCTCGTAGACCTTGACAGCAACTGCGGTATGGGTATCACAGGTATAGCCGTACTTCTGGTAGATCTCTGCGATGGTTGCCTTGGTGGCTGCATCGTCGCAGAAGCCGCCGTAGAACAGCTCACTCATTTTTGCCTTGACCGCATCGGTCACCTCATAGCGTCCGCTCTCAGCCAGTGCCGTAAACCACTCCCGAACCTGTGCATCGTCCTCGCCGGTCAGCAGGTACAGCAGACGCTCCAGATTGCTGGAGATCAGGATGTCCATGGACGGCGAAGTGGTAGCATAGAACTGACGGTTCCGGTCGTAAACGCCGGTGCGGATGAAGTCTGTAAGCACCTTGTTGATGTTGGAGGCACAAATCAGCTTGCCGATGGGCACACCCATCTGCTTTGCATAGTAAGCAGCCAGAATGTTGCCGAAGTTACCGGTGGGAACTACCACGTTCAGCTTGTCGCCATAGGCAATCTCGCCGGACTCTGCCAGAGAGACATAAGAAGAAACGTAGTAGACGATCTGCGGTACCAGACGGCCCCAGTTGATGGAGTTTGCGCTGGAGAAGGTCATGTTGCCGTTGTCCAGTGCGTTGAGTACCTCGTGATCGGTAAAGATTTTCTTGACACCGCTCTGGCAATCGTCAAAGTTGCCCTTTACGGCGCAAACTGTGACATTCTCGCCTTCCTGTGTCACCATCTGGCGCTTCTGCATATCACTGACGCCCTCTTCCGGATAGAAGACCATGATCTCTGTGCCCGGAACATCCTTGAAGCCCTCCAGAGCAGCCTTACCGGTATCGCCGGAGGTTGCAACCAGAATGACTACCTTCTTGTCCATATGCAGCTTCTTCACGGCAGTGGTCAGAAAATACGGCAGGATCTGGAGCGCCATATCCTTGAAAGCACAGGTCGGGCCGTGCCACAGTTCCAGCATATAAGTGCCCTCGAACAGGTGTGCGATCTCTGCAATATTTTCTGTTTCAAAATTCTTGGTGGAATACGCACTCTCGGTGCAGTAAACCAGTTCTGCCTCTGTAAAATCTGTCAGATACTTGGAGAACACATAAGCTGCACGCTGTGCATACGTTTTTCCGGCGAGCGACTTCAGCTCATCCATGGAAAGTGCCGGAATGGACTCCGGAACGAACAGGCCGCCCTCTTCTGAAATTCCCTTTGCAATTGCAGCTGCGCTTTCTACACGAATGCTGCTGTTTCTGGTGCTCTTGTAAAACACTGTAACCACCCTTTTCTACGGCAGATTTCTGCCTAAAATATAAAATCACTGCCCGTCGTATCAAAAGCGTTTTCCAGATATTCCACCTGCTGCACCTGCGTTCCCTGCATCAGAACACAGGCAACATCGAAGCGTGGCTGACGTGGATTGGCATGTTCCGCACACCACATGGCAGCCGTCTGGATCAAACGAGCCTGCTTCTTTTTTGTCACCGCCTCAAATCCGGAGACCATGCTGCCGGGCCGGCGGGTCTTTACTTCTACGAATGCCAGATACTCCGCATTTTGTGCGATGATGTCGACTTCCCCGCCACGGATACAAAAGTTGCGCTGCAGGATCTCATAGCCATTGGCCTCCAGATACTGGCAGACTACCGTTTCTCCCCGACGGCCGATCTCAGTTGTCTTCATGGCGGAGTTTCCGCAAAAAGCTGGGACGATGCGCCGGACAGACGCCGTACTGCAAAATTGCCGCACAGTGCGCCTTGGTGCCGTAGCCCTTATGCTTGGCAAAGCCATACACAGGATACTGCTTATCCAGTTCCCGCATGGCACGGTCACGGGAGACCTTTGCCAGAATCGATGCGGCTGCAATCGCTGCCGAAGCAGCATCACCCTTGACCACTGTCTGCGCCGGAAATTCCAGCTTGGGAAGACGGTTGCCATCGATGAGCACCAGCGCCGGTGTCTGCGACAGTCCTGCCACAGCACGCTGCATTGCCAGCATGGTTGCGCCCAAAATGTTATAGGTTTCGATCTCCGCCACCGTTGCGGTTGCCACGCAGTACGCCAGACAGGAGTCCCGCACCACATCAAAGAGCGCCTCCCGCTTTTTCTCACTCAGTTTCTTGCTATCGTTGAGTCCCTCGATCATCGGCTTTGCCGGATCCAGAATCGCCGCAGCTGCGTACACATCACCGGCGAGCGGCCCGCGGCCGGCTTCATCCACACCGCACAGAAAACCGCCGGACGGCATTTGTTCTCTGTCCCACGCATAAAGCTCCGGTGTTGTTCGTTTCACGCACGTTTTCTCTGCCACGGTCATGCCTCCTCCGGAAGTTCCAGCGTGATGCGTCCCAGCTTTCCGCTGCGAAACTCGTCCAGCAGCGTAATTGCCGCACGTTCCAGATTGACTTCTCCGCCGGAGATCAGCATGCCACGTTTTCTACCCAGCAGTTCCAGCATGGCGTAGCCGTCCTCTGCGATCTCATCCAGTCCGGTCATCTTGTACCGCTGTTCCAGCACCTGCGGATACACTTTCGCCAGATAGCACAGCAGCAGCCCTGCCAGTGCCTCCAGATCCATGATATCATCGTTGATGGCACCGGTAAACGCCAGCCGTCTCGCCACAGTCTGATCCTCGAACTTCGGCCAGAGCACGCCGGGCATATCCAGCAGTTCCATCCGGTTGCCGATCTTCACCCACTGTTTGGTGCGGGTCACGCCGGGGCGATCCTCCACCTTGGCACGTTTGGACTGCGCCATACGGTTGATGAACGAGGACTTGCCCACGTTGGGAATTCCCACCACCATGAGCCGAATCGGTGCGCCGCTCATGCCGTGCGCCTGCCGTTTTTCCAGCAGTTCCCGCAGAAGCTGCTGGCGCACTGCCGGTGCAAATCCGGAGATTCCCTTTCCGCTTCGGCAGTCCACCGCCAGCGCCACACGGTTTTCCTTGCGGTACGCCTGAATCCAGCGGGATGTTGCCGCCGGATCTGCCATGTCCGCCTTATTCAGCAGCAGCAGACGGGGCTTTGTCCCCACCATGCGATCCATTTCCGGATTGCGGCTGCTTCGGGGAATTCGTGCATCCAGAATTTCCACCACGGCATCCACCAGCGACAAATTGGCAGCGATCATGCGCCGTGTCTTGGTCATATGCCCGGGAAACCACTGGATGTTCTGCATTAGCTCTTCCGCCATACACCCTCCATGTTGCACGGAGTCTGTTTCGACTCAGTTTTTCGAATAATTGTCGTAGATTCCGCCGAAATCGCTCAGCGAAATCCGGAACACTGCCTTTCCCAGAACTGCATCATCCGGCACGAATCCTACAAATGTGGAACGGCTGTCCGTGGAGTTCTGGCGATTGTCACCCATGACGAAATAGTACCCCTCCGGCACTGTGACCGGATAGGAGAATGCACCCTCGTCAATGATGGTGGCGTTGTTGATATAAGGTTCATCCAGAACCTCGCCGTCCACCGTTACATCACCGGTGTTGAAATCGATGCCGATGGTCTGACCGCCTACAGCAATCACACGCTTGATAAGGCGCTTGTCCTTGGACAGACCGGCACCCTTCTGAAGATCGCCCTCCGAATCATAGGTATAAGAGGAGTCGTTGTTCACGATCACAATATCGCCCTGCTTCGGGGTGTAGAAAAAATCGGTCATCAGCAGACGGTCGCCGTTGTGCAGCGTTGCCTCCATGGAACTGCCGTCCACAGTCACCGGTCGGATGACATAGGCAAACAGCATCACGACGACAAATACCGATACCAGAACGGTTTCCAGCATATCGGCAATATCCCGCAGCGTTTCGTTCTTTTTCTTCGCTTTCGGATCCTGCATCTCCGGCATTTTCTCCTCCGGTTCAGTTCCCATAGTGTTGAATTGCTGCTGTTCCATGATATCGCTCTCCATTTCCTTGGAAGGCAGCCTGCGCAGTACATTTTCCGCAGCAGACTGCTTTTCCGCCGGGATTTCCCCGGCTTCCGATGCATCCCGACAAAGTCGAGATAATAAAAAAAGGACAATACTGTCCCTTTTTTACTGCCGCCAGACAGGCGTGATGGAGCAAAAACAACTTCCACCGTCTGTCTTTGCCTTGTGCAATTTCGAAATTCACGAGGCGCAGCGTGTTCAATCCCACGAATCGCCTTTTTCTTAGCGAATCTGCTCCTTGACCTTTGCAGCCTTACCAACTCTGTCACGCAGGTAGTACAGCTTTGCTCTGCGAACCTTACCCTTGCGGACAACCTCTACACGGTCAACAACCGGAGAGTGCAGCGGGAATACACGCTCGATACCGCAGCCGTGTGCAACACGACGAACGGTAAAGGTCTCGCTGATGCCGCCGTGCTTCTTGGCGATTACAGTGCCCTCGAACAGCTGGATACGGCTCTTGTCGCCTTCCTTGATCTTTACGTATACCTTTACAGTATCACCTACTGCAAACTGCGGTACTTCCTGCTTCATGCTAGCGTCGCTGATTGTCTTCAATGCATCCATTCTATGTTCCTCCTAAAAATTTTCGAACCTTCATAAACGGGTTTTCCGTGCGCTGTTTCAGCATTGCAGGGCGGGAAAACGAACTGCCGCATCATTTTTCCGGTGCGTCAAAGTTGCGCAGCCAGCGGCACACGTCAGCGGATGATCCGATTTAATGTCATATGGAGCGGTCCGGACGTTTTCCGTTCCCCCTCCGGCATTAACCTCACGCCAAAGGGCGCGGATTTTCAAATGCTTTTATATCATACCACACTTCCGAAAAAAATGCAAGTGTTTTTTCAAAAAAATTTTGTTTTTTCTGCGGTGAGCAGTGCAGTGCGGCAAATTCTCGGTGTCCGGAGGGGAATCTGTACAAAATCCTCCAGCGCATGCAGCAAAAGCATGGGATTCAGGCTACTGCTGCTTCCGGAGGGCAGGCACAGGTGCAGCACCAGCTGCTGCGACTCCGGAACTGCCTCAGCCTGTTCTATCATGGGCTTCAAATCCACCTCACGCATGCCCTTTTTGCTGCGCTTCTGCACCAGAATTTCCGGCTGCGCCAGAAATGCGTCAAACTGCTTTGCCAACGCTTCCGGTTCTCCGCAGGGCAGCTCTACTGTATATGTGGCGTAAGCGAGTTCCCGAAAGGTGTGCTGCGGAGCGCCCGCCTCCAGAATGCGGATGTCCGACGGGAGCGCCGCATTCAAGCGGGACAGCACCTCTTCCGGCGGCACCGGTTCAGACAGACTCAGCTCCATGACCTCTGCTGTGCTGGTGAAGCCCAGCGGCAGTGTGGCGGCGAAAGAGGTCTGCATGTGCGGATGGAATCCGGCGGAATAGGCTGCCGGCAGTCCGGCACGGCATACGGCACGCTGGAAACAGCGGATCAAATCCAGATGCGAGATGTATTTGGCTCTGCCCAGCTTGGCAAAGCGAACCCGAACACTGATGTTATTCAAAAGCAATTCCTCCCCAGTTTCCGATTGATACCGCATCCGGCACAGGCGCTGCGGCAGTGCGGTGTGGTCTTTGCATCGTGCGCTTTCTGATTTTCCCGCACAAAAAAGGCACGGTCCACCAGATAGTCCAGATGATCCCACGGAAACACCTCGTCATAGGCTCTGATGCGGTTGGCATAGAACGCCGGATCCAGACCGCACTCCGACATCGCCTGTTCCCAGATCTCATAGTGGAAGCACTCGCTCCAGCTGTCAAACTTGCTGCCGCTGCGCCATGCCTTTTCGATGACAGCGCTCAGCCGTCTGTCCCCTCTCGCCAGAACCGCCTCCAGACGGCTGATCTCGTAGGTGTGCCAGCTGACCTTGATTTTCTTCCGATGCCGCGGCTGGATGCAGGAGAGCAGATGTTCCTGCCGTTTCAGCAGCTCCTCCTGTTCCACCTGCGGTTCAAACTGGAACGGCGTGAACGGCTTCGGCACAAAGGTGGCGCAGCTGATGGAGATCTGCACCATTTTTCCCTTGGGGCGGTTCGGTGTTTCAAAAAAGCAGTCGATGATCTTCTCTGCCAGCCGGACAATTCCGGCGACATCGTCCAGCGTTTCCGTGGGAAGTCCCATCATAAAATACAGCTTGACGTTGGTGTATCCGCCGGCAAAAGCAATGGACGCTGTGCGGAGCATCTCCTCCTCTGTGACATTCTTGTTGATGACATCCCGCAGACGCTGTGTTCCCGCCTCCGGCGCAAAAGTCAGGCTGCTCTTCCGCACGCTCTGAATCTGTTCCATCAGCTCCTTGGAAAAGTTGTCCACCCGCAGAGAGGGCAGCGTCAGGTTGATGCGGTGGGATTCGGTGTAGGGCAGCAGCTGAGTTAGGGTTTCCTCCAGCCGGCTGTGGTCGCTGGTGCTGAGGGAGGACATAGAGACCTCCTGATATCCCGTGTTGTCGCACAGGGTACGGCACTGACGGTTGATGGTTTCCGGTGACTTTTCCCGAAACGGCCGGTAGAGAAATCCCGCCTGGCAGAACCGGCAGCCGCGAATGCAGCCACGCAGCACTTCTTCTACCACACGGTCATGCACCACCTCCATAAACGGTACGACAAACTGCCGGGGATAGAACACCTTGTCCAGATCGTCGACCACCCGCTTCTGAATGGTCGCCGGAATGCCCTCCTCCGGTGTCACGGCATCAATTGTCCCGTCCGGATGATAGGAAACCTTGTACAAAGACGGCACATAGATGCCCGGAATCTGTGCTGCCGCACGGAGAAATTCCTGACGGGTGGCGCCGGATTTCTTCATGGCAAGGTACAGATCCATCAGCTCCAGCTCAACCTCTTCCCCCTCGCCGAGAACGAACAGATCAAAGAAATCCGCCAGCGGTTCCGGATTACAGACACACGGACCGCCTGCGATCACCATCGGTGCCAGCGCTTCGCCACGGTCTTTGGCATAGAGCGGAATCCCAGCCAAATCCAGCATGTTCAAAATGTTGGTGTAGGCAAGCTCGTATTGCAGGGTAAAGCCCACGAAATCGAACTCCCGCACCGGATCCAGACTCTCCAGCGCATACAGCGGAATCTGATGCTCCCGCATGAGCGCCTCGAAATCCGTCCACGGCGCAAAGACCCGTTCGCACCAGAAATTTTCCCGGCTGTTGATGAGGCTGTACAGGATTTTCATGCCAAGGTGGGACATGCCGATCTCATAGGTATCCGGAAAGCAAAAGGCAAACCGCACGTCCACATTCTGAATTTCCTTGACAATGCTGCCCACTTCTCCCCCGATATACTGCGCCGGCTTCTGCACCTGCAGCAGAAGCGGTTCGATCTGCGATAATACATTCATATAGAAAAACGCTCCGTTCTCTTTGAGTCATTGTTTCTATTATAGCGGATTTTTCAGGAGAATGCAAGTACAAAGATCATCGTGCAACAACGAAAAGATTCTGAAAAACGCTCCCCGAAAATGCTGCTCCAGCTGAGCGCAGCTGGCGAGGTGTTCTTAGAGGGCACGTGCCCTCTAAGTCGCTGTCCGCAGACAGCGAAATTCCCTGCGCCCGTGCTTTGGGGCGCACGGAGCAGGTGGGTGAGAAAAGCGACAGCTTTTCGAGAGCGGAGCGAACAAGACCGCTCCGCCCTGTTTCCCGCTCGCTATGCCTTGATTTTGAAAACGTTCCGGTGGAACGTTTTCAACGGGATTAGCTGTCCCTGCAAAACAAAAGGACACGGTTTCCCGTGTCCCTATGAAGCACATCTCTCTCCTCTCACACTTCCAGCGCCATCCGATTCTTTGCACCCCAGCATTGCAGCTTCCGCATCGCACGCTGTTCCAGCTGCCGTGCACGCTCCTTACTCACCTGAAAGGTTTTTCCCACCTCTTCCAGCGTGCGCTCTGGCATACCGTCCAGCCCATAGCGCATGGTGATGATCCGGCGCTCCCGCTCGTCCAGCTGTGCCATCAGCGTTTCGATCAAAAGCCGGCGGCTTGCGATTTCCTCCGGATTTTCCACGTTCTGGTCTGCCAGCAGTTCCTGCCGTTCCGTTGAACCGTCCAGCGCCACCATCTCGTTCAGGCTTCGCAGCGCCGACATGGGTTCCACCTGGCAGACGCACTCGTGCACTTCTGCCGCTGTCACGGTCACGCCGTTCTCGGAATCCTCTGTCATCTGCGCCGCCAGCTTCTGGTAGTCCACGCCGGAAAACGGATCACGGTAGAGCATCATCCTGTGGAGCCGGTCATGGAGATGAACGGGAATCCGTACCACCATGCCGTTGTTCATGATCTCCCGCTGCACCGCCTGCCGCACGTGAATCCATGCATAGGTGGCAAACCGGACATCACAGGACTCCCGAAACAGCTTTGCCGCCCGCAGCAGCCCCAGCTGTCCGGCTGCCCACAAATCCTCCAGCTCCAGGGAAAGGTAGGCGTACCGCTTCCGCTCCCGCCATGCGATGGTGTGGATCATGCCGTCATTCTGCAGCAGCAGCTGCGCCTGGGCATCCTGATTTCCCTGCTGCACCAATATGCACAGTTCTTCGTTGGACATGGCGGAAAGATTCTGTCTGTTCTGTTCTTTCTGGGTTGTCATGATGTTTCTCCTTTCCTTTTTGACCGCCTCCGGCAAACGCCCGGAAGGGCATTTCGGTTTCTCTTTGATTCTGGTTCCATTATAGCAGTTTAGTTTTTCAGAATTGTACCAACTGCAATTCTTTTCAAAAAAATCCGAAATTTAGCGAAATGCACCGAAACGGCGGGCAAAATTCTGAAATAGTGCACAATTTTATCAGCGGTGTTTTTGGCGAAAATCCCTCTGGAATTTCCTGTCAGATTGTGGTATAATTGAAAAAGAAAGAAAAACAAAGAAAAAACCTTGAAAGGAAGGCTGCATTTTATGGAAACCACAGACAAACACACCTACCAACCAGACGACTATGTTTCTTACGCCGGCTCCGGCGTCTGCCGTGTCATTGGTCAGGAAACCCAATCCCCAGACGGCATACAGGAAATCCAGTACTATAAATTACAGCCGCTGGACAGCAAAAACTCCACCTATTATGTGCCAGTGGAACACGCAGAAATGCGCCTGCGGCCGCTGCTGACCAAAGAGGAGATCTACCACCTGATCGACGAGATTCCCGCAGAGTCGGAAGAAGCGTGGTGCACCAACAGCCGGGAACGCCGGAACCAGTTCCACACAGTTCTCGGTGGCGACGACAATCGGGAGATCATCCGCATGATGCGGACACTGCATCAGGAACAGGAGCGTAAAAAGCACGCCGGACACAAACTCTCCTCTGCCGATGAGAGCGCTATGTATGCCGCAGAGAATCGGGTGTATCAGGAATTCGGTCTGGTGCTGGGCATTCGTCCGGAGAAAGTTCACGACTTCATCTTAAAGCATCTGGAGGCATCTAACAAATAAGGAATGGCAGCCGGAACAAAAACGTTCCAGCTGCCATTTTTAGAGCTTGTGTTCGTAGGAAATATATGCGGATTTTCGAGCAAATTTTTTTGCAGA
>NZ_JAJFCK010000002.1 GCF_020709055.1 Ruminococcus callidus
GTGCCGGTCTGGGCGTATGGGGCGTTGTAAACCTGATCGAAGGCTATGGTAACGACAACCCCGGTGCGAAGTCACAGGGCATGAAACAGCTTATGGCTGGTTTGGCATTGATTCTGCTGGGCATCGTCATGATTCCGGTTCTGGTCGGCATGATGAACATTACCACCGGTTAATTTTACTGTGATGGTAAATCACTCAAAGGAGGAACAGAGCATGAAAATAATGTCCTCTGTTCCTTTTTTGGCATTATGAAAAATTATTCAAAAAAGGAGGGATTTCATGGGCGTTGTTTCTGATTTTGTGGATGGCATTGAAAGTGCTGTCAAGGACTTTCTAAACGATGCTGTCACACAAACATTGAAAACAACATTCGAGCTGCTCCAAGGCGGATTGGATACCAGTAAAGCAGATGGCATTGGCGGAATGTTTCAGCAATTTCTTAGTGTTCATCCTGCAACCTTTACGGGCGGCGGAAGCACTGGTGCAACTGCTATCTGGACAACAATTGAAAAGGTTTGCAATGATGCAGTAGTACCTGTTGCTGGCATGGTATTTGCAATTGTCGTCATAAATGACTTAATGCAAATGGTCATGAACAACAATAACTTCAAGGACATAGATGACAGTATTTTTGTTCGCTGGATATTGAAAGTAGTTTGCGGAGTGCTTTTAATCTCTAACACATACTATATCGCCTCCGGCTTTTTTGCATTTGGTACAAAAGCGACCGCAACAGCTATGACAACACTACTCGGCACAAATGCTTTTAGCGGCAATATCTCAGTTGCATCTGATTACGGTATCGGAATGCTCATTGTCCTACTGTTATTGTCGCTGATTATCTTAGTAGGCGTCTTTGTTATGCTTGCAGTCATTGTAGTTGTACTAGCATCACGTATGATAGAAATTTTTATGTACCTCGGAATTTCCCCTCTCCCAATGGCTACGATGATGGGAGGACAATGGTCAGAAGTAGGAAAGAACTGGTTTCGAGGACTTGTTGCACTGGCTTTTCAGGGCTTATTCATTATCCTTGCCTTAGGGATATTCTCCACAATGTTTACGAATGCCCTTGCAAAGTTATCTTCCGGAGGCTCTGCAATCATGCAGATGGCAATCTTATTGGGGTATACCCTCGCTTTGATCTTTACCATTCTGCGGTCTGGTGCAATATCCAAATCTGTTTTTAACGCTCATTAACTTTTATCTTTTCCCTACTGTGACTGTAGAGAAAGTGATGTGCAAAAAGGAGGTGACAACTTGGCACAATATGTTCCCATTCCCAAAGACTTATCTGAAATCAAGCAAAAGTTCATTGCCGGACTTACAAAACGACAATCTATTTGCTTTGGAATTGGCTTTGCAATCGGAATTCCTGCTTTTTTTCTTGTGCGATCATTTGTAGGGTTGGGCGGCGGTATTGTTACTGGCGGCATTCTTGCCTCACCTGCTATTTTCTGTGGACTATACAGCAAAAACGGACTGCATCTGGAACAGCAAGTGAAATTGACGCTTGACTTCTTTCGCAGCCCCAGAAAACGAACCTATCAATCTGAAAATGTTTACCAACAAATCAAAGATGCAATAGAATATCAGCACTTACGCACAGTTTTGCGATATAACACGTATGAAATTCCAAAAAGAAAGGGAGGCAATCACCGTGCAAAAAAACAAAAAGCAGAAAAAGAACTCCAAAGCACCAACGCATAAAGCCGTTCCGGCAACGCCGTTGACAAAACAAGAGAGAAAAGCAATAGAAGCCAGAATGGCAAAATTGAAAAGCAGCAAGAAAAGCAGTACACAAAAGACAATTCCTTATCTGGAAATGTTTCAGGACGGTACTTGCCAGATAACAAATTCCACTTACTCGAAAACCATACAGTTTTTTGACATCAATTATCGACTTGCTACTTTTGACGAAAAGAATTTTATCTTCTCCAAGTATTGTGATCTCTTAAATTATTTCGATAACACTGTAAAATTCCAATTGACATTTGAAAATCAAAACACTGATGTCGATGAACTTCTGAAAATGTTGGAAATTCCGGAACAAACTGACGACTTCAACGATATTCGGCAAGAATACTCCGCTATGTTGAAAAGCCAATTGATTTCCGGTTCAAACGGTCGTGTGCTTCGAAAGTTTTTGACATTTACAGTAGAAGCTAGCTCGCTGCACAACGCCCGTTTGAAATTGGACAGTATCGCAGCAGAGGTACAAAACATTCTGCGTTCCATGGGCGTTGCAAGTACAATTTTAGATGGCAAAGAACGATTAGAAGTGCTCTACCGTTCATTGAATCCGTTTTCAGATGACCCCTTCCTTTTCGATTGGAAATATCGAATTAAGTCTGGTGCATCTACCAAGGATTTTATTGCACCTACCAGTCTTAGGTTTGTAAAATCAAATTTTGAAATCGGAGAAAATGGATTTGGTTCAGTTTATTCTATCAACTTGCTTGCCGGAGAACTGTCTGATGAGGTTTTATATGACTATCTTTCCAATGACGATCTGATATGCGTCAATCTCCATGTAGAGCCTTACGATCAAATTGCAGCATTGAAATTTATCAAAGGCAAGCTTTCCGACGTGGAAAAGATGAAAATTGACGAACAGAAAAAAGCAACGCAATCTGGATATGATCCGAATATCCTGCCGCCGTCTGTTAAGCTTTATATCGATCAGCTGGAAAAAATGCTGGACGACTTAAATAGCAAGAATGAACGTCTGTTCCACATCACTTTAACCATTCGGGCATATGCAGAATCCAAAAAGAAAATGAAACTTCAACAGGATTTGCTAAAACGAATTACGCAGAAAAACAGCTGCAAATTGTTTTCATTGGACTATGAGCAAGAACAAGGTCTTTGCTCCAGTTTGCCGTTGGGTTATAACAATGTCAAAGTGAATCGTGTATTGACAACTTCGGCTATTGCTGTATTTGTGCCATTCACGACACAGGAGTTGTTTCAGGGTACTGACGCTTCATATTATGGCTTAAATTCACTTTCGCAGAATATGATTATGGGAAATCGAAAATTACTGAAAAATCCAAATGGATTGATTCTTGGAACGCCGGGTTCTGGTAAGTCTTTTTCTGTAAAACGTGAGATTTTAGATACATTCCTAAAAACAACAGACGACATTATCATCTGTGACCCAGAAGCCGAATATTACCCTCTGGTACAAGCTCTTGACGGACAGCTGATTAAAATTTCTACAAGTTCTCAACAGCACATCAATCCTATGGATATTGTCTGGGACAATGAAGAAGACGACGAAAATCCAATTGCAGTAAAATCCGACTTTTTGATTTCTCTTATGGAATTGATTGTTGGCGGCAAATATGGACTAACCGCAGAAGAACGTTCTATTGTCGATCAATGTGTGAGAAATATCTATAACCACTTTCTTTCTCATAATCCTTCTAAGGAAACCATGCCGATTTTAGAAGATCTTCTCAAAGAACTGCGTGAAAATGGCGGAGATATTGCAAAGCGTGTTGCAAATTCGCTAGAGATGTACGTTACGGGATCACAAAACGTGTTTAACCACCGTACAACTGTGGACTTAAATAACCGCATCATTTGTTTTGACATTAAGCAGCTCGGCAATCAGCTAAGAAAAGTCGGTATGCTGATTGTACAAGATCAAGTATGGAACAGAGTTTCCTTGAACCGTGGAAACAAATCAACTCGATATTACATCGATGAATTTCACTTGCTCTTGAAAGAAGAACAAACTGCAAAATATTCTGTAGAAATGTGGAAACGTTTCCGAAAATGGGGCGGTATTCCTACAGGCATTACACAGAATATCAAGGACTTGCTGCAATCACAGGAAATTGAAAATATTTTCGATAACAGTGACTTCATTTATATGTTGAATCAGGCTGCCGGCGACAGAGATATTCTTGCAGAAAAGCTGCATATCTCTGACCAGCAGTTAAAATATGTTACAAATGCCGGACGTGGACAGGGACTTATTTTCTTTGGGGATACAATCCTACCCTTCGTAGACAGATTCCCAAGAGATACAAAGATGTATCAGCTTATGACAACAGATCCAGCCGATCTTGCAAACAAAGTTTCATAACTCAATTTAGTGTCAAAGGTGGTGAAAAAAATGAGAATGCACAAACGTAGGCAAGTAGGATTTCAATCTGGGAGAGATTTTCAGCTACAGGAAAAAAAGCACGTCCATGTTCATTTTTCTCAGCAAGTGGACGACTCCGGAAAGCTAAAAACAGGTGTACAAATTACACGCCAGCAAAATCAAGAAATTGGGAAATATCACGGCGTTTTTCATCGTGCTGCTTCTATACAGCATCACATCACCGGAGATGTTCCTAAGATTTTCCCTGACAATACCGTTGTATCTGCTGCAAAGAATGCCATGAAATTTACAGGACATACTGTTCTAGCAGCGGAAAATGCTGTGATTCGTCGAAAAGACCCAGCTCATGCAGATAATCGGCATTGGCATTTGCAATTTCAACGTATGCAAGATTCTACTGGAAATCAGCATACACAAGTTCATTTCATCCGAAAAGAAAATGAAAACCTCGGAAACACACATGGCTTATTCCATCGTGCAGCTTCCTTGCAGCATCGTATTACCGGAGATACTCCTAAGATCTTCTCTGATAGTGCTGCTGTATCTGCTGCGAAGAATGCCATGAAGTTTACAGGACACACCATTCTGGCAGCTGAAAATGCTGTACTGCGACGTACTAGACCAGAATACGCTGATAACCGACATTGGCATCTGCAATTTCAACGCAATGCAGACAGCAGCGGAAAATTGCATACACAGGCGAGGTTTGTTCGTATAGAAAATCCTACAGTCGGTGAATATCACGGTGTATTACATCGCATTAACTCTATGCATCACCGTATCACTGGTGATACGCCAACGATACTGCCTGATTCAGTTGCCTTTCAAACTGCAAAAAAAGCACTTCGATTTACAGGACATACAGCATTAGCTGTAGAAAACGCTTTTATACGGCGTTTTGATGCTGGTCATGCTGATAATCGACATTGGCAATTGCAATTGAAACGAACACAAGATCAAAATGGTGGATTTCACACTAAAATGCACTTTGTGCGTACAGATGTTCCGCAATTGCAAAAAAGTCGTGGTGTGATACATAAAGCAGTCTCATTCCGTCACCGTATTTCCGGTGATATTCCATCTCTGACTAAACATCTGCAATCTCAACAACCAAAGACAAAGAAAGCTATTGTTGCAAAGGCAGCTGCACAAGGTGCGTGGGCAGATGTAAAATTAACTGCAAAAGCAGGAATAAATACTGCATTAGCCGCTGAAACCACAGCCTTAACAATCAAAGATATTGGCTGGTGTGAAGTCAAGCGTAAAATCGCTTATAAATATCAACGTGACGTTTCCAATGTAGATGATGCAAATCACGGTCTTCTTGCCAGCGGCAAAATTGTAAAGGATGCAGTTGTTGGATTCCAGCGATTTCAGCGGCAAAAAGTTACTCTAAAGCAAGAACGTCAACGACTTGTACAGAAAAAGCAGCATACAATGCTGCTTGCGGAAAAAACAAATCAAAGCTTACAAAAGAGTGTTCATCGCCAAATAGAAAAGAAAGCTGAATTTATCAGCCGGAAAAAAGATTTCCGCATATCCAAAAAGAATGGCACAGTTACGCCGCTTCAAAAAACTGCATTAAAAAGGCGAAAACAAGTCTATCGTTTTGAGAAAAAGAAGTATCAGAAATTCAAGCGTACTACTTACAGGATTCAGAAAAAAGAAACCAAGGCTTATTTCCTGCAAAAGAAGATCGTAAAATTCAGCAAGCCTAAACCGCTTATTTTTATGCCGATTAGCTATGCTGGAGCCCGTGCCAAATCTAGCAGCTGGCAAAAAGCTGTCAGTGCAGATGCTGACAATGATTTTATGCGATTAGCAGATGCCGGTGTTCGCACGGCAAGACGCTTTCAAAAATCACCCGCCCAAAAGACAAAAAAGGCACAGAAAAATCAAAAATCCCTACAGAAAAAATCCAGTCAAACGCAAGTCAAGTTAAAGCAGCAGGAAAGCAAATTAAAGCAATCCAGCAGCAAACAGCAGCAAAGAAAAAAGAAAGCGAACCACAAGAAAAGAACAAAAAAGAAAAGTAGTTTAAAAGAACGTTTTCGTCGTGGATTCCATAAGGGAATTGAAGAAGCCGCCAAAAAATTTATGATTCCTGCTTTACCTGTTTTATTCGGTGGTCTCATCTTTCTGGTTATTCTTGTACTGATTTTTGGTGTCTTTGCAAATTCCGGCTTTATTATGGGTACATATGCCGCTTTGGACGATTCTCTCTCCAAATCAGAAATGGTATACACCAATTTTGCAAATAACATGAATAAAAAGGTGCTTGCTGTTGGAAATGAATCTCTATGGAAAATAGGATTAAATCAACTGGGTGTTTCTTTGGAAATCACAGAGAATTATGATGACACTCCTACTGAATTCATCTTTGGACAATCCGCTGTATTTCCTGACACTCCGGCATATGATTTCAATCCCAATCAGTTGTGGAGTTTTCTCTGTGCTTATTATTATGACTTTGACGCATCAGAGAAAGCAAAAGATAACGAAGAAGATTTTGATGTACCTTACTGGGAATATGACTCCGACACTTACAAAATTATAAAAAAGCTATTTGAGTTGGAGTACACTTTTGATTACCGGTACGATAACGCATCCAGCTGGAGTGAATTAGGTACATACACATACGATTGGAAATTCCATTATGTGACTGGAAGTGGAACCGAAAATGGCTATCCTTACATCGATTTCAAAGCCATTCCAAATGACTTAAAAGACTTTGCAAAAGTAAAATCAAACCGCATTTATTACAATGCCGAAAATGGTGAAATTCTAAATGCCAGAAAAAAATACAAAGCAACCGGCTGGTACTTACAAGATCAACGCTACAATGTGATTGATCCTTCCGGAAATGAATTGCCTTCATTCTACACACAAGATACAAACGCATTTCAGTATGATTACTCTTATACCGGTGGATATGGACGCTTCTATACATTTGAAAGATCAACCTATTGGATTCCCAGCAGCAAAAAAACATCTGATCCTGCCTTTTGTCCTACTGTTGCCCCCTATGACGTTGCCTTCTTCAAATTAAATAACAGTACAGATGTGTCTATCAAAAATGGTTTTTCTGGCTATTTGGGCTATAAAAGTGCTATGGAAAATAAGAATCTAATTACAGATGACTGGAATCGTCATTACGCCTATAATTCTTGGGCAAAATTGAATGCAGAAGCTGGTGGCTTTTTGGGATATGGTTTCTGTACCTATTATCAAAAATACGAGTGGGTAAAAAATTGCACACTGTACTATACAGTGCATCAAAATTACACATTTGACGAAGCGATCAGAAAAATTCTAAGCGAGCAATCAGATGCCGCAGATCGAATTGCTTATTATGAACTTCTTTGTGGCTCCGGTAGTACTGGTTCTACTACCAATCTATTGGGCAATCATCAAACATTTCCATCCCCTGTAGATGGTGGCATTGTTGATTTAATTAGCGGCAATTGGATTTACAATGGCTATGGATATGATATGCACGGTTGGAATCAGGAACACTGCTCTATCAATCAGCATAACGGATTAGATATTATTCGCAATTCCGGAAGCAACGTATACGCCATGGTATCTGGAAAAATTACAGATTATGACCCTGATACGCATTCTCTTACCATTGTTTCTTCTAAAAAGGTAGACCTGTGGTACGATAAAGAGCGAAAAGTAAAAATCCTATACAGCAACGTCAAACTAAAAAGTGGCTTGAATAATGGGGACGTTTTAAGTGCCGGAGAAAAAATAGGCACTTCTACCAGCGACCGAAACTGCGTTACTACCAAAAATGAAAAAGCAGTCTACGACTATGTTCACGTTCAAGTATACATTAGCTATGACTGGAACAGCTATGAAATGGCTGACCCAAGACTCCTTATCAATTATTAAAACGGAAAGGCAATTTGATATGAAAGAAACTACAAAAAGGAAATTGAAGCGGCTGCATCAAAAACTGAATGAGCTGGAAGAACGCATGAAAAAAGATGCAATTGATAAACGAGCTATTCAGAAGCAGATTCAAGACATTGAAAGCACTGAAATTTTTAATATGATTCGAAAGGGTGGATTATCCTTAGAAGTTGTTTGTGATGATCTGGAACTAGGAAAGAAGTTGCGTGAATCCGGCATAACAGCATCAGAAATTGCAGAAATGATTACATCGGAATCAAATGCAGAAACAACCGCTATGAAAGAAACAAGCACAACCCAAAATGAGAAAGAGAGGAATTTCGAATGAAAAGAAAATGGATTGCAGCACTTGCTGCACTGACAATGGCATTGCCTTTTCCCATGAGCATTTCTGCTTCTGCGGTAAATGAGGATATTCCTGCACAAACTGATGAAAGCATGATGGGACAAGAAGAAAGCAGCAATACCGATGCAGCACAAGAATCTGCGGATCAAATTCTGGGAGAAATTCTTGACTCCAACACAGCAACCGGAAATGCAGATGGCAACTCTGATTCGTCTCAGATTGATTATGAAAATGATCCCTACTATGATACCGAAGGAAATGCATCACTGATCGAGAATCAGAAGATTATCTATGATTCTGATGAGATGCAGTTTATCTCTGTAACCACAAAAAATGGAAATGTATTCTACATCTTGATCGACTATACCGCTGCAAAGGAAAACGGCGGTGAAAATGTTGTTTATTTTCTGAACAAGGTAGATGATTATGATTTATATACTCTGCTGAACGATGGAAATAATTCAGATAATTCGGTAGAGGACTACGAAAAACAGAACGGCACTGCATTTGGCAAGACCACATCTTCTATTGATGAATCCGAAAATGCAGTAGAAACAACTACTTCCACCGCTGCTGCTTCGTCAAGTTCGAAATCAGGAAACAAAAATATGATGATTATTCTTTGCGTGGTAGTTGTTATCGGTGCTGGTGCTGCAATTTTCTTCTTTAAGTTCAAAAAGAAAAAGTCTACCGTTCCAAATGATGATCTGGACTTTGATGAGTACGATGAAGATGAGGATGGTGACGAATAAGCTATGAAAAAAGTTATTGTAGGTGGAATGATTGCAGTTGCAGTAATGGGTGTACTCTTTGCTCTCTCCATCAAGGGAGAAATTGATGCCCAGAAACATCCTGTATACATCAATGAAGCACGATTTCAGAACAGCCGCAATCAGAAAAAAGCGTGAAAGGAGGAATTGCTATGCAGCTGGTGATTGCAGAAAAGCCCAGTGTAGGACGATCAGTCGCTTCTGTAATAGGAGCAACTGAAAAGAAAGATGGCTATTTGGAAGGAAACGGGTATATTGTTACATGGTGCATTGGTCATCTGGTACAACTTGCAAGCCCAGATAAGTACGATTCCAAATACGGTACTAAAATTTCAGAATGGAGTTTTTCAACGCTCCCGATTCTTCCTGAACACTGGAAATTTGTTGTTTCCTCAACAACAAAACAACAGTTTCAAGTAATTCAGGAACTCATGCAGGATTCTCGTGTAGATGAAATCATTTGTGCTACAGATGCCGGACGAGAAGGTGAATGCATTTTCCGCTATGTTTATGAAAAAATCGGCTGCACAAAACCTTGTAAACGCCTTTGGATTTCTTCAATGGAGGATAAAGCAATCCGTGAGGGATTTTCAAATCTTCGTCCTGACAGTGACTATGACAACTTATATGCAGCTGGACTTTGTCGGGCAAAGGCAGACTGGCTTGTTGGATTAAATAGCACACGTCTTTTTACTTGCCGTTATGGAACATTGCTTTCGATTGGGCGAGTACAAACGCCTACGCTTGCTATGATCGTACAACGTGACTATGATGTAAAACATTTCGTTAAACAGAAATTCTTTACTGTAGAGTTGGACTGCGGCACATTTGTTGCATCGTCAGAACGAATTGACGAAGAAGAATCAGCAAAAAACATTGCAGAATCTTGCAGTGGAAAAACAGCTACAATTTCAGAAATCAAAAAAGAAATCAAAACTGTAAATCCGCCGAAACTTTACGATCTAACCACGTTGCAACGTGAAGCAAATCGTCAGTACGGCTATACAGCACAACAAGCCTTAGACTATACGCAGTCTTTATATGAACAGAAGTTGGTTACCTACCCTCGAACCGATAGCCAGTATCTAACGGAAGATATGGAACAAACCGCAGCTGATCTGATACAAACGATTTGCAATACCATATCATGCTGTCAGGGATTATCTATTCCAGAACCAAATGTAAAACGCTGCATCAATAATTCTAAAGTCTCAGATCACCATGCAATTATTCCAACAGCAGAAATTGCACATAAAAAATTAGCAGATCTTCCTGATGGCGAAAGAAATATTCTCAACCTGATTGCAGCAAAATTGATTCTTGCAACAGCTGATCCACATCGGTATGAAGCAACTAAAGTTTCAGTTATCTGTGAAAACCACAATTTTTCTGCAACCGGCAAAGCAATTTTAAATGCTGGCTGGAAAGCCTTTGAAATTGCAATAAAAGAAATGCTGAAAAGCAATGAGGACACTGTAAAATCTGGAGATGAAAAAACACTGCCGCCTCTCGAAAAAGGACAGGTATTTGAAAATGTAACTTCTTCTGTTATAGAGCATTATACCAGTCCTCCAAAGCCATATACAGAAGATACACTGCTAAAAGCAATGGAAACCGCAGGAAATCATAATTATGATGAAAATGCTGATGTAGAGAAAAAAGGACTTGGTACTCCTGCCACTCGTGCTGCAATTTTGGAAACGCTGGTAAAACGAGCATACATTGAGCGAAAGAAGAAACAGATCTTCCCAACTGCAAAGGGCATTAGTTTAATCGCAGTCGTTCCAGATGAGGTAAAATCTGCACAGCTGACCGCAGACTGGGAAACTCAGCTGCAAGAGATAGAACGTGGTCAATGCAATCCAGATGATTTTATGCATGAAATCGTCTCATTTGTAAGTGACATTTCTGGAAAATACAACGAAAAAGCTGAAAATGCTGCTTTTCAGGCACAGCGAACAGTGATTGGAAAATGCCCAAAGTGCGGAAAGAATGTTGTCGAATGGAAAAAGTCTTTTTCTTGTGAGAATGATAAAGAAAAATGCGGATTTATCATATGGAAGTCCATTTGCAACAAAATCATTTCTGCAACACAAACAAAAAAATTACTTGAAAAAGGGAAAACCGATCTAATCAAAGGATTTAAAAGCAAAGCCGGCAACGAATTTGATGCCTATCTCATCTTAAAAGATGACAAAACCACCGGTTTTGAATTTCCTCCACGAAAGAAGTAATTCTATGTTTGAAAAATTTGTAGGCACTTACATTTCCGCACTTCTCGTCACTTCATCTGTTTCACCATCTACAGAACCAGTTACAATACAGCCACATCCAGACACGTCCATTCATTGCGTTTCTGATTTGCAAGTTTCTCCAGTTTCCGTTTCATGCTTAAAAGTGACATGGACAGCAGAGCAGAACCGTGATTATACGGTTACCTGTACCATTTTAGATTCCGACATCGCATACGTTGATAATATGTGCTTTGTTTTTAAATCGAATTCTCTCTGCTATATTACTGGATTACGGGAAGGGACTTCCTATTCAATTGATGTGATTCCAATTGCTAAAGAAGGAGAAACATCGGAAATGCAATCCACTTGTGCATATGCCAAAACGGAACAAGTAGAAGTGATTGAAAATTTCCCGTATGAAAATGGTTGGACAAATTGCTTTGCATACGAAAATGCTGCTGGATTAACTAGGAATCCTTCTTGGTCTGCAATACGGGGATGTATTCCTGACCCGATTACAGACACTGGAATTATGCGTGATGAATACGGAGATTACTGTGTTGCAATGGGCACAAAATACGGATATTGCAACGACAGATTTCTGATTACTCTGGAAAATGGGATTCAATTTACCGTTAAAATTTGCGATAGCAAGGGGGATGTTCCCTATCATCATTTTGGTGGTACAGGAAAATGTGTTATAGAATTTATTCATGGCAACGGACAACTTCCAAATTGTGTTGCTTTTACCGGAAACTACGGCTGCTTTTCTTGGAATGGTCTTGACTTTGATAACATTCGATCTATACAAAAAATCAACTACGGCAATCCCATTAGCTATTGATGAAAGGAGCGACATATGACTACTGTCGGCAATATCGACTATAAAAAAATCGAAAATCGTCAATTTGTCACTGTCGATACAGACAAAGCCGCTGACATTATTTCTGAATTGACGCAAAAGCAAGTGCCTTTTTCGGGAAGATATGATGATTCTCGATTGACATTACATTTTTCCCAAAAGGACTGGGACATTGTACAAAATGCTCTTTCTGGAGCTGCACGTCCGCATGAAAACGATACTTCAAAAGCCCAGCAAGAATTAGATGACTTGCAGCAACAATTAAAAAGGGCTTTGGAACGTCAAAAAGAATTGGAAGAACAGGCTGCAAAAGTGCAGCAAAGTCAAGACAAGGCAGAATACACCGAATCAAGCGTATTTTCAGGGCAACCACAACCTGATCAACTTCTCCCGATCTTACAAGCAAAAGCAATCCAACACACTGAAAAATTAGACGCACTTTCCGAAAAAAGGACTGCATTAGAGAATAAAATTCAAACCAATCAAGGCAAAATCGATAGATTTTCAGATAAGATACAACGACTTATTGATACCAATCAGATGCTCCACAGTTTATTTCAAAATGCGAAAGTTCCCGGCATCAAAACTATGGCAGAAGCTGCGATTCATCGCAACGAACAAAAGATCATAAAAATTCAAGAAAATCGAATTCCGAAACTACAAACCAAAATACAAGAGCAATCTAAAAAGATTGAGAAGATCGACAGGAAAAGCGACATTACCCAATGTAAACTTGACAGATGCCGTTGTATTAACCAAATTATCAAAAGTTTCGGTATTTCTGACAATGCCGATAGACGACAAGCCTTTTCGCAAGCAATGGATGGGCTACATCAAACCACAATACAGCGATTGTCCTATAAATTAGATTCTTGTCAGCAGAAGATCTCTCTACTGTCTCAAAAATACATGGCAACAGACAGTGCGGCTGATAAATTGAAAATCCATCAAAAAATCAATACTCTAAAAGAGCGAAAACAAAAAATCACTGCAAAGCTGGACAAATTTCACAGTGTGACATTGCCCTATACCAAACAATCCGGCACTACCATTGACCATGTTATTTCAGGAACTGAACAGCAATTAAAAGAAGCTGCGGAGACTGGTAAAATAAATATGCCTGTATTTGCAGAAAAAATATGCGTAGATAATGCTGATCTTCTGCCTGAAATAGCTCTTTCTGTACCCATAGAAAAGCCCGATCAGTCTCTTATCCCTGAAATTGCAGATCTTCTAAATATGTCTGTGTCTGAGGTGGAAAGCAAACCATTGGATATTCAGGTAATGTTAAAAGACACATATACTGCTAATTACTTTTCCGATCCCTCTACTTTACAAGAAACGCTTACTTACATTATCAATCCCAATTATGAAACAAACCGTGATTTGCAAGAGCATCAAGAAAAAGATAAAATGTCTCCTGCTGTTGCTGCGAAAGAAGCGGATTCTGATTACAGAAAGCATGAACATTCACAGGAAATGCCTCTCGGAAAAACAGCTGCAACTGCAAGTAGTGTTGCTCAAAGCCACCTTCGTTCTGTAGAAGAATTGACAGAAACCAATGCAAATATGATCGATGGAATCCTCAACAATGACAAACCAGAACCGGAGTTTGAGAAACCTCAAAAAGCAGAATTTTCTTTTTCCAGAAACAGCATGAAAGCTTTAGCAGCAAAGGTTCATGATACTCCGTCCAGTCCCCCTGAAAAGCAGAGAGATGAACTGAAAAAGTAATGGAATTATAAGAGAAAAGGAGAAACGATGAAATACTACGGCAATCAAATCTGGAATGCAGCAACGCCAAGTATTCGAAAAGCTACGCTTTTAATGGACGAAGCTGCCTTTCGTATTTTACAACAGCAGCTGGAACAATATCGATTAAACTATTATGCAGCCGAGAAAAACGGCAAAGTGAAAATGGTCATTAACTATAATGATTCTCACGATATTCAAAAATTGATTGGCAAAAAAACAGCTTCTCAAATTCATTGGTTTCCAAAATCAAGACATTATGTACCACCGGCTTTTAACATTATTGGAAATACCAAGTATCAAGAATTATCTCAAAAGAGTTATATTCGAGGTAACACAGACCTTGTTCTTCAAGTTGCCAAGCAATTAGAAGAACAAGGTATTTCTTTTTCAGGGAGAATCTACAATCAAAATAGAGCTACCCTCACTGTACAGGATAAGGATCAAGAAAAGGTTCTTCGTTTCTATCATGATATTTCAGAAAAAAGAGCTGCACAGTATCAAGATGCTGCTGCATTAGAAACTGTTGACATCTCCCTTCCCAATTTACCGCAACAAACATTTGACGAGATCCTCCCCTATCTAAAACAAACAGATATTTCATTCTCAGCACGTGCGGAAAAAGATCATTGCATTTTTTCCATTTCTCAAAAAGATACCGGTATCTTCTATCAAGCCTTAGTACAAGCAAAATCTCGTTCTGAATTTCATAAAAGTTTAAAAGAACTTGGATTTACAGAACAACAAGATGCATTTTTAGAGCCTTTTTCTGTTTTTCTTGCCACACAGGAAGCAGAAGGAAAATTAACATTAGATTATACAGCATATCTCAATCCAAATTACAGCAATCAACAATTACAAATGGTTTGTGACCTTTTTCAAGAGTATCACAAACAGTCCATTACAGAACAAATTTCTGCGGACAATCCAGTATTGCAGAAATTACAACAACAAAAATCTCAATTTGACGCAGAAATCACCCTAAACAGCATTATTGGGAACAATCCCTTTCAGCCAGAACAAAAGAATGCTCTAATCGCTGCCATTCAAATCGGCATTCCTCATGAATTATTGAAAAAAATCGATAACACTTATTCAGCAGAAACGATCAATGACTTCATACAAGTATATCAGACCTATGATATGCAAAAAATACAATCTTTTTTGGATTCACATCAGCCTGAAACTGACAGTCACTCACAGGCACGGGAAAAAAATTCGCTTACTAAAGCATTTGATGAAATCAAAGAACGATTTGCACAAACTGAACAACAGGCTCTGTTTTTGGATCGCCTTGAAAAATTTGTAGAGAAGAATCATATTACAAATAACATAATTTCTTCTGCTTTTGAAAAATCGCATGGTTTCCGTTCTGCATACGGCAATGAAAAATTACTAAGCAGTCGTATCTTTTTCGGGAGATTGCATCCAGTTTCAGAAGCAATTGAACATGCTGTTTCCAATAAAACAACTGTGATTCAGACCGAACCACAAAAAGCAGAACCAAAACCTACTGCTGAAAAAGAACCATCGTCTGTCACACAGGAAGACTTCGATGTACTTCGCACACTAGAACCTCGAAAAAGTATTTTGAATCTTACCGAGGACGAACTTACTGCAATTCCAACATGGAAAGAGCGATTTCAAAAAGAATTGGCTGAAAAATCCCCTTTTTATCGATTGGAACAAGGAGAATGGAGAGATCAGGAAGCAACACAAATACCAATTCTTTCAATTCCTAGCCACGATGCAGATTTTCAAAGTGTCCGTGCCGATATAAAAAGCAGAAATATCGAACGAGGTTCTTTTACCAATACAGATACCGGCTGGACAATTCAAGTTAGCCGTAATGGATTAGAAGATTCCGTAAAATACGGACACCAACATCATGATAATGCTGTGTATGATATGCTTTACCAACTTCCCAAACTTGTTGAAGAAAGCATTTTCCTTGACAGCACTATTTCAGAAAAAAACAATAAAAATAAAGCAAACAACACAGCCTTTATGCACAAGCTATACGCTGTTTGCAAAATAGATGATCAGCCCTATCTTGCCAAATTAACCATAGAAGAATTTGCAGATGGGCAAAAAGATACATTGAAAAGAATGTATAATGTTCAGGATATAAAAATAGAGCCACTTAGGCTCCTAGAGTTCACTGATAAACAGCTAGCTCGTTCAGTCCTAAATGACTCCACTATTAGTATAGCAGATTTATTTACTGTTGTCAAGGAATTTGACCACGATTTCTACTTAAACCGTACTCCGCAAAAGGCTTCGGAACATACAATTCAAGCCGAGCCTAATATTCCTGTTCCAGATGAAATTACACCGGATTCCTCTATAGAAGAAAGCACGCCTCCGCCTATAGAAAAAAACACAGATTCCATTGAGGAGGATACAGCTAGCCATTCTCAAAAATCAGAAGTAGCTTCATCGCCTGAAAAAGAGAAAAATTTCACTATCACTAATGAATCACTTGGCGAAGGCGGTTTAAAATCAAAATTCAAGAACAATATCACTGCCGTGAAAACCTTAAAAACTCTGGAGCAAGAAAATCGTTCTGCGACAGATGCAGAAAAAGAAATCCTTTCAAAATACGTCGGTTGGGGTGGAATTCCGCAAGCTTTTGATAAGAATAATGAATCTTGGAGTACAGAGTATACACAGCTAAAGGAATTACTTACGCATCAGGAATACAGACAAGCGAATGCTTCTGTTTTGGACGCATTTTATACTTCTCCTGTGGTAATTGATGGCATCTATGAAGCACTTGAAAATTTCGGTTTTCAAGGCGGAAATGTATTGGAACCAGCAATGGGTGTCGGAAACTTCTTCGGACGTATGCCGGAAGAAATGCAAAAAAATTCTCGGCTTTATGGTGTCGAGATCGACAGCATATCCGGCAGAATCGCCCAGAAACTCTACCCCGATGCTGACATTGCAATACAAGGATTTGAAAAAAACAATTTTCAAAATGGATGCTTTGATGTTGCTGTAGGAAATGTCCCCTTTGGAGAGTTGAGTTTCAAAGATGACAAACATGGTACAACAAAACTGCACGACTATTTCTTTTCCGAAACACTGGACAAAGTAAAAGACGGCGGTATTGTGGCATTTGTAACATCAGCTGGAACGCTGGATAAACGTGATGAATCCACCAGAAAGGCATTAGCGGAAAAAGCAGACTTTATTGGAGCAATTCGCTTACCGGGTGGTAAAAATGGGGCATTTAAAAGCAATGCTGGCACAGAAGTCACAACCGATATTATCTTTTTGCAGAAAAACGAGCATAAAGTTCCCGATCCAGAAAAAGAAACTTGGATTTCTATTGGCGAAACGGATGAAAGTTTGCCAATCAATCGATATTTTGCCGAAAATCCTAACATGGTGCTTGGGACTGTTGTAGAAGGAAATAAGCTATATGGCAGCGGAACCATGGTTATAGCTGAAGATGGTGTTGATCTAAAAGAACAGATCTCACAGGCTGTATCACAATTGTCAGCTACAATTTCGGATACAAGAACAAAAGAAGTATATGCAAAATCAGCAGACAGTACTGCTATCGAAATTCCATCTGTTCTTCGAAATTATAGCTTTTTTGCAGATGACAAAAGCGGAGAAATCTACTACAAAAAGCCTGATCAGGCGATTCGCTGGAATGGAAATGATTCTCCTTCCAAAAAGAAACGTATGGAAGCCTTTCTCACGCTTCGAGATGTTACAAGAGGAATTTTGCAGGCACAAGAAGAAAATTGCTCTGACACGGTTCTAACGGCATTACAGGGCAAATTAAATCAGTCTTATGACACGTTCTATGAAAGCTTTGGCTTACTTCACAGTTCCTATAACACATCACAACTTTCAGATGATGTTTCCTTTCCCTTAGTTTGTGCACTAGAGAGCAAATTTGAAAAAGAAAAGCTTATTGCAAAATCAGACCTCTTTACAAAACGCACCATTCAGCCGCCCAAACCAATTGAACACGTTGATACACCGCAAGAAGCTCTTGCATTATCAATGGCTGAAAAAGCGTGTGTTGACTTTGATTATATGCAAAAGCTGACTGACATTCCCAAGGAAGATATTGTATCAGCACTGACGTTAGCAAAAAGCATTTATCCTGTTCCAGAATGCTCTGACGATGAGAAGATCATCTATCAAGAAGCATCTGAATATTTATCTGGTGATATTCGAAAAAAGTTAGATAATGCAATAGAAGCCGCAAAAAGCAATCCACTCTTTGAAGCAAACATTTCTGCATTGCAAGAAGTAATGCCTGAGCCCCTAAAAGCAGGCGATATTGATGTAAAAATCGGTGCTACATGGGTGGATCCCAAATATTATCAGCAATTTCTGTACGAAACACTGCATACGCCGCAATCGCTTCAGGCATCTGAGAGAGATTCGTGGATGAGAAAACTATTTGGAAAGAAATCCATTGCAATAGAATTTGCCGAAAATCAATGGCACATTTCTAATAAAGGGTCTGACCGTTCCGTAAGTGCTACACAAACTTACGGTACATCCAGTAAAAATGCTTATGAAATCATGGAGAACCTCTTAAATCTCCGTGAGACAAAAGTCTACAAGTCGGTGGGATACGGAGAAGAAAAGAAAAGCGTTTTAGATTTAGATGCCACAAGAGCAGCACAACGAAAAGCACAAAAAATAGAAGAATCCTTTGAATCATGGATTTTTCAAGATCCACAACGACGTGCAGATCTAGTAGACACCTACAATCGCAAATTTAATGCAATACGACCGAGAGAATATGACGGTTCTCACTTAACATTTCCGGGCATGAATGCTGGCATTCAGTTACACGGACATCAAAAAAATGCAATTGCCCATGCAATTTACGGCGGAAATACACTTTTTGCACACAGTGTCGGTGCTGGAAAAACCTTTGAAATGATTGCAACGGCAATGGAATCCAAACGTCTAGGCTTATGTAACAAATCACTTTTTGTAGTTCCAAATCATTTAACAGGACAAATCGGCGACGACTTCCTAAAGCTTTATCCCAATGCCAATATTCTCGTGACCACCAAAAAAGATTTTGAGAAAAAGAATCGACAAGAACTTTTTGCAAGAATTGCCTCTGGAAATTTTGATGCAGTTATAATAGGACACTCTCAACTGAAACATATTCCCCTTTCTCAAGAACGCCAAGAAAGACAACTTGAAGAACAAATTCAGGATATTCTCTCCAGCATAGAACAACTGAAACATGAAAATGGTGATAGTTTTCAAGTAAAAGCTATGGAACGCACCAGAAAATCATTGCAAAAACAAATTGAAACGCTAAAAGTAAAAAAACAAGATGATGTTATTCCATTTGAACAGCTGGGCGTAGACCGCATTTTCGTCGATGAAGCCCACGAATTTAAAAATTTATTCTGTGCGACAAAACTTCAAAATGTTGCTGGTATATCAAATTCTGCATCTCAAAAAGCATTAGATCTTTTTCAAAAGTGTCGGTACATGGATGAAAAAACAGGCGGCAGAGGCATTGTTTTTGCAACTGGCACACCTGTATCAAACTCTGTCACTGAACTACATACAATGATGCGTTATCTCCAGTATGATTTTTTGCAGGAAAAAGGACTACATCATTTTGATAGCTGGGTTTCGACTTTCGGCAAGCAAAAAACCGATTGGGAACTTGCTCCGGCAGGAAATAAATTCAAGCAGCGTACCAGAATCGCAAGCTATGCAAATATGCCTGAACTTACTAGTATGTTTAAGCAGTGTGCTGATGTAAAAACAGCGGATATGCTGCACTTAAATGTTCCAGAGTGTGAAATGCACATTGTCAATGTAGAGCCTACAGAACTTCAGCAAAAACTTGTTACAGAGTTGGCTGACAGAGCTGATGATATACAAGGTGGAGCTGTGGATCCGGAAGTAGATAATATGCTTCGCATTACCGGCGATGGGAGAAAAGTTGGTTTAGACCCCCGTTTGATTAATCCTGATTTTGAGGATAATCCTCAAACAAAATTAAATCAGTGCATAGATAATGTATACCGTATTCACCAAGAAACCGCATCAGACAAGCTTACCCAAATCATTTTTTGTGATTTAGGTGTTCCAAGAGGAAAGCCGGCAAAAACAGCAAAATCCCAATCTGATGAAGAAGAAATTATATCTGATTCCTTAGAAGAAAGCGGTGATTTCTGCATCTATGATGACATTAAGAAAAAGCTTATGGAAAGAGGAATTCCAGAAAAGGAAATTGCTTTTATTCACGATGCACCAACGGAAAAAGCAAAATCAGAACTTTTTGAAAAGGTTCGATGCGGCGATGTACGAGTGTTGATTGGTAGTACCGCCAAAATGGGAACTGGTACAAATGTTCAAGATCGCCTTGTTGCACTTCATGATCTTGATATACCATGGCGACCAGCTGATCTGGAGCAACGTCGTGGAAGAATGGTTCGGCAAGGAAATATCAACAAACAAGTACACCTATACCGCTATGTTACCAAGGGAACATTCGATGCCTATAGCTATCAGACGTTGGAGGCAAAACAACGATTTATCAGCCAGATTATCACTTCTAAAACACCAGCTCGTACTTGCGAAGATGTTGACCAACAAGCATTGTCCTACAGTGAAATCAAGGCTCTATGCACTGGTGACGAACGGATCAAGGAACTTATGGTGCTTGAATCCGAAGTCAAAGAATTAAAGTCCATGCAGTCTGAGTATCAAAATGTACACTATGATATGCAAGATAAACTTCAACGCTACCCTCAAACAAAGCAGCAGCTTGAATCTAGTATAGATGCTATGAAAAAAGATTTGGAGCATTGCAAAAGTCTTCCGATTGATGAAAATACACATCTGCCAGCATTCAAAATAACGCTAGACGGAACAACGTATACAGATCGCACCGAAGCTGGAAAAGCATTAGAAAGCGTGTGCTGCAAGCTGATCGGCGAATCTAACAAACCTTTGCCAATTGGCGAATTACATGGTTTTCCAATCACAATACGATTTGCACCAGATCAGAATTGCCTACAGGCAACATTGCAAGGTTCAAAGCCATACACAACAAACTTTTCCGTTTCTTTCCCAACAAATCTAAAGCATCTGGAAAGCCTGTTATTTTCATTAGATCAAAAAATTGCAGCAGCTCAAAACGCTCTAAACCAATTGAATTTAGATGCCAAAGAAGCTGAAAAAATTCTTGCTGAACCGTTTGCATCTGGAGATATTCTTCGAGAAAAGTCGGAACGTTTAACCACACTTCGAGATGATTTGAATCAAGAAGCAATGGAAGCTGCAAAAAGCGGAAATAAACCACAACGAACATTTTATTTTGAAATGGCAAAATTAAAGAAAAATGCAAGAACAATTTCAAAATCCACTTTGGAAAAAGCAGAAGGAAAGAAAAAGGCGGAATTTCTGGAATAATAATCTCAGCATTGCTCGATCGATTTTTTCAAAAAGTTCTTGACAAACGGCATGATTTCGGGTATAATAATAATGAAGATAAGCTTTGACTTATCATATGAAGGCATCACGCCTTTGTAAAAAGCAGTGAGTCCTACTGTGAGTGGAACCGATAAGAGCAGTGAGTCCTACTGTGAGTGGAACCGATAAGAGCGGTGAGTCCTACCGTAAGTGGAAGCGATTAAAAAGGCTGCGGATACGTCCACAGCCTTTTTTATTTATATCAGAAAAGTCTTGACAAATGCTAAGGCTTTGAGTATAATAAAAACGGAGATAAGTTTCGACTTATTGTATGAAGGTTCTTTGCCTTTGTAAAAGTAGTGGACCCTACTATGAGTGGGAGTTTTAAAAGCGGTGGACCCTACTGCAAGTGGGAGTTTTAAAAGCAGTGGACCCTACTGTGAGTGGGAGTTTTAAAAATCAAAGCTGCGATAAGAATATTATCGCAGCTTTTTCATTAGAAATAAAAAGGAGAAAAAATGGAACAAAAACGACTACGGCTATACAAATTAGATATGAAATACATCCGTGATCTCGCTAAAAAAGATGATAATGTTCATTCCGTTTCACCACAAGTCGGAAAAGATAATCGTCCATTTGTGGGAATTATCATTGTATGCGACAATAAGAAATACTGCATACCTCTGAGTTCACCAAAGCCAAAACATCAAAAAATGAAAAATGACATAGATTTTATGAAAATAAATGTTGATGGAAAATTACTAGGCGTCCTTAACCTCAATAACATGATTCCAGTTGATGAAAGATTTCTTAAGCCTGTTGAGCTACGCATTACCCGACAAGATTCTCCAGAAAGTACCCATTATAAAAAAATGGCAGTAAAACAGCTGAACTGGTGTCAGCAAAATCAAGATTTAATTGTTGCAAAAGCAAATAAACTGTATCATCTAGTTACCGATACGCCGGATAAAATGCGTATGGTCACTAAACGTTGCTGTGATTTCAAAAAGCTTGAAGCTGTTCTGGAGAAGAAATTGCTCTCTCATCAAGAGCAACATGAACAGCCTTCAAAGCCGTCTTCTTTTACATTTTCTAGCAAGCAGAGAAAACAAGTTCAGTCTGCTGTGCAGCAGAAAGAATCAGATAAACCTCACACTCAGGATAAGAAAAGAAAACCATCACTATGACGTTAAAAGTTCAATTCAAAGCCGAGCCATAAAAAACAATTCCAATCAACTCACTCAAGGATATACTAACTTAAAAATTTAATCTATAAACAAATATGGAGTACATTCTTCAATTAATTAGAAGACCATGTACTCCATTTTTATTTGAGAAAGTATTATCAATTACGCTTAATAGAATTATCTATTTCGTATTTTTTTCACAAACACCGATATCCAATATCGCTTGTTTAGCTAATGTGTATAAAGTGCTGTTTTTAAAATTGATGGTTTAAACAATTTTGCATATACTCATTTAATTCAAATCATCTAAGAATTACAGTGAATCATAATTCCTATTGTCATTGTGTTATCACGTTTTCCTTGTTGCTTATTGGATTACCCTCAGTTTTTGATGCAGTAATATGTTTTTGATTTTCACCAAAAAATGCACATTGCCAATCCATGTAATTACAAAGATTTTCCCAAGTAACATTTGCTTCGGAAAGGGCGGCAGGATACAAGTAAATTGTCATTTTCTTTGATACAAACTCGTCCTGAGATTTAGAGGCAAAAGAAAAAAGTGTTTCGTGTACAACATCTTCAAGAGTTCCATCTTTTAGCCCCGCTCTACCAGTCCCAATTACTGGTATTGCAATAGGTTCTGTATGTCCTTCTCTTGCAAGAAAATCCCAAAGTCCAACCAAAGCCTTCGTCACATTTTCCATAGTTACATTTTGTGGCTTACCTGTTTTGCTTACATCCGCTACGGCAAGAAAATAGAAATGCTGTCCTTTTATTGTAACTTTTGCCACTGTTCCAATATCGTATCGATTACAATTCGTTTTTTTTCTATCACTTAATTTTTCGTATTGACTGGGAAAATACTCGTCAAGAGATCTTTTGATTGCTGCATCTAACTCAGAAAAATCTGTACCATAATGCTTTCTTTGAAATTGACCTTGTATGCTTTTTATACTTATAAAGTCTCCGCTCATTGTAGTGTCAAATGTGGTGTTGGTAGGAATAACTACTGCAGAATCCTTCAATGTAAGTATGTCGCCTATGCAAAAAGACAGGAGCGTATCTTTTGATCCCAAGTAAGCAGAATGAGATAACGGCTCCTTATGTAAAAGGATTGCAATGAGCACAACGACCAATAGAAATGACTTTAAATGATTTCTAAAAAAAATCATCAATATGGTACTATCAAATAAAGCTTGTTCAATTTCACACAAAGAATAGTATCCACCTAATATTGCAAACATCTTCGATAAAAAATCTATCGGCTTCCGTTTTAACGGAATTATAATACTATTATTAATCTTAAATGCCAAGTTCTTCATAAACACTATCATCGTAGTAATATGCTCCTGTTTTGCCTTCTCTATGGAATTGCTCAAATGTGAATGGCCAATTTTCTAAAGCATATTGAAGTATTTTTGAATTAAAACTAATGTGAATAGCTAACGAATCTCTTATTAATGCAGGACAATACTCCCGATCTAAACTTCGCTTTCCATTTAGATTGACAACAATACAGGGAATTTCTCTTTTAATTGCTTGTTCAATTTCCCATCTTACATACTTATACAAGTATTTTGTATGTTCCCCCACTAGGAGCACAAACACTTTCGTGTTTCTAAATCGTTCTTGAAGACCAGCCTTGATGGAAGCTTCGCTTTTATCATAGATATTGTTTATGTCATGAGCATCATAAAAGTTAAAAGATGAATGATCGTTCTGTTTCCACGCTTTCATCAAATAATAATATCGAAGATCATTATCTGCGTCCATAGAAACATATACCTTATTTCTGTATGCCATTTTGATTTTCCTTTCTTATTCAATGAATTAAATTTGCTTTTTTGAAGCTGAAAAAATTCTCATGAAACAAAGTGAGGAAATATCAGTAATATTGTTATTGATAGTTCAACTTCAGAAAACACAAACTTATTTTATTTTATTATAGCAGATAACACACCCAAAAGTCAAGTGTTACTCAAACATAAATCACAGCCGGATACATTAGTTCTTCTGCTCGTGCCTTAAAATTTTCCAGCAATCCAGCTTTCTTCAAAAAATCTCCATTGGCTGTTGTTAACAGAAACTCTGAATCCGTTTGTTCCCACAAAATTATTTGATCCCATACTACCTTTACTGCTTTTTGCTGAATTCTCATCAGATGCAGATATAATGTTCCATCATTCAGCATTTGTTCTAACTGCTCTGGACGTTCGTCCATTAAAAAGCCAAGCCGTTTTGCTGCATAGTTTCCTTCAAAGTCCAGCTCTCGATATTGTTTCCGTTTCGGACTGTAGTACAGTAACTTAAAATCACGATTTATCCCCGGATATTCTTCCAAACGCCATTTGGGAACATACCGTTCTGTTTCTGTATCATATACCATTGTTATAGAATCCACTGTCAATCATCCTTCCTGTTTTTCTGCAATAATTCGCATCAATTCCTGCCGTAGCATTTCTTCTGTTGTTTCCGGCAAATCACTTGCAAACTCATATGCTCCGATCAGCTGCTCTATACAAGCCTCTCCACACCGTTTCAGCTCGTCTTTTGGAATACCTGTCAGATTAGACACACACCCCAACAAATAGGCGTTGTAGCCATTCTCAATGATTTTGTGCAATCGGTGATACTCCTTAAATTCCAATGCAAACACCAATTCTACATGACATTCTTCAGACAGTTTTGATAGAGTGCTCACGTCCCAACCAGTCATTTGCGAAACAAGCTGCATATCGTCTAACTTCATTTTCGCTGCTCCTATACTTACGATTTTTTCTTATTTTTCCAATAGTAGAATGCAGCACCACCAGCTCCGCCAACAATAACAGCTACAGCTGCTACAACAAAACGCATAGATGTGCCGTTTGCAGTTGTTTCCTCTGCCGACTCTGTTGTTGCATCAGTAGTATTTTCAGAAAGATTATCTTCACTATAATATCCATCACCACTTGGATTTACATGATCTACAGTTGCATTATCATCATCACCATGATATGTTTTATTTTTTTCTGTATCATTAGAAGATCCTGTTCTACTGGAAAAACTATCTGCTGCACTCTCCTGTCCGAGATTGTCCTCTTCCTCTGAATCACCGTCCAACATCATAATATCTTCGTTTTCATCGTAGATGCCATAGTCTTCCGGAGACATATTTTCATACGGTTCATTCAAATATGTAAACTGATACAATTTGTCATAGCTTTCTGTCATGTTTCCGGCTGCATCACAAAGCTGCCACGTGTCACCAGCATCTACAAATGTGTATGTTCCGGTATCTCGTACCAGTTCCCATACACCGTTTTCCTCATCAGCATCTTCATTGGCATAGGGTCCGGTATATTCCAACCAATCCAACCAAGCTTCATGAAAGTCATCCATTTTTCTATCTGATGTAATGTCAACATCGTCCAAAGAGTTACTGTATGAAGGTCCGTGATCATTATAATATTCCATAAATTCGTCCATTTTAGAATATTGATATGCTACCATTGGATAATTCTCAATACCACCCAGCTTCATAGATGGAGAAGTGAAGTTTTCCCAACTATACTCCAACAAAGCAACCTTTAACGTCTGCCGATCAGCTTCTGCATTTACTGTAAGCTGCATCGATGCGATTGCACATACACTGCTGAAAATTACAGCCCATTTTCTTATTTTCATATACTTTTTACTCCTTTTTGTTTCAATTTACTTGTTTCTACTCGCATTATACCAGAATATCAATTAAAATTCAATCCTATTCTGCTTGATTCCAAAAATAATATTAAACTCTTTGTTTGCTTTCGTCGATGTTTGTCGAAAAATAGAAAGCCAGTGCCTTAGAAATCACATCTTCGATTTCCTCCGTTGCTGTTCCCTCCGGAAAATACCGGCTATAAGTCTTATAAGAGACACGCACGGCTTTTCGTTTGGGAGCATCAGACATACCACTCACGATTTCATGTACTTTTTCTTTTGTGAGTGTTCCTGCTGCGTTCCGAAGTTGTTTTGCAATCTTCATATCAATTTTGAAATTCTTCGCTTGTTCAAAAACAATACGCTGTTCTTCTTCTGACAAGAAGGAAAGTTCTACACCACTTCTAACGGCAAGCACTTTACTATCGATCCATTCTTTTAGATCATCATTCAACTTATTGATTCTGATTAGTTGTACAACGAATGTTCTGCAAAGTCCGTAGTCAGATGCAATGTTCTTTGCCGTATCGACCCCTTCATTTGACTTTTGACGCAATGCGTCAAAAGTTGCGACAGACTCACCATTTAGAATTTTCAGCTCTTTAATAATATCATTTCGCTTCCCTTGGGAAAACATTTCATGATGCCGTTGTGCAATTACAGCAGCTTGCTCACTGACTTTCAGATTATTGAAACCACGCTGTATGATGTTGCTCTCAATCACATACATCTCAGCTTCTTCCGCCGTCAGTCCTGTCTTCACAATTGCCGGAACTGTAGCTTTTCCAATGCTTTTCGCACAATTCCAACGATTATGCCCGATCAATATCTCATATTTCTGTACTGATGTTGACAACGGCTGTACGATTAGCGGAGTTAAAATCCCGTTTTGACGAATGCTTTCCTCCATATCCTCCTTTCGTTCTCCGGTATAAAGTTGGAATTTATGATTGTGATAGGGAATCAAGTTTTCAACGGGAATCTGTTGAATCTTATTTTCACTTCCTTCTTCAAAAGTTCCAAGCATCGTTTGCAAATCAAACGCAGCTGTCATCACCCACACCTCCCTCTATGCAATTCCAATAAGAATCCGCAGAATCAAATCCCCAAATAGCATAATCGCAAGTGTTGATCTCTTTCCATAAGGATTCACTTGTATTCGGAAATTGCTCCATCCAATCACAAAGCAGCCAGTCTTTCACATCAACATAGTCAAAACGTTCTAAATCAATACCATTACCACCTCGAAAAGCCGCATCTTGCACGTTTTGCATCACGAACAACATTTGCTCTAATGCCTTTGCATATCGCTGTTCTTCTGATACTTCTGGATTCTGATGAAAAGCAGACATACAACGAAGCATTTTTTTCAAATCTTCAAATCTCATATTCTTTCTCCTTGTAATAGTTTCTTTTGATGACATCTTGCGTTCTGTGGCTTTTATTCCATACCAGAAATCATAAATCTAACGCTTTTCTCATAAATGTCACCAAGAACAATCAGATCAGAAAAATTGAATGGATAATCTCTAAGTGCATCTTTATGTTTCTTATCACTTAATATAAAATCAGCCTTGCAGCATAGAAACTCATCGGGAATTTGCTCGCCAGAACAAATTCCTAAGTTATGTAAAACAATTCTGCTAAGCTGCATCTGCATATTAGCGATAATCGGATTATTATTTACATTATCAAAGATCGCAAGCAGCTTATCCCAACCACGTTCACTTATATTTGCAGTTGTTCTACATGATTGCCTTTCAACAAACTTTTTCTCATATCCACAAAGGAAAAGAATGCTGCAATTGGCGAATACGGCTATCTCATTCAGATATTCATCCTTTAAGGGGCTACCTACCTCTAAGGAAATAGTTCTTGCTGAAGTCAACTCATTTCCCCACAACTCCTGACTTACCACAGCACCTACACCATTATCACTATGTTCTTCTCCCAAAAGAAACCCAACTGTACACTCAAGCTTTTGAGAAATTTGAATGAGCACTGCATAACTAGGATTCCCACCATGTTTCCAGTTGGTCACATTACTTTTACTCAATCCCAGATCTGCAACTAGAGAACTGGGCGAATATCCTTTTTCTTTGCAGCGTGTTTTGAACGCATTATAATCCACAAATCTCACTCCTCATTTTCTGAAAACCGGTATCTCCAAAAGTCATACATATTTCTTGTAATCTTATGAAATCGAATTTCTTCCTGCTTTTCCCACCACAATTTCAATAAACTCTGTAGTTCATTATCTTCAAACTGTAAAAGAAACTTCCCGTCTTCCTTTTTAATCTTTATCCCATGAATGTCTTCCAATGCAAACAGCAGCTGCATGGTGTCGGCTATATCTGAAACACAAAAAGCTTGTAATGAAACCTGCAAAACACTTGCAAGTTTCTTTTTCAATTGCATATTGGGATTTCTGGATCCCTGTTCATACTGTGCCACTCGCACACCGGCAGTATTTTCACCAAATTCAATCGCCATACCTAATTCAGCTTGTGTCAAGCCTTGCATTTGGCGAATTTTACGAATACGGTTTCCAAGTACATTTTTTCCACTATGCCTTTGTAAGTTTAATGCAGCCTTTTCTACATTCTCATCTTCATGAAGATAGTAATATCTCATCCACTGCTCTATTCCCGGATACATTTTTTCTATGACAGTAAAAAGAAAACAATCCATTTCTTCAATGTTTTGAATATCCTGATATTTTTTTGTTTTCCCCTCATTCCATTCATGCCAAATCAAATTCAATTCATCTGCGAGTGGAACCAGCAGATGCTGATTTACTGCATATAAAATCTCATTGTACATTTCGCTATAAGTCATAACGGGTTCTTTATCGATCTCCCCCATTTTGCTGAATAAAGGCTGCTCTGCCCATTTCAATTCTCGAATTACATCGATTATGAAACCGCCTATTGCAATCAACTGTTTCCATTCAGGAAGATCTCCATCCAAATACAACTGAATCGACTTCAATTTTCTGACTAGATTCTCATTTTGTCCATTCTTGTTGATGTATTCCTTCGTAAATTCCATGTTTTCTCCTACCTATAAATCAAATCTCTGATGGTGCTACCCTGTGCAGCAATTTCATTCTCTCCTTTTTGATTTCACTGATTGTGAGATCTGCTTTTATCAGTAAATCCATACAAGCCCACAACAGCCGTTTGGTATCAAAATCTTGTTCGCATTCAAAAGTATACGCACTGATCATGCCGTCTTTATCCAATTCCATATGAATGCCCTCTACAAGCTGCTGGACAAAAATCTGTATCTCATTTTCATAGCTATTTCGCAAAAAGCATCTCTGAAAACAATCTTCGTCTGTTTCTGAAAAGGCAGATGTCCGAAGAAATCCAAATGCCAAATCATTGTTGCTATCTTTTAGATACCATTTCTCGCCATTCTTCTTTTCGTCATAAGTCTTAATTCTGATTTGTTTCATCATCTGCCCCCCCTAATTCCCTGTAAGTCATCATACTGTATGATCTCCTCTGCAAGAGCAGCATATTCTGCTCCCAACTTTGTACGTACAGCAATCATGTTTCCAGCAGCTGCCGCTTTTGCAGCTTCCACACTGTTGTGAATAACAGTATGAAACAATACATCCTCGTATTGCTGTCCCATTTGCCACATAACTTCTCGACTGATCGTTGTCCGGTCATTTACCATCGTCGGCAAAATCCCTCTCATACGCAGCGTAGGATTTACCATAGAGCGAATTTGCTGATAGAGGTTCATAAGAGAACGCAATCCGTCCATTGCAAATTTTTGTGACTGCACAGGAACAATCATTTCATCAGCTGCAACCAATGCATTGATAAGAAGAATCCCCAAAGAGGGAAGACAATCCACCAACACATAATCGTACTTCTCTACCACCTCCGGCAAAAGAATACGCTTTAAGACGCTTTCTCGTGCAAAAGCCGGTATCATTCTCATTTCAGCACTTGCAAGATTTATATCAGAAGGAATATAGTCGATGTGATATTTCACATTGCAATAGATGCCTTGCTGCACCTGTAGAGGCGTCACCATACTTTGTTCGATTACTTCAAGAATCAAATCTGTAATCATCACATCGCCAATTTCAAATCCAAGATAAGCTGTCAAATTTGCCTGTGGATCTAAGTCTACCAACAGTACCTCTTTCTTTTTGGCTGCCAATGCTGCCGCAAGGTTAAACGTCGTAGTTGTTTTTCCTACACCGCCCTTCTGATTACAAATCGCAATTATCTTTCCCATAAATACACACTCCTTTTAGTTCACCATGTTCCGAAGCATTTGAATCTGCATTCGCAGCTCTGTTACTTCATCCTGCAAGTTTTCAGCTGTCTTCTTGGCTTGCTCCAACTCACGCCGTTTTTTGTCACGATACCTTTTCGAACGAATCCGACTATTTTGACGATCAGTCAGTTTTTTACACTCTGAACAGTACTGCTTCGAAATCAACGCAAAATAATCTGTATCATAGACATTTCCGATCTCTTTGCCGCAAATTTTACAGCGTTTTAATTCTAACATTGCAAACTCCTTTCTGTTTCCGTTGCATCACGCAAACATTCTAAAAACGATTGCGTTCGTCACGGATACATCTGTTTCAGTTCGTCACGAAATCATTCCAAAAGCCTTTTCATTCGTCACGCAAACGTTTTTTTCTCCCCGTTTGTGTGACGAACAGTCCGATTTAGCCGCTTTTCAAAAGTCTCCGAAGGAGAGTTCTTTGACGAGTTCGCTCATGCATTAAAAATTGAATCAATTCGCCGCAAGTAGTGTTCTCGGAAAAATCTCCATCTAACCATAATTCCAACTCTTTTTCTTCACCATTACAATCAAACCATTGCAATGTCAGCACACCCTCACGATTTCCTCGACGATACATCTGCATATCCGTAATCATATCTTCCAAACTTTGAATATCCTCATTAACCATAGACATCTGTTCTACTCTTTTTTGTGCTGCAACATAATCAAAGTATCCGAATTCCGAATCACGCTCTTCCGATAAAAGTCGATGTGCCAATTGGCGTAACAATCCCATTTTCTCACCTCATGTAAAAATCAGTTTCTACTAAAACGGAACTTCTTCGTCTGAAAGAATTTCTTCAAACTCGGATAAATCAAGATCTGAACTCCAACCATTTTCCTCTGGGTGTTCTGCCGTATCCTGTATTGCAGAATGCTCCGTTTCTTTCATGTACTGCTTTGATTTTTCTCCTGTAAAATAGATATTTTCCGCCAGCACTTCCATCGTAAAACATCGCTTTCCGTCTTTTTCATATGATCTTGTCCGAAGCATTCCTTCCAGTGCAATCATACTGCCCTTTCTGAACCACTCCCACAAAAACTTCGCCCTATTGTTCCATGCCACACAGCGGATAAAATCAACCTGTTCTTTCTTTTTTCGCTCACAGGCGATTACTACATTACAAACACATTTCTGCGTTTCCGCATCGATCATATGCAGTTCTGGATCAGCGGTCAAACGTCCCATTAACACAACATGATTTAGCATTTACTATCATACCTTTCTACTCATATCTACTCATAAATTTCAACTTCAGTTACCCAACTCAACAACTGGATCCCATCCTCTGTTAATGAATACTGTTGGGTGTCGTTTGCTGTCATCAATCCCAGATACAAAAGTTCCTGTAAAGCAACTACATTACTTTCATCTCTACAGATGCAATTTTGATGAATCTGAAAAGACTTGTACTTCCACCCACGCAAACGGGTTCCATTAAAAGAAATTGTACGTTTCATCAACTCGATCTGTTCGAATGTGATATTGCAATAATCCCGATACCGCATAAACTTTCTCCAACCCCTCTTTAATACAATTCATCATCTTTCTTCTGCTGATTCTCCTGCACTTGCTGCTGACTGTGAAGATATTCCTCAATAGTAGTACGTGCATAATCCAATTCTTTTAACTCGGCTACTACTTGACGAAATACTCCATTTTGAACATTTCTCTGTTCTATCAGCTTATCTCGCTCCTGTGAAAGCCGTTCCAAACTTGGAATCTTCCGGTCTGGGAATCGTTCCAAAAGAGCCGATTTAGCATCTGAAAACTGTTGCAGCTCTTGCTTGTGCTCCTTTTCATACTTTTTTCGGAATGTAGCACTCTGATACGCATCATAAAACGGCTTGTACTTTTTGTATTTCTTCACAAGCTTTATTGTATCTGTCACAGTTTCAATCTGACGTTGCAGCTTGTTCAGATCTCCTACTAACTGCACACGCTGCCCATATGTCAAAATAGACCGTTGTTCTAATTCTTCTTGAGTTGCAATTCCTTTTTCTGTGAGGTAATTCAGAATCTTAGAAGCCTCTTTCATATTCTGAATTTCAGCCCATCTTGACAATCCCTTTGCCTGTTGAAACTTCTCCGCAGAAGTATCATACAAACGAGTCTTCTGCGTGGACGTTGTTCGTCCAGTTCGCAGTAACTGATAATTGTCAATTCGCTTTCGAATTTGTTTTTCCTCATAATACCAGCCCAGTGTTCGAGAACGACAAAATCGCTTCATACCCTCTAAGCAATATTTCAAAGAAATCACATTCTCCGGACGATAAACTACATTCACATCTTGTTGCTTTAGCTGATAAAGGAAATCATCGAAACCAGTGCAGTTCATGATTGCAGCATCAATCTTATCTTTTAGTTTTGCTTTCCATGAACGGTTCTGTCGAGCCATGTCCCATTCATAATGACTCTTACCTTTTCCTTGTTTCGGATTTTCAATTACATTCAAACCATATTCTCTGCACAAAGCATCACTGATTTCCTGCAATCTTTCCTTTTCGTGCCCACCTCGATTCTCTTGATATTCGAAGCTTCGAAAGGTTTCCATATTGGTATTGCAAAAGATAATATGATTATGAATGTGATCCTTATCAATGTGCGTTGCAAGCACATATTGATAATCATCATGCAAAAAGCTTTTTACAAGTTTTCTGCCAATTTCCATTGCTTCATCAGGTGTGATTTCATCGGGCAAAAAAGATTGTATCATATGCTTGGCAAGCACATCTCCTCGACCAGTTCCCATGCTTCTGGTTTCCATAAAATCTTCTGCAATTAAATTTGCCTGAAATGGTGCACAGCAAAATGTTTCAATCAATCTGCCTTGTTCAGTTTTTTCAGGTTTCATGATGTAGGCAATTGCTTTTGACAGCGTAGAACGGATTGAATGGATTTTAGTGACCGCCATATTTCCTCATACCTTTCTTGCAATTCCACAAAATCCTCCTTGTACAGAATTCCACTTTGATTCACTCGAATTGCAATTTGGTTTACATTGTTCCCGATACGCTGTAAACTTTGCTGCAAGTCTTTCAGCAAAGCCGAATCATAACGAATGATCATTCCCGTAATTGCCATTTTGCGAAGATAATCAGACATCGTAGAGCAACCAGAACATTGCAATTTCTGCATGATGTATGCATATTCTTCTTGCGTAACACGGCACTTAATGCAAACTGTTCGATTTCCAGAAAAATCCGACATGATATATCACCTCCTTTCTTTCAAACAAGGTGTTTTTGGTTTTGGGCTTTTGGAATAAAAGCTGTGATATTCTATTTTTCACGAAGTGCGAAAAATGCAAAAATGGGGTTTTAGGGGTATCCCTTAACAAGCATGATTTTCGAAGAAAATCGCTATTTGTGGCACAAATAGCTTGCTTGCTACTCTGGGGAACGCCCTACGGGTGTTCCAGCCACCCACGGGCTCTGCCCGTTAAGATTAGGGAACCAATCCGCTAAAAAGGATACTCTCTGCCCAGCAAGCAAATTGTTGCGTGACAACAAAAATGCAGATAGAGCACACAACAATATGAGCTGTTTCAGGGAAAAGAAGATTTCCTGATAAAAAGGCTGTTTGTCAAAAATGCACCCTCACTATATATACCGAATCCAACAAGCAAGTTATCGGTACTTTTTTCAGAAAATCTCAAAAATTGTAGAAATACACAAAAAGAATTTTTTAGGATTGTAGATATAGCACAAAACAAAAAAGAGCCATTCTCAAATAAGAATGACTCTTTCAAAAAGATATAGAAAAAAAGAAAATGGACTCCAGAAAAAATCCAGAGTCCATAATCTGTGCGGCAGCGGCATCTTCATTGCATCAGATACCTGTCAATCATTTTGCAGAAAAAAGCAAAAGAACGGATAGAATCCGAGGAAATTGCTGATTCTCCGTCATTTTGGGACAGAAAGGGAGCAATATCAACGCTTTTTCTAAAAAATGTGCCTAATATTCTCAAATATCACAAAGTTTTGCTTGACATCATAACTGAAATGTGATACAATGATAAACAAAAGAGCACCCCCACAGGGTATAGTTGCGTTGACGCACAACTATACCCTTACGCCAGACAGAAGACCTAACCCGTATTCTGTACTGACTTGTGAGAATGCTGTTCATGTATCCGTTTTGTAAGTGGCTGTCCGGTCACTCAAAATGCGATGCTTTGAATAGATTTTTGCGAGCCTGTCCAGAGTACCATTCTGGCAGGCTTGCTCTTTTTTTAAACAATCCCAAACAATCAAACATCTTATATCAGCATTTTTTGCTGACGGTACTTTCTGTGCATTCGTTCAAACCGTTATCATCAAACGAATTGGTTTGGACTCAGCCGCTGCAAAGTAGTGAGGATGTTGCCGTTCGGTGGTATGTGAAGCGTTCTATTCAGACGCTTTACACCATTTTTTATGATACACAGTCTTTCGACTGATTGATTTCAAAAAGAACATTCAGGCAAATGAGTAACTGTTCCTTTTCCTCCCAGTTTCTTCACTTGCTTGAATGTTCTTTTCATTTTGGTTGCGGGAGCCAGATTTGAACTGACGACCTTCGGGTTATGAGCCCGACGAGCTACCGAGCTGCTCCATCCCGCGATATTTACTGTCTCCTCATGGCGACTAGTATAGTATACCACAGTTTCCGCCGAATGTCAATCAGATTTCTCAAAAACAATGTTTTTTTAAGTTGCGAGAACTTTTTTATTAGATAAGAAAGTGATATACGCAAATCAATGCAGCTAAAAGCGATTTCCGCTCACTATTTCGATACACCAGCCCCGCCACTGCCCCTTACCGCACATTTCGAGCACAAAAAAGAGCACCCATGCCGTCCCGCACAGGTGCTCCGGAATCCATACGATTCTATTCCATCACGTTTTACTTCTGCCGCATTGCACGAGTGGCGTTCAGGATGGCGATCACAGAAACGCCAACATCTGCAAACACCGCCCAGCCGATGCCGGCCAGACCGCAGGCACCCAGCACCAGAATCACTGCCTTCACGCCCAAGGCGAACACAATGTTTTCCCGTGCCAGACGCATGGTCTTCCTGGCAACTCGCACGGCAAACGCCAGCTTCGAGGGCTTATCGTCCAGAATGACCAGATCGGCAGCGGCAATCGCTGCGTCCGAGCCAAGACCGCCCATGGCAACGCCCACATCAGACTGTGCCAGCACCGGCGCATCGTTCATGCCGTCACCCACAAAGACCAGTGTTCTGCCGCTGGACAGCTTCTCCCGATACTGCTGCATATAGGAAACCTTGTCTGCCGGAAGGCACTTTGCGTGCACCTCATCCAGCTGCAATGCCTCACCCACAGCCTTTGCCGTCAATTCGCTGTCACCGGTCAGCATTGCCAGACAATCGATGCCGGAACGGCGCAGCTCCCGCACTGCCTCGGCGGAATCCGGCTTGATGGCATCGGCGATGAGCAGATAGCCGGCATACACGCCATCCACGGCAACATGCACTGCCGTGCCTATCTGCCGGGGCACCAGCGGTTCCAGCCCAGCCTCCTGCAAATACGCTGCATTACCGGCGAGCACTTTCTTTCCGTCCACCAGCGCCGAAACACCATGGCCGGCGGATTCCTGAATGTCCTGCACACGAGAGGTGTCCAGTTCCTTTCCGTATGCCTCACGCAGTGACTGCCCGATGGGGTGGTTGGAAGCGGACTCTGCCAGTGCTGCCAGCTCCAGCTGCTCCGCCTCGGAGATGCCCACGGCGTTCTGCTGGGTCACATGGAACTTGCCCTCTGTCAGTGTGCCGGTCTTATCCATGACCACAATTTCCGCATGGGAGAGTGCCTCCAGATAGTTGCTGCCCTTGACCAAAACGCCCTGTTTGGAGGCGCAGCCAATGCCGCCGAAAAAGCTGAGGGGAACGGAAATGACCAGTGCGCACGGGCAGGAGATAATCAGGAATGTCAGTGCACGATAGATCCACTCGCTCCACGCCTGACCGGTAATCAGCGGGGGAAGCACTGCCAGAATCACCGCAGCGATGACCACACAGGGGGTATAGTAGCGTGCAAACTTGGTGATAAACTGCTCGGTCTTTGCCTTGCTGGAGGCGGAACTCTCCACCATCTCCATAATTTTTGCTGCTGTGGACTCCGAAGCCGGTTTCGTCACAGTCAGCTCAATGGCACCGCTCAGGTTCACGCAGCCGCTGAACACCTCGTCGCCCTCTTTGACAGATGCCGGCATGGATTCTCCGGTGAGTGCAGCGGTATCCAGTGTGGTGTGTCCCTGAAATACCACGGCATCCAGCGGGATCTTCTCGCCGGCACGCACCAGAATGTGTTCGCCGACTTCTACCTCGTCCACCAGAACGGTTTCCGGCTTTCCGTCCCGCAGCACTGTTGCCTCATCCGGACAGAGATCCAGCAGATCCGAAACTGCCTGCCGGGAACGACCCACCGCCATCTGTTCAAACCACGTTCCGATCTGGTAGAACAGAATGACTTCCACTGCTTCGGGATATTCTCCGATGGCAAACGCCGCCACGGATGCCACTGCCATCAGGAAATTTTCATCGAAAATCTGACCATGTGCGATGTTCCGGCCGGCTTTATAGATGACATCCCATCCCGCCTCCGCATAAACAGCGAGAAAGAGAATCAGTTCCCCCCACCATGGCAGATCGACCACATGCTTTATCACCACGGCCACGGCAAACAGCACCGCACCCACAATGATCTTCACCAATAAGTTTCGCTGTCTTTTTGTCATACAGATTCCTCCTCGCCTGTTATGCTGCAAAAAAAGACAAAGCGCCCGTTCCGCATTCTCTTACAATACGGAACAGACACTCTTCTGCTCCGTTCATTACCTGACGATCAGATCGCAGTCCGGCTCTACCCGATGGATGCACTTCTGCACTTCCTTGAGCACCTTCGGCAGGTCTGCTTCCTCTGCCTCCAGCGTCAGCTTCTGGGTCATGAAGCTAACAGTAGCAGACTGCACGCCATCCAGCTTCTGAATGGCAGCCTCCATTTTTGCAGCGCAGTTTGCGCAGTCCAGATTCTCCAAACGATATACCTTTTTCATCACAATTCCTCCTGATATTTTCATATGAACGATTGTTCATGTGTTCATTATACGAAATATCCGGCGGAATGTCAAGCGTTTTTCGGAAGAAAACAATGATTTTCCCAAAAACAAATTTTCCAAAGAAAATTCGGAGGAAAGCAGAAAAAAAGAACGCATTCCGTCCGGAATACGTTCTTGTCTCAAATCTATGGCAAAAGAAATAGAATCCAGTGATTAGGGCTGATAATCGCCCCGCACCAGTGCGCCCTCCGAGTGGTAGACCGAGAGCAGCGCATCGTTGCTGGTGTACTCGCCCAGATACGGCGCATACCACAATCCGAAGAACGACCACACCGCATTGTCACGGAACATGGCGTTCATGTCGGGGACGGTACTGCACTCGCTGAGCGCCAGAAGTTTTCCGCCGGTCATATTCCGCAGCGCCACATACTGTTCGTACCGGCTGCCGTACGCCTCCGTCTTGTCCTTGACATAGACATCCAGTGAGGCGATATCGTACTGGGATTTGTTCACCTGATAGCTGCTGCTCTGTCCGTTCCAGATCCAGAGGAGGTTGTTCAGCTGGTGGTACTCCGTCATGCGGGTGTACATCAGTTCCCACAGCCAGCGGTAGGCATCCGCACCGGAAGCCCCCCACCAGAACCAGTCGCCGCCCGCCTCCATAAGCGGCCGCCACAGTACAGGCACATCCGCATCCGCCAGCTTTTTCAGCTGTTCCGAAACGGCGTCGATGTCCTGAATCATGGCATAGCAGCCCTCACTAATCTCGCCGGATGCCGCCATCTGCGAAAGCTGGGCATCTGTCGCCGTCGCAATGTCCTTGTCTGTCACGGCAGCGGAGAGATCGAACGTGGTGTCCTTGGCGTAGATGGAGGCGTTTCCGGCAGGCGCATTCCAGTACCATGAGAGTCCCGCAATACCGCCCTCCTGCGCCCATGCAAGACTGTCCTCCACGGCGGTCGCCTGCGCAGCGTTTCCGCCGTTGCGGGAGTAGTTCTGCATATCAGCAAACCGGATGAGAGGATATGCGCCGGTCACCTGATAGATCTGTTCCAGCTCCCTGTTGGTGCTGTCCGAGACGTACTGTCCGGTGACGATCTTCCTGCCATAGCTGTCTGCGAGAAATTTCAGCAGCGCTTTGGCAGATGCCGAGGCGTGGGGATTCACCGGTGTCTGCGAAATAGCAGCGTCCTCATCGTACAGGCTGGTGTTGTTCACCAGTTCCACGCAGTCAATATCCACAATTCCGCTCACCGGCTCGATTTCCAGCTTGCATTTGCCCTTGGAGAGGAAGATGCCCTGTACCGTTGCACGGACAAAGTTCTCGTTCTCCTCGGCTTTCAGGGTGTACACCGGCTCGCCGTTGGCGAGAATGCGGCAGGTGGACGGCGTATCCGCACCCAGCACCACGGTAATGTCATAGTGCTGCGTCGCCGGAATATCCGCCTCCAGCTCCAATGTGCTCCCGTTCTCCGCATTCAGTCCGCTGAGGTAGCCCGTTCCGGAATATCCCAGACGGGGTACGATGGACACGGAGCATCCCGTGGGAATAGAACCGTCCTCCGCCTCCAGGGTAATGTCCGCCTCCTCCCGTGTGATCTCCGGCACTTGCAGCGCCACGGATTCGTGGGAGGGCTGTTCGGCGGCCGTCGCCACGGGAACGAGCGGGGTCGTCTCCGTGGCAGCGATCAGTTCCGGCATGGTGTCCTGTTCAATTTTTGCACAGCCGGTGAGCAGCATTGCCGCTGCCGCTGCCACGCTGAAAATTCGCCATTTGTTCATGTTCTTTTCTCCTGTATTCAAAGGGAACGGTCACGCCCTGATGCGATAGGAACCCCCAGTCTCTGTGGGGAATGTGAGCAGTGTGCCGTCCACACGGGCATCCACCGAGCCGGCATCGCTGCTGACGCTGATGACCGTATTAGCACGGACTGTGCAGGGGTTGCCGCAGAGCGAGCGAATCGAAGCCGACTCCAGTTTCCCGCCGTGCCAGATGATGTCCACCTCAAAACCGCCTCTTGCCCGCAGCCCGAAGATGCTGCCGTCCGGCCACGCCTCCGGCAGCGCCGGCAGAAGGTGAATCTCTCCGCAGTGGCTTTGCAGCAGGCATTCCGCAATGGCAGCCGTACCGCCGAAATTGCCGTCGATCTGGAACGGCGGATGGGAGTCCAGCAGGTTGGGATTGGTAGACCACGCCAGCAGCTGCTGCAAGTTCTCGTATGCCATACCGCTGTCCAGCAGACGTGCCCACATGTTGATGATCCAGGCACGGCTCCAGCCCGTGTGTCCGCCGCCATGGATCAGTCGGCGAATCAGGGTGGCACGTGCTGCCTTGCCAAGCTCCGGCGTGTGGTTGGGCGAGATGAGGTCTGCCGGATAGAGAGCAAACAGATGGGAGATGTGGCGGTGGCCGATCTCCACTTCCTCATAATCCTTTGCCCACTCCTGAATCTGTCCGTACTTGCCAGTTTTCAGCGGCGGCAGTTTTTTCAGAAGTTCCGCCAGCTGTGCTGCAAATGCCTCGTCCCGTCCCAGCAGCTGACTGCTCCGGATCACATCACGGAACAGCACACGGAGAATCTCGGTGTCCATGGTCGGCCCACTGCAAAGGCTGCCCTTTGCGCCGCTCTCTGTTTGATAGGTATTTTCCGGCGAAACGGACGGACAGGTCACCAGTTCGCCGTTTTCATTTTCAATGAGGTAGTCCACGAAAAACAGAGCAGCCTCCCGCATCGCCTCATAGTGCTGGTCGAGGAACGCCAAATCCTGCGTAAACTCGTAGTGCTCGAAAATGTGCAGGCAGAGCCATGCTGCCCCCATGGGCCAGATGGTCGCCGGCATCCACAGATCCTGCGGAGCGGTGTCGCCCCAGATGTCGGTGTTGTGGTGGCAGACAAAACCACGGCAGCCGTACATCGCCTGCGCCGTTTCGTGACCGGACGGGCGCATCCGCTCGATGAGGTCGAACAGCGGCAGGTGGCACTCCGACAGATTGCACACCTCCGCCGGCCAGTAGTTCATCTGGGTGTTGATATTGATGGTATAGCGGCAGCCCCACGCCGGCCACATGTCCTGATTCCAGATTCCCTGCAGGTTCATGGGCTGTGTTCCGGGACGGCTGGCGGAGAGCATGAGGTATCTGCCGTAATTAAAGTACAGCACTGCCAGCTTGCTGTCGTGGATCTGAAGCTTGCACTCTTTGTGGTCGCCCTCATCTCCGTGCAGCCGCTTCAGGCGCTCGTCTGTGGGCAGCGCACTGCCGCCCTCACTGTTGTCCGGCAGCGTAAAGCGCACCCGCCGGAACTTCTCCTGATAGTCCGAAAGATGGCGGTAAAGCAGTTCTTCATAGCTGCAATCCGCTGCATAAGAGGCATCCAGCTTTGCCGCATCTTCGTAGGACTCGCCGTGATAGAAGCTGGTTCCCACGCTCAGAAGCAGCGTTGCCTCATTGGCGTTGGCAATCACCAGCGAACCGCCCACCGTCCGGATGCTTCCGCCCTCTGCGGTGCCAGTGAGTGCAGCGGCAAAGAAAATGCCGTCCCGGCTTCCGGTGCCGCCGGTGTAGAGAATCATATTCTCATAGTCGGTGCAGGGTCGATTGTCGTCGTAGTAGTCATCCCGTCCGTCCAGACTGGCACGGAGGGAGATCATGCCGGGCTTGCTGGCTGCGATATGGATGACCAGCACCCGATCCGGCACCGACACGAACATCTCCCGCACATAGGTCACATCGTCTGCGGTGAAGCGCACCGTTGCCAGCGCCTCTTCCAGATCCAGCGCACGCTGGTACTGCTTTGCCTTGCCGGAAAATTTCATGTGCAGATTCAGATCGCCCAGCGGCATGTAGTGGCGGGAATTGGGCGTCACGCCCTGCATCTTCTGAAATGCGACGGTCTCCGCCTCCTGAATTTTTTCCTCCCGCAGCAGAGCACGGACTTCTTCTAGACCCTCCCGTGCGTCAGGATTGTTCCGGTTCCGCTTTCCGCCGGACCAGACAGAATCCTCGTTGAGTTTCAGCACCTCGTCTGCTGTTCCGCCAAATACCATGGCACCGATTCTGCCGTTTCCGATCGGCAGTGCATGGTCAAAATCTTCTGCCGGCTTTGTATACCAAAGCATAGTTTCTGCATCCATTTGCGCTCCTCCGTTTCCCCTCGGCACATTTCCCTGCTCTGAAAGTCGTTCTCCTCGTTACACAAAGAAAGCGCCGATGAAATCAGCGCTTCTCCTTATGACCAGACCTATAAGCCGAGTTCTGTCGTGTGTGATAATTTATCTAGCCTGCAAGTCGCCTCACAGTTCAAGCCGCCATTACGCCGCTGCCCACCGGACCGATGTTGCGGCAGTGCGTACCAATAGGCGTTGCATCGGATAAGGTTTACATAGCAGTGCAGTCTCCTGCACTCTGGTGCGCTCTTACCGCACCTTTCCACCCTTACCGTACCGAAGTACGGCGGTATCTCTCTGTTGCACTAGCTCTAGAGTCGCCTCCGGCTGCCGTTAGCAGCTATCCCGTCCTATGATGCTCGGACTTTCCTCATGGCAAACGCCACGCTATCACACAGCCTGCTCATAATGGTATTATTATAGCCGATTTTCTGCGGTTTGTCAAGAGCCAAACGCCGTCTGTTTTGCGGGAAATCCGTCTGATGCAGGAATTTTTCCGTCTTTTCTGAAAAACAGAGAAAGGATACGAAATTTTTGTGCAGAAATCCGGCAGCACAGGGAATTTTTTCTTCTGCGGGAAGCGGCGATGGATTTTCCCGAAAACCGCTGGTTTTTTCTTGACAAAAATAGGGGAACATAGTATAATAAAAAATAGCTGCTGTCATTTTTTTGTCGGCAGCAGAAACTTCTTTCACTGAGAAAGCTGCGGAAAAATTCCGCTTCGTGAAAAATAACTTAAATTTAGGAAAAGAGGCACTCGCTCATGTTACTCGACAAATACCTGCCACGTATCGATTTCGACAGCTATGAGGACTTCAAAGCCAACTACCGTGTCAACGTTCCGGCCGACTTCAACTTCGGATTTGACATTGTGGACGAATGGGCAAAACAGGAGCCGGAAAAGAAGGCTCTGGTCTGGTGCGACGATGAGGGCGGCGACCGCACCTTCACCTTCACCGACATCTCCCGCCTGTCCAATCAGGCAGCCAACTACTTCACAAGCCTTGGCATCCGGAAAGGCACTGTTGTGATGCTGATCCTGCGCCGCCGCTGGGAGTACTGGGTATGCGCTGTGGCACTGCACAAGATCGGCGCAATCCTGATCCCCGGCTCGCTGCAGCTGGCAAAGAAAGACCTGATCTACCGTGGAAACAGCGCAAAGATCCACACCATGATCTGCGTAGATGACAACTATGTCATCGAACAGGTTGACCATGCGCAGCCGTCCGTTCCCAGCATCCAGCACAAGATCATCGTGGGCAAGAGCCGTGAGGGCTGGCGCAATTTCCACGAGGAAGTTGCCGCATTTCCGGAAACCTTTGCACGCCCTACCGGCGACGCTGCCACCAAGGTAAGCGACACCATGATCGTCTACTTCACTTCCGGCACCACCGGCGACCCGAAGATGGTGCAGCACGATTTCTCCCACCCGCTGGGACACATCGTCACCGCAAAGTACTGGCAGCAGGTACAGGAGAACAAGCTCCACATGAGCGTTTCCGATTCCGGCTGGGCAAAGTTCGGCTGGGGCAAAATCTACGGCCAGTGGATCTGCGGTGCTGTGATCTTCGCCTATGACATGGCAAAGTTCGTCCCCACTCATCTGCTCCAGAAAATGCAGGACTACAAACTCACCACATTCTGCGCACCGCCTACCATGTACCGCTTTATGCTGCAGGAGGACGTGGCATCCTATGATCTGTCCAGCATCCAGAATTTCTCCACCGCTGGCGAGCCGCTGAACCCCGAGGTATTCTACCAGTGGCAGAAGCTGACCGGCAAGGAGATTCGGGAGGGCTTCGGTCAGACCGAGGGCACCGTTCTGCTGGCAAACTTCCCGTGGATCACGCCCAAGCCCGGCTCTACCGGCAAGCCCTCTCCGCTGTACGACATCACCCTGTTACAAGACGACGGCACACCGGCTCCGGACGGCGAACACGGTGCGCTGGTAATGCAGAACCTGAAAAAAGCATGGCCCACCGGTCTGTTTGTGGGATACTACCAGAACCCCGAAATGACACAGGAGATTCTGGGCAGCGGCAGCTACTGCCCCCACGATGTGTTCGAACGTGACAAGGACGGCTACTATTGGTTCGTAGGACGCAATGACGATGTTATCAAGTGCTCCGGCTACCGCATCGGCCCGTTCGAGGTAGAAAGTGCCCTCATCGAGCATCCGGCAGTCGTTGAGTGTGCCATCACCGCTGCACCGGATCCCATCCGTGGACAGGTTGTCAAGGCAACCGTTGTTCTGGCAAAGGGCTATACCCCCAGTCCGGAGCTGACCAAGGAACTGCAAAACCACGTAAAGCACACCACAGCCCCCTACAAGTACCCCCGTATCATCGAGTACGTGGACGAGCTGCCGAAAACACTGGGCGGCAAGATCAAGCGTGCGCAGATCCGCAAGGCAGACGAGACTGCGCAGAACTGAGAACCCGTTTCCATATAAATATGATATTCGAGCACCGTACAGCATCTGCTGTGCGGTGCTTTTTGCGACTTCTTCTCATATCATTATAGAAAATTTACTAGTTTCACATCTGATTTGTTGCTTTTTCTGTTGAGAAGTGCTATAATAGATGTGAAAGGGCTTTTTTAGGGCTTCGGCTCTCTACATACTGACAAGCATGCGGGGATATATCATGCTTGTTGAAGGAGGATGGTTTATATGAAACGACAGCTCAAATATATCTGCTGTGTCGTTCTCACAATTTGTTTATTTTGCACCGCATTTTCCCCGCTTTCTTTCACAGCTTCTGCTGCGCTGAATGCAGATTCCGCCGATCTCTCCGGCTATCCGGAGAAGGTCGCATCCCTGGTGAACGAGTTCCGCTCGGAAAACGGGCTGAAACCGCTCAAGCTGGCGCCAGTCATGCTGAAAGCATCTGCCATTCGGGCAGAGGAACAGCGCACACTCTACGGACATATCCGCCCATCCGGAAAGGGCTGGAGTACGATTTTGGACGATGTGGGACTGAACAGCAACTGCTACGCCGGCGAGAATGTCGCCGCAGGATACGAAACCCCAGACGAAGTCATGGAGGGCTGGAAAAACTCTCCGGGGCACCGTGCCGCCATGCTAGGCGAACACTACCAGTACATCGGAGTGGGGGTTATCTATGTGGAAAATGATCCGGAATACTACTTCTATTATTGGCAAATGTTGCTGATCTCTTCGGACACGCCGCTGAACGGCGCACGATATCCTGCGTCCTACGAGAGCATTACCACGCCGCCTGTGACGCTAAACACCACAGCGGCAACGACGGTCACAACCACAACGACCACAACCGCAACGACCGCCACAACAACGCTCATTAAAACCGCCGACAAGCTCATCAAGGGCGATGCCGACCGGGACGGAAAAATCACCATGAACGATGCTGCGCTGGTGCTGCAATACTATTCCAAGCACGCCTCCGGCGACACGTCTTTCCGGCTTTGCAGCGATGCCTCGCTGGAATCAGCACTGCTGAAAATGGCGGATGTCAACAATGACGGCGGCATCACGTTGGACGATGCGTTTGCAATTCTCCAATACAATTCCCTCACCTCTGTCGGCAGCACGCCGGACTGGAACAGTCTTTCATAAAACTTCATAAAATCAAAGAAACGGTTTGTACGCTCCTGTACAAACCGTTTTTTCGTTCACTGCAATGGCAGCAGGATGGTGATTTCCGTACCCTTTCCCAGTTCGCTGCGCAGGGAAATGGTGCCGTTGTGATAATCCACGATGTGCTTCACAATGGACAGCCCCAATCCCGTTCCGCCACGCTGTTTCGAGCGGCTCTTATCCACTCGATAGAATCGTTCGAAGATACGGCTCTGGGCGTTGATGGGAATGCCGATGCCGTTGTCCGCCACGACGATTTTCGCCTGATGCTCCAATTTTTCGATAGATACCCGCACCATGCCGCCGGGGTTGTTGTACTTGATGGCGTTGTCGATGAGGTTGATGAACAGCTCCCGCATATACCCGTCGTTGCTGTTGAGGATCAGGCAGTCCCCTTTCAGCTCCACATGGATGTCGTTCTGCTGCACCCGTGCCTCCAGAATCTGGAGGGCATCCTGTGCCGCGGTGCGAAGCTCCACCGGTGTCCGGAGTTCCTCCGTGTGTTCCTCGATCTCGGAGAGCCGGATGATATCGTTGATGAGGAAGAGCAGCCGCTCGCTCTCCCGCTCGATCATAGAGCCGTATTTCAGCACGTCCTCTTTCCTGGTAATCATGCCGCTCCCGAACATCTCGCCGAAGCCCTTGATGGTGGTCAGGGGGGTTTTCAGCTCATGGGACACATTGGCGGTAAACTCCTGCCGCATCTTCTCCGCTTTAACGCTGTAGGTCACATCCACCAGCAGCACGATCGTTCCGAAAATACCGCCCATCTCCACCCGATGGATATAGGCACGGATGTACTTTTCCTCCAGCTTCAGCAGGTGGCGCACCGGCGGATTCTGTCCGGTCTTGGACTGGCGCAGCGCCTGTAGGAAGTCCTGATTGTCCGTCAGAATAAAGATGGACTTGTTCTCCCACTCGCCGTCCGCAATGCGCAGCTGCGCCACCGCCGTGCGGTTCGCCAGCTGGATCTTGTCGGAGTCATCCAGAATCAGGATGCCCTCCACCATGTGTTCCTGAATCAATCCGATGATGTCCCGTTCATGGCAGAGTTCCCGCCGGATCGCCGTCAGTTCCTGCTTTTCCCGTTTCAGCGCCTTGTGATCGGTTCGCTGCTGCTTTTGCATTTTGTCCCGCATCCGCAGAAGCAGCACCAGCAAAACCAGATCTGCCGCCACTGCCGCAAACAGCAGCAGCCAAAGAATCCATCCCATCTGCATCATCCTCCGATCTTATACCCGTATCCGCGCACCGTTCCGATGAGATTCCGGCATTCCGCTGCCTCCAGCTTCTGCCGCAGCGTCTTGATGTGAGCATCCACAGTACGGGTTTCGCCCTCGTACTGAAAGCCCCACACCTCCTCCAACAGCCGGTCACGGGAAACCGCTGTCCCCCGATTCCGCATGAGATACGCCAGCAGCTCGAACTCCTTATAGGTCAGGACGATTTCCGTGCTTTCATAAGACGCTGTCCGGCGATCCAGATCCAGCAGCAGTCCCTGACAGGAGAGCTGTCCCTGCTTTTGCGCCGTCTTTCCGCCGCTCCGCCGGAGCACCGCTTTCACACGGGACAGCAACTCCATAATACCGAAGGGCTTTGTGATATAGTCGTCTGCGCCGTTTTCCAGACTGGTCACCTTGTCGATCTCTGTGGACTTGGCGGAGAGCATGATGACCGGCAGCACCGCCGTATCCTCCTCCGCCTTAAGCCGCTTCAGAATCGCATTGCCGTCCAGATCGGGCAGCATGATGTCCAGCAGCACCAGAGAGGGCAGCTCCTTTTGCAGCCGGTGAAAAAAATCCCTGCCGTTCGGAAATCCCTCCACAGTGTACCCGCCGGATTGCAGCGCACAGGTAATCAGCTCCCGTATCCCATTGTCATCCTCTACGCAATAAATCAGCGCCACGACTCGTTCTCCTTTTCCCCCGATTTCTTCTCCCGCAGGATCTGCCGACGCATGGCATCCACCGCCACGGCAATGGCATTGGTCATATCATCCGCCGCATGTGCGCTGTCCCGCACGACCTGCTCCCGCTCCTGATTCCAGATCATCTGGAGCACGGTGGCGCAGCGCACATGGCGCACTGCTGCCGTAATGAACAGCGCCGCCGACTCCATCTCGGAGGCAAGAGCGCCGCCCTCTTTCCACGCCTGCCAGTTGTCCAGCAGCTTCTGCCGCACCGGCATGGTCTGAGGCGAGTGCTGCCCATAGAACGAATCCTTGCACTGCACCACGCCGGTTCGATACCGGCAGCCACGTTCCGCAGCAGCAGCCGTCAGACTGCACAGCAGGTCAAAGTCCGGCACTGCCGGAAACTCCAGCGGCAGATACTCCCGTGTCGTCCCCTCCATGCGGATGGCGCCGGTGGGGAGGATCAGCGTTCCCGGGATCAGCTCCGGCTGCATCCCGCCGCAAGTGCCGATCCGTATCATGGTATGCGCACCGAGGGCAACGCATTCCTCCATGGCGATGACCGCAGACGGCCCGCCGATTCCCGTGGAGATCACGCTCACCGGCACACCCTCCAGCGCTCCGGTATACGTGGTAAACTCCCGCTTCTGCGCCACTTTCCGGCTGTGTTCCAGATGCGCTGCGATCTCCGGCACACGATCCGGGTCACCGGTGAGCAGCACATACTTTCCGATCTCTCCGGCTGCACAATTGATATGAAATTGCCGATCTTCCATTTTTTCTGCCTCCTCTTCTTCCAAAACCGTTGTTTTTCCCGCATTTTCCGCCATTATCTTGACAATTCCCCGAAATTCTGCTATGATATTGGTAATTGAAAACTCGTACTATGGAGGAACGTTTCATGCAGCAGTCCCCGTTTCCAAAGCAGTCCCCGGAACCGCATCATCATCGGGACACCACCGCTCTGATTTTCGGCATTGTCTCCCTCTTGTTTTTCCGCCTTCCGATTCTTCCGGTGGGCATGGGAATTGCCGCCGTCATCTTTGCCAGGAAGTCGAAAACGGACTCCTGCACCAACCATGGCATCGCCCTCAGCGGCGCCATTACCGGCACGGTGGGCATCTGCCTCGGCAGCATCAGCACCATTTACTGGGGATACTGTCTGGTTTCCCTTTTGATTCTGCTGTATCACCGCACAGAGATGGTTCCCCACGAGCCGGAATTCCCCGGCTTCCACGAATACAACGGACAGCCGGCTTGCCTGCGCTACTGGCTGCAGCAAATCTTTTAAAAGCATACGCAGACGCTGACGCACACAGGTTTTTAGAACCCGTCTTCACAAGCGTATACAAGTGTCTTTTCGGCAAATTTTGCTGCATACTGCGTAAAAAATACTTGCCGGGCGACAGCCCGCCTGCGTATTTTTGCCTTGTCTGCAACAAAATTATGCTCGAAAATCCACATATATTTCTTGTGAAGACAGGTTCTTAATCCTGATCTTCCGGCGGCTGCATCGATTCCTCCGGAGGCGGCATGACCACAGCAAGCCCGCCATCCGGATTTTCTTCTGCCTGTTTGCGGCGGACAGGGTCGATCCAGAACTGCACCGCCTTCTGGTTGTTCACGATCCGGTTCACCCGTTCTGTTCCGCCATATTCCCCGTCGATGGTCCACGAAACCGGCTCCTCGTCCAGATTGGTGACCTTGAGTTTAGACGTGCGGAAGTAGTGGAGATAGGGCTTCGCCGGCCCGATCTGAATCTTGGAGAACGCTGCCACAAGCTGCTGGAACTGCGCCAGACTGGAGGGCTTGTGAATCAGCGTTACCTCAAACAATCCGTCATCCCAGCGCACCTCCGACAGTGCCAGAAAGCGTGCCACGGAGGAGGAATTGGTGACCATGCCGTACAGAAATTCGTCCTCGATGACACCGCCGTCATACTCGATGCGCATCCGGCAGGCTCGGATACGGGAGAGCTTGGAGAGTCCGTTCAGGATATAGGCGGCGTGCCCCAGCACATTTTTGAACTGCTGCGAAGTCTGGTAGGAAATTTCCGTAAATGCGCCGAATGCTGCCACATAGGTGAAATACTTGTCGTTGAATCCGCCGATGTCACAGGGCAGTGCCTCGCCGTGAATGATGCAGTCCACCGCCTCCTCCGGATCCTTGGGAATGCCCAAGCCTCGAGCGAAATCATTGGTGGAGCCAAAGGGAATGTACCCGATGGGGCACTGGTTTTCGCTAAGCATATAGCCCTGTATCACTTCATTCAGCGTTCCGTCTCCGCCGGAGCACACCAGGATGTCGTACAATCCGCTGTCGCAGACCTGCTTCGCCTGCGCAATGGCATCGCCACGCTCCTGCGTGGGATGAACCGTCACCTCAAATCCCGCTGCCGTAAAGCGGTCGATCATCATCGCCAGATGAGAACCGATGGAGGCTCTTCCGGAATGCAGGTTGCAAATAAAGTAAATCTTTTTCAAAAAAGTCGCCGTCCTTTCTTCTGCGTGCGCCCGACGGGAACACGCCTGCTCTGAAATCGTTTCACGGAATAGATACAGTTAGTATATCATAATCAGCGAGAAAATGCAAGCGGCGGAAACCTGCCGAACTGCTGATGCACTGCTCAGGATTCCGATAAAAATGCCGAGAACTGCCGAAACGCCGTGGGCAGAGAGAGCTCCTGTGCGATCTCCTCCGCCGTCCGCCAGACAAATGCCTCTGCCGGTGTCTGACAGGTCATCAGCACGCCTTTCATCTTCCACTCCACATGGGTGAAAATATGGCTGCGCTCCGTGGTTCGCACCACCTCCACCGGCTGGCAGCCCCACGCCGCCGCCTGTGCCACAGCAGCGTCCGTCTCTAAAATTCCGGCCGCATTGGGATACTCCCACAGTCCGGAAAGCAAGCCCTTTTCCTGCCGTTTCCGCACGGCATATTTGCCATCGCAGCAGAGCAGAAATACGGTATACGACTCCTTCCGGCGTGCCTTCTTTTCAATGCGCTGGGGCAGCCGGAGAACATCGCCGTTGCGACGGGCCATACAAAGCGATGCCAGCGGACAGACATCGCACAGAGGCTTTCCGTTGGGCAGACAGACTGTTGCGCCGATCTCCATGAGCGCCTGCGTCAGCGTCCCGCAGTGCCCCGCCTGATACACCTCGGTCAGCACCTGCGTCACCGCCGCCTTTTGTTCCGGCCGGTCGATCTCACAGAACGTGTCCGTCACACGTGCCGTCACACGCAGGACATTCCCGTCCACTGCCGGTGTCGGCAGGTCAAAGCAAATGGAACAGATAGCGCCGGCGGTATAATCCCCCACGCCGGGGAGTGCCCGCACCTCTTTCCACGTGCGGGGAAACTGTCCCTGATACTGCTCCGCCAGCTGCACCGCAGCCCGCCGGAGGTTCGCTGCACGGCTGTAGTAGCCCAGCCCCTCCCAGCACTTGTTGACCTGCTCCTGCGACGATTCCGCCAGTGCCTGCACTGTGGGAAACTGCGCCAGAAACCGCTGGTAGTAGCCTTTCACCGCCTCCACACGAGTCTGCTGCAACATGATCTCCGACAGCCAGACCCGATACGGCTCCCGATTCTGCCGCCAGGGCAGTTCCCGTGCATGGCTGGGATACCACGCCAGCAGCGGCGGCGCAATGGCACGCAGCACCTGTTCCTGACGCCGGGCACAGCGGCGCATCCGCTCCGCCAGCTTCTCATAAATGGGAATCATCTGCGGTTCCCGGCACAGCTCCCGCAGCTGCGCCATGGGAATCCAGCGCACCGCCTGATTCTCGTCCGGCTTCACCTGAAGCTTCTCCTTTTTGCTGGCGATGAGTCCATAGGTGATGTTATAATGCACATGCGCCGGCACGGAAACGCCGTGCTTCCGATGGGCTTTCACGGGCAGGACATCCACCGAGAGAATCTCGCCGGACTGGGCATAGGGCTTCCGGATTCCGGTCTCCTCCTTTGCCTCCCGCACTGCCACCGCCAGAAAGTCATTGACGCCGTCGGCGTGACCGCCCGTCCACGCAAAGGAATCGTAGATGTTGTGGTACACCATCAGCACCTCGGAGAGCGTCGGATCCATCACGAAACCGGAACAGGTGATGTGCCCGTTTTGGCGCTCCCGATACAGCACACGGCTGCCGTCCTGCCGCACGGCCTGCATCACCTCCTGCAAATCCCGCCGTTCCGAATCCTCCTGCGGCAGGTAGGCAGCAAGGCGTTCCTGCCAGTCCGGCACATCGATTTCCCGCATCACATTTCTCATGGGGCTGTCCTCCTTTTCCGGCAGCACCGCACAAAGCCTGTACAGTGTTTCCTTTGTTTTTATTATACCGTATTTTCTTCCAAATTGCAAGAAAATGGGGCGGATGCTGCAAAACGCACATCCGCCCCATTTTCGAGGTATCTTATGACAGAGTAGGAGTTGTCAGAAATGAGATCAGCTGGGCTGAACCGGCAGGCTGTTTCTCAGGTGTACGAGGAACTGCAGCAGTGTCATGGAGTCGTCCACGGTGACAACGCCATCGGCATAGCACTCCGCATTGATGCGCTGCTTTGCGCCCAGTTCTACGGCACCGCTAATCGCCTTGTTCAGCAGAACGGCATCCGCCAGATCCACATCGCCGTCCAGATTGACATCGCCGTACAGAGCGGACGGGTCAACAGAAACGGTGGTCACCGGTGCTGTGGTGGTTTCTTCCGGGGCAGCGGTCGTCTTTTCGGTGGTCTTGGATGCTGTGCTGTCAGAGGTTGCTGCGGAAGCAGTGGTCTCCGAAGCAGATTCCCTGGTGGTTTCCGAAGTAACCGCTGCGGTCGTGGTCTCCTCGGTTGCCTTGGTGGTGGCTGTCGTTACCACCGGCGGTGTATCGATCTGCTGGAACTTTGCGCCGAGGATGCTGTAGAGGGCGCTGGATTCCTTGACCTGCATGAAGCCGTGGGTGTTGATAGAACCGTCGGAATTTCGCCATGCGGTGTCGAAATCGGTTCCCATCTGCGGGACAGTTACGGCCTCGAAATCATCGTCAGAGATAGCTGCGCCCTTTGTGCCGACCTTCGTGTTGTTCTTATTGTCGATTGCTGTTTTCTCGCCGACCTGATAGTAAGCGCCGTTGTAATAAATGCTGTTCTGGATCGTTCCACAGAATTTATCGTTTGCCACAACAACACCGGATACACCCAGATTCGATGTGAGATTACCCTTGCTGAAATAGGAGATCACATTGGAGAAATCTGCGCCAGGGTCTGTGCAGCGGTAGCAGGCAATGTTGTATTTCTTGTTGCCGCCCAGATTGTTGTTATAGGCGGTGCAGTTAGTCAGGCTGCCGAGTTTCGGGTTGTTGTTGTCGGTGAAACCGCAGTTCAGGTTCTCGAACGCCAGACAGTTCTTGACGACGTGGGCAGAACCGACACCGCCACCGCCGAGCTTGAAGCCGTTGCCGTCACAGTTGCCGTAACCCTCGCCGAACTCGGTATAGCCGTTGCGGAATGCCGCACAGTTCTGGATGGTTACCACACCAATGGGGCCGGTTTCCGTTTTCGCATACAAATCCCAGCCGTCATCGCTGTTGTTATAGGACATACAGCCATCGAACACATTGCCCTCGCCGCAGGTCAGCTTTGCAGCAAAGCCGTCGGCATTTTCCATGGTTTTATCATCGCAGTTGTTCTTGGAGGTGCAGTTGAGGATCAGGTTGTTGCTGGGCCAGTCTGCAATGGTGGCAGCGCTGGTGTTGTAGCGGGAGAGCTGCAGACCAGTGTCCTGATTGTCGTTGAATACCATGCGCTCAACGGTGTTGTTGCTACCGGAGAGAAGCATGCCATTGTCGGCTGCCTTGGTAATCTCAAAGCCGTAGAAATGCCAGTAGTCGCCGTCCAGCACGATACCGCGCTTGGAGGCATTTGCCTCGCCCTGTCCGGAGAAGTCAAAGACAACATCGGCGCCGTTATAGGGCTTGATGGTCTTCATGGCGTTTGCCGTACCGCTGTTGGAGCTGTCGATGAGAATCATCTCGGAGAATTTGTAAGTACCGCCCAGCAGATAGATGGTATGGCCAGCCGTCAGCTTGGAAATGGCGTTGGTGACAGAAGTCGGATCTTTCTCCGAATCGCCGCTGCCCGTTCCGTTGGGCGAGCAGAAGATGTCCCCTGCTGCCGGCACATCCGGTGTGGTCGGAACTGTCACTCTGCCCGTGGTGGAAACCGTTGTCGCACCGGTGCTGCTGGCGGTCACGCTGACTGTCGTCTTGGTAGTGGTTGTGGTGTTGCTGACTGCGGTGGTTGCGGTGGTCACGATGGGATCGGAGGTGTTGTCGGTAAAGCCGCCGCCGATGGCAATGACAGTGGGCTTGTAGTTCACCAGCGCATCTTTCAGTGCCTGATTCACAGCATAGCTTGCATCGTCCACGGAGTTGTCAAACTTCCACTGGAGATCACCGCCCTGTACGCGTCCGGCCTTGGCAGTAACGATAGCCGGCACATCAGCCGCTGCATCTGCCTTGTAGCTGTACATGATGCTGGAATCGGTATCGAAGTTGTTGTAGCCTGTGCCGCCGGAAACCGTCTTGACATCGCCGGGCACTTTTTCGGACGGGTCAGAAACCTCGTATGCATCAAAGGAAGTGCTGTTCTCGGAATACGGGATATAGCTTTGTGCGCCCTCGATATAGTTGCCGTAAGCCTTGATGATACCGCCGGGTTCGCCGGAGAATGTGCCCTCACCCAGTGCATCCGTACCCTGTCCGGAACTCATCATCGGGTTCTTACAGTTGCGGAAGTAGTTGTTCTCTGCAAAGGCAGAGGCACCCTTGGTGACGCCGATGCCGTACTTGGCGTTGCCGTCATAGTAGTTATTATAGCAGTGTACGGAGCATGTGCGGATTCTCGGGTGGCGGGAATCGGAATGATCGTACCAGTTGTGGTGATAGGTGATGTAATTGGTCTCCGATTCTGACTTCATACCCTGAAGATTGCACTTGCCGTTGTCCCAGAAATGGTTGTAGGAGTGTGTGACATAGGTGGAAGTCTTGGTATCCAATGCGCCGTCGCCCTTGGCCTGATCGGCATCCGAACCGGCATCGCCATAGAAGAAGTCGCAGTTGTGCACCCAGATATGATCGTTGCCCTGCTGCAAGCCGCAGTCATCGCCCTCGCTGCTGTTGCAGTTCATAAAGCCGATGTTGCGCACCTCCACGTTGGAGCAGTTTTTCATGACCAGACCAAATCCGTTGAATACGGTGTCCGTACCGATACCCTCAACGGTAATGCCGGCCTTTGCCGTATCGATCATCAGATCGCCCTTAGGCATATCTGCCGGATCGGTGATGTTGCCGAGAAACCGCAGACACAGCGGGCGCTTTTCCTTATTTTTCTTATAAGCAGTGATGATATTCTGCACGCCGGTCACATCTGCCGCACCCTTGCCTGTGGAATCAATGCTTGCAGTTACGGTATCCTTGTTGGCATCCGTCACATATACAACAATTGCATTTTCTTTCAGCGTGCCGTCCTCGTTATACGCACCGGAAGACGTGCCTTCCACAAAGCCGAAACCGCTTCGGTCGTGCGCCTCCACATTCAGCGCAGCTGTTTCCCCTGCCTTGGACTCGTCCTCCTTTCCGCCGATAACCGGAACAACTTTCAGCTGGTAGCTTCCAGCTGCCAGTCCCGGCACATCCACACGAAAACAGGTGGGGTACTGCCGTACCAGCATATTATCCACCAGCGTATAACTGCTGCCGGACTTGACATAAACATGGTAATCCGTGGCACCGCTCACAGCGTTCCACTCCGCATAGGCGGATTCCAGTGTGCCCTGCGCAGCGGTAAAGGTAACGCTGGCAGTGCTCGCCGTTGTCATAATTCCATCCCACGATGCCGCATCCAGCGGTGCAGCATCATAATCCGCAGCCACCGGAAGTGCAGAAGTTGCTGTCACTGCGGCAAGGACAACCGCAGCCAAACAGCGGTAAAAAGGCTTTCTTCGACTCATACAATTTCCTCCATTCAGCATAATCTTGCTCTGATCAAATTGTTTTTCCATACCCTTTCCCACGGGCTTACAAGAGCATTTGCCGATTTTTGATTCCGGAAAAGCTTGTCCAGCTGCTGCCTTTCGCATCGCTGCAAGTTTTTCCATCTTTAGTATACGCCTGTTCCATTTTCTTGTCAAGTTGAATTTTCCACAATTTCACCGCATGCTGTTTGTACAAAATGCACACTTTTGCATAAAGTGTCGATTCTTTTTTGTGCATCACAGTGAGCCTTCGAAGGCGGTCTTAGCACCGCCATTTTCTCCTGTTTCTCCGCAAAAAATACAAAGCGGTAAAAAAATTTACAAATTGCAGATATCTCACCACAAACCCGTCGAAAAGTGTTGACAAATGCAGCCCATACGATTATAATAGGAATGACGGCCGAATTTTGACCGCACTCCAGCGGTATTTCATACGGCAATGCTGCCTTGCAGCTCGACAAATGCCAGAGCTTGTTCGAACTGATACGGACAAATCCCACGAGCCAGATCATCGGCTCTGAGTTCCGATAGACGACCTCTGAACGCATGGAATTGAAACACCAGAATCTGCGCCAGTGCAGATTCCCAATGCGGCCCGAAGCAATGGGGGAAAGGAACGATTGACTTGAACGAAGAGAGAAAATCTGTGCCGCCGTCCGGCAGCACACCCACACACCTGACCAAAGACGAAATGCGGGAGCGCATCAAAGCATCTCTCGCTGCCAAAGAGGGACTGTCCTCTGACGGCCAGCCGGCACCCGCACCTGCCTATGCCGGCGCAGCAGCGCCAGCCGGCAGTATCCCCGACCCGACCCGTTCGGAAAAAGTGCGCCAGATTCAGGACGCTATGACTGCAACCAGAAGCAGCGCCGGTTCCGGCTACGCCCAGCCGCGGCAAAGCGTCCCCCGCCGGACTGCACCGTCATCCCGTCCGGATTACACCTACCAGAATTACGGCGGATACGGCGAGGAAACCACCCGCAGCCGTTCCGGCGCAGGAACGCACACCGTCCGGAACATCAGCATCATCGCCGGCATTGCCGCCGCTGCCATTCTGCTGATCGTCTATTTCACCGGACTGATCCTGTACCACGGGAAATTCCTGCCGAACACCTACGTCAACAACACCAACATTGCCGGCATGACCGGCGACGAGGCATCTGCCGCCCTGCTGAGCACCGCCCAGAAAACAGGCATCACTTTTGTTCCCAAGGACGGCGACCCCATCACCTTCCCTGCTGCCTCCTTCGGCGGTACAACAGCCATACCGGACGGCAGTCTGGACGAACCCGCTGAGGAGAGCCACGGCGCATGGTTCACCAAGCTCTTCTCCAAAAGCGAATACACCGTGAAATTTCAGGAGTCCTACTCTGAGGATGCGCTGGCGAGTCTGATCGCCGCCTATGACTGGGGCAGTACCCCGCCGACAGACGCCAAGATCGTCACCAACGGCGACGGCTCCTACTCCATCCAGCCGGAGAGCGACGGCAACATGGTGGACACCGCCGTCCTCTCCGACTACGCCATTGCGCAGATGCGGGAGGGCAACAGCGTCATTCAGATGGCGGACAGCAACTGCTACAAAAAGGCATCCGTCACCGCAGAGAGCCTTCAGTCCACACTGGATCTGTACAACAAGATCGGCGCTGCGGACATTACGTTCGACATGACTGACCGGGAAGAGATGATGGATCCGGTGGGCACGGAAGTGCTGGAACACTCCACCATTCTGGACTGGGTTTCCGTACAGGACGATGAGATCACCGTGGACACCGACAAGGCGACCGCATGGGTACAGGAGAACATCGCCGACAAGTACGACACCTACGCAGCCGGCTACACCCGCACCTTCAACTCCACCGCAGACGGCACCGTGGAGCTTGCCTTTGGCGCAAACAGCACCTACGGCTGGCTGACCAATGTGGAACAGACCACGCAGGAACTGGTGGACGCCATCAAGGCAGGCGGTTCCACCACGCTGGAACCGATCTACGACCGTGAGGGCTTCCGGATGCACTCCCACGCCGGCGTGGACTACACCGGTGCCACCTACATTGAAGTGGACATCTGCCGCCAGCACCTTTGGTTCTACGTCAACGGCTCGCTGTTTCTGGATACCGACGTGGTAACCGGACTTGCCTCCGACCCCAACCGTCTGACCCCGCCGGGCGTGTTCAAGATTCGCACGAAGATTCCGGGACAGTATCTGGGCACTTACGAGGTTGAGGGCTATCACACATGGGTGGACTTCTGGATGCCCATTGACAACAACGGCATCGGACTCCACGATCTGGCACGAAGCGCATACGGCGGTGATATCTACCTCACCAACGGTTCTCACGGCTGTATCAACCTGCCCTGGGACATGGCGGAGAAGATCTACAACGAAGTCACCATTGAAACACCGGTTCTGATCGTTCCGTAACGCATCAGAATCCCGCACAAAAAGCAACGCCCTCCGCAGGGATCATCCTGCGGAGGGCGTTTTGGTTTGGAATAAAGCGGAAAGATCAGTCTTCGAAATTAAATTCGTCCTTGAACTTCTCCTTGAAAATTTTGAACACTGCTTCCAGAATGGCGGTGTCCTCGATGGAACGGTATTCCTCCATCTCATCATCCAGCTCTGCCAGTTCCAGAATCTCGACTTCGTCGGCATCCTCATCAGCGGGCAGCAGCACCACATATTCCTTTCCCTCATAGGGGATCAAGTCCAGAAACTCAAACGAGGTGGGATTGCCGTCCTCGTCCTCCAGTTGAATGAGATTGTCCTCAAATTCCAGCTCTTCGTCCTGCATGGGAACGCTCCTTTCGTGTCGGTTTTATCGTCTGCCGGCAGCAACAGCCGTGCTGACGGTGCTGGTGTGGAATGCCTGCTGATTTTCCGTGACCTCGCCGTCCGCATACTGGAAGCGAATCAGACGCTCTCCCTGGAACGTCAGCGTTCCCTGCTGGTGAAACGGCATATTGACATACGCCTGCTTGCTGGTCACCAGATGCAGGATGTCGCCCTTTCTCGTCTTGAAGATCAGCTCATAATACTCGTTGTACAGCTTCAGTGTCCCGCTGGGGTCGATGGTACGGCGGCGTTCGTCCACCTTCTGCACCAGAACCGCCTGTTCGGTTCGGGCCGGATTTTTTCCGCGAATCGGTCTGCGCATGGTCTTTTCTCCTGTGATATAGTATTCCCGATTGAATTCCAGCGGCTGATGCTTTGCCGTCCGGGGATTCTGTACCAGAATCTGGCTCAGCTTCCGCCGAAACGGACTCTGCCGGGAACCCAGCATGACCACCAGCAGCAGTACCACTGCAATTGCCACCACGACAATCAGAAAATTGTCGATGGCATCTCCGAATCTACCTGTCATATGTGCTCCTTCCTGCGGGATGGCTTACAACCCCGCCGGATTCTGTTCTGTAAAGCGCCAGCTGTCCTCGCACATCTTCTGCAAATCAGAAGTTGCCTCCCAGCCCAGCAGCTCCTTTGCCTTTGTGGCATCGGCATACGAGGTTGCCACATCACCGGCACGGCGTCCGGTGATGCAAACGGGAATCTTCTTTCCGCATGCCTTTTCATAGGCGTGCACCACGTCCAGCACGCTGCTGCCCTTGCCGGTGCCCAGATTGATGGCCTCGAAGCCATGGTGGTTGACGCCATATGCCAGTGCAGCCACATGACCGCCCGCCAGATCCATGACATGGATGTAGTCTCGCACGCCGGTGCCGTCCGGTGTGTCGTAGTCGTCGCCGTAGACGCTGACCTTTTCCAGCTTGCCCTGCGCCACCTGTGCCACATAGGGCACCAGATTGTTGGGGATACCGTTGGGGTTCTCCCCGATCAGACCGCTCTCATGAGCGCCGATGGGGTTGAAGTACCGCAGCGCTACTACACTGAACTGCGGGTCTGCCACGCAAATATCCCGCAGCATCTGCTCGATCATCACCTTGGTATAACCATAGGGATTGGTGGCAGAGGTGGGCATATCTTCCTGATAGGGCACGGGGTTGTTGCAGCCGTATACCGTTGCGCTGGACGAAAAAATCATCGTCCGGCAGCCATACTCCCGCATCACCCGCAGGAGGGACAGCGTACCGCTGATGTTGTTGTGGTAGTACTCCAGCGGCTTCTGTACTGACTCGCCCACTGCCTTCAGACCGGCGAAGTGGATGACCGCATCGATCTTGTTGTCCTCGAAGATCTGGCGCATGCCATCTTCGTCCAGCATGTCGGTGCGATAAAACCGAATGTGTTTGCCGGTGATCATCTCAATTCTTGCGATGGACTCCACCTTGGAGTTCACCAGATTGTCCATTACGACTACCGAATAGCCTGCGTTGGTCAGTGCCACGCAGGTATGGCTTCCGATAAAACCGGTGCCGCCGGTTACCAGAATTTTTCCCATGATACTACGCTTCCTCTCTTAGCGTCTGCGTTGTGTTCTAGCATATCAGACGCTTATTCTGTTCAATTTAAAATGACGGTTCCGCCGACAGGGCGAATGCGGAGAATGTGGCAGCAGCCCTTGCCCAGCGCAGCCTCCATACCCTCCTGAAAACAGGTGAGCAGCACGTCCGGAACAAACGCCTGAATGGTTCCGCCGAATCCGCCGCCGTGCACCCGAATGGCACCACGTCCGCCCAGCAGTGCCGTTCCCACAGCGAGAGCAATGGAGATGGGCTGTTCCTGCGGTGCAGAACATGGATAGACGTTTTGCAGCAGACAGTAGGAGGACTCGCCGGAATTCTGCACCAGGCGCAGAAATGCCTCAAAGTCGCCCCGTTCCAGCGCATCGCACTCGCCCTGTGCACGCCGGTCCTCCCGATAGAAATGGATGGCACGAAGCACCGCCCGATCGCCGCACGCCTTGCGCAGTGCCGGAATTGCCTGCATCACCTGATTTGCCGACACTTCGGAAAGCACCTGTGCGCCGAAATATTTTGCCACAGCGCGCATCTCTTCCGGAATCGCCGCATACTCTGCCGTCAGGTCGGCATGATTTCCGCCGGTGTCCACGATACACAGGGCATAGCCCGACGTGGAGAAGTCGAAAGAAACCGGCTCCACCTGCGGTGCGGCAGCGTCTGCGAAGTCAATGGCGACCACACCGCCCACAGACGATGCCATCTGATCCATCAGCCCGCACGGCTTCCGGAAATAGACGTTCTCGGCAAACTGTCCGATCTCTGCGATCTCCTCGGCGCTGCACTGGTTCTCTGCATAAAACGTATTGCAGATATTGCCAAGAAGCACCTCAAATGCTGCGGAGGAGGACAGTCCGGAGCCCTGCATCACCTGTGATTCGGTGTAGGCATCGAAGCCTCTTTTCACACTGTAGCCCAGCTGCCGGAAGCGTGCGGCAACGCCACGCACCAGCTCTGCGGAATCCGGCTTTTTGTCCGTCTGCGGCGCAAGCTCTTCCAGAGAAATGATATCCATAGGAAATCCCTTGCTCTTGACCTGAACCAGATCGTCGTCCCGCATGGCAGCCACGGCGATGATGTCCAGATTGACGCTGGCAGCGAGGACGTGTCCCCGCTGGTGATCCGTGTGGTTTCCGCCCAGTTCTGTTCTGCCGGCAGCAGAGAACAGTGCGACTTCCCGCTCCGTGCCAAACTGCGCTGCAAATGCATCCAGCGCCTGCATCAGCCGTTCCCGATAGGCGGCGAGAATCTCCGCATCCTTTGACGCACAAAGCGCTTCCAGCTTCTCGTCCAATGCTCCGGATGTCAGCAGCTTCTTTGCCTCTGTAATTGTCTTCAATGTAACTCCTCCTTCTGTGCAAATGTTCCCGATGTCCATGTTGCCCATGTACTACTTCTCAGTATAGCCGATTTCACCGAAATTTGCAATAGAATATGACAACTTTTTTTCGCAATTCGAAAAAAATAAAGTAGAATCCGGAAAAAGCATCGCTCTGGCAAGGCTTTTCCTGCAAACAAAAACCGGCACGGCGAAACACGCCGTACCGGTTTTGCTGCATACGTAGCAGATGTCATGCAATTGTTGTCAAATGCTTTTCCAGCAGTATGGCTTAGCCTTCAAACCAAATGGAGTTTTCCAGCGATTTCAGAGAGGTTACAACGTCCGGCCAAGTGGTATCTCTGCCGGCAGCTCTGTAAGAAACGAACTGGAGGATATTGAACGCATCGTCCATGGACAGTGCCTTTTCGTCCTCGTTCTTACCAAGCTTGGACTCGGTGTCAACATCAGCCAGGAAGTATGCCAGCTTCTCCAGGTTCTCGTCGGTGCCGTCCGTCAGAGTCGGAGTTCTGCCGGCTGCGCTGTAAGAATAGTACTGGAGCACTTCGAAGGAGTCATCCATATCGACGTCGCCATCCAGCTGTGCGTCGCCCTTGATGCCGATGTAAACCTTCGGCTTTGCAGCGCCGTCTACATCTTCACCATTGTATTTCGGTGTCAGCTCAATTGCGCAGTAAGCCTCGTTCTTGTCATCAAACGCTGCCTTCGGTGTAGCATAATCGAAAGTGATGTCTGCGGTGATATCCGTTGCTTCGCCGTCCTCGTTTACAGAGAATGCCTTCAGCAGGTCAGCCGCATTGAACGGGCGCTCATCTACAGAGAGATAGAAGCCAGCTTCTGCATTGACCTCAATGGAGATAGAAGTGGTGGTAACTACCGGAACTTCCTCTGTGGTTGTTGTGGTGCTAACAATCGGTTCTTCTGTTGTCGTAGTGATCTCCGTCGTGGTTGTGGTGGTTTCTTCAGTGGTTGTGGTGGTCTCTTCGGTTGTGGTGGTCTCTTCGGTTGTGGTAGTTGTTGCTGCGGTAGTGGTGGTTGTGGTTGTGGTAGTAGTCACACGGGTTGCTCTGGTGTTTGTCGGCTGTGTATAAGTCGGCAGTGTGTTGGTTGTGTGCTGTGTCGTCGTGGTTGTGATTTCTGCGGTGGTTGTGGTCGTAGCGGTTGTGGTCGTCGACTCTGTGGTCGTTGTGGTCACTTCCTCTGTGGTTGTTGTGGTTGTGGTAGTCGTTTCTTCGGTAGTTGTGGTGGTTGTTGTGGTAGTCGTTTCTTCAGTGGTAGTGGTAGTGGTTGTGGTGGTAGTGGTGGTGGTAGTTTCCTCAGTGGTGGTAGTTGTTGTGGTAGTGGTGGTAGCAGAGGTTGTGGTAGTAGTTGTTGTTGTGGTGGTCGTAGAAGTGGTAGTCGGCTGTGCAGTGGTGGTGGTCGTAGAAGTGGTGGTCGGCTGCGCAGTGGTAGTGGTTGTGGTTGTGGTCGTTGTGGTCGTAGTGGTTGTGGTTGTGGTCGTTGTGGTAGTAGTGGTTACAGCAGAACGATCCTTGACAACGTACAGTGCGCCGTCCTTCACGCCAACCTGATCCTGGAAGATATCCACGCCTTCTGCCGGTGTGTCATCCAGATACTGGAACCGCTTCAGCTGTACCGGTCTGTCGCCGCTCCAGCCCGCATCGGTGCCGTACGGTGCCCAGGACAGCGGGAATTCATAGTAGCTGACAACTGTGCCGTCTTCTTCCGTCATGGTCTTGAGTTCCAGACCAGCTTCTTCTGCGATCTGAATTGCATCCTTCGAAACGGACATATTCAGGGTAACCAGACCATCTTCCTCGCTGGGCATGTGTGCATCAGACTTGTAAGATGCAACGAACTGGATCCAGCGATCCTTGTCTTCGCCGGTGCCGTTGCCGTTCTTATAGTCGTTGTACCAGCCGGTATTGCTCAGGTTGTTATCGCCAAAGTTGAAGTCCAGAACGCCGCCCAGACCAAATGTGAGGTCATAGCTCAGGATCTTGGAGGTCAGCTCCGGAATCTCAACAGTACCGCCGATACCATAGCTGTTTACACCGCCGGTAACGCTGACCTTCAGTGCAACGTCCTCGCCCGGATCTACGAACTGCTTCGGCAGAACCAGATTGATGGGCTTTTCTTCTTCGTTGGTAGTCGCAGCGGTAGTTGCAGCGGTGGTTGCTGTGATAGTAGTGACTGTAGTTGCTGCGGTGGATGTGGTAGTTTCTACCGTATCTGCATAAACACGGATGCTGCCGCTGTGGTAAACCACATCGGTCTTGTGGATATCCATGTTGTCCTCATCCATGAACTGATAGTTCTTCAGGTTTACAGTAACCGGCTTGCCGTCCGGGCCGTCATAGGTAACGGACTGTGTGCCGTCCGGTGCCCAGTTCAGCGGGAACTCATAGTAGGAGCGGCCGGTTGCCGGATCGGTCTTCTTTTCCAGACCGGCAGCCTCTGCGATCTCAACCGCATTGTCTGCGATGTCGAAGTCCAGACCGTATACAATGGCATCATCCGAAACGGTTTCCGGAATGGTGGAGCTTGCCCAGCCATAGTAGATCCAGCGCTGTTCCTGTGTTACAGCCTTGCCCTGCAGATAATCCTTGAAGCCCATGGTATTTTCCTGACCGCCAGCCAGCAGTGCCGAACCAGTCAGATTGCCTGCCTGCGCAAAAACGTCCAGCTTCAGAATGCTTGCGGTGATCTCCGGAATATCCAGTGTGAACTGGAAGCCCATGGAAGGTGTTGCATTCTTGATCTTTACCTGAACAACAGGGTTGTCCTCGTCTGTCTCACGGCCCGGCTCTACATAGACGTCTTCCATTTCTACGACAACGCCCAGACCCTTCGGCGGCTCTTCTGTAGTAGTTGCCTCAGTTGCCTTGGTAGTAACCGTAGTTGCAGCAGTGGTTGCTGCGGTGGTAGTGGTGGTCACATCTTCTGTAGTGGTTTCCTCTGCTGCCTTCGTGGTAGTGGTTGCAGCAGTGGTCGTGGTGTCCTTCTCAGCAGAAGTTGTGGTAGCTGCGGTAGTGGTGGTTGCCTTTTCCGCAGTAGTCGTGGTGACAGCCTCGGTTGTGGTGGTAGCGACTGCCTCAGTGGTAGTCGTACCAGCCTTCGTGGTAGTGGTGGTAGCTTCTGTTGTAGTCGTGGTGGTTTCCTCAGTCGTGGTTGTGGTAACGGCATTCGGATCGGTGTAAACAACAACAGAGTCGATGGTGTAGTCTTTCAGACCGCCCCATGCGCCGAACTTCAGCGTGCCGTCATACTCAGTCTGAATGATATTGGCAGTTGCCTTGTCAATATCCCAGGAGAGAGTTGCCTTGGTATCATTGAATGTACCGTCTACCTGCTTGGACTCTGTCCAGTAATCCGGATCCACACTGGTGGAAGAGCCAAACTTATAGGAGAGGTCGCCGATGGTCTTGTCAGCAGAGAGATTGATCTCAACCTTGATGACCTTGGTTGCATCGGTAACGCCCAGATCCTCATCCCATTTCCAGCCAACCATGCCTTCCTTCGGGTTGATTGCCTGTGCCTTTTTCAGCAGGTTGTTGAAGGTGTCATTAATCGGAATGACCTTCTTGCCCTCTACGGCAGCCGCAGTAGTCGTGGTTGCTGCTTTGGTCGTAGTAGTTTCTGCCGCAGTTGTGGTGGTTCCGCCCTCTGCGGTCGTTGTGGTTTCTGCAGTGGTGGTGGTAACTACCGGAGTTGTCTGCTTGCCGGTGCCGGAAACCGTAAAGGTAATTTCAATGCTGTCCTTGCACTCTCCGCTCAGATCATCGGTCTTGTTTCCGGACCAGGTATTCTTGATATTGACACGAATGGAAGAGCCGTCATCAGATTTTGCCTGTGCACCCTCACTCTGGGTATACTCTGCTTCCGTACCATCAATGACAATGCTGTCAATGTGGATCTTGATGTTCTCGTAAGTATAGCTGTTGATGTTGCTCTCCAGATACAGGGTCTGAATGGTGGTGTACCACTGGTTGTATCCGTCCATCTCGGACATATTGTCTACAGAAACGGTATAGGTGCCATCTGCAATTACCGAAACTTCATCCGACTTGACACCGCCTGTAATGCCGCCGATGCTTCCGGCAAGCCATACCTGACCGAATGCGTCATCGTCTGCTGCGCTTGCCATAAACGACATTGCCGGTGTGACCAGCGCACTGGTCAGCACGGTGGTTGCGGCCATAACAGCAGCAGTCAGAGACGATATGAATTTTTTCATCTTCATGTTTCTCTTGTGTCCTTTCTTTTTTTGGTAAAGATTCTGTGAGCTGCGGCAATGCTGCCGCACGTATGCGCAAAAGCGCCGCACGTCCGTACCTGAAAACCTGCGTTCCTCCTGCGGCACCCCCTTTCCGCTCCCAATTTGCAAGGTTTTCCGGATGTTGACACATACTTCTGCATTCCATCGGAGCTGCGGAAACCCGCTGGAAATCTCCTATGTATCCGCCTTTTGAGCAATACGAAATACAGGTCATCGCATCTGCGCCATACTTCTCCATTTACCAGTATATAATATTCCCTGAAATTTTGCAAGCGTTTTTTTGCAATTTCCTCATAAGTTTATAAGGAACGCAAAAAAATCCGCCGCTTTTTGTGCAAGACAGCTAAATATAAATCGCAATCGTGCAGAATTCCGTTGCACTATCGCAAAAGCAAGCGATTACTTTGCCGCCAAAAGCCGCTGGTGCAGGTCTTCGTCCTTCATCTGGCAGGCTGTCCGGTCATAGAACACATCGGTCACGTCCCACAGCACCGGACACATGCCGCGGCTCCGTGCTGCCCCAGCCACCGAGGACAGGAACAGCTTCACAGACTCCTCCTCCTTGTTCCTGACGACGCAGCCATACTCGCCGATGATGACGGGCACGCCCTTGTCTGCGAAAGTTTCCTTCAGCTTGTCCATATCGCTCTCCAGCACACGCTGTTCCCGTGGCGAACCCCACCGGCTCCGGGCTTTGCCCCAGTCCGCATCCTCCTCCAGAATGCAGAACGTCGCCGGCGAATAGTAGTGCACGGAAACCGCACAGCGTCCCGCCGGATCCTCCGGCATCCGGAACGCCTCGTCACAGGTCAAATCCACATCGGTGGCATAACCGGCGATGAGCAGATGCCGCCTGGCATTGTTTCCGCCGGAATTGCGCACCAAATCCACGAAAGTCTGGTTGATGTCGTTGACAATGCCGTATGCCTCCGTCTTGCCAGAATCCGAACCGCTGTAGCGGTTCCACAGGTCGTCAAAGCAGCCCTCCTCGTTGAGGGATTCCAGAATCAGATGGTCGCCGTAGTCCTGAAAGGTGTCCGTCACCTGTTCCCAGATGCGGGTGTACTTTTCCATACAGGTGTCAAAATCCGTGGAAAAGCCGGCGATCCATCCGCCGTCCCAGTGGAGGTTGACGATGGCATACATGTCATTGTCCAGCACATACTGCACCACAGTTTCCACCCGTTCCAGCAGTTCCGGCGCAATGGTGTAGTCCTCCGCCATGAGGTTCGACCACGCCACAGGGATGCGCACCGTCTGGAATCCGGCTTTTGCATAGCCGGCGATCATCTCCTCTGTCACCACAGGGCTTCCCCATGCGGTTTCGTAACTGGTCACGCTGTCCCCCTGAATCCAGTCGCCGCACGCCTCCAGGGTGTTTCCAAGGTTAATGCCAAGCCCCATGTCTGAGACCAGCTCCGCCGTGGTATAGTCCTCCCGCATGGAGGTGCGGACGGATTCCGCCGGGGGCCGGGAATCCTGCGCTGTCTCCTGCGCACCGCAGCCAGCCAAAAGAACCGCTGCCAGCAGCAGGCAGGGAATCGAATGAAGTTTTTGCATGATGGTTTCTCCTTTTCATAATTCCAAACGGCACTGCGCCGCTCTTTTTATCATACCATAATCATATCATATTCTTTTGGCATTTGCAATAAAAAATCGGGTTGACAAATCGCACGGAACATGGTATACTAAAGAAGTAACCATGCATGCGGATGTGGTGAAATTGGCAGACACGCAAGATTTAGGTTCTTGTGCCGTGAGGTGTGCAGGTTCAAGTCCTGTCATCCGCACCAGAGATTCCCCGTTTTTTTCGAAACGGGGATTTTTTTCTAAGAGCTTGTGTTCGTAGGAAATATATGCGGATTTTCGAGCAAATTTTTTTGCAGACAAGGCAAAAATTTGCAGGCATACTTTCGTATGGCAAGAATTTTTAACGCAGTATGCAACAAAATTTGCCGAAAAGACGTAGATAGACGCCTATGAACACGAGCTCTAAACGCTGGTTTCTGACACGAAGAAAAAACAAAACGAAAAGAAAGGATTCGCACCAGTCAAGATACACAGCGAATCCTTTCGAAACATCAATCGCCCATCCAAGCCAAAATCCATAAAAAATAAAAGGTGCTTGTTATGCGATACCAGAACCCCATTCTCCGTGGCATGTATCCCGATCCCAGCGTCTGCCGCAGCGGCGGCACCCGGACCGAGATGGGCTTTGCCGACACCCGCTACCTCTCCAGCGAGGTGGCAGGCGGTTTCACCGGCGTGATGATCGGTCTGTACGCCGTCGATGAAGCCGGAAGAACCGCCGACTTCACCGACCTGCACTTAACGCATACGGAAAATTCATAAAACTCAGCAATCACACAAACAAAGGCTGCCGTACCGCAACTGGTACGACAGCCTTTTAAAATGCAGCTCAGTTGTTGTTCGGAACGGGCAGTTTCCGCATCTCCTTTTTCTGGATGAACGCCATCATGCTCAGGGCAATGACCACGGAAACCAGATCGGCGATGGGCTGGGCATAGATCAGTCCGTTCAGTCCCACCACAGCATCGGCGATCAGCAGCACCGGCAGGAATACCAGACCCTGCCGGCTCAGGGACAGCATCAGGGAAGCCAGCCCCCGTCCCATGCCCTGAAAAGCGTTGTTGTTCACGAAGATAATGCCGAGGAACGGACCGGAGATCATCAGCGCCCGCAGCATCTGCACCGCATAGGCACGCTGGGCGTTGACATCTTCCACCGAACCGGACGACCCTGCCGTCATGAAAATGCTGATAATGGGTTCGGTGAACAGGTAGTACAGTACCGTGACCACTGTTCCCAACACCAGCGTGCAGCACATGCTGAACCGGATGACCTTTTTCATCCGGTCAAAGTTCCGTGCGCCATAGTGGAAGCCCACCAGCGGCTGGATTCCGATGCCGATGCCCAGCTGAACGAACACCACCAGCATATTTGCTTTCATGGCGATGCCCATACCGCCGGTTGCCAGCACGTCGATCTGGTTCAGCAGCCGGTTCATCAGCATGTTGGACAGACTCATCAGCAGATTGGTGCAGAACATGGGCACGCCGATGATGAGCACGCCGGAGAGCACGCCGTTTTTCACGGTGAAATGGCGGGGATGGATGGAGAGCTGCGTGCGGCTGAACCGGAGATAGCCCAGATAGAACAGCATTGCCACGGTATTGCCGATGGTGGTCGCAATCGCAGCACCCTTGACGCCCATGCCCATTGCCAGAATCATGATGGGGTCGAGAATGATATTGGTCACAGCGCCGATCATCATGCCGAACATGGAGATCTTCGCAGCGCCCTCTCCCTTGACCAGGTTGCTCATGGCACTGCTCACAATGGTGGGAATGCTGCCCACACCGATGTAGAACAGATAGTCCCGTGTGTACTGCTCCAGATTCCGGCAGTTCTCCGCCTGCCGCCGGTAGGCATCGCTGCCCTTTTCCAGCGTGATGGCGGCAATGTTGGACTTGGCATCTGCACCCAGAACGGGCAGGAGCCAATCCACGCCAACCGTCATCAGAAACGTGGCGAGAAATCCCACCGCAAGTGCGCCCCAGAAACTGAAACTGCTGATCTTTTTTACACGTTCGTATTCCCGTGCGCCCAGAGAACGGGAAATGAAAGCGCTGCCGCCCACGCCGAACAGGTTGCCCACCGCCATCAGAATCATGAAGATCGGCGTCGCCATGGACACGGCGTTCATCTGGTACGGGTCGTGGGTCTGTCCCACAAAGACCGTGTCCACCATATTATAGAGCACTGTTACCAGCATGCTCAAAACAGACGGCACTGCCAGCGTTGCCACTGCACGGGGAATGGATTCCAGTTCAAATACGGATGTCTTGCGTGTTTTTTGCTGCATCTGTGATCTTCCTCCTTGTCTTGGCGTGAAAAACGAGGCGAACGTACATCTCTGCACTCCGCCCCGTTTTTCACTGGGAAATATTCGATTTGATTTTTTCTTAGGACCTGTCTTCACAAGAAATACATGTGGATTTTCGAGCATAATTTTGTTGCAGACAAGGCAAAAATACGCAGGCGGGCTGTCGCCCGGCAAGTATTTTTCACGAAGGATGCAGCAAAATTTGCCGAAAAGACACGTGTATACGCTTGTGAAGACAGGTTCTTACACGTTAAAGCGGAACAGCACGATATCGCCGTCCTGCATCACATACTCCTTGCCCTCCAGACGAACCAGGCCTTTTTCCTTGGCAGCAGCCATGGAACCGCATGCCATAAGGTCATCGTAGGAGACAATTTCCGCCCGAATGAAGCCCTTTTCGAAGTCGGTGTGGATTTTTCCGGCTGCCTGCGGTGCCTTGGTGCCCTTGGTGATCGTCCACGCACGCACTTCCTGCTTTCCGGCAGTCAGATAGGAGATCAGACCCAGCAGCGAATAGCCCTCCCGAATGATACGGTTCAGACCGGATTCCTCCAGCCCCAGATCCTCCAGAAACATTGCCTTGTCCTCTGCGTCCATGTCGGCGATATCCTCTTCGATCTTGGCACAGATGGGCAGAACCGCAGCATGCTCTGCCTCGGCGATCTTCCTGACCTCCTGATAGTGCTCGTTCTTGTCCACGCCGCTGCGGAAATCCTCCTCGCTCATGTTGGCAGCATAGATGACCGGCTTGGCGGACAGCAGGGGCATGTCATGGATCCAGCTCAGCTCGTCCTCGGTAAAGTCGAAGCCACGGGCAGACTTGCCCTCTTCCAAATGCGCCTGCAAACGCTCCAGAAAATCCACCTGCGCCTGAAGCTTCTTATCGCCCTTCAGCGCCTTTTTGGTGCGGTCAATGCGGCGTGCCACCATCTCCATGTCCGAGAAGATCAGTTCCAGATTGATGGTTTCGATGTCCGACGCCGGATTGATTCTGCCGTCCACGTGGATGATGTTGTCATCCTCGAAGCAGCGAACCACATGCACAATGGCATCCACCTCACGAATGTCGCCGAGGAACTTGTTTCCCAGTCCCTCGCCCTTGGAAGCGCCCTTGACCAGACCGGCAATGTCCACAAATTCCAGCGTTGCCGGCGTAAACTTGTCCGGCTCGTACATCTCCGCCAGCTTGTCCAGGCGGCTGTCCGGCACGGAGACAATGCCCACGTTCTTTTCAATGGTGCAGAACGGGTAGTTGGCAGATTCTGCGCCGGCATTGGTCAGCGCATTGAACAGGGTGCTTTTTCCCACGTTGGGGAGTCCCACCATACCTAATTTCATAGCAATTTCAATCCTTTTTCTATTTTTCTACGGCTGCTGCCGAAACACACTTAATATATAGTATAGCACGATACCGAACGGATGTCAAGATTCTGTTCCGGCAAAAACGCAAATCCATTCCGCCGTAAAAAACAGCAGCGCCACGGAATCCCTCCGCAGCGCTGCACCATTTTCCACATGTTCTTCCGCAAATGTTTAAAACTCGCTTCACAGGCACGTGTATCCACTTGTGAAAACGAGTTCTTAGAGCTTGTGTTCATAGGAAATATATGTGGATTTTCGAGCAATTTTTTTGCAGACAAGGCAAAAATTTGCAGGCATACTTTCGTATGGCAAGAATTTTTAACGCAGTATGCAACAAAATTTGCCGAAAAGACGTAGATAGACGCCTATGAACACGAGCTCTTAAACTTCCCAGAAATTATCCACGCTCACATAGCCGGTGACGTACTTGCCAGCCGGCTTTTTTTCGCAGAATTCCGCTCTCGTGGTGACCCGAAAGCGTCCCAGTCCGCACGGCACACCATCATAAATATAGTATACCCCCTTGGGCAGATATGCTGCCGGCGTTGCCGATGTGTCATTGGCGAAGAGCTGGGTTTTCTCCTTATCAAGCTGCACCCGCTGCCCTGCTTTCCAGTCGTACCGCAGCTTTTCCGGCGCTGCGCCGTATCCGTTCAGCTTTTTTCCGGAAATGATTGCGGCGTAATCGGTGTAGCACTCGTTCAAATCCACATTTCCGCCAATGCCGTCCACGCTGCCGGTGCTGGAATACTGCCACATGCCGTGCTGTCCGGCATAGTCCGTTTGCTTCACGCCGTAGTGCGCCACCCAGACGGCATACCGTTTCCGCAGTTCCTCCGTCAGATAGTTCTCCAGATGAGACTTGCTGGAATAGATTCCGACGAAGTATCCCGCCTGTTCCACCGTTTCCAGAAACGCCTGCGCAATTGCTGTACAGGCAGCCCTGCCCAGCGCCAGCGCACGCCGTTCCTCCAGATCGAAATAGACCGGAAATGCGAACGATTTTCCACGCAGCACCCGCAGGCAGACGGCAGCCTCCTGCCGAGCCTCTTCCGGCGTGACCGCATAGGAATACCAGTATGCCCCTGCCGGAATGCCCGCCGAAGTGCAGCCGGCATAGTTGGCCTCAAACTGTACATCTTTCTGGGACAGTTCCCTGCCGTATCCTGCCCGAATCACCGCAAAGCCGATGCCGGCAGCTTTCACACGGCTCCACTGGATTTTCCCCTGATGCTCGCTGACATCAATTCCTCGTATCATCTCCTACTCCTTTCCCCTGCGCTGCAGGATGTCGATGGCCTGCCTGAGAAGTTCCGGCATGGGCACCCCGAGAAGCCCCGCATTTTCCACAATGGACAGGAGCTCATTGCAGCTGAAAGCGATGCACACGCCGTCCCGCAGATATGACGTGCCCATGGTGAGATCCAGCCGTACCGCAACCAGCACCAGCAGCAGCGTCACGCACTTTTTGACAAGCCCCCGCCAGCCGATTTTACTGGAGAGCCTGCCGCTCTCGGATTTGGGCGACTTTCCGCAGACCGCCGTCGCTGCCCCCGTAATATAGTCTATGCCCATAAAGAGCAAAAGGGTTCCCAGCGAGGCATCCCATCCGCCAAACAGTCCGGCAAGACAGGCACCAGCCGTTCCCAGAAGCACGCAGATTCGTTCTTTCATTCCGCTCACCTCATTTCTGAGAGAAGTTCTCTCATAAATAGGCGTTCCGGGGACAAAAGTTGTACGCCGGCGTACAACTATGAATGAGAATTTACACAATATCCGGAGAAAGTTTGGAATGCACTTAGATTTTTCCTGTATTGGCACAAAAAATACCGCCCGCCGGAGGAATCCGGTAAGCGGTGCATGCGCAGATTTGACAAGCTTTGATAAGTATGTTATACAAAGAAATAACCGCCCCACGCTGCAAACTTGGACGGTTATTCCAAATAACTATCTTATGGGATCCAGACCAAAATGGTCATTTATAAGCGTTCAGTCTGTTTCAACTCTGCTTTTTTTCTTGTCTTTGTCTACTTGCTTTTTGAATTTTTGGAAAATCTTCTTCTGTTCCTCCGTTACTTCACCAACCAGATAAATAGAACCATTGTGAATCCTGATATTCTTCATAATTTCTTTTGGTGGGAAAAGCATTGCCACTTTGCGGTTCCTACTTTCTTATTGAATGCCAAATTCCTGCTTTATCTGTTGAATGACATCATCCGGCAATTCTCCATATTTTTCTTCTGCTTCTTTTAATTTTTCAGGATGCTCTTTCGCATAATGTTCCACAGCGTCGTCCTGTATCATAAACAATTCTTCCTTTGGATTATGAACTAGCATCTCGTTCTCTCTCCTTGTTTGAAATGCTTCATTTTACTTCTTTCCCGTTTTTAAATGCCTCAATCGCCTCTTGCAGCGACATTTCGTTAGCACCGCTTTTCAGCTTTGGGTTCGCCAGCTGCACAGGATCATTTTCCCAATTACACCCATCGCAAATATCGTACTCGGAAACAGTACGCTTTCCGCAACAAGGGCATTTCATTTCTTCCATATTCATAACTTTCTCAATCTGTTCTTCTGTACACATATAGAGATCAAATCCACCATCTGCGTTACGTGCATCATCCTCTACCGTGTAAAACTTTCTTTCGTACTATAAATATCAACAACAGTTCCAACAACGCCGTTTTCTTTGATTTTTACAATATCATATTCCGAAAATTTGACAAGCTTCGACAGATGTGTTATACTGAAATTCTGAGGGCATGCCACAAACGGTAGGCGGTCGAATCCACGCTCCCGGAAGGGAGTGATTGCTATGACACTCATCGAAGTACTTACTTTGCTCAGTCTCATCTGCCAGATCATTCGCATCATGCAGGATAGCAATAAACGGAAATAACCGCCCCGACTGCTACACCCGGGCGGTTATTTCATAACACAACTAGGGGAGCAGACCGTCTACTGGTATGCCCTCTTCTCTTTTATTATATGCCATTTCCCCTGAAATGTCAAGTGGCTTTCGTTGACTTTTTTCCAAAAACATGTTACAATAGGAAAAAATCATCTTTCAAGGAGCTTCTATGCGTTTTCTCAAAAAATATTACAAGCTGATCGGCTCTGTCATCACGCTTCTGGCGCTGGTCTTTGTGGTGAAAAAACTTGTCACCATGGACGTGGACTGGTCGGCATTTGCCAACGGCAGAGCCATCGGCACCATTGGCATCTGCACGCTGATCCAAACCGGTGTCATTCTCTTCATGACGCTGCCGTGGCTGCTGTTCATCCGTATCCTCTCCGGCGCCAAAATCCCCATGCGGGATGCGCTGCCGGTGTACACCCGTTCTAATCTGATGAAATACGTGCCCGGAAATGTCTTTCAATACGTGGGGCGCAACCAGCTGGCAGCAGATCTCCAGATCAGCCATGTGGATGTCGCCTGCTCCACGCTGCTCGACATTGTATTCTGTCTGATTACGCCGTTTCTGCTGGCGCTGGTGCTCATGCGAAAGGACATGCTCCAGCTCTTCCGGATGTACCAGCAGAATTTCCTGATCATCCTCGCAGCAGGGATTGCCGTGCTGATTCTGGCGTTTTTGCTGCTGCACTGGAAATTTCGGGAACCGCTGAAGCGCTATTTTGCCAAGTACCGCAAACTGCTCAGCCAAAAGGCCGTCCCGCAGATTCTGCTGGTATTCCTGCTCTATGTGGCGCAAAATCTGATTTCCACCGCCATGTATGCCATTCCGGCGGTTCTGCTGTGCGACGTTCCGGCGGAACAGCTGGGACTGTTCCTGGGCACTTACCTCTTCTCGTGGATCATCGGCTTCATCACCCCCGGCGCTCCCGGCGGCATCGGCATTCGGGAGGCGGTCATGACACTGATGTGCGGCAGCTTTCTGGGAACGGAAACCATTGTCCTCTACGCTGTCATCATGCGCATCATCTCCACATTCGGCGATGTTCTCGCCTTTCTCATCGGGCTGCTGCTGGAGTGGCGGTTCCAGCATACGCAAAAAGCAACGTCATAAAGAAAGGAATCTAACATGAATCTATCTCAAGAAAAGCAATTGGAATTTTCCATTCAGGTCATCCATGAACTGCTTCAGGAACAACAGGAATATGTCCAGCTGGAACTAGACCTGTCCTACGCACCGTCGATCTTTGAGAGCAAGTTCGGCGGAACGGGCTATGTTCCCCATGACGGCGCCATTCCTGTCAACGCCAAAAATCAGCAGCTGCGCCTGCTGGCACAGATCGCATGCGACGGTCTCACTCTGCAAAATTTCCCATCCAAAGGGCTGCTGCAATTCTGGATCTATGATGACGACCTGTGCGGCGCAGATTTCGATAATCCCACCGTTCAGAACGGCTTCCGCATCCTCTACTACGAGAACGTAGACAGAACTGTCACAGAGGCAGAGGTTTTGGAAAAGACACAGCCGTCCGAAGAAGAGGAAGCGTTTTTCCCTGTGGAAAAGGAAGTTGCCCTGAAACTGAAAAAATCTATGGAATCGCTCTCCTTCTCAGATTATCGCTTCGACAAAAAGTTTGCCGAGAAGTTCAACCAGCTCTCTCCGGAAGAACCCATCGAAGAGCCATACGACCTTGATATCAATATGTGGGATATCGAAGAACCGATCTGCAAGCAGTTCATTGAAGACAGCGGATGGGGACATAAGATCGGCGGATTCCCCGCCTTCACGCAGAGCGACCCCAGAGACTGCATAGAAAATGCCGATCGCTTCGACACGCTGCTCCTCCAGATCGACAGCGGAACCATCGACGACAGCCACGAGATCATGTGGGGCGACAGCGGCATCTGCAACTTCTTCATCCACAGCGAAGCCCTCAGAAACTGCGATTTCAGCGAAGTGCTCTACAACTGGGACTGCTACTGATTTCTGAAAAACCGCAGGCGCACCACTTCCGGCGCACCTGCGGTTTTTGTCTATCATACAATACGCTTTATTGCAGTTCCTCCGCTGCATCTCTGGCATCCTTTTCCAGTACCGCAAACGCCTGCCGCAGATTGCGCACACCGGCGATTCGAATCTGATAGGTACCGCCCTGCAATTCCCGCAGGCACTGCTGCGGCACGATGCACCGGCGAAATCCCATGCGCTCTGCCTCCAGCACACGCCGGCGAATGTGGGAGATGCCACGCACCTCTCCGCCCAGTCCCACTTCTCCGAACGCCACCGTCTTCTCCGAGATAGGCTTGTCCACCAGGGAGGAGTACAGGCAAAGCGCCACCGCCAGATCTCCTGCCGGTTCGTCCAGCTTGAATCCGCCGACCACGTTCAGGTATACGTCCAGCGTCCCGAAAAACAGTCCCAGATGCTTTTCCAGCACAGCGATGAGAATTACCATACGGCTGTAATCGAAGCCCTGTGTCTGCCGGCGTGGCGCAGAGAATCCACTCTTGGTGGCGAGCACCTGAATTTCCGCCAAAATGGGGCGGGAGCCCTCCAGCATACACGTCACACAAGTTCCTGAAACGCCCTGCGGTCTGCCCTCCAGCAGCATGGCGGAGGGATTGGGCACTTCGTGGAGTCCGCTGTCCTGCATCTCAAATACGCCGATCTCGTTGGTAGAGCCGTAGCGGTTCTTCACCGCACGCAGCAGCCGGTAAGAGAGATTGCGTTCTCCCTCAAAATACAGCACCGTGTCCACAATGTGCTCCATGACTTTCGGGCCGGCAATGGCGCCGTCCTTGTTCACATGGCTGACGATCCAGATGGGGATATCCAGCTGCTTTGCCGTGTGCATAAACAGATTGGTGCACTCCCGCACTTGGGTAAGGCTGCCGGGGCTGGAGGAGATGTCCTCCAGATGCATGGTCTGGATGGAGTCGATGATGACGATCTCCGGCTTGCTGGCTGCGATGGTGTCGCAGATGCTCTGGGCATCCGTCACCGTCAGCAGATAGAGCTGCGCCGTGTTCACGCCAAGGCGCTGCGCCCGCAGCTTGATCTGCTTGGCGGATTCCTCGCCGGATACATAGAGCACTGTGTGCGCCTCACCGAAATACTGGCAGATCTGGAGCAGCAGCGTGCTCTTACCGATGCCGGGTTCTCCGCCCAGCAGGACGATCGACCCCCGCACCAGACCGCCGCCCAGCACCCGATCCAGCTCCCCCACACCGGTGTGATAGCGCACATCGGCGGAGGTGTCCACGTCCTGTAGCTCCTGAATCTTCTCGGACAAGTCCACCGGTTTCCGGCGGCCGTTTCCCACCGCCTGCGTGGGCAGCGGGACATCCTCTTCCAGGGTATTCCACGCCCCGCAGGAGGGGCACTTTCCGTTCCACTTGGCGCTCTCGTAACCGCATTCCGTACAGCGGTAGATGGTCTTTGGTTTTGCCATAGGGATTCTCCTTTGCCGTAATGGGATACTTCTATTATACCATAAACAGGCGGGCGTTTCAAGGTTCGGGCGAGTTTGCGAAAAAGCGCAGCCCCACGCTACAGGGCTGCGCATTTTTCACTTGGTTCCATTCAAATACTGGTTCAATCCGGCGAACACCGTGAACGCCACCTGCTGCTGATACTCCTCCGTTTCCAGCAGTGCAGCCTCCTCCGGATTGGAGAGGAATCCGCACTCCACCATGACGGTAGGATTCTCGCTGAAATAGCACAGGTACAATTCCTTTCCGCACTGCTTGATCTCTCTGGTGTTCTCCGGCTGGAGCTGCGCCACAAAGGTGTCCTGCAAGGTCTGCGCCAGCGCACCGCTGCCCCTGACGTTATCCGAATAGAACATCTGTGCGCCGGAATACGCCGGATCGGTGAACTGGTTCTGATGGATGGAGATACAGATGGCGTTGTCGTACCGGTTGAACAGTTCCAGCCGGTTGTCCATGTCCGAACTCTTCTGGCTGGCAATGCCCTCTATGCCGTCGTCGTGGATGCTGCGGTCTGTGTCCCGTGTCACCTCCACGGTGTAGCCCTCCATTTGCAGCAGATCCCGCAGGCACAGCAGAATATGCAGATTGATGCCCTTTTCCGGCACACCGTTGACGGAGGAACAGCCCCCGTCCATTCCGCCGTGTCCGGCATCCAGAATAATGATGGGCGGTTCTTCCTCCGGCATCGCCATGGTAGAAACCGCCTGACGAATGCGTGTGCCCCCAAAGTAAATTGCCGCAACGCTGACACCGCAGACCGTCAGCAAAACTGCCGTGCGTTTGGCAATGGATTTCCACGTGCATTTCATAGTACACCCTCCCGTTTTTGGTATAGTCTATGCCGCACAGGAAAAAGATATGCCCTCCCGAAAATCGGGAGGGCATCCTCTTTCCGCCAGTCCGCACAAAGAACGCTACCGGCGCTTCCGGTATTGCAGCTCCGCCGGATCAAACCCCGCCAGCGTCAGGCGGTAGGAGATCCAGACCGCTGCCAGCGGAATGAGATTCAGCACGGCGAGGATAATCACCTGCGGCCAGCGCAGCAGAGAGACCTGCACATCAATGCTCATGATATTGCAGAGCTGCCAGAACGCCGCATCCAGCAGCTTATACCACCGGAAAAAGGTGTCCGGCAGCACGCCGGCACGTGCCAGAATCAGAGCAATCCCCAGCAGCAGATACGGCAGCCCGATCATGGCGCTGAAAAGCAGCCCCCGGCGTGCGGTATCCTCCCGTTTGCTCCGCTGATCCTCCCTGCCGCGCCGCACGGCAAAGTTCACGCACAGGAAGATCAGCACGCCGATGGTGCAGATGGTGCTGACCGCCCGAACGGGCGTTCCGTGGAACACCGCCAGCGTCAGCGTCAGAAACAGACAGAGCGCCTCAGCAAACAGATAGTAGCCCGCCGCTCTCGCAAAATTTTTCAATTCCATAAAATACCTCTTTCGGGGAAAACTAACAGCCATGCCGCCGCATATTCTGCACAGACAGCGGGAATTCTAAGGAAGCAGACGCCAAGCGTCTGTTTCAAAAAGGAAGGAAGTGTCCGCAAATGCTGGAGCCGCAGGAGCGAACCCTGCTCAACGGATTCTACAAAAACGCCTCCGTGGGCGCAGATGCCACCGTCAACATTCTGGACAAAGTCACCCATCCCGACCTGCGGGAGGAGCTTTGCACCCAGCTGGAGTACTACCGCAAGCAGAAGCAGGAGATCTGCCGGCAGATGCAGGAGGCATACGCCATGCCGCAGGAACAGGGCGCTATGGCAAAATTCTGTGCCAACGTCAGCCTGCAAATGCGCTGTATGGGAAATCAGAGCAACAGCAACATCGCCAAACAGATGCTGGAGGGCACCAACATGGGCGTCATTCAGCTCACACAGCTCATGCACCGCTGTCCCGATGTGCCGGAAAAGCTCCGGCGGCAGGGCAGCGAAATTGTACGCCGGGAAGAGGCGTACATGGAGCGCCTGAAGCCCTATTTATAAGGAGGGGATTCCATGAAACAGGAGAAAAAGCCGTCCGCCGGCAGACACACCGGCACAGAGGCAGAGATGAAGATCTACACCCCCCACACCGCCGAACAGAAAGCCGGCGCACCGTCCGCTGTGATTTCCGATCAGGCACCGGTGCGAATCTACCAGCGTCCGTTTAAGCCGAACCAGCCCACCTCACCGCTGGGTTAACTGAACCATCTTTTGCATCTGTCTTTTCATCAAAACAGCGGCTGCTTTGTCCCGACCAAGGGGCAGAAGCAGCCGCCAGTTTTTTTCAGCGCCCGTCTTTCCGAGCCATATGCCTCTGCTCGAAAAGGCAGCCGCTCAATGCTTCTCTTGCGTTCCGGCACAATCTGCGCACACCCCGTAGAGAACCGTCTTGGTGTGATCCACGGTGAATCCGTGGTGTTCCAGCAGATGCTGGTTCAGCTGATCCAGATACGTACAGCTCACGTGGAACAATTTGCCGCAGCAGGTGCACTTCAGGTGAAAATGCTCATGGCACGCCTCCGCCTGTTCCGGCAAAAACTGATAGCACGCCCCGCATTTCTCATCCAGCACGTACTTCCGCACGGCGCCATCCTCCACCAGCTGCTCCAGATGGCGATAGACGGTAGCAGTTCCCACCGGTGTGCCGCTATCCTGCAAGTGGCGGACGATCTCACCCACGGTGGTGTGGCGTGTCCCGCAGCTGCGCAGATATTCCAGAATATATTCCCGCTGTTTGGTTTTATAACCCGCTGTTCGTCCCATGTGACCTCATTCCAATGCTTATACCAGAGTTACCTTTTTCATGATCTGCGGCTTCAGTGGCTTGTCGCTGTAGTCGGTCTCTGTGCTGGCGATCTCGTCTACCACTTCCATGCCGGAAACGACCTTGCCGAATGCGGCATACTGACCGTCCAGATGGGGCGCATCCTCATGCATGATAAAGAACTGAGAGCCGGCAGAGTTGGGATCCATCGCACGAGCCATGGACAGCACGCCGCGGGTGTGCTTGAGGTCGTTCTTTACGCCGTTGGCAGCAAATTCGCCCTTGATGTGCCAGCCCGGGCCGCCGGTGCCGTTGCCCTTGGGACAGCCGCCCTGAATCATGAAGCCGGGGATGACACGGTGGAACGTCAGGCCGTCATAAAAGCCCTGCTTCACCAGCTTTTCGAAGTTCTCGCAGGAGATCGGGGCGATCTCCGGATACAGCTCGATCTCGATCTTCTTTCCGTTTTCCATTTCGATAACTACCATTTTGATTATCTCCTATCTGTGGGGCAGATGCCCGCATTCTTTTCTCCATTGTACCACATTTGGCGCAGAAATGCAAGGGCGGATTTCAGACGAAAAATCTTTGAGCTTTATAAATATGCGGTATCACAAAAATTTTCGTGGAGAAACCAAAATAATCGGGATTTGTTTGACTCGTCAGGCTGCTCCAGCTGAGCGCAGCTGGCGAGGTGTTCTTAGAGGGCACGTGCCCTCTAAGTCGCTGTCCGCAGACAGCGAAACTCCCTGCGCCATGCTTCCGGCGCGCGGAGAAGGTGGGTGAGAAAAGCGCCAGCTTTTCGAGGGCGGAGCAAACAAGACCGTTCCGCCCTGTGTCCCGTTTGCTGTTTCTTGATTTTCAAAATATTCCGCCGAAACATTTTCGCCACCCGTGCACAAAAAATTCCGAATCATTCACATTCTAATATAGAAAAAACGCAAATTTTGTGGTATGATGGAGAAAATCAGACTGGCTTTTTGCACCCCAAAAGCCTTGGAGAGGAGATTTTTGATTATGCAAAATTATGTCATTACCATTACCCGCCAGTTCGGAAGCGGCGGAAGAGATATCGCCCTTGCTGTGGCAAAAGAGCTGGGTATTCCCATGTACGACCGCAGCAATATCGAAAAAGAGGCACAGGCTATGGACGAGAGCCTGTGTTCCCTGGTGCAGCTCACCGAAAAGGGCATCACCGGCTACTACCAGATGGCATATCCGCTGGGCGTGGGCAGCAGCCTGAAACAGGACCGCATGTTCGAAGTGCAGAGCCAGCTGGTCATGCAGCACGCCGAACAGGAGAACTGCGTCATTCTGGGACGCTGCGCCGACTACCTGCTGCGGGAGCGGGACAACGTCATCCGCTGCTACATCTTTGCCCCCTATCAGGCACGCATCGTCCGCAGCATCCACACGCTGGGCTGCACCGCTGCGGAACCCCAGCGCATCATCGAAGAGGTGGACAAGGCACGGGCGGAGTACTACCGCACCCACACCGGCTGCGAAGTCAACAACACCCGCTATCGGGACATCTTCCTCAACAGCAACCTGCTGGGCATCGAGGGTTCTGCAAAGCTGCTGGTAGAGGCAGCCCGACACAAGTTCCACCTCCCCGAAACAACAGAGAAATAAGAACCTGTCTTCACAAGCGTATACATGTGTCTTGTGAAGACAGGTTCTAAAATCCGCCTGCACATTTTCCCGTGTGCCGCATATGCTGGCACTGAGGTGATTTGTGTGAAAAAGCAACGCATTTGCAGTACATGGCTTGGGCTGCTCTGGGTGATTTTTGTGGGCACGCTGCTCCACTTCGTTTACGGCTGGACGGGAGAAAACCGTGTTGTGGGACTCTATGCCCCCGTCAGCGAGAGCAGCTGGGAACACCTGAAGCTCCTGTTTACGCCCTTTCTCATCTACACCATCGCCGAATACTTCTGGCTCGGCAAACAATATCGTGGCTATCTGCTGGTTCGTGCCGAGGGCGTGTGGCTGGGGATGCTGACGATTCTGTCCTCGTTCTACACCTACCAGGGGATTCTGGGATTCCACTGCCTGCCGCTGGACATTCTCACATTTTTGGCAGGTGCCGGTGTTTGTGCACGGTTCTGCCACCGCCGGCTGGAACGGGCACAGGGCAGCAACTGGCTGGGGCTGGCAATTCTTGCGGCGACACTGCTGGCGTTCGGCGTATTCTCCGAAGCTCCGCCGCAGTTCGGGATGTTTCTCCCGCCGGATGCCGTGGCACTCATTCAATGACGCTATCACCAAAATTTCACCCGCTTCGCTTGCAGCTGACAAAATTTTATGCTATGATAATTTTAACGTAAAAATAAAAGGAGGCATCCTATGGAAGAACAAAAGAAGCCACGGAAACCAGTCATCTCCTATTGGATCATCGCACTGTGTATTTTCCTGCTGCTACAGGCATTCGTATTTCCAAACCTGTTCAACGGACGTGTCAAGGAAGTAGGATACGACACCTTCATCAGCATGACGGAAAACAAGGAGATCGGTTCGGTTCAGATCGAATCCAGCCAGATCACCTTCACCGACAAGGATGAGAAACAGGTCTACCGCACCGGCGTGCTGAACGATCCGGATCTCATCTCCCGTCTGTACGACTCCGGCGCAAAATTCGAGGCAGAGATCGACAACGGCACCAGTCCTCTGGTGTATATCCTCATCAGCTACATTCTCCCCATTGCCCTCATGGTGCTGGTATTCTACTTCTTCAACAAGAAGATGGCGCAGCGCATGGGCGGTGACGGCGGTTCGATGATGTTCGGCATGGGCAAGAGCAATGCCAAGGTCTACGTCAAGTCCACCACCGGCATCAAGTTTCAGGATGTCGCCGGCGAAGAGGAGGCAAAGGAGCTGCTGGCGGAGATCGTGGACTATCTCCACAAGCCGGAGCGTTATAAAGAAATCGGCGCATCCATGCCAAAGGGTGCGCTGCTGGTAGGTCCTCCCGGTACCGGTAAGACCCTGCTGGCGAAGGCAGTCGCCGGCGAGGCAAACGTGCCGTTCTTCTCCATCTCCGGTTCGGAGTTCGTAGAAATGTTCGTGGGTATGGGCGCTGCCAAGGTGCGTGACCTCTTCAAGCAGGCAAACGAAAAAGCGCCGTGTATCGTCTTTATCGACGAGATCGACGCCATTGGTAAAAAGCGTGACGGCGGACAGTTCGGCGGCGGCAACGACGAGCGGGAACAGACCCTGAACCAGCTGCTGACCGAGATGGACGGCTTCGACGGCTCCAAGGGCGTTGTCATTCTGGCAGCGACCAACCGTCCGGAAGCCCTCGACCCTGCGCTGCTCCGTCCGGGACGGTTCGACCGCCGTATTCCTGTTGAGCTGCCAGACCTGCAGGGACGTATCGACATTCTGAAGGTACATGCCAAGAAGATCAAGCTGGCTGGCAACGTGGATTTCGCTGCCATTGCCCGCACCGCTGCCGGCGCTTCCGGCGCAGAGCTTGCCAATATCATCAACGAAGCTGCCCTGCGTGCCGTTCGGCTGGGGCGTTCCTGCGCAACACAGGAAGACTTGATGGAGAGCGTGGAAGTGGTCATCGCCGGCTATCAGAAAAAGAACCGTGTGCTCTCCAACAAGGAAAAGCTCACGGTCTCCTACCACGAAGTGGGACACGCACTGGTGGCTGCGCTCCAGACCCAGTCCGCACCGGTGCAGAAGATCACCATCATTCCCCGCACCTCCGGCGCATTGGGCTACACCATGCAGGTGGAGGAGGGCGAACACTTCCTCATGACCAAAACCGAAATGGAAAACAAGATTGCGACCCTCACCGGCGGCAGAGCTGCCGAGGCGCTGATCTTCAAGGAGATCACCACCGGCGCATCCAACGACATCGAACAGGCGACGAAACTGGCACACGCCATGGTCAGCCGCTTCGGAATGTGCGATGAGTTCGGCATGGTGACCATGGAGGCAACCCAGAATCAGTATCTGGGCGGCGATGCCAGCCTGAGCTGCTCCATGGAGACCCAGACCCGCATCGACCAGAAGATTTCCGAGATCATTCAGGAACAGTACAACCGTGCGACGGCACTGCTTCAGGCAAACACCCCGAAGCTGCACGAGATCGCCAAGTACCTCTACGAGCACGAGACGATCACCGGCGAGGAGTTCATGCAGATTCTCAACCGTCCGCAAATCACGGCACAGCCCGCTGCACAATAAGAGACTGTCCTCATATTTTCCGCATAAAACTTCAAAAACCTGTTTCCCTCCGGCACACTGCCGCAATGGGAAACAGGTTTTTTGCTGCTTGGAATAAAAGTTAGAGTGTCTCCGAGGACGACACGCACTCCGTTTCTGTGGGGGTTGCCACCGGAACACCGCCCTCCTGAAAGTCCGTGAACGTCAGCACGGTGTCCATATTGTCCATCTCGAATCCGGCAAGTTCGCCGCCGGCGGAGAGCCGCAGCAGGTAGGGACTGCCCTCCAGCTCACCCTCCACGGACACATAGTCCCCGTCCTTTTCGCCGGAGATGTGCTCCTGTTTCGCCAGATCGTCCACCACGAGAATCAGACTGCTCAGAATGGACTTGGCAGGCATCGCCGTCTGCGGCACAGAAAACGCCAGTCCCTGATACGATGCTGTCACCTCACCGCCGGAAAAGTCCAGCACCACCCCAGCCAGCGTCGCCGGCTCTGCAAAGCTGACGCTCCACATGCCGTCGCCCATACGGGAGAGCGTGCCGGAAACGGTCTGCTCCTCCATGTTCATGGTCATCTCCGTGGTAAAACTGCCGCTCAGCTTCTGCGCTGCGCCGGTCTCGCCGCCCACGGGACTGCTGCATCCGGAGAGCAGCACAGCTCCCGCCAGCAGGAATCCGCCCATTGCACCAATTCTTCGCTTCTGCATAGAAAACGCCTCCATATTCTAGATACGAAGGGGACGTTTTTATCAGCCGGTTCCGTGCTGATCCCGAAACCGCTCCAGCCGCAGGAACACCGCCGGCAGACACGCCAGCAGATCCCGCGGCAGCATTGCCTGTTCGGAGAACTGCGCCGCTGCGGCATCGCCAGCCATCCCGTGAAGGTACACCCCGGCACACGCTGCCTCCCACGGCGAAAGTCCCTGTGCTGCCAGCGCTGCAATCATGCCAGCCAGCACATCGCCGCTTCCGCCACGGCTCATCCCCGGATTTCCCGTGGGATTCTGTGCCAGCCGGCTGCCCTGCGCCACCAGCGTTCCGGCACCTTTCAGCACCAGCGTCACAGACGGATACCTCCGGGCAAACTGCGTGGCGCATGCCGTGCGGTTTCCCTGAATCTGCCCGATGCTCTGCCCCGTCAGACGAGCCATCTCACCGGGATGCGGTGTCAGGATCCAGTCTGTCCCCATTCGTCTGTTTATACTTATGCAGTCGCCAAGGCAGTTTAGACCATCAGCATCCAGCACCACCGGACACGCCGCCTGTTCCAGCACCCACGCCACCAGTGCACGGGTGTGTTCTGTTACCCCCAGCCCGCAGCCGAGGAGCACGGCATTGGCACGGGCAAGATGCGGTGCCAGCTTCGCCTGATTCTCCTGACACCGCAAAAAGCCGCCCCCGTCCGTCTGCATCGGGAGCCACATCGCCTCCGGCATTGCCGATGCAAGGCGTGCCGGATTCTCTGCGGCTGTGGCAACGGTCACCAGTCCCGCACCGCTGCGCAGGGCTGCCGTTGTGGAGAGCGCACAGGCGCCCGGCATATTGCCGCTGCCAGTGATACAGAGCAGCCGTCCGAAATTGCCCTTCTGCGCATCCCGCTTCCGCCGGGGAAGCATCGCGCAGACCTGTTCCCATGTCAATTGTTCCATCCGTCAGACCTCCCGATTCTGTTTGTTTTAGTATATCCATTGGCGGAAAGAATGCAATGGAGCATCGGTGCTAGCCTCGGAAATCAATTTTCAGGGGAGCCTTACTTGTCAAACTTCATATTTTTGCACAATTTGAATCAGCATATTTTTGAAAATTAATTTCCGTGAGTGCTAACCAAAACTTACAGGATATATTCCATGGTTCTCTCCTTGGTTTGCATTCCCATTTTCTCATAAAATCCTTCTGCGGAAGTGTTTCCTGCCCACACATTCAGCGTCACTTCGTAGCACCCCATCCTTTTCGCCTCCTGTTTCACATATTCGAACAGGCGCTCGCCGATGTGCTTTCCTCTTGCGGCTTTGTCAACGCACAGATCGTCTATGAAAAGCGAGCGGAACGGCACCATATTGTTCGAAAAGGGCTGCTCCTGCAGCTGGCAGAACGCATACCCCACGCACACATCCTCCGCATTTACCGCAACATAGATGGGCTTCCGGCCGTCTTTCAGCAGCGCCTGCAATTCAGAATCCGTGTATTTGGTCGTGTTCGGAATAAAAATATCCGGTCTGATATCGGCGTGGATTTGAAGTACCTGCCCCAATAATTCGATGATTCTGGGGATGTCTTTTTCTTTTGCGCTTCTTATATTCATGCGATTCCCGCTCCAATTCTATTCAAATCATTTTTCAAACACTGCCATCGTTCCCTCAGAGCTTGTGTTCATAGGAAATATATGCGGATTTTCGAGCAAATTTTTTTGCAGACAAGGCAAAAATTTGCAGGCATACTTTCGTATGGCAAGAATTTTTAACGCAGTATGCAACATAATTTGCCGAAAAGACGTAGATAGACGCCTATGAACACGAGCTCTCAATCATTTTACGGACAAAAGCGGAAACCGAGGCGGTCATGTTTCATTTTAAAGCCTCCATAAAAATGTGATTTATAATCGTATTATACTACATTTAAAATTTAAAGTCAAGAAACATCATAATTCTTTCTAAAATAACAATGGTCGAATCCAGTCCGCACTTTCCACAAGGATATCCCATATTTTTTGTGAAATACGCAGATTTTGCCGAAAACGCCTTGACTTAGAGCGCACTCTAAGGCGTATAATATTTTCAAGAAATCCGGAAAAGGAGGGATGCACATGACCATCAAAGAAGTCAGCGAACTCTACGACATTTCGCAGGACACGCTGCGGTATTACGAGCGCATCGGCATGATTCCGCCGGTCACCCGAACCCCCAGCGGCATCCGTGATTATCAGGAGAGCGATCTGGGCTGGGTGGAACTCGCCAAGTGTATGCGAAGCGCCGGACTGCCCGTGGAAGCGCTCATCGAATACGTCCGGCTGACGCAGGAGGGCGATGCCACCATTCCGGCAAGACTCCAGCTCCTCACCGAACAGCGTGAGTCACTTCTGGAACAGCGGGCAAAGATCGACACCACGCTGAAACGGCTGGCGTACAAGATTCACCGCTACGAGGTCGCCGTGGAAACCGGCGTGCTCACATGGCCCAGCGACTGTCAGGAGGATTCCGCAAAAGGATCTGAAGAATCTTAAACATTTCAGAAACGGAGGAAGTTTCCTATGAAAAAACAAACCGCAGGCAGAGATAGTCTGGGCGATTTCGCCCCGAAATTTGCAGAGCTGAACGACGACGTGCTCTTCGGAGAGGTCTGGTCACGAGAGGACAAGCTCTCTCTGAAAATGCGCTCAATTGTCACCGTTACCGCACTCATCAGCAAGGGCATGACAGACAACTCGCTGGTCTATCACCTCACCACTGCCAAGCAGAACGGCGTGACCCGCACCGAAATGGCGGAGATTCTCACCCACGTGGCATTCTACGCCGGCTGGCCCAACGCATGGGCAGCGTTCCGCATGGCGAAAGAAGTCTACGCCGGCGACACCGAAGCAGAGGAGCACGGCGGATTCTTTGGCATGGGGGAGCCGAACGTCAGCTTCGCCAAGTACTTCACCGGCAACTCCTACCTCAAGCCCCTCACCGATTCCGGCAAGACCGTATTCGTCGCCAACGTCACATTCGAGCCGGGATGCCGCAACAACTGGCACGTACACCACGCCGACAAGGGCGGCGGACAGCTGCTGATTTGTGTGGACGGCGAGGGCTGGTATCAGGAAGCCGGCAAGCCGGCACAGAGTCTGAAGCCCGGCGATGTGGTCACCATTCCGGCAGGTGTCAAGCACTGGCACGGCGCCAAGGCGAACAGCTGGTTCAGCCATCTGGCAGTGGAGTGCCCCGGCGAGAACACCTCCAGCGAGTGGCTGGAGCCGGTGACCGATGAAATCTACAACGCACTGGAGGATTGAAACCAAGGAATATGTCAAAGCTCGTGTTCATAGGCGTCTATCTACGTCTTTTCGGCAAATTTTGTTGCATACTGCGTTAAAAATTCTTGCCATACGAAAGTATGCCTGCAAATTTTTGCCTTGTCTGCAAAAAAATTTGCTCGAAAATCCGCATATATTTCCTACGAACACAAGCTCTCACATTAAATAACGGCGTAAAAATGCCGGTTTCGAACTGACGAGAGCGAAAGCGCTTTCTTCTCTCACCACGACCCGGAAACCGTAGAATTTCTGGTTTCCTTCGGCAAATCAATTGGAGGTTTTTAAGATGTCCAAAATTTTAGTTGCATATTTTTCCGCAAGCGGTGTTACCGCAAACGCATCCAAGGCGCTGGCATCGGCATTTGATGCAGACCTGTTCGAGATTCGCCCCAAGGTGCCCTACACCTCGGCAGACCTCAACTGGATGGACAAGAACAGCCGCAGCAGCGTGGAAATGCGGGACAAGTCCTCCCGTCCGGAAATCGCTGCACCGTGCAGTAATCTGGCAGACTATGACACCATTTTTCTGGCGTTCCCCATCTGGTGGTATGTTGCACCCACGATCATCAACACATTTCTGGAGAGCAGCGACTTCTCCGGCAAGAAGATTTTCCTGTTCGCCACCTCCGGCGGAAGCGGCTTCGGCAAGACGGCTGCTGCCCTGAAAGGCAGTGCGCCGAACGCAGACATCCGTGAGGGCAAGATGCTCAACGGCGCCATCTCTGCCGACGAGCTGACCGCATGGTATCAGAAGCAGAAGTAATTCCAAATCCCCCAAAAACGCAAATGCGCATGGACACCGAATTTCGGCGTGCATGCACATTTTTTGTGTTCCATTTTCGAATCAATAGAAATCAATGAATTCCTCATCCACCCAGCCGTAGTAGTCGCCGTCGTCCGTATCCCACAGTTCGTACCACGTCACGCCGTATGATTCGCATTTGTACTTGGCGGTCACGTGCCAGCCATCGCCGAGGCTCTGCCGTACCGTGTTCTTCTCCCCACCATTGCAGACATAATCGGTGGTATAGCTGGAAACAACGCCCTTATGACAGTCCATAGCTCCCAGTTTGTCGTTGATGGCGTATGCACTGCTGCCCGCTGCTGCTGTCGCACTTTGGGAGTTGTCGCTTCCGCCCAGCGGTGCGGTGCTCGCCAGATCATAGCCCTGCAGTGCCGGGCCGAAGTCGGCGTAATCCGCCACATCCTGCACGTTCTCCTGCGTAAAGACTTCTCTCCAGTTAATTTTCCACACGCCGTTTTCTTTCACCAGCTCAGCTGCACTGACAGACTGATATCCCATATGTCCCAAATTGGTGTAGAGCACACCGTCCTGTGAACAGAGATAGGAATGTCCGCCGGGGAATTCCTCCAGCTTTTCGATCCCCGTTCCGCTGTCATCGATTCGCCAGAACGCATAGATCGTATCCGCCTCGCAAGTTCCATACTGCACGATCAGTTCATTCACACCGTCGCGGTCGATGTCATACAGATAATACTCCCGATATACCAGCTGATCAGATAATACAAACTGCTTTACGGCTCTAAGATACAGAGAATAATCCGCCGTTCTTTTCACAGCTGCCGTCTCCGCCGGTGCCTGTGTCGGCGCTTCTGTTGCCGGTGCTGCGGTAGTTTCCGCCACTGCTGCCACTGCCTCGGTGGCAGCTTCGTTTGTGGTCTCTCCGGCAGTCACCTCCGTCACGGATACCGTCTGCACCGCTGCCGACTCGCCGGATTTTCCAGCATTGTTTCGCATCCGAAACACCAGGAGCAGCACAACAGCAACCACCAGCGCCACACAGACAGCGCCCAGCACCAGCGCAATCTTTTTCATCGTATTATCCTGCGCTGGTGCCTTTTCCGGAACGACCTGTCCTGGAATGGGCGGCTGCTGGGGAAATTCCACCGGTGCGCCGCACTCCTCGCAGAATTGCGATCCATCCTCCAAAGGTTTTCCGCATCTATGACAATTCATGTCCTATCACACTCCTTTTGAAAACAGTATACCATAAATTCCCGCATTTGGCAAGCCTTGCGCTGTTTTTTACGCCAAAACAAAAGCTGTGCGCTCTCAGGTTCTGAAAACACACAGCCTTTGCATATCCGCAAACATTATCCGAACACTTCATTTGGAAAAAATCATGCACTGGTCGAGGTGACAGGATTCGAACCTGCGGCATCTTGCTCCCAAAGCAAGCACTCTACCAAACTGAGTTACACCTCGAACTCTTTTAGTATATCATAAATCCGTGTTTCTGTCAAGCTTTTTTCTACTGCTTCGAAAAATACCAGCAGTATGCCGAAAAAAGCAGCGGATTTTCAGCTTTTTTGCAGAATTCCAAAAAATCCGCTTGCCATATTCGTCACTTTATGCTATAATTGTCTTAATCAAAACCCAAAAAAACTGATGTTTTTTGTTGGAGATTGTTTCACTTTTTTTGCATATGATAAAACACAATACAAGCGAATTTATGGAGGTATCAATTATGGGTATTGTTCGTGCAGCAGTCGGCGCAGTCGGCGGCACATTGGCAGATTCCTGGCTGGAATTCATCGAGGCTGGTGACATGGGTCCCACCACAGTCATGACAAAGGGCGTTCAGGTCACACGCGGCAAGCGCGGCAGCAACAGCAAGGGCACACCGGACATCATTTCCAACGGCTCCCGCATTGTCGTAGGGTCAAACCAGATGATGCTGCTGGTAGACGGCGGACGCATCATGGACTACACAGCAGAAGAGGGTTACTATGAGGTCTACCTCTCCTCCTCTCCGTCCATGTTCAACGGCGAGCTGAAAGCATCCGTCAAGGAGAGCTTCGAGCGCTTCAAGTTCGGCGGACAGCCGGGAAAGTCCCAGCAGGTCTACTTCATCAATCTGCAGGAGATCCGCGGCATCAAATTCGGCACACGCAACGCACTTCAGTATTTCGACAATTTCTATAACTCCGAGCTGTTCCTGCGCTGCCACGGCACCTACTCCATCAAAATCACCGACCCCCTGAAATTTTTCATGGAGGTTGTGCCCCGCAACGCATCGCACCTGAACTTCGAGGAGGTCAACGAGCAGTTCAACGCCGAGTTCCTGACGGCGCTCCAGACCGCCATCGGTCAGATGTCCGAAAACGGCGTGCGCATCTCCTCCCTGCCGTCCAAGAGCATGGAACTCTCCAAGTACATGGCATCGGTACTGGATGCCGACTGGACACAGGCACGCGGTCTGGACATCAGCTCTGTGGGTATCGCAAGCATCAGCTACGACGACGAGAGCAAGGCGCTCATCAACATGCGCAATCAGGGTGCAATGATGTCCGACCCCACAGTACGGGAGGGCTATGTGCAGAGCTCCATCGCCAAGGGCATGCAGGCTGCCGGCTCCAACACCGCCGGTGCCGGTCAGGCATTTATGGCAATGGGCATGGGCATGCAGGGAGCCGGCGGATTTATGTCCAGCGCCTCTGCCACCAATGCCCAGCAAATGCAGATGCAGCAGCAGGCTGCACAACAGGCTCAACAGGCTGCTGCTGCGCCGGCAAACGGCTGGACCTGTTCCTGCGGCGCAACCAACACGGGGAAGTTCTGCACCAACTGCGGTTCTCCCAAACCGGCTCCGGCAGAAAGCTGGACTTGTTCCTGCGGCGCAACCAACACAGGGAAGTTCTGCACCAACTGCGGCTCTCCCAAGCCCGCTTCGGCGCAGTGGACCTGCTCCTGCGGTGCGGTTAACACGGGCAAGTTCTGCACCAACTGCGGAAAGGGCCGCGCATAATCCGAAACGAAAGGAACTGTATCCATGAATACTGTACAATATAAATGCCCCAACTGCGGTGCAGAACTGACCTTCGATCCGGAACACCAGAATTTTTCCTGCCCGTACTGCGACAGCCATTATACCGAGGCGGAGATGGAGCAGATGTACGCCCAGATGGAGCATCAGGCGAACGCCAATGCCGATCCGGACGCTGCCACACTGAAAAACGAGGCGGACGAGGCTGCTTTCGAAGAGGGCACACGGCTTTACACCTGCCAGAACTGCGGGGCGCAGATCATCGCTGAGGCGGAAACCTCCGCCACATTCTGCTACTACTGCCACGCTCCGGTGGTGCTTGCCGGACGGCTGCAGGGCGAATACTGTCCGGCGTGGGTTCTGCCCTTTTCCATCACCAAGGATCAGGCACTGGCATGCTTCCATAAGTGGTGTAAAAAGCGCTGGTTCCTGCCCAAGGGCTTCACCTCGGAAAAGCAGCTGGAGAAGATGAGCGGTATCTACGTGCCATTTTGGCTGACCAACTGCATCGCCGATACCAGTATGAGCGGCATCGGAAAAAAGGTTCGCTCGTGGAGAGACGGCGACTATCAGGTGACAGAAACGCAGGAATATCTGGTAGAGCGTGCTGCCGACATCCCGTATAAGGGCGTTCCGGCAGACGGCTCCAAGAAAATCGACGACGCTCTGATGGACGCCATCGAGCCGTTTCCCTACGACAAGATGAAAACCTTCAGCATGCAGTATCTGAGCGGATTTATGGCGCAGAAATACGATGATTCCTATGACGAGGTTTTCCCGCGGGTGAAACAGCGTGTGGAGGACAAGAGCATTGCCTTGCTGCGGGAGAGCGTGTCCGGCTACTCCTCCTTTTCTGTGCAGCAGCGGGATATCCAGCTGCGCCAGATGCAGCACGACTATGTGCTGCTGCCCGTGTGGTTTCTCAATTACCAGTACAAGGGAAAAGACTACAGCTTTGCCATAAACGGACAGACCGGCAAGCAATCCGGCACACCGCCTCTCAGCTGGGCGAAAGCGCTGCTGTTCAGCAGTGCGCTGGGCGTGGTGGTGCTGATTATTTTCCTGCTGCTTGGAGGGGGGATTTTCCGATGAAGACAACACTCCTGCGCAGTGCAGCAGCACTGCTCACCATTGGTCTGTGCGCCGGTGCGATGGCACTGCCCACGGCTGCGACAACCTCTGTTGCACAAGAGGACAATGTCTATCTCTGCGACGAGGGCTATCTGCTGACTGACTCGGAATTTTCCGCAGTCCTCTCAGAGCTTCAGGACACCGCCGACCAGACCGGCATGAACATCGGCGTTTGGATCGGCACAACAGAGGTCGGCGACGGCAGCGATGCGGACACCGTTGCGTTCTGCGATGACCAGTACGATGAACTGTACGGTATCAACACCGACGGTGTATTCCTCTATTTGGATATGTCCGGTGCCTCTCATCTGTACGACTACATTTCCACCAGCGGAAAGGGACAGTTCTACTACACCAACTCCAGTTCCTCCGACCGTGTTTCGGAAATTTTCTCCTGCATGAACCCCTATCTGGTGCGTGGCAGCGAGGATATCCCCGGCGCACTCCACCAGTTCTGCTACAATCTGGAATACTACGCCGAGAAGGGTGCGCCCAGCGACACCTACTATACCTACAACGAGGACAGCGGCAAGTACCTCATCATGCAGAACGGCGTGGTGAAAGAGGTATCCGAGCTGCCCGAGGAATACACGGCGAAACTAAGCTGGGGCATGATTATTCTCATTGCCATTGCCGGCGCACTCATTGCGTTCGGGCTTTCGCTGCTCATCATCCGCTCCAGCTACCAGTTCAAGACCGCCGGCAACATGCGGAACTATCTGGAAGCCGGCAAGATTCGCCATAAGCGGAACACCGATCAGTTTCTCCGCACCTACCGCACCCGCACCAAGATCGAAAGCAGCAGCGGCGGCGGCGGTGGTGGCGGCGGCGGAAGCAGCCACACCAGTTCCAGCGGAGGAAGCCACGGAGGAGGCGGAAACAGCCGATGAACAATCTGCAAGTTCGACGCTTCGAGCCGGCAGACGAGGCGGCATTCTGCGAAATGGCAGAGGAATTCTACCACTCTGAGGCAGTGCTCCACCCCATTCCGCCGGAGCGCCACCACTGGGCATTTCAGGAGATTCTGCGCTCCGATCAGTATCTGGGCGGTTACATCTTTCTGGACAGCGGCAAGCCCGCCGGTTTTGTCGTCACCAACCGCACCATGCAGCATGAGGCGGGCGGTGTGCTGGTATGGCTGGAGGAGATCTACTTCCGTCCGGCGTATCAGGGCAGGGGCTACGGCACGCAGGCAATCGAAGCCCTGTCAGAAGATCTCAAGGGCAAAGCGGCTGCCATCCGGCTGGAAGTAACGCAGGAGAATCCCCGTGCCCGTGCGCTCTATGAGCGGATGGGATTCCAGCCCGTGAACTATCTGCAAATGCAGAAAACACTTTGATTCTATTCTTTCAACAAGCAACAAGAATCCCCCGCATCCGGAACATCACCGGATGCGGGGGATTCTCTTTCTCTGATTCTCTGGGTTTTAAAAATTCAGTGCATTACCTTAGCAATGCTCCCTCCTTTTTGTGACTGATTTTTCTGTTGTCCAACCAACGGGGCCGGCTCTTACGTCCGGCATTGGAGCAAGGTTTTTCGCTGCCTGCCAGCGTCCTGTATCTTTCGCAACAGGATCGGTCGCACACAAGGTGCCACCGTGGATTGATACCGTGTCAGCCCACGTTTTTTCGCCGCAGCGTTCCAAAAGCCGGTGCATTACCGCAGCAATACTACCGCCTTTTGATGACTGATTTTTCTGTTGTCCGCCCAACCATACCGGCCCTCATGTCCGGCAGCGCAGCGAGGAATTTCGTCGCCTTCGCCGACGCTCTGTATCTTTCGCAACAGAGTTGGCAGGTCCAGAGACATCCTGCCATCGGATTGAATCGTGTCAGCCCACGTTTTTTCACCACAGCCTGTGTATCGGCTGTGACGTTCCAAAAGGCGGTGCATTACCGCAGCAATGCTCCCGCCTTTTGACGACTGATTTTTCTGTTGTCCGCCCAACTGCGCCGGCCCTTATGTCCGGCAGGGGAGCGAGGAATTTCGTCGCCTTCGCCGACGCCCTGTATCTTTCGCAACAGAGTTGGCAAGTCCAGAGAGATCCTGCCATCGGATTGAATCGTGTCAGCCCACGTGCTCTTATCGTACACCATTTCGGCGTACCTGTCAAGCTTTTCTTGCGGTGTTAATCTGCCGAATCCTCGGTGTCGCCGTCATCGCTGTCTTTTTTCTCAGACGGCTTCGGCGGATCCCCGGCGTTCTCTGCCGGCTTCTTCTTCAGGATCGCAGCCTTCTTTTCCTCGAACTCTGCGTCGTCCAGAACGCCCTGCTTATGCAGTGCCTCCAGCTTCTCCAGAAGTGCCTCCGGACTGCTCTCCTTGGCAGCCTTTGCGGACTTCATCTTGGCACGCTTTGCAGCCTCCTGACGCTCCCGCTCCTGCTGCTGCGCCAGCTCTGCCAGCATCACTGCATAGCGCTTGCGGTCGCCGAACCAGAATACCACCAGCAGGACAATTCCGCCTGCCAGCAATGCAATACCGATCCACCATCCCGGCGGGGTATACGTCATGGTAACGGTGTGAGTGCCGGCAGGAAGCCGCAGACCGACCATGGCATCAACCACGACGATCTGTCCGCTGTCGCCGCTCTGGTTTTTCAGACTGATGCTGCCGTCGTCATTCTTGACTTCTTCCACCAGATTGTCCACACGCTTGCCGTCTACCTTGATGCTCCAGCCCGGCTCATACGGGATGCTGGTCATCATCAGCTGACCGTCCTCTGCGGTGATCTCGCCGGTGATCTTCCGTGCGCTGTAGTCGGTGATATTCCACTGGTTCTGCTTCAGGGTATCGATGTCCTGCTGGAACAGATCCGGATGGAAGGTGTAGAAGAGGAAGTTCTTGACGATGGTGTAATCGTTGGCAACGGTCATACGAACGGTGATCTTTGTGCCCGGCTCGTATTCGCCAAGACGCAGGATGGTGTAATTATCGCCCTCGAAGTACTCGCCCAGACCGGTGAAGCGGGACTGTGCGTTTGCCTGCTGGTCCGCAGCTCTCCAGTTGAATGTGCCGTCCGGATTCTCTGCGCTCCAGGTGCTCTCGCAGTCGTTCCACTCTGATTCTGTCCAGGAGGCAGTCCACAGGTTCACCTTGTGCTGGAACTCCGTCTTGAAGTACAGGTAGATCGGCTCGTCAGACTCTGCCACCAGATGGAAGTCCACCGTCGGGTCGCCGCTGCCGTTGTCCTCGAACTTGGTCTGTTCGCCGTACGGGCTTGTGGTGACCGCATCGCTGACCACCATATCCTCTGCCAGCTGGAGTGGCGTATAGTACTCGTGCCACGACTCGAACTGTCCGTTTTCATCAAAGACAGTGTTGCCGCTCATGGTGCTCAGGAAGATGTTCTGGCTGTTGAACGGGTTGTCGTTGCCCAGATGGTCGATCTTGGTGACATCGCTGTTGACCATATAGCCCATGGAGAGCGCATTGGGGTTCTCGTAGGCGGTGATGGTCTTGTCCACGTCGTTTTCGTTAGTGTAGTCGTACTGCAATACCGGCTCATAGGTCGGGTTCAGCAGACGATTGGAATCGCCGCGATCCAGCACGTACTTGATGCCAAGCAGCGAGTCGGCGAGAGGCGTATTGCCGTCATAACGGGTATAATAGCTGTGCATGCAATAGCCCATGGTTTCAATGAAGTTGATGACACGGGTATTCATGACGGAACTGGAGTGGGAGATACCTTTCAGTCCAAATGCCGCATTGTCGTTGACGCAGCGGAAGAATGTCTTTTCCGCGCGGTACAGACCGGGATCGTATTCCTCCAGCGCATCGGTTGCCGCACGGCCGTTCCACACGTAGTTCTGGTAGGACGCACGGGTGGAGTATGCCACTTCGTCGTCAATGTCCTTCATGGAGTCCACGGCATTATAAGTCGCCTCACTGCCCACAACAAAGAGCATGATCGCAGACAGGGCGATGTTGAATGTCTTTTTGCCGGGCAGGAGCGCATTGCCGGTGAGGAAGTACAGCAGGATCAGGTAGATGCCGATCAGACCGCCGGCAATCCAAACGGCGCCGGATGCCATCTGATCGTACTTCTTGAATCCCACGTACAGCACGACAGCAAGGGCAATTGCCAGAGAGATCAGCAGGTGCTTCTTCTTGACGCCCTCCATCTTGCCCCATGTGGTTGCCGCCATGGTCAGGAACGTAAAGGACAGCAGGAAAGAGTAGCGGAACGGCAGCCAGTTCGGCACCTGTCCGCCGTGCCACATCATGTCCACCGGAACGCACATCATGCAGAAAACCATGATGACAACCAGTGCGGTGTAGCCGATCTTCTTCTTGGTGCTGATCTTGGTGTTCATGTAGAACAGCGGCAGCAGGACAATTGTCAGCAGACCGCAGTAGATCTCCGGCTTGCCCTGTACGTTGACAGAGTCGTACTGTGCCGGCAGCAGCTGCGGCAGCAGATCCAGCAGACCGAATTCCGACTGGAAACGGAAGCTGTAGTCCGGATCGGTAAATTCGAACTTACCGAGCTTCAGCGCATAGTATACCGGCAGGAGCATGAACGCCGCACATGCCAGTGCCACAACAGAGGAGTAGATGGCACGGACGATGGTGGCTGCATAGTCGTAGGGCTTCCGCTTCCTGTCCGAGCCAAAGAAGAGGTAGAACAGGAAGTAGAGGGCAACATAGATGCAGATCATGTAGCCGATGTAGAAGTTTGCCACACACATGATGGCAAGGGGGATGATGTAGTTCAGGCGTCTGCCGTCGTCCACCATATACTCAATGCCAAGCATGATCAGCGGCAGCATTACCAGTCCGTCCAGCCACATGGGGTCGATCAGCTGAATTACCGCATATGCCATCATGGCATACATGGTGGAGAACAGCAGGGACTGGAGCGGCTTGACATTACGCCGCTTTTGCAGGAAATAACTAAATGTCACACCCGCCGCACCCAGCTTGCACAGCTGCATAATGAGCAGACTGCTCAGCATGAACTTCTCCGGCAGGAGCAGGACGATCAGGGTAAACGGACTTGCCAGATAATACCCGATGATTCCCGTAAACTCTCCGGAGAGATTGCGGGACCAGTTGTAGAAAATACTTCCGTCGCCCCAAAACGCATCACGCAGGGCCTCGAAGTAGTAGACGTACTGTCCGTTCAGGTCCAGACAGAGCACCGATTCCTCCCCGAACGGATACAATCCGAAGATCGCATACGCCAGATAGGTCAGCGCTGCCGGAATGAGAAATGCCGCAAAGTAAACCCGATTGCGGACAATCCATTTCCCCAGACCAGACAGGACGCCGCCGGCTGTGATGTGCTTGGCGCCCTTCGGGCTTTTTGACACAACAGCGGCTTGGGTCTTGTTGTTAGACATGGAATTCCTCCTTAAAAATAAAATGCGTTCCGCACCGCAGATGCATTCTGCCGGCTTGCGGAAAAGGTTACGCTGCGCTCCCACTTCGCACAGAGCAACAGACGAAGATATTATACCACAGTTTCCGATTTGTTGCAAGTGCTTTATTGCAAAACGGACAGAAATTCTTGCAAAGCGGAAAAAATTCTGCACGTTTTTTCACCCATTGGCGGCTGCGCCGTCCGCAGAACCGAATTCTCCTCTCCCACACCGCACCTTGACAAAATTTCCGGAACATACTATAATGAAACTATTCCAATCGACTTGACAAACTATTTTGACCGCAACCAAAGACAGAAGGGAGAAACCCATGGGAAAAGAGGAATGGAAGATCGTGCTGCTGGTGGGCATCACCGTGATCTATCTCATTGTAATGGTCGTGCTGTTTCACCGTTTTCGCACCGCAATGCTGAAACTCGGAGAGGAACAGCGCCGGATTCAGGCGGAGAAAAAGCGTCAGCGCCAGCTTCTCACCGGAGAAACCGATGACGAGGACGCCGATTCCGCCGATTCTCACGGGCAGACGTAAAGCGTGCCGTCCAGATTGACCAGATAGACCGTCATGTCCTGACTATCCACGCTCTTATCACCGCTGGTCATGGCGATCTTGGTCGTCAGCGCCTTGCAGTCCCTGACGTGGGTCGTCCAGTAGTCCTCCCCCTGCAGGGTGTTGAACATATCCTTGAGATAGTCCACGCCGGAAGTGGGAGAATCTTCATCCTTACAGTCCGTGATCTGAAGATAGGAGAACGTGAAGTCACCGCCGGCTGCCGTCTGGAACGCATCGTGCACCTTGGTCAGATAGGCATCGCTCTGAAGCAGACCGCCGTACATGTTTTCAATAATATAGTCCAGATAGAAATCCACGATGCAGGAGGTGAATTCCGTCACATCCTGCTTCTGAATGGAGTCGTAGTAGCTGAACAGCAGATCCAGTTCGTCCTGCTCCAGAAACCGCTTGTCGTACTCAATGGTGAAATCGTGGGAAGTGTCCTCCCGCAGCGTTGCGCCGTAGGCGAGGTTCTCCATGGGGATATCGGTTCCCTCGTTGGTCTGGTTGTCCGCACAGCCGGCAAAGCTCAGCAAAAGCGCCCCTGCCAGAACCGCAGCTGTTCCACGGCGCAGGGTTGAAGTATGGTTCATAATGATACATCCTTTCTGCATTTCGATCTGCCCGATGACAAAAAATCGGAACAAATTCTCATCGTTACTACTGTATCATATTTTTCTCAGAATGTCAAACCAAAGCGTGCGAAAAAGGCACTTGATCCACAGGAGGTCGCATTATGCCACGATTTTTTTTAGAAGAACTTGACGAATCGGATATCTGCATCACAGGGCCGGATGCCCGCCACATCGGACTGTCCCTGCGGATGCGTGTAGGCGATCCGCTGACGGTCTGTGCCTACGGCAAGGACTACCAGTGCCGGATCCGCTCCATCACGCCGGAGGAAGTGCATCTGGAAATGCTGTCCTCGGCGCTCTGTGCCGCAGAGCCGTCGGTCGCCCTGACGCTCTATCAGGCGCTTCCCAAGGCGGACAAGCTGGAACAGATCATCCAGAAATCCGTGGAACTGGGAGCCGTCCGCATTGTTCCCGTCCTTACCCGCCGCTGCATCTCCCGCCCCAAGCCGGCGGAGTTTGCCAAGAAACTGCCCCGTCTGCAAAAAATCGCCGCCTCTGCCGCTAAGCAGGCAGGGCGCGGCATGATTCCGGAGATTGCAGCGCTTTACACGTTCCAGCAGATGTGCCGTGAGATGCAGGAGGCAGACCGTGCCATTTTAATGTATGAGAACGGCGGCATCCGGTTTTCACAGGTGCCCTTCGAGAACTGCCATACCATCGCCATGGCAGTGGGCAGCGAGGGAGGCTTCGATCCGGAGGAGGCGGAACAGCTCCAGAACGCCGGCGCCGTTTCTGTCTGGCTGGGAGAGCGCATTCTCCGCTGCGAAACTGCCCCCCTCGCTGCCATCACCCTCGCCATGCACTGCACCGGAAATTTGTAAGTCTTTTCAAAAGCAGTTCAAAAAAGTGGACAGAATCATCAATATTGTTGCGAAAAAGGACTTGTATTTTTTCCGGAAACATGGTATACTAATAACAGAACCGGAACATCGTCCGGTTCACATAAAAGATCAAGCTCTGGAGAATGGAATAACCGGAGGCGCAGACAGAGGACAACAGGCGCTTCACTCATACATTTCCACACTCACCGATTTTTTATGGTTCACAAAACAAATGTCGTTCTGCCGTTTTCCAGGCCACGGCAGAACGAAATAGAAACGGTCTTGGAGAAAAGAGGTATCGTTATGAAAGCAACTACAATTGCCGCAATGGTTTTGGCTGCCGCTGCTGCATCCGCAGCTACCATCGTTGCACTGAAAAAGGCACACGAGAAGAAACAGAACGCAAGACTAGAGCCCATGGAAGGCGGAGATGTCACCATCTGTACGGGGGATCCTATCCCGGCTGAGGACGACGACAGCGACTGCTGCTGCGAAAAGACTGATACCGACGCTCCAAAGCCGGAGGAAGCCGACAAGGAAGAGAGCGCACCGGAAGCCGGCGGATGCGAGGGCGGATTCTGCTCGTTCGCAGGCGCTGTAGATGCCGACGATGACGACGATGACGCAGACCAGCCGGCACATATTACAGCAGATGCAGAGGACGAGAAAAAAGACGACAGCGATTCTGACAGCAAATAAGCGCTGCGTTTCCTGACTGTCACGCAAGAACACAAAGAGGTACACTCCTGCAAGGGAGGTACCTCTTTTTTGGCTTTGGCATCAAAAAAGCGGACTGCATTTCTGCCGTCCGCCGATTCTTTCCAAATCACTTCCGTCTGGAACGATTCTTTCGCTCTGTATTGCGCTTGATGTCGCACATCTTCTCCTCGCTGTTCTGCTTGAAGTGGGAGAGCATATCCTCAAAAGTCATCTCCGACGGTGCCTGCCGCTTCTTCGGCTCCCAGACGCTGGGCTTTCCACCACGGCGCTGTCCGCCCTCCGGACGGGAACCGCCGCTGCGGGAACCGTGTCCCCGATGATCGCCGCGCTGCTGGGGACGATCGCCGCCAGCCGGCGCTTCTTCCGCCTGCTTCATGGAAAGGCTGATCTTTCCCTGCGGGTTGATGCCGATGACCTTGACCTTCACCTGCTGTCCCTCTGTCACAAAATCCCGAATCTCGCTGACATAGCTTCTGGAGATCTCAGAGATATGAACCATGCCCATGATCCGTTCCCCATCGGGGTTATGGATATCCACAAATGTCCCATAGTTTGTAATATTCTTTACTGTGCCCTCATAGATTTTCCCAATTTCGACCTGCATGTAACTCCATATCCCTTTCTGATGACAGGCAGCACCGCTGCCATGCCTGCCGTGATGTGCTTCCGTGTTCTGCCCCGTCAAAGTCTGTGTCAATTTCTGGAAGCGTCATAAAAGCGAGCTTCATCCGGATAGGCGTAGTTATACTCCTCCCGTGCCAGACGTTCCATGTAGCTGTCGATGTCGTCGCTTGCCAGAATCCGTTCCAGATCCTCGTTGTCCGCCGTAAGCTTGTCGATCTGCTTTTCCAACTGCGCCAGCTCCGTCTTTTTCTCCGCAATGCTGGACTGTGTGGAGATCACGCTGACGGTACAGCCGATGATGGCAGCAGCGATCGCCGTCCGGCGGAGAATCCGGAAAATCAGTCTGGATTTTTTCTCCGTCTTCTGCTTCTTTTTCTTTGCCATTGTCAATTTTCACCTCTTGACGGTTTTCCTTTTGTTATTATACAATACTTTTCGGATGACAATCAAGGGCAAATGCCAAAAAAAATGAACTTTTCCAGAAACTTTGGCGAAATGGCCAAATTTCTCTTTCAAAACACCGTAAATCCGCACAACACCGTGGAAAAGGGGCGTTGTGAGCCAGCGGAGCACCCTGCCGGACACCCCGAAGATCCGGTGCAGCACACGCACCATTACTGTGCCGATGGTACAGCGGTACAGCAGGAATCCCAGCGTGCTCCCCAAGGCGTAATAGGCACGCATTTCCCCCCGGGCAAAAATGCCGGCAAAGCAGAGCAGCGCACCGCCCCAGACCAGCAGAAACGCCGTATCCTCCAGCGCCACCGCCAACTTTCCATGGGGCAGAAGCATCCGCAGGACACGCAGCACATCGAAGCAAAGCCCCAGCGGAATCCCCAGAAATACGGCGCAGAACAGCAGCCTTGTCTGCTCCGGCACCGTGAAAAACGTCTCCAGCTCCATCAGCGGAACAGCTTTCCCAGCAGCGACAGCGGACCGCGGCGGTCTTTGTCGCCGTATTGCAGCAGCCAGATGTCCCCCGTAATGGTCATGTCGCCGCTCTCCACGCTCACGTCGTTAATGTGCAGATTCCGCCCCTTGACAGTCAGTTCGCCCAGACTGGTGAACAGATTGATGATGCGCTCGTCAAAGCAGTCCACATCGGTGACACCGGTCAGCGTCAGCTTTCCGCGGTCTTCCAAAATCAGGTTGTGATGTCCGGCAGGTGCCGGCGGCTGTTGTGTTTTCATCGTCAAGCGATCTCCTTTCCTTTGCGCAGCGCCTGCCCGCAGACGCCGAAGCGGTTCGTTCTCTGTATCATATGCCATGATTTCATGAAAAATCACCAGTTTCAAAAGGGGTTCTTTGTCTATTTTTTTGCGGAAAAGTCCTTGCATTTTTGGTGCGGATGTGATATAATAAAAGAAATATTGAAAAGTTACAGGCAGCGTCTGTCTGTCGGGTAAAAAATTGAAACAGGAGGAAATTCCCATGGGAGTACTGGAAATCATTCTGGGTTCCGCTGTTCTGCTGGCAAGTGCCATCATCACAGTCATCTGTCTGATGCAGGAGCAGAAGCCGCAGAATGCAACCGCCGCACTGACCGGTGCAAGCAACGATTCGTTCTACGACAAGAACCGTGGCCGTACCAAGGAAGCACGTCTGAGAAAAGTGACATTCTGGTTTTCGATCGTGTTCTTTGTACTGATTCTGTTCATGGATATCGTAATGCCGCTGCTGACAAAATAAGCAATCGAAATTCTATCCTGTGTTTTTGGTGTTATCCTTCGATGCAAGAGCGACACTGATGCACAGGATGTTTTTTTGCCTATGCCAAGAAAAATTTGAGAAAATGAGAAAGAAAATGAGAAAAGAGATGCCGCAATGGGCGGCGGGAAGGATTTGTATTTATGGCAAATACACAGTTCGGAGGCGCTGAGAGCGTCGAAAGCTACCGCAAGAAGATTATGACATGTCTCAAGAAAAACGGGCGCACTCCCCTGAGCGACCGTGATCTTGCGACAAAATGCCGCACCAACCGGGGCGGCGCTGCCAATTTCCGGCAGGCCATCAACGAGCTGCGCCACGAGGGTGCCATCTGCGAGCGCCGGCGGGGATATGTTTCCTCCGCCAACATGGGATATTTCCCGGCAACCATCGTTCGCCTGAACCGTACCTTTGGCTTCGCACGGCCGGAGGAAGAGGGTGCGCAGGATGTCTTTATTCCCGGAAAGTTCCTGCAGGGCGCAATGACCAAAGACCGTGTGCTCATCGGCAACATTCCCTCCCGCAGCGGAAAGCCGGAGGGCGAGGTGCTCGCCATTCTGGAGGAGGCGGACAGCAAGCTGACCGGTGTCATCATCGACGACAACGGCAGGCTGATGTTCCGTGCGGACACCATGTCCAAGACTCCCATCCAGATTCAGCGCAAGGACAGCGTCATCTATCACGAGGGCGAAAAGGTGCTGGCAGAGGTCGTATACCGCGGACAGCGCCACGCAGAGCACAAGGTCAAGATCGTCTATAGCTTCGGCGTTTCCACCCGTGCCAGCGTCTGTGCGGAGGCAATCGTTGCCATCCGCGGCGTAAACGTGGCGTTTCCGGAGGAGGTCGTTGCCGAGGCTGAACAGCTGGCAAACGCACCCATTCCGCAGGAGGAATATGAAAAGCGTCTGGATCTGCGCAGCACCCCCATCTTCACCATTGACAGCGCACACTCCAAGGATCTGGACGACGCAGTTTCGCTGGAAAAGACAGCCGCCGGCTACAAGCTGGGCGTACACATCGCCGACGTATCCCACTATGTCCGCCCGAACACCCCGCTGAACACCGAGGCGCTGGACCGTGGCACAAGCATCTACTATGCGAACCACGTCATTCCCATGCTGCCCACCAGCCTGTCCAACGGCATCTGCTCTCTGAACCCCTGCGAAGACCGTCTGGCGTTCTCCGCACTCATGGAGCTGGACGAAAACGGCGAGATCGTGAAGTACGAGTTCCGCAAGACGGTCATCCGCTCCGCCGTCAAGGGCGTATACAGCGAGGTCAATCAGATTCTGGACGGCTCGGCTTCTCAGGAGCTGCTGGACAAGTATCAGGATGTCATCCACATGATTCCGCTGATGAACGAGCTGTGCGACATCCGTCTGCGGGAGCGGAAGCGCCGTGGTGCGCCGGAGCTGGAGACTGCCGAGGGTGCGCTCATCATCAACGATGAGGATGTCTGCGTGGACGTGGTTGCACGGGAGCGTGGAAAGAGCGAGTGCATCGTCGAGGAGATGATGCTGCTGGCAAACGAAGCTGCCGCAAAGATGGCACGGGAAAAGAACCTGCCTTTTGTCTATCGTGTCCACGACAAGCCCTCTCCGGAGAAGATCGAGAATCTGGAAAAGATCCTCCTGCGTCTGGGCGTGGATGTGCCGGTGTTCACCGACATCAAGCCCCGCCATCTGGCAGAGATTCTGGACGGCGCAAGAGGCACCGACCTGTATCCGGTGCTGAACGTCATGGTGCTGCGCTCCATGGCAAAGGCTGCCTATGCGCCGGATCCCATCGGCCACTTTGGTCTGGCACTGAAGGACTACGCCCACTTCACCTCCCCCATCCGCCGTTATCCCGACCTGGCAATCCACCGGATCCTCAGCAGCTACTGCGAGAATCCCGATGCCGATGCCATGCACGAGATGTACGACAGCTTCGTTGTAGAGGCTTCCACACGCTCCAGCGACACGGAAGTTCGTGCCATCACCATTGAGCGGAGCGCCGACGACTGCTACAAGGCGGAGTACATGCAGCAGCATCTGGGCGAGATTTTCGACGGCATTGTTGCCGGTGTCACCGATTTCGGCTTCTATGTAGCACTGCCCAACACCGTAGAGGGTCTGGTGCACGTGGCAACCCTGCCGGAAAGCGACTGGGTCAACGACGACAGCATCGCTTTCAAGGAGGAACAGGGCAGCGCATGCTACCGTCTGGGCGACACGGTACGGGTGCAGTGCACCAAGATCGATGTCAACAGCGGAAACGTGGACTTTGCGCTGGTAGACGAAAACGGCAATCTGCTGGGAAATGCGAAATAACGCTTTCCCATCATCTTGCATAAAAACAGCAGGCGGATGTGATGAACACGTCCGCCTGCTTTGGTATCTTAGAGCCTGTGCAGTATTTTATGATATTCAGCTGTGTAAACTCTGAAACCGTGGCAGAGTAAAATCCAAGTAAAAACCCGCCTGTGTCCGAAAAAGCCGGAACGCAGGCGGGTTTTCTGTTGATTTCTAGTGTGTCTGATTGGATTCTAAGGCTTAGAGCTTGTGTTCGTAGGAAATATATGCGGATTTTCGAGCAAATTTTTTTGCAGATAAGGCAAAAATTTGCAGGCATACTTTCGTATGGCAAGAATTTTTAACGCAGTATGCAACAAAATTTGCCGAAAAGACGTAGATAGACGCCTATGAACACGAGCTCTTAGCCCAGAACGACCTCAACGGTGTTCTGTTCAGCCAGTGCATCCGCCGGAACATAGTCGCCGTCCAGCTTCTTGCCGTTGAGGGTCAGAGAAGCCACACCGCTTTGTACGTGTGCCGGATTCTGTACGGTGATGCTGAGCTTCTTGCCGCGGAAGGTCTTTTCCATGGTGAAGCCGTCCCATGCTGCCGGAATGGACGGGCAGATATGCAGACCATCTGCATCCGGACGCATACCGCAGATACCCTCGACGCAGCCAACCATCACGGTGGATGCGGTACCGGTCAGCCAGTGTACGTGAGAGCGTCCTGCATACGGGGAAGCCGTGGACTCGGTGAACTGACCGTGTACATACGGCTCCAGAACACGCTGCTCTGCCTTGTCATTCATGGATGCCGGCGAGCTCTCCTCGAAATAGCGGAATGCATCGTCGCCGTGACCCAGCAGGCTCTCTGCCAAAATCAGCCAGCCCTGCGACTGGGAGAAGATACCGCCATTTTCCTTGGTGTCCGGATTGAAGATGTGCATCAGGGCGCCGTCAAAATAGTGGTCGATGTACGGCGGATCCAGCAGCTTTGCGCCATACGGGGTGTCCAGAATGTCTGCCACGGACTGCATTGCCTTGTCGCTCTGCTCCTTGGAGGCAAAACCGGAGATGACACTCCAGCTCTGGGGGTTCAGCCACATAGAAGCCTCCGGATCCTTCTTGGCGCCAACCACAACGCCGTCCTCCCGAATGCCGCGGATGAAGCGGTCTTTGTCCCAGCAGTCTGCCAGCGCTTCGCCCAGCGCCTTCTGCGCCTTGGTCAGGTAGGAGATGTATTCGGTATCCTCACGCTCTGCTGCCAGTTCCTGCATCATGGACATTGCATAGTACAGCTGGAATGCCACGAATGTGGACTCGCCCTTCTTGCCCAGACGCAGACAGTCGTTCCAGTCTGCGTGCAGACCAGCCGGCATATTGTGGTCGCCCAGACGCTCCATGGAGAAGCGGATGGCACGCTTCAGGTGATCGTAAACGGTGTCTTCACCGCCATTGGCATAGACGATGACCTCGTCATAGAATGCCTTGTTGCCGGATTCGCCCACATACTTGCGGATGGTGGGGAACAGCCACAGGGCATCGTCTGCACGGTAGGACGGGTGTCCGGTCTCCTTGACGTACTCCGGATCGTCCGGTGTGTTCTCGTGGCCGGCATTGTGGTCGAACTTGACCAGCGGCAGACCGCCGCCGTTGTCCACCTGTGCGGACAGCATAAAGCGGATCTTGTCGGCAGCAAGCTCCGGATCCAGATGGATGATACCCTGAATGTCCTGAACAGTGTCACGATAGCCGTAGCCGTTGCGCAGACCGCAGTATACGAAAGAGGCTGCACGGGACCAGATAAAGGTGATGAAGCACTGGTATGCGTTCCAGACGTTGATCATGTTGTTAAACGCATCGGACGGTGTCTGTACCTGGAAGTTGTCCAGCTTGCTGTGCCAGAACTGCTTCAGTTCCTCCACTTCCTGATCTACCTTGCCGGCAGCCTCATAGGAAGCCAGAATCTCGTTTGCCTGCGCGTTGTCCTTCTGCCCCAGAATGTAGATCAGTTCCCTGGACTCGCCCGGCTGGAGCACGATGTCGCTCTGGAGCGCACCGCATGCGTTGGAGTTATAGTTCATCTCGCCGTTGCACTTGCCCTGCTCTACTGCAATGGGGTTGGAGTAGGTGCGGTACGGACCGATGAAGCTGTCCAGATTGCCGTTATAGCCGGTGATGGGTGCGCCCACCATGCCGAAGAACCGCTCTCTGTGATTGGAACCGGTGGCATCCTTGCCGCTGTTCTCGTTGATGTGCTGGAGGATCTTGTTGCCCTCGAAGCTGGTGCGGGTGATGAACAGAGTGTACTGGAGGTTGACCTGATCCTGCTCATAGTTGTTGTCGTTGGTGAATTCTACGAAGCCGAAGGCGGACAGGTTTCTGGGCTTATCGCTGTTGTTGGTGATGACCGCACGCCAAACCTCATAGGTTGCGCCGTTGGGCACGTAATAGGTCACCTCAGAGCGGATGTCTGCATAGTCGGCAGAGATCACAGTGTATGCGGTGCCGTGACGGCAGACGCTCTTGTAGGTATCCAGCGGCTTGCCAACCGGCTGCCAGGAAGCCGACCAGTAATCTGCGGTGTCGTTGTCCCGCAGGTAGATGTAACGGCCAGGCAGTGCCATCATCGAGTTGAAGCGATAGCGGCTGATTCTGCCGTTTGCGCCGGACTTGACGAAGCTATAGCCGGCAGCATTGTTAGAAATGATTGCGCCGTATTCCGGCGAACCAAGGTAGTTGACCCACGGTGCCGGAGTATCCGGATGGTCGATCACATACTCCTTGTTCTTGAGGTCAAAGTAACCATACTGCATAAGTAGGATCCTCCTTTATCGGTATTTTTCTGAATTTTTACCGCAGCGCTCTGAGAGCCTGCGCCCTGCCGTCTGCCATTGCAATCTGTGCAAGAGAAGCAGCGCAGGTGTTAGAATCTGTCTTCACAAGACACACGGATACGCTTGTAAAGACTGGTTCTTATGTTATCATATCATGGAACAGCATTTTTTGCAAGGGGGTTTTGGAAAAAATCCGATTTTTTTCGGGAAATTCCGGAAAATTTACATGCAGGGAAAAAAACAGCCCCGCCCGTCTGCACCGCAGCAGACAGCAGAGCTGTTTTCCACTTCAAAAAAGGAGATTATTCCGCCGAATAGATCACCACTTCGTCAGAAACGGCAAAGCCGCCAAACGTCTCCGTTCCCGCATCGCCGCCCTGAAATGTGAGGTGTACCAATTCCACTTCCGCCACATCCTGCGGTGCAATGGGTTCGCTGTAGCAGAGAACCATGGAGAAATTTCCCTGCGAGTCTGTTTCCGTCCCGTACAGAGACATCAACGGAATGTACGAATCCAGACTATCTGCGGCGCAGCTTGGAATTGCGTGGATCTGCCGAATGGCATAATCCGAAGCTTCCGCCTGCCCTACCATATCCTCTGTGTACACATCGCTGAGCTTTCTGCCGTCTTTCAACGTGATCACGAACGTGACATTGCTTTCCTCCCTCTGCCATTCCCTTGGCATAGAGATATTGGCAGAGAGCGTTTGCAGTGTGACACTGCCGCCGTCAAACACTGCGGTGATGGGGGCATTTCCAACAAAGTTCAGCGCCATCTCCGTGTGCCATGTTCCATCCAGCACTGCATCAGAAGCGGCGTAGCACTGCGCACGCTTTTCCATTTGCTTCTGCGCCAACTGGTTCTGGCTACGGTATTCTTTCCATGCAGCAACATCAAATTCTGCTGGAAGTTCTCCTGCTGCCAAGCCATCCAAGGCAGCGGCACCATACACCTCCCGCACGTAATCACTGAGAAAGGAATCCTCATACTGATTTACCTGTGCATCAATCGCCTGGATCTGCTGATCGGTATAGAAATTCTGGAACGTCAGCTCCAGCTTTTTCCCTTGCAGTCCGGATTTCTGGATGCTGAGATTCAAATAGTAGGCGCCGTTTTTTTCCCGAAGTTCTGCCACCGTTCCGCCGTCGTTTGCCTCCTCCAGCAGTACCGTTCCGTCTGTGTCCAAGACAGAAAGCTGATACGGAATCTTCAAGCCGTCCGTCAGCGATACGCCGGATGCCGTGACAGAAAAGCTCAACAGCGCCTGACTATCATCGCCGTACATTCCCAACAGTGCAAACTGCACCTGTGCATTGGTACTATCGATTACCGCATGCGGCACGGTGACCAGCGATTCCATTTTTTCCGGATGTTCCGACACTTCTTTGGAAAACAGGCTGCGGAAAAACGCTTCAGTTCCACCGATTCCGGCAGCTGTGGAGAGCATCGTTCCGCCAGTCACCAGAACTGCCGCAGCGGCAGCACCGGCAACCCAGCGTGTCCACGTTCTGCGGCGCTGCGAATGTATCGGCTTTATCGTGATTCCCAGCTGTTCCTGCACACGCTTTGCAACAGCATCTGCTGCAATCTCCTCTGATGTTATCTCCGGTACGCCGTTTTTTTCCGCATCATAGTGGTCAAACCAATCGTAATCATTCATTTGCATATTTTGTCACTCCTTTTCATATGGCAGCAAACTGTATCTTCTGCACCGCCGGCGAATCCTCATAGGCATAGCCACGGTCAATCAATTCCTGCTGCAAACGCTTTCGGGCACGGCTCATCCGCATTTTCACCGCAGATTCTTTCATACCGAGATCCTCTGCGATCTGCTTAACGCCCTCGTAGTAATAATAATGGCGCACCAGGATCTCCCGATCTTTTGGTGCAAGGGCATCCAGCACATCCTGCAGCATCTCCGCCAAAATCTTCTGATCAATCTCCTGCTCAATGTCCTCGCAGCAGCAAATTGATTCCGCCTGCTCTAAACCAACTGTTTCCTGATATCCGCGCAACCGATTCTTGGCGCAGTTTCGAGCGACAGTCGCAAGATAGGGGCGCAGTTTCCCCTGCTGAATTTCTTTGCTGTGGTTCCAGACGATGACAAAAACATCTGCCGTTACCTCTTCCACATCGGACTCTGTCAGCACCTTCCCCAGAATGTTCCGAACAATGGTTCCCACATATGCGGTGTATTGCTGCATCAGTTCGGACAGTGCATCCGGATCATGCTGCTTCAACTGTTTTATCAGCCTTCGTTCCTGCATGCGATCATCTTCTTTTTCTGTATTTCACGGCCGTTCACTTATAATAACACCGCTGCCGCCCGTTTGGTCACATTTTGAGCAACAAAAAAACAGCCCCGCCCGTCTGCACCGCAGCAGACAGCAGAGCTGTTTAACATCAGAACCGAAACGAGTTTCCGTTAGTCCTCTTTGGTGTCATTCTCCCCATCGGATTTCGCAGGCGGTTCCGGCTGGTCTGCGTGGACGATCTGGTGGAGTCTGCCGTGGGTATAGGTATCGTCATACTCCGGAACGGCCACATCCTCCTCCGGCCCGTCGTCCTCCAAGATGCCGCGGTAGCCGTCATCCGGCTCCTCCGCTGCCTCGGCAGCGCCGTTCTCTCCACGCTGAGAAAGCGGAATCTTCTGGAGTTCCTTTGCCTGGCGCAGCGCTTCCTTTTCCTCCCTGGTCATGATCGTCCGGCGAATCACCTGCACGGCAATCAGCAGCACCACGAGAATGGCAGCGCACAGCACCACGTAAAATACCAGTCTGCCCCAGTCGAAGTTCAGGGATTTGAAGTTGATCTTCACGTCGCACTTCTTGACGTAATCCGCAGCAGCACCGGTGTATCCGATGAGCAGAAAGTCATCCATGGCCTCCACCTGCATGTCATCGGAGCTGCTGCCGGAGGAAGAGTCCTCGCTGCTGTCGCTTTCCACGGAAACACAGCCAAACGCATAGTCCCCGATGGAGGACACCCGCTTGGGCAGTGTCACCTCTTTCAGGCTGTCGCAGCAGAAAAAGGCATAGCTGCCGATTTCCAGATTCTTTTCTGAGGTGTCCTCATCCTCTGCGCCCACAAAGGTGACCTCCTTTAGGGCGGAGCAGTCCGAGAACGCCGTTTCCCCGATGGTCGTCACGCTCTCCGGAATGGTAATGGATTGCAGTCCGCTGCAAAAGTCAAACGCCATCTCTCCGATGTACTGCAAGTCATCGTGGAACGTCACTTGCTGCAAGTTTTCAGCGGCAAAAAATGCTCCGGCGTATACCACCAGCGTTCCCTCCGGCACTTCAAAGGACGTGTCCTCCCGTCCTGCCGGATAGGCATAGAGGATGTCGTGCGCCTTGTTATACAGCACGTTGTCATCCACAATGTAATTGGGGTTGCCGTCCTCCACGGTCAGGGTCTTCAGACTCCGGCAGCCGAAAAACGGCAGCGCGCCAATGTCCTCCAGCGTTGCCGGCACATCAAAGGACTCCATGGACATACAGCCATAAAACGTATACGAACCCAGCTGCGTCACATGCGCCGGAATGGAAACCTCTTGCAGCGCCGTGCAGTAATAGAACAGCTGGTCGCCGATGGTTTCCAGCGCACTCGGCAGCGTGACCTCTTCCAGCGAGGTGCAGTAGCCAAACGCCATGCTTCCGATCTCTGTCACATCGTCCCCAAGCTTCAGATCTTTCAGTGAAGTGCAGTTGAAAAACGTGCCGTCCTCGATCTTGGTGACAGCGTCCGGAATCGTCAGCGATTCCAGCGAGGTGCAGCCGTAAAAGGCAGCCGAGCCAATGGACTGCACCGTTTCCGGAATGGTCAGACCCTGCAGGGATTCGCACTCTGCAAACGCCTCTTCCCCGATAGCAGTGACGTTGTAGCCGTCGATCTCCGGCATAATGCTGACGTGGGTCGCCGAAGTGGCACAGCCGGTGACGGAAACATTTGTGCCATCTGTAATGGTATAGGTCAGCGTGCCGTCGTCAAAGGTGTTGGACTGCGTTGTGCTCTCCTCGGCAAATACCGCACCGGAGGAAACGGCAAGCATTCCGGCAGACAGCACCGCTGCCAGAAATCCGGCAAAGGTGCGTGCCGCCGTGTGTTTGATATGCTTCATAAAATTTCTCGGTCCTTTCCGTCTATTTTCTCTTCCCCGGTTTCGTCGCCGATGCCTGGCGTGTGGTCGTGCGGATACGGTTCCGGCTGCGATGCACCAGAACGATCGCCGTAATCCCGCCTGCTGCAGCGACAGCGATGCCGCCGGCAAGCAGCCATTTCCACAGGGACGCATGCTTCCAGCTGCGCTCATAGGCACGCACCGCAGCGCTGCCCCCATTGCGGATGTTCAGCTTGTCGATGCGCTGGTCGTCCTTGCCGTCTGCATTGGTGTAATACCCCAGTGCCTTTTCCCCGATCTCTGTGATGCTCGCCGGAAGCGACAGTTCCAGCAGCGCACCGCAGTTATAGAAACATTTCTCGCCCAGCTGTGTCACGCCGTCCGGAATGTTGATGTCCGCCAGCGCCACATCGGAATAGAAACAGTAATCTCCCAGCGTCTGCATCGTGTCGGGCAAGGTCACCTGCTCCAGAGACGTGCAGTAGGCGAACACCGCACCGTTGAGCTGCGTCACGCCGTCCGGCACGGCAATATTCTTCAGCGCCGTACAGTAATAGAAGCAGTCCTCCCCGATTGCAGTCACCTGATTCAGGTCGATCTGTTCCAAGGTGGAAGCGCCAATGAAGCTCCAGTCCCCCAGCGTCCGGCACGCATCCGGCACCGCATAGCCGGTTTCCTCCCGTGCCTGCGGATAGCGGATCAGCGTGGACTGGTCGGCGGAAAACAGCACGCCGTCCTCGGCACAGTATGCGGAATTGCCCTCTGCCACAGAGAACGCCGTCAGCGCCTGACAGCCGTCAAAGGCATAGTCGCCGATGGAGGTGCAGGATGCCGGCAGTGTGATGTCCGTCAGCTTCTGGCAGTTCTGAAAGGCATACTTCCCGATGGAGGTCAGCCCATCCGGCAGCTCCAGCGATGCCAGCGCCGTGCAGCTGTAAAACGTCTCGTTTCCAATGCTTTGCAGAGTGTCCGGCAGTTCCAGAATAGACAGGAATGTACATTTATAGAACAGAGCATCCGGCAGCGCCGTCAATGTCTTTGGCAGGTTGATGATGTTCAGCATGGAGCAGCTCTCGAAAGCACCCTTGCCGATGGAGGTCAGCCCCTCCGGCAGAACCACCTCGCAGAGCATGGGACAGGAGGCAAAGGCACTCTCGCCGATAGCAGTCACATGCTCCGGAATCGTCACGGTGGAGACGAAACTGCAATTCATAAACGCTGCATCGCCGATCTGCGTCACCGGTGCCCCGTCGATCTCCGCCGGAATCTCTGCGCTGGTGGCAGCGGTGTCGCAGGAAGTGATGGTAATGCCGCCGTCCGTATTTTCCCGATAGGTGAACACATCATACTTGGCATCCTGCGAGGTGTCCACAGAAATGCCGCTGTCCTCCGTTGCCGCTGCGGATGTCTCCAGTTCCGCTGCTGCTGCCGGAAACTGCGGCACAGTGCCGAGTAAAAGCACCGCTACAAGCAGACCGCATCCGATCTGATACCACGTTCTCATCGTTTTTCCTCAGCGGACTTATCAGAGGATTCCGGCGCATCCTTTTTCTTCTTACCGCCGGCGATCAGCACCACACCGCCAACCAGCAGCACTGCCACGCAAACGCCCAGCAGCACCCACTTGCCGTACTGCTGCCACGGACTCTTCTCTTCCACTGCGGTCTGAAGCTTGGTATCCTCAGTGGCAGAGGCTGCGCTGTCCTCAGTGAGGACGCTCTGGAAGGTAAAGCTGTTGACATAGTCGTTCTCGGAATCCTCCACGGTGCAGTACCGCTGCGCTTCCGAACCGACGCTGCCGTAGATCACGAAATCGCTTACAGCAGTCTTCATGTCATCCTCGTATCCAAAGGCGCAGAAGCCGATGGCGCTGACACTTGCCGGAACGGTCACCTCTTTCATGGCAGTTCCGGCGAACGCTGCCATCTCAACGGTTTCCAGACCGTCTGCAAATGTCACACTGCTCAGGTTGGCGCATCCGGCGAATGACGCTGCGTCAATGCTGCGCACCGATGCCGGAAATGTCATCTCTGTGAGGCGGGTGCAGTAGGCAAACGCATAGTCATAGATCTCTGTCACTGTATCCGGCAGCGTCACCGACTGGATGTCGCTGTAGGCAAACGCCCACTCATCAATGAAGAGCAAGCCGGAGGGCAGGCTGACGCTGGTCAGACTCGTCTGAGCAAAAGATGCCGGCCACAGCTCGGTTACGCCGTCAGGCACGGTGTAGGTGTCCCCCGACTTTGCCGGCGGATAGGCGATGAAGCTGGTGCCGTCTGCGGAGAGCAGCGCACCGCTGTCGTCCACTGCAAAGCTGGTGCTGCCGCTCTCCACCGAGAACGACTCCAGCGAGGAGCAGCCAAAGAAGCAGGCATCGCCAATGCCGGTCATGCTCTCCGGAATGGTGACGGATTGCAGGGACGTCTGGCTCTCCAGTGCATCATCCCCCAGCTTTGCCACAACGTGGCCGTCCAGCTTGCCGGGCAGGGTCAGATCGGTGTCCTTTCCGCTATAGCCGACAATGGTCGCCGTGCCGTCTGTCTCCAAAGTATAGGTATAGTCACCGCTGGTCACGGTTTCCGCCTGTGTGGTGTCCTCTTCCATTCCGCCGATTTCCTCGTCTGCCGAAACCGGCAGGGCAAGCAGTGCAGTGCCGGTCAGAACAGCAGCCACCAGAAGTGTGATCTTATGTTTTCTCATAATTCTTTCTCATCCTTTAAATTTCTCCGGAAATGCGCTTTCCCATCCTGCGCTTTCCTTATTCTACCGTTACCGACTTTGCCAGATTGCGGGGTTTATCCACATCATTTCCCTTGAGCACCGAGGTATAATATGCGATGAGCTGAAGCGGTACGACCGCAATCATGGGCATCAGCAGATCGTCGAATTCCGGCAGATCGAAACGAATGTCCACTGCCTCCGGATCTACGCTGTCGCTCTCCCGGCAAACCAGAATCACCCTGGCGCCCCGTGCCTTGACCTCTTTGATGTTGCTGATGGTCTTTTCTTTCAGCGCCTTCTGCGTTGCCACGGCGATGACCGGCATGTTCTCCGTAATCAGGGAGATGGTGCCGTGCTTCAGTTCGCCGGCTGCGTAGGACTCCGAGTGGATGTAGGAGATCTCCTTGAGTTTCAGCGAGCCCTCCATGCTCAGTGCGTAGTCCAGCCCGCGTCCGATGTACAGCAGGCTGTCTGCGGTAATCAGCGAGGAGGCGATGTACTGCGCCTGTTCCTTGTGCTCCAGAATGGCAGCGATGCTGTCCGGTGTCTGCTGGAGCAGTTCCACCAGTCTGCGGCACTCCGCCTCATCGATTTTTCCCACAGCCAGCGCCAGTTCAAAGGCAAACAGATACATCACAGCGATCTGCACGATGTACGCCTTGGTGGAAGCCACGGCGATCTCCGGCCCTGCGTGGGTATAGATGAGCATATCCGCCTCCCGTGCGATGGAACTGCCCATGGCGTTGACAATGGCGAGGGTCTTTGCCCCCAGCGACTTCGCCAGACGCATTGCTGCCAGACTGTCCGCCGTTTCACCGGACTGGGAGATGATGATGACAAGGTCGCCCTCTCCCACCAGCGGTTCCCGATAGCGGAACTCCGAGGCAATGTCCACGGTCACCGGCACACGTGCCAGCTTCTCGATCACGTACTTGCCCACGGTGCCGGCATGCATTGCCGTACCGCACGCCACCACCTGAATATGGCGGAAGCCACGAAGCACCTCCGGCGTAATCCCGCACTCCTCCAGATTGGGTAGGCCGTTCTGGATGCGGGGCGCAATGGTATTGCGAATGGCGGTGGGCTGCTCGTGAATCTCTTTCAGCATGAAGTGGGCATAGCCGCCCTTGCCGATTGCCTCCACATCCCAGTCCGCCGTTTTCAGCTCTTTCTGCACCGGCTGTCCAAAGGCATCGTAGATCTGCACGCCGTCACTGTTCAGCACGGCGATCTCCTCGTGTTCCAACAGATAGTAATCCCGTGTGTACTCGATGATTGCCGGCACATCCGAGGCAATGAAGCTCTCGCCCTTGCCAACGCCCACGATCAGCGGGCTTTCACAGCGCACGGCATACACCTGATCCGGATGGTCGGCGAAGATGATGCCCAGCGCATAGGAGCCCTCCAGGTCACGGATGGTCTCGGAAATCGTCTGAATGGGACTGCCGTTATAGCGGTAGTCCAGCAGCCGTGCCACCACTTCCGTGTCCGTGTCGCTGGTGAAGGTCACGCCCTTGCCCATGAGGAAGTCTTTCAGCTCCTTGTAGTTTTCAATGATGCCATTGTGCACGATGGTGACTCTTCCGCCGGTGTGAGGATGCGAATTCACATCGGACGGCTCGCCGTGAGTCGCCCAGCGGGTGTGGCCGATGCCCACGTGCCCCTTTGGACGACCCTCCTTTTCCATCCGCTCCTCCAGATTTTTCAGACGGCCCTTCGCCTTGGCAACAACGATCTTCCCCTCCTGAAACACGGCGATGCCTGCGGAGTCATATCCGCGGTATTCCAGCTTGCTCAGACCGCTCATCAAAACATCCGTACAATCCCGCTTTCCCACATATCCAACAATTCCACACATAGAATCAATCCCTCGCTTTCCGTTTCCGGCAAAACAGCGCCGAAAAACAGATCTCTTTATTTTCTTTCTGAATACATTATAATAGTATTATCGATAAGCTCTTGTATTTTACAAAAGATGCCCTATAGATTATAACATAAATGCAACGGGAATGCAACTGATTTTTTGGTGAAAATTACGTGATTGCGATTTGAAAAGGAAATCATCCGCCGTTTTTGAGCCGCTGGGTTCCGCTGCGCCGAATGCGCCGGATTTGCCGTCTGACGCCGGATTGCTCTTGCTTCAGGTATTCCGCCATTTCAACCGCATTCATTTTATTTTACAGTATAATCAAAATTACTTGTATTACAAGCATCTCTAGAAATATTTCTAAACTTTATCACTATAAAACTTAAAAAATCAAAAACCTCAAAAAAATGCTTGACGAATGGGACATCCTGTGATATAATAAATATCGTTGCAGCGCTGGTGTAGCTCAGTTGGTAGAGCAGCTGATTTGTAATCAGCAGGTCGGGGGTTCAAGTCCGTCCACCAGCTCCAATATTCTACAACCTACATGTGTGATTTGGGAGAGTTCCCGAGTGGCCAAAGGGGGCAGACTGTAAATCTGTTGCTTCTAGCTTCGATGGTTCGAATCCATCCTCTCCCACCAAAAAACAGGTAGACTCTTCGAGAGTTTACCTGTTTTTTTTCGATTTCATGTGTATGGCTTTGTAGATCCAAAAATCAGAAGCCGTGTCCTGCGGATGCTGCTTCTTCAAACGACGAACACGAGAAAGAGGAAGAGAATTATGGTACGAGAAGATTTGAGAAATGTCGCCATTATCGCCCACGTTGACCACGGCAAGACCACGCTGGTTGACGAGATGCTGAAGCAGGGCGGCGTATTCCGGGAAAATCAGGCTGTGGCAGACCGTGTCATGGACTCCAACGATCTGGAGCGTGAGCGTGGTATCACCATTCTGGCAAAGAACACCTCGGTACGCTACGGCGACACCAAAATCAATATCATTGATACACCGGGACATGCGGACTTCGGCGGCGAGGTAGAACGTGTTCTCAGCATGGTAGACGGCGCACTGCTGCTGGTAGATGCGGCTGAGGGCCCGATGCCTCAGACACGCTTTGTGCTCTCCAAGGCACTGGAAATGAACCTGAAGATCATCGTTGTGGTCAACAAGATCGACCGTCCGGACGCACGCCTGGACGAGATCGCAGACGAGGTGCTGGAGCTGCTCATGGATCTGGATGCCAGCGAGGAACAGCTGGAAAACACCCCGTTCCTGTACTGCTCCGGCCGTGCCGGCACGGCCAGCTTTGACCCCCACGAAACAGGCACCGACCTCAAACCCCTGTTCGACACCATTATGTCCTATGTGGATCCGCCGAAGGGCGATCCGGAGGCACCGCTGCAAATGCTGATCTCCTCCATTGACTATAATGAGTACGTGGGCAGAATCGGCATCGGCCGCATCGCAAGAGGCACCATTCAGGTGGGACAGCAGGTGCTGCTGGGCAACTACCACGATCCGGAGAACTCCCGCCGCAACAAGATCGTCTCCCTGCTGCAAATTCAGGGACTTCAGCGTGTGCCGGCAGAGTCCGCAACCGTGGGCGACATCGTCTGGATCAGCGGCATTGAGAACATCTCCATCGGCGACACCGTCTGTGCGCCGGAGTGCTTCGAACCGCTGCCGTTCACCAAGATCAGCGAGCCGACGGTGGAAATGACTTTCTGTGTCAACGACAGCCCGTTTGCCGGACAGGAGGGTAAGTTCGTCACCTCCCGCCAGCTTCGTGACCGTCTGATGCGGGAGCTGCTCCGTGACGTTTCCCTGCGTGTCACTGAGACCGACAGCACCGATGCATTCCGTGTTGCCGGCAGAGGTGAAATGCACCTGTCCATCCTGATTGAGAACATGCGCCGTGAGGGCTACGAGCTAGGTGTTTCCACGCCTCGTGTTCTGTTCCACGAAGTGGACGGCAAGCGCTACGAACCCATCGAGGAATTGTCCATCGACGTTCCGGAGGAGTGCGTTGGCTCTGTCATGGAAAAGCTTGGCTCCCGTAAGGCAGAACTGCAGGACATGCACCCGCAGGGCAGCCGTACCCGTCTGACCTTCTTGATCCCCTCCCGGGGTCTGTTCGGCTATAAGAGCGAATTTCTCACCGACACCAAGGGCGAGGGCATCATGAGCAGCGTCTTTTATGAGTACCAGCCGTACAAGGGCGATATTCCCCGCCGCAGCGTTGGTTCGCTGATCTCTTTCGAAACCGGCGAAGCTGTCACCTACGGTCTGTTCAACGCACAGGAGCGCGGCTCGCTGTTCATCGGCGCAGGCGTGCCAGTTTATGAGGGCATGGTTGTGGGCGCATCCCCCAAGGCAGAAGATCTGGTAGTCAACGTCTGCAAGCGCAAGCACCTCACCAACACCCGTGCCAGCGGCAGCGACGATGCGCTCCGTCTGGTACCGCCGCGCAACCTGAGTCTGGAAGACTGTCTGGAATTTCTGGCGGACGACGAGCTGCTGGAGGTCACCCCCAAGACACTCCGCATCCGGAAGCAGATCCTGAGCAATCAGACCCGTGCAAAAATGCGCGGCAAAAAATAAAAGCAACGCCGCACAAGCTTTGTGCGGGATTGTCTAAAACTCGTGTTCCCCGAAAGCCAACCGCACCGATTCAGTTTCAGTCGGTGCACCGAAGAAAGGAACGAATATGACACATCATCCATTTTGGAAAAAAGCATTGTGGGCTGCCCTCCTGACCGCAGCGTTCGCCATGACCGCTACCGGCTGCGGCAATCAAAAGGATGACAGCAGCACCGCCGGCGCAGACACCTCCGCCTCCCAGACCGAAGTCGGCACGACACCGGAAGGCGGCGACACTGCACCGGAAACCAGCATCTTCAACTATCAGATGAACGATGACGGCACCATTTCCATTACCGGATACAACGGGACAGATACCGATCTGAACATCCCGTCCACGGTGGACAGCTATGTGGTTTCCGCCATCGCCGACCACGCCTTTGAGGCAAACTGGAATCTCACCAGCGTGACGCTGCCGAATGGTCTGGCCACCATCGGCGAGAGTGCGTTCATGGACTGCGGTTCGCTGACCTCGGTTTCCATTCCGGAAACGGTTTCCACCGTGCGCCGTGCGGCATTTGCAAGCTGTTCCAGCCTGACCAGCATCTCCCTGCCGGCTGCAACAACCACCGTTATGGAAGAGGCGTTCACCGGCTGCGGCAGCCTCACCGACCTGACGATCGCCAGCAGCACGCTGGAATACGACCGCTGGGGTCTGGTAGAGGGCGCAGAACCGCTGGCAGTGACCATCACCTGCCCGTCCGGCTCCGCCATTGAAACATGGGCAGCGGAAAACGGCATTTCCACCCAGCCGCTGGCATAAGGAAAGGACAAGCGCATGAAAAAATCCCTTTGGAACCGTATTACCGCACTGCTGCTCGCCTGCACCGCCCTGTTTGCCATGGGCGGATGCGGCAGCAAGGCAGATTCCTCCGACACCTCGGAGAGCAGCGCTGCTTCTGAGAGCACCGGAGAGGACATCCAGCCGGTGACGGAATCCAACCCCGATGATATGGATTACAAGCTGACCTACGACAGCGAAGCTGTTCCGGAAGGTCTGGCAAACACCATCTCTCTCTATTTCTATGCCATCGACACCCAGAACTATGACCTCTACAAGGCACAGCTCTATACGGACTATCAGGAATCCATGGAGGCATACTTACAGGAGAAGTACAGCTATGGCATGGAGCGCGGACTGGAACAGTACCACGAGACGCTGGTGAACTATGCCCAGACCGACACCTTCACCATCACCGGTCTGGAAATGGCACAGGCAAAGGAAGTCCTCCAGGAAAACTTTGAGGAGGACACCGACTTCGTACAGGATTATCTGGACACCTACGCCTCCCTGCTGGGCGACGACTTCGTCAGCAAGATGAAGGAGGACGCCACCGCCATCTATGACATCGCCGTAACCATGAAGGGCAACGATGCCGACGGCAACGAGATCACCATTCTGGACAACGTAGAAGTTCTGGCTGTGGAAATCGACGGAACGTTCGGCATTCTCGGCTAACCCCACAATACAACCGTTTTTGACAAGACCCGTGCTGCATCTTTGCAGGCGGGTCTTTTTGGTGCAAAAACGACAAAACCGGCGCCGGGAATCCGCCTTGGAAAAACAATTGTCCGCAAATTTTATGCAGAACTTGACAATTGCACGAAAATGGCGTATAATAAAAAGTACCGTTTCAAAAAACCGGTCAGAGCAGAAGCTTGTTTTCACGGAGATCCATACATAGAGGGGCCTATGGAATTACTGGCGCTTTGGAAAACCATGCGCCATGCCCATGGAAGCAGCTCTGAGAATCTGCTGCAAACAGATTCTACAGGGACACTGTTCCAGTGTCGCCTGCCATTTCCGGCCGTCCTGGATCGGAAAACAGAATTTCAAAGCGTATGGTTTTGCATGCCACGCTTTGCAGGAGGGTATTTAGCGATGCACAGAGTGTATAACTTTAGCGCAGGCCCGGCAGTGCTGCCGGAAGAAGTGCTGCAGGAAGCAGCAGCTGAAATGATGGATTACAAAGGCACCGGTATGTCCGTAATGGAAATGAGCCACCGCAGTGCCGCATTCGACGAGATTATCAAAACAGCAGAACAGGATCTCCGTGACCTGATGGGAATTCCCGACAACTACAAGGTTCTGTTCCTGCAGGGAGGCGCATCCCAGCAGTTTGCAGCTGTCCCCATGAACCTAATGAAAAACGGCGTAGCTGACTACATCGTCACCGGTCAGTGGGCAAAAAAGGCATATCAGGAGGCGCAGAAGTACGGCAAGGCTGTCAAGATCGCTTCCTCCGAGGACAAGACATTCTCCTATATTCCGGACTGCTCCGATCTGCCCATCGACGAAGACGCCGATTATGTCTATATCTGTGAGAACAACACCATTTATGGTACCAAATATAAGAAGCTGCCCAACACCAAGGGCAAGCCTCTGGTGGCAGACGTTTCCTCCTGCTTCCTGAGCGAGCCGGTAGATGTCACCAAGTACGGTGTGATCTACGGCGGTGTTCAGAAGAATGTGGGTCCGGCAGGCGTTGTCATCGCCATCATTCGGGAAGACCTGATTCCGGAAAAGCCGGCTGTGGAGAACACCCCCACCATGCTGGCATGGAAAACACAGGCGGATGCAGACTCCCTGTACAACACACCGCCCTGCTACGGCATTTATATCTGCGGCAAGGTGTTCAAGTGGCTCAAGAAGATGGGCGGTCTGGAAGCAATGCAGAAGCGCAATCAGGAAAAGGCAAAGATCCTGTACGATTTCCTGGACGAGAGCAAGCTGTTCAAGGGCACCGTCCGCAAGGAAGACCGTTCTCTCATGAATGTACCGTTCGTGACCGGCGACAAGGAACTGGATGCCAAGTTCATCAAGGCTGCTACAGAATCCGGCTTCGTGAACCTGAAGGGCCACCGCACCGTTGGCGGTATGCGTGCCTCCATCTACAATGCAATGCCCATCGAGGGCGTGCAGAAGCTGGTGGACTTCATGCGTCAGTTTGAAACAGAAAATGCCTGAAGAAAGGATGGAATCCCATGTATACCATTCAAACACTCAATAAGATTTCTCCTGCCGGAACCGAACGGTTCGGACAGAATTACACCGTAACCGACACCGCTGAGAATCCGGATGCCATTCTGGTGCGCAGCGCATCGCTGCACGAAACCGAATTTGGCTCCAACCTGCTGGCAATCGCCCGTGCAGGTGCCGGTGTCAACAACATCCCGCTGGATCGCTGCGCAGAAGCCGGCATCTGTGTATTCAACACACCGGGTGCCAATGCCAATGCCGTAAAGGAACTGGTGCTCACCGGTCTGCTCATCTCCTCCCGAAAGATTCCGGAGGCAATGACCTGGGCGGCTGGTCTGACCGATGGCGAAACCACCGTTGCAAAGCAGGTGGAAAAGGGCAAGAGCCAGTTCGCCGGCCCGGAGATCAAAGGCAAGACACTGGGCATCATCGGTCTGGGTGCCATCGGCGCACTGGTTGCCAACGCAGCCGTTGCACTGGGCATGAAGGTCGTCGGCACTGACCCGTTCCTGTCCATCGGCGCAGCACTGCGTCTGGATCCGTCTGTGACTGTCGTCAAGACACAGGACGATGTTTTCGCCGTAGCCGATTACCTGACCATCCACGTACCGTTCAACAAGGACACAGAGGGCATGATCAATGCCGCTTCCATCGCCAAAATGAAGGACGGCGTTCGTGTGCTGAACTATGCCCGCGGCGAACTGGTCAACGATGATGATATGATCGCAGCGCTGGAGAGCGGCAAGGTGGCTTACTACTGCACCGACTTCCCCAACGCAAAGACCTGCAACGCAAAGCACATCATTGCAACCCCGCATCTGGGTGCTTCCACACCGGAGAGCGAGGACAACTGCGCAAGCATGGCAGCCGATGAGCTGATGGCTTATCTGGAACAGGGCGACATCCGCAACAGCGTGAACCTGCCCAATGCACAGCTTCAGGCAGTATATACCAAGGTTTGTATCATTCACCGGAACGTTCCGGCAATGATCTCCGCCCTGACCTCTGTCATCGGCGTGGCTGGCGCAAACATTGAGAATATGACCAATGCCAGCAAGAAGGATTACGCTTACACCATTCTGGACATCGACGGTGTCACTGAGGGAATGATCAAGGCACTGACCGCCATTGACGGCGTGCTGCGTGTTCGTGTGATCGAAAAGTAAGAACCCGTCTTCACAAAGCGGATACACGTATTTTGTGAAAAATGGTTCGAAATCCTATGGCATCTCCCCGGCATTTCTCTCTGCCGGGTGATTTCAGCGCACTGCGCTGAGATAGATTGCATTACCAGAGTAGGAAACGGTGCGTTAAGTGTCCGGCAGACAGGGAGTTGCTGCCGGGACGAAAAATTCAGGACAGTGTCCCGAATTTGCGGTGCCGATTCCGCATCCCGCTGAATGCATCATAAGAAGTCCTGATTTTTCAGAAAGCCTTTCTTGAAATTCACTCCTTATGTGCACGAAGCACCATTTCAAAATGCCCGTCAAGGGTAAGGAGGTATTTTCATGAGAGGCTTTTTGTCATTATTCACTGATTCCGCACGTGAACTGAAACAGGTGCGGACCATCACCGTTGCAGCGCTGTTCATGGCGCTGTCCATCGTCCTGCGCACCATCGCCATTCCCATCGGCACGGACATCCGCATCACGTTCGCATTTCTGGGCGTGATGATCATCGCCATGCTGTATGGCCCGGTGGTTTCCATGATTGCCGCACTGGGCACGGACATCATCGGCTATCTGCTGGACGGCTCCAAAATGCGGGAATATAACTTGCTGCTGGCGCTGGTGGTTGTTCTGAATGCGCTGGTATACGGTCTGTTCCTGTATCGCCGCACATCCCAGAAGAACCTGTTGTTCTCCGCCGTGCTGGCACGTCTGACCGTGGTGCTTATCGGCAATCTGATGCTGAACTCCAGCATTCTGTACGCATGCTACATCAATCCGGATTTCCCGTTTGCCATGTCCGGCTCGGCATGGAGCGCATTCGGCACCTGGATGCTGCCCCGTCTGATCAAGAACGTGGGACAGTTCCCCTTTGACGTCATTATGATCTGCGTTCTGCTGCCCATCGTCGTCAAGGCTTACCAGCAGGTATTCCACAAGTCGGTCCTGCGCACGGTAAATTAAGGACCTGTCTTTCCATGCGTACACACGTGCCTTGTGAAAACAGATTCTAAGCACCCGTCTTTCCAAACGGATCAGCTCCCATAATCCGTAAAACCACCCGCTGTCCGGTGTCACTCTGGTGCCGAACAGCGGGTGTTTCTTTGCCATGGCAGACGGGACACAGCGGATTTCGCCGTCTGTGAACCGCAATTCATAGAAAGCGCTGCCTGCCGGCTTCTCTCAAAACGCAAATCCCGAAAAAAACACGTGACAAATTCAGAGAAATATGTTATAATAGAGGTTAAGAGCCTACGCCGCCGGAACTTATTTCCACAGGATCCGGCGGCTGCAAATAAAGGAGGATCCTGTATGTCAAAAAAGCCGTTCTATATTACCACACCGATCTACTATCCGTCCGGCAATCCGCACATCGGACACTGCTACACCACCGTTGCCTGCGATTCCATCGCACGCTACAGACGGATGCAGGGCTATGATGTGCTCTTTCTCACCGGTACCGATGAGCACGGTCTGAAAATCGAACAGAAAGCCGCTGCCAAGGGCGTTACCCCGAAAGAATACGTGGACGAGATCGTCAAGACGTTCAAAGCCCTCTGGGCAAAGATGCACATCAGCTATGATCGCTACATCCGCACCACCGACGATTACCACATAGAAACCGTACAGAAGATTTTCAAGAAGCTGTACGATTTGGGCTACATCTACAAGGGCGAGTACAAGGGCAAGTACTGCACCCCGTGCGAGAGCTTCTGGACGGAATCCCAGCTGGACGAAAACGGCTGCTGTCCGGAATGTCACCGTGAGGTGACCGAGGCAAAGGAAGAGGCATACTTCATGAAGATGACCCCCTTCGCCGACCGCATTGAAAAGCTGCTCACAGAGACCGACTATCTTCAGCCGAAAACCCGTGCGGTAGAGCTGGTAAACAACTTCATCAAGCCCGGTCTGGAAGACCTGTGCGTTTCCCGCACCTCTTTCAAGTGGGGCATTCCGGTCACATTCGACCCCGACCACGTGGTTTACGTCTGGATCGATGCGCTGTCCAACTATATCAGCGCACTGGGCTACGGCAACGAAGCTTACCACGATTTCGACCGCTACTGGCCGGCAGATGTCCACATGGTTGCCAAGGACATCATGCGGTTCCACGCCATTATCTGGCCGGCAATGCTGATGGCGCTGGATCTGCCGCTGCCGAAGCACCTCGCCGTTCACGGCTGGATCACTTTCAACGGACAGAAAATGTCCAAGTCGCTGGGCAACGTAGTTGACCCGTTCCTGCTGGCAGACCGCTACGGCGCCGATGCCATCCGCTATCACATCCTGCGGGAAATGGCGCTGGGCGCAGACAGCTCGTTCTCCAACGAGATCATGATCAACCGCATCAACTCCGATCTGGCAAATGGTCTGGGCAATCTGGTTTCCCGTACCGTTGCCATGGTGGACAAGTACTTCGGCGGCACGCTGCCGGAGGAACGTCAGGCAGGCGAGTTTGACGACGACCTCATTGCAGCTGCCACCGGACTGAAAGCAAAGCTGGAGACGCTGCTGGACAAGACCCAGCTGAACCAGATGCTGGCGGAGATCTTCCAGGTGGTATCCCGTGCGAACAAGTACATCGACGAGACAGCGCCGTGGATTCTGGCACGGGACGAGGCAAACCGCACCCGTCTGGCAACAGTGCTGTACAACCTGCTGGAGACCATCCGCATCATTACCCTGCCGCTGGGCGCATTCATGCCGGAGACCATGCCGAAGATCTGGGCGCAGATCGGCGCAACAGAGGACACGCTGACCTACGACACCGCCGACCAGTTCGGCACACTGCCGGCAAATGTGACGGTACACAAGGGCGAGATCATCTTCCCGAGAATTGACGTGGAGAAGGAGATCGACGAGCTGAACCAGCTGATTCTGGCAGCACAGCCCAAGGAAGAGCCGAAGGAGCCGGAGTTCACCCCGCAGCCGCTGGCAGAGGAGATCGGCATCGAGCAGTTCGGTGCGGTGGATCTGCGTGTGGCAAAGGTTCTGGAATGCGAAAAGGTGAAGAAGTCCAAGAAGCTGCTGAAGCTCCAGCTGGACGACGGCATGGGCGGCAGACAGGTGGTTTCCGGTATTGCACCGTGGTACAAGCCGGAAGACCTGATCGGCAAGAAGATTATGCTGGTGGCAAACCTGAAGCCGGCAAAGCTGTGCGGCGTGGAAAGCTGCGGCATGATCTGTGCGGCAGATATGCCCAACGGTGATGTCAAGGTGATCTTCCCTGACGAAAGCCTGCCGGTAGGCTCGAAGATCCGCTAAACGAACAAAACGCAAAACCATAGAAAAAGAAGCCGTACCTCGGAATGGTCTGAGGTACGGCTTTTCTGTTGGGGGTGCGGTTTGGTTATGCCAGCTTCTGCCGGAACAGTGCCAGGTCGAGGGCGTTCACCACGCCATCGGCGTTGAGGTCGGCAGCCTGCTGCTGGTCAGCGGTGAGGGTGGCGGCGTTCAGGAGGTAGTTTTGGAGAAAAACGGCATCGGCGGTGGTGAGGGTGTTGTCGGAGTTGAGGTCGCCGGGGATTGTATCATATACTTGAATCTGCTTATAATCAAGAACCGTTGAAGATTCCCCACAAGCATTTTCCGCATATAAAAAATAACCATAGGTTCCTGCTTTATCAAATGAGCAAGTATATGTATCTTTTCCTGTTACATCAATAAAATCTACTCGCTTTCCATTATAATCAATTGGGATAGCTAAACGAGTGGCATTTTGACTTGTAAAAGAAAATGTTATCGTTTCACCAATTACATAGTACGATTTATCTGTTGAAATAGACAAATTTGATGGCGGGTTGTCTTGCACAGTAAATTCGATATATTCAGTTGTAGATTCTCCACATGCATTTTCTGCATATAAAAAATAGCCATAAATTCCTGCTTTATCAAACGAACAAGTATACGTATTTTTCCCTGTTACATCAATAAAATCTGTTCTTTTTCCGTTATAATCAACTGGAATAGCTACTCTTACAGCATTATCACATGAAAATGAAAATGTAATTTGTTCGCCTACTGCATAACTATTTTTATCTGTAGAAATCGTTAAATTCGCAGGAACAGAACTATCAACTCGAAATTGTTTATAATCTAAAACCGTAGAAGCTTCGCCTGCTGCATTTTTAGCATATAAAAAATAGCCATATACACCTGGTGTATCAAATGAGCAAGTATATGAAGATCTTCCAGACACATCAATAAAATATTTTCGTTCTCCATTTACATCTATCGGAATATACATTTCTGTTGCATTTGAACACGAAAACGTGAACGTCACTGTATCACCAACTTTATACTTTCCGTCATTAGATGTTATACTCAAATTTGTCGGCGGATTTGGATTCGGATTCGGATAATTCGGTCTCAAATACAACCGAATCGAACCGCCCATGCTTTTTGCAACGCTCTGTGCATTTCTCTCTCCGGCACATCTTCCGCCAGGATAAGTTTTCCCCTGGTTATTACCGCCGGCACAGTACACAGTGCCACCCTCGACCCTTGTTACAATTTCCACGTGTGACCATGAAAAAAACAACAGGTCTCCCGGCTGCGGCGAAGATACTACAACCGCACCTCTTTTTCGCATCTTTTTTTCAAAATCTGCAACCGTTCCACCGTGTGCAACGATTGAATCATCACATCCGGCATTTTCAAGGCAGTCCGCAACATATTCATCACACCATGCCCCATAATCGACCCCAGAATACCCAAAATCAGAACAAGTTCGACCAGCTTGTGATTTTGCTATCGTCGCAACATCCTGTGCAACATTGCCGGTCAGAGTATATCTGCTCTTATCAAAGCCATCCTTTCGACAGCAAATCGCAGAGACTGTCAGTGGATTCATTGACAAAGAACCCAGATATGTTCCAAATAACACAATGCTGACAAACGCCGCAATCCACCGGACAAACCTTGTTTTCCTGCTTGCTTTCACTGATACCAACTCCTTTGTGTTTTATAGTCATATCTGACTATTCTATTCATATTATAATCTATTTAGATTGATATGTCAATATATTTTAGCCATTTGTGATAAAATAAACGAAAAAAGGAGTGGCACACATGGCTTTTTATCAGCGAATTCGAGATCTGCGGGAAGATGCAGACAAAACACAATCTGAACTTGCAGCATATCTTGGGACAACTGCCCAGTACTATGGCAAATATGAAAAAGGAGAACGTGAACTTCCGTTTTCTCGTGCCGTCCAGCTGGCGGACTTCTACGGGGTCAGTCTGGACTACATCGCCGGACGCACCAACATTCCTGTCAACCGCTGTACCGTTTCGCTCCACGAAGACGCCGCTGCCGTGCTCCAAAAATACAACGCCCTCACCGAACGCAACAAGGGAAAGCTGGAACAATTCCTCGACACCCTCTATGAACAGCAGGCTCAGCAAAAAGAAGCGCAATCCTCCGGCTGAAATAAATACCGCACAAAAGTCCCCGCACCGTCTGACCGATGCGGGGACTCTTTTGGTCCGCTTATTTTTCCGGTGTCACGCTGCAAACTGTCAGCGTTTCCGCCTGCACAGTGAACCGGATCTCCATGCCGGCAAAGGGGAAGCCGTACACCCGTTCCGGGTCGTGCTGGTAGGACGGGCGGGGATCCTGCGCCAGCAGTTCCGTCAGCGGTTCACGCAGATGCGCCGGCACCTGTGACAGCCACGCCTCCGGAAAGACCACGTGCAGCCGGTGGGCTGCTGCCTGCACCGCAAATCCGCCTCTTGCCTCCGGATGGCTGTCGATATGGGGCAGGTAGGGCTTGATGTCATAGATGGGCGTGCCGTCCATGAGGTCGGCGCCGGTCACGATCAGATACGGCGCATCTTTCCCGTGGAGCACCACCTCTTTCAGCGCCACCACCGACAGCCCCACCGGATTCGGCCGGAACGGCGAACGGGTGGCGAATACCCCCATGCGCTGGTTCCCGCCCAGTCTCGGCGGACGCACCGTGGGCGACCAGTTTTCCCGCACCGCCTGCGAGAACTGCCAGATCAACCAAATGTGGCTGTATTCCTCCAGCCCCCGAAAGGCGTCGGCGTTGCGGTAGATCGGCTCCATCACAATCCGTGATTCCAGTTCCACCAGACCGCTCTGCCGTGGAATCCCGAACTTTGTCGGGAAATCGTTTCGAATGCGTGCGATGATTTTGATAGTATCACTTCCTTACGGGCTCTTAAAGCAAGCCCAGCGACTGCATGTCCTCATAGCTCAGGATGTCCCAGTGCGCCAGCTTGTTGCGTGCCTCCCGATAGCTCCGCAGCTTTTCATAGTCCTTCTGCTCCACGTGGCACTTGGTGTTGCAAATGAAGTACAGCGTGCCCAGTTCCAGTTCGTCCGGCTCGTAGATGGTCTCGCCGTTGGAATTGCGGACGGGCATCACGCCCATCAGCTTTTCGTGATGCTTGCGGATAAATGCGCTCCGGAATTGCTCCATCTTCGGGAAGATGATCTTGATCTGCGCCTCCCACACAGCAGCGTGTACCCGTTTTTCCAAGTCTTCGCTGTTGTAGCCGTAGTCCGCAAAGAGCGTTCCCACCGTTTTCAGCGGCGATTGGGCGAGTGCCACGCCCTCGTCTGCCAGCTGTCCCGCCTGCTCGACGTTTTCGCCGGCAATGTGGTCGGCAATCTCGGCGATGTACTGCTTCTGTGTGCTGCTGCACCGCAGCGGCGCCGTTACCGCCAGACAGAGCATCAGCCCGTCATAATCCGAAACATAGTCCTGATAGTTCAGGAAGGTCAGCTGCCGGTAGCCGCTGACGCTGGAGCACTGCACCTCCAGCAGAAAGACAGCGTGCTGGGCATTCTCCGGAAAGCTCTCCAGATAGTCCCGCACAAATTGAAACCACGCCTCGCATTCGTCCCGATGGATGCCCTTGACATAGATATACATCTGGTGGAGCGTCACCGGTTTGCTTGCCAGGTATTGTCCATAGGTCTGGGTGGGCCAGTAATTGTCGTAGACCCACTGCTCACAGTGATTTTTCAAAATGAATTCCCCGGGTTCCATGCGTTTTTTGGGATCACGCTCATATGGTGCTTCTATCACCAAAAAATCCCGTGTGGCGCTGGTCTGATGCAGAGAATTTTGGAGCATGCTGATGAAAACCGAGCGCCACGGCACATCGCCGGGAAAGTTCAGGACGACAGAATTTTCCAGCTCCACCTGTTCCAGCACGTCTTTCTGAAATCTTGCAGGGTTGGGGGTGCGTCCCCACCACAGCTCTTCTGTCATCATGCTTCTTCACCATCCCCGATATAATTTGCCAGCTGGTTGGCAACCTCTTTCTGGTCGCCCAGCAGTTCCCGAAAGCTCTTAGTGGAAAAGACGTAGGTTCCGCCGTTGTCCCCCAGCACGTTCAGGTCGCACATCTCGATGAGCAGTTCGTTGATCTGTTCGTCTGTCAGCCGCAGAAGTCTGCCGATCTGGTTTTCCACGGCGACCTCCCGAATCTCTGCGAGAGAGTAGCCGGCATCCGACTGCTTCCGATAATACAGCTCGGCAATGATCAGTGCAATGATCATGTAGTAGCCGCCCTCGTCCTTGTCCACCTTCAGGGTGATGTCCAGCTTCTGCCGGATCATCTCGTTAAAGCCGGGATCCGAGAGCACGCTCTTGAGGTGGGTTTCTGTCACAATGTACGGCGGTGTTTCCGTCTCGTTATAGCCGGCATAATCCCGCTTCATTGCCTCCAGCAGCTTCTGGCAGTACAGCTGGATCAGACCCGGGAAATAATTGGTCTGCGCCAGAATCATGGAAATGGTGTTCTCATCCTGGAACCGGATGCCCAGATAGCCCAGCGCATGGGTCAGCAGTTCTGTGCCCTCCGGCGTCTTGAACGGGTGGATGGTCAGGGGTTCCAGATGGGTCAGTCCGATGTTATTGGAAAGCACCTCCTCCCGATTGAACCGGATCAGGTTGTGCGTTCCGGCGATGACGAACTTGAACTTGCTGGACTGGATCTCCTTCAGCTCGGAAATCGGCTGATACTTGATCGCACTGCAGCTTTGAATGAAGATATCGCCCTCATCCAGCATCAGCAGCAGATAGTTAATGGGGTTCTCCTCGTCCATCAGACGACGCTTGATGTGCCGTGTCAGAACGCTCCAGTCGTCGCACTCGCAGGATTCGTCCAGAATGCCCTCGTCCACCAGCGACTGGGAAACCTTTCGGGCAGCCTGCGGATATTCCAGATGAAAGACATCGACTACCACCGCACGATGCCCCTGACTGTTGCCATCGATCTCCTTTCTCGCCATATTCAGCAGGGCGCTCTTACCCAGCTGGCGTCCGCCGTAGATCAGGTTTGCGCCATTGGGCGACTTGATTTTTTCCAGTTCTGCGGTGCGTCCGGTGAACAGCTCCGGCGGGAACTTCTTGCCGGATTCCGGGATAAAGGGCTGGCAGTAGGCAAACGGCAGTGCCGTCGCCATAAGCATGCGGTTGATGGCGTTGGTGCTGTAGTGCTTTGCCAGATAGAACAGCAGCACACGGTCGATCAGCAGGAACACCTTGGAGAACGACTGGTTCTCCTTGAGCTTCCGTGCAAAGTGACGGCGCTGGGACAGGGACATGGAATCATCCAGAAAGATGATGGTATTCATGGAAACGGTGTTGATCTTCTCCAGCATGTCCATCAGGCGCTCCGGATTGAAGTCGCCGGTGATGCACAGCACACGGAAGCCATCCTCCTCCGAATCCGAGCCAAATGCCGGAATGGGGTGCGAATAGTAGATATGACCGCTCCGCTTTTTCATCCTCACGTTATAGATGTCTGCCCCGGCATTCGGCTCCTCCGTCACCGTGCAGTCCGTCCAGCCCAGCAGTTCCAGCAGCTGCGTCACACGCTCCACACCGGCATGCTCACTGCCATTGGAGAGCCATTTCTCAATCAGACGGGCGCCGCTGCGCTTGTCCTTCATCAGAGTGTTGGCAGAACGCCGTTTGATCGCCTTTTCCATGGTGATGCCACGGTCAGACACAACCTCGTGGAGCGAAGCGTACTCTTTCAGGAAGCTCTCCAGATAGTAGAACGGCTCCTCCGAGAAGTCCCGCACCTCTGTGATATCCTGCCGGCGAATGCGGTTGATCATGTTCTCCGCAGCTGTATAATTCTGCGTTTCGATGAGTCCGGCAATCTCCTCCTTGGTATAGGGGCCGTGTTCCAGCTCCGGATTGCTGAACACCGTGTCCAGCTGGCGGGACAGCTGCTCGCCGTATTCCTTGGCGTTGTCTGTGATCTCCTGCTCCAATGCCTCCAGCAAGGAGATATAGAAGCCGAAATCGCCGGAGTGCAAGGTGATGTCATACCACACATCAGCACAGTTGGCAATGGCGGTCTTAACGCCGCGGATGTCCGAGATTCTGCCGTAGCTCTGCGCCAGTTCCAGTTCGTTCTGGAAGTCCTGATGCAGCCACAGGATCTGCTTCTCCGCCAGATTCATGCAGCGGCTATAGAGGGTGTACTTGCTGTGCTTTGCCACAGCATCCAGTCCCATTTCTACAGCGTACTCCTGAATGAGCCGTGCGGTGCGCAGATTGCACTGGGCACGATCCTCGCCGAAGATCTCGTCCACCCGATGTTCCAGCGTCGGAAGCTTGGCTGCGGCGTGCTGTTCAATACGGGAGAGCACGTTGAATTTCGGCAGCCGGCAGAATGTGCCCTGCAGTTCCGGCAGGAAGTCATCTCCCAGCAGAATATGGCTGCTCAGCAGGAACGGCTGGTAGAAATACTTCCGGTTCTGCGGACAATAGGAGCCGTCCAGACGTGCGCACAGTTCCTTTGCCGTGTAGACAATGCTCGCTGCACCGCAGCCCGGTACGCTGGCAAAGTCCTCCGCCAGTGTTTCCAGATTGCTGTAGATGGCATTCTTTCCCTCCAGATAGAGCCGGTTGGCGTACTCGTTCTCCGAGTTTGTGGACTTCTTGACCACATCCAGCCACTCGCAGATGCACACCAGTGCCCGTTTCATGGCATTGACGATATTTCCACGCCGGCCGCCCACCAGCTTGACATAGCGGTCAACCGGCTCTTTGTTCTCCTCCATCTGGTCGGCAGCACGATCCCAGCCATCGTCCACGTAGTCGTCGATGCGCTTCTTGTCCAGATTTTCCTCCGAGATCTCGTGCTTCTTGCGAATGAAGAGATCGGTCATCACCTGCTGAACCTCGGCACTCCTGCTCCGGTCGTCCCCACAGACGATCTCCAGACACTGCTTCAGTTTGCTGTCTGAATCCTGAAACAGGATCTTGCGGGTGATCGTAATGCGCATAACGCTCTCGCTGCGTTCACACTGCGCCTGAATGCTGTCACGGCACTCCTTGGCGCCCCGCACGATCTCCTCCGCTGTCTTTCCGTCCTTCCCGCTGGGGTTGGTCACGTAGTCCGCAAAGGCATCCATACCGTAACCGGTATTTTCCCGAAAGCTATACAGCTGGTTCAGCAGGAACTGGGCGGCACTGTGCTGTTTTGCAAGGTCGCCGTCCAGCGCAATGTTCTGAATATCCCCCAGACCGTAATCCGGAATGCTATAGTGATAGAACAGGGCACGAAGAGTTGACGCAAAGACCAGCGCCTCCGCATCCTCCTTAGAGAGATAGTCCAAGTCCATCACATCATAGATAATAGTTGCCACCTGCTCTGAGGTATAGTGACACTTGGCTGCCGGATCGTCATAAGCGTAGCTGACAGCCAGCGAAACCGGCTGCAATGCCGGACAGAGGCTGGCTGCTGCCGTCAGATAGGACAGCATACAGTATTCCTTTCCTGCACCGAAAGACAGCGCCGTCTGGCAAACCTCCTGCTCCGTCTTGCCCAGCTTCTCAAAATCGCCGCCATCCTGATACTGTTCCAGATAGAAGGACAGCTCCTTTTCCGGCTCTGCCTCTGGATCTTCCTCCGGCTCCGGCTCGGGAACCGGCTCCGGCTCAGGAACCGACTGGGAATTCTCCGACTCCGGCACAATGGGAACAGCACGGAGTTCCTCCTCCAGATGCACCACCGGCATGGACGGCTGGCTTTTTTCCGCTTCGTCCAGCTTCTCCAGCAGTCCCTTGACCTTGGTGCTGTTCGCCTCCTCCGCATACTTTCTCGCCTTGGCAAGATTGCCGGCTTCAAAATACAGATTGGCAAGTGGCGGGCAGACATAGTTCTCGTTGCATTCCGTCAGATTGCTGCGCTCATTCTGTGACAAACCGGCCTTCTGTTTTTTATACATGCTGTGCCATGTCTCGTATTGCTCCAGCGCCTCCTGATTCCGTCCCAGATTCAGCAGGCACTTTCCCATTCCCAGACAGTAATACATCACCTGCTGCTTCTCATCCGGCGAAACTGCGCTCAGCTGATACTGCATGTATTCCAGGTACTCCTCCCACATTTCCAGCTGTTCGTATGACTTCTGAAGCATCTGGCAAATGTTGTACGTCTTTTTGACCGGCGACCCAAGCTCATACTTCACAATAGGCATAGCATACTTGCGAAGTGTTTCCGCCATTGTTTCATAGTACGGCTCCGCCTGAGACGGTGTTTCACACAGCGTCAAAAAGGTCTTCAGCGTCCCCATAAATGCGCTTTTCTTCTTCGGAGTTTCCAGCATCTTCCGGTACACTTCGAACGCCTGTCCCACTTCGTTCTGTGACATCAGCCGGTTGGCATAATCCAGATATCTCTCAGCAAACGACTCCGGTCTTTCGATCTGCACCGGACGTGTTCCATTCAGCGCAAAGAGTACTTTCTGTCCGGATGTGCCATGCTCGCATTCGCTTCTCAGCGATTTATCCACCACATCCCTGAACTGAAAGGGATAGGTTGTTTCTGTGCCGTTCTCATCCGCTGCGAGGATCTCGCCATGTTCGGCGATCCATATCAGTTTCCCGATTTTTCCCGACAGCATCTCTTCCGGCTCCGGTCCCGCCGGCTTCGGCACCACGGGTTTTGGCTTCTTCGGCGGCACTGGATTCTCTGCTTTTTTGGGCTTTTCCGGTTCCTTTGGAACTTCGGGCTCCTTGTTCACGGAGAATCTCTCCAGCAGTTTCTTTACTTCACTGCCATGATAAGCGGCATCCAGCGCCGCCAGCAGATCTGTACTGGCGGCAGTTCCGGAAACGGGGAGTTTCTTCTCCTGACAGATCATCTGCATGGCATCATACAGCAGATCGCTGCCCTGGCAGCAAACATGGGCTGCGTCACACACCTTTGCCGCATAGGCAAAGCCGCTCATATCGCCGCATTCCAGCGAGGCAATCCGCAGCATTGCCATTGCTTCCGGAATGATGGCTGCCCGCTTATTTTTCCGGAGAAACTCCGCTGCAAAAGCGGCTGCCTGCGGATATGCTTTCTGCGCATAAGCGGCAAGATACGCAACACGCAAATTGTCGCCATCAAAAAATGATTCCCAAGCCTCCTCGTATTCCTGATTCAGATAAAATACATAGGCCGTCAATTGCATCACATGAGGATCGTAATACAAATCATCATTGTTTTCCACAATATTCCACAGGCTATTGGTTGCCTGCTTAACTTTATCAGCATCATGATTTTTGACACCATTGATCACTTTATTATAAGGAGATTGGAGTTCTTTCTTTTGTTCATTTGTCAGACTGGAATATTGCTCCGCCAATTTTTGAATACAGGAAAATTCCGGAATTTTAACATCGGCCAGCGAAATCTTTTGAACTGGTGTTTCTGGGGACAAGTTCCCTTGCGGCTGCGGTACTGCATTCGGATTCATTACCTTGTGTTCTATCGCTGCGATTTGATCGTAGCGCACCACTGCGGTAGATGTAATTTGTACCGCAAGAGCTGCGGTATTGTCATTTTGCGTGACAACCCCTGCAATAACCTGCCCGCTTGACAGCGTTAATTTGATTTCCGTTCCCGGTTTTGCCTGAGACAGCATTTGTTCGAATAGATTCATGAGATACCTCCAAAAAATATTTCCGTTTCCTGTTTTTCCCATGGCAAAAATCGACATGCCATGGGAATTGTGAAAACGGTTGAGTTTATTATATCTCACATTAAAATATTTGTCAATGCCACACAAACAGAAAAAAACAGCCTGTTGCGAAAAAACAGGCTGTTTTTTTGAACTGTGCAAATTTTACCGCAGAAAAATCTCAGGCTTTCGCCTGTCCCGCCAGCTGGCGCACCATTTCCATGTCGTCCTCTGTCACACGCATGTTGGTGCAGAGCGTTTTGCCCTCTGCGGTGGTCACCTGAATTTCGATGACGCTCCCCACATTCACGCAGCGGGAAGCCGCCGCAAAGAACTGGGGTACCTTAGGATGATTGCGTTTGAATTTACTGAACAGACTTTTCATCTGCATCATTGCCATTGGATTCATGTCCAACACCTCACTTCATTAGCGTGCGCCCTTTCTGCGGAACACGGCAACCAGCATCTTGAACATCAGCTTGATGTCCATCCGCAGATTTCTCGTCTGAATGTAACGGATATCGGATTCCACCCACGCATCGAATCCCATATCGCTGCGTCCCTCCACCTGACAGATACAGGAAAGTCCGCCCTTGACAAGCAGGCGTTCCATCTGGTGGGGCGTATATAGAACCACTTCCCGGGGCAGGGGCGGACGGGGGCCGATGATGGACATCTGTCCCCGCAGCACGTTCCAGAGCTGGGGAAGCTCGTCGATGGAGGTCTTGCGGATAAAGTGTCCGAACTTGGTGATTCGTGGGTCACTGTCGCTCTTGAACGCCAGTCCGTCGGTCTGATTCTCCTTTTGCACCTCGGCAAACTTCTCCTCCGCATCCTGACACATGGAGCGGAACTTATACATCCGGAACATCTTGCCGTTTTCCGTCAGACGCTCCTGAGAAAAAATCGGATTGCCGCCGTCCTGCGCAAAAATAACCAGTGCCACCACGCCCATAGGAACAGCGAAGAGCACCAATGCAAGAAACGAAACCACAATATCGATCAGACGCTTGACTGCACAGTAGGCACGTCCGCCAGCCGGTTTCACATGACTGTATTGCAGCGTTTCCGCCACACCGGCAGAGAGCAGCCGCAGCGCACGCTCATCAAACTCCAGGATCGGATATTTCGTAATGCCCTCCGGATTTTTTTCCAGTTCCGAAAGGGTCACCTCTGTTACCATTTCTTCTGTCAGTTTCGGTTTTTTCTTCAACTCATGTTCAGAGCCGGCCATAATTTTTCTCCTTCCAATTCCCGCCGCTCACATTCCGGCGAAAAAACGATGTGCGGTCCAAACGCCAAACTTCTCCCATTTTCCGCACATTTCGCTGGGAAATTGGCACCATCTATGCATCCGCCGCCTTTGGCATCTGCGATTTCATCCATATTTCGCCCGTTCCCCGCAGTGCGCCAAAATCTGCGCAATTTCTACCGGACATATGGGGCAAACAAGTGCCCAAAACGCAGGAACGTAGCATTTCTATTATATCGGATTCTGCGCATTTTGTCAACCACTCCAGCGGAAATCCGCAAAATATTCCGGTCCGTGCCACACAATGTCTACACTCCACCGTATTTCCAAGAACCTGCTTCCTGCGGACGAACAAAAAAACAGCGGGAACAGACTTGCACAAATGTCCGCTCCCGCCGTTATGTGACCTTTTCAGATCTTACTTCCGCTCCCGATGCCGCACATGCACCGAAAGCTTCCGCTTTTTTCTTCTCTTCCGAATGCGCTGCCATGTCCGGCACGTCTCCCGAACACGCACACAGTTTTGTCCTGTGAATTCTTATTTAAGCCTTACTGTCGATTTATCTTATGCATCAGGAATCCAAATCCGCATTTCAAAACTGTCCGCATACTTCCAAAAAGTTTCCGCACCGTCCCAAACGGTTCGATGCAGCATGTGCTCCAAGTACAAGGATTTACATAGAATACCACCTGGCACAATTCTCGCATTCCGCACAATGAATCCAAGAAACCAGTGTCTTTGCTCATCCAGAATACTATTTCTGCAATTTGCCGCTATCTCCAGACCATTCGTCTTCCGCATCCTGCTGCATATGCCGGCGGTTTTTCCAAGCCCCGGCCAGCAGCATCCCGCACTCCGTCCCAAGACCAAGCGCAACAATGGCAGCGAGTTGTTCCCTTGCCAGAATCACAGCCAGCAGTCCCGCCGCAAGCTCTGCGATCAGCACCGCATGCGCCCGTCTGCGATAGACATGGCGCTCTGTTTCATCCAACGGATGGTTCTCCGTTTCTACCGGTGCCATGATCCAGATCACCACACCAGACACTGCGAGCAGCCCCAGCGATACCGCCGGAGGAATCGGAACCCACTTGAGAATCCCCAGCAGCCCGGCGATCAACAACGTGGAAAAAAGATAGCATCGAAACGGGGTGTCTGCGTGGTGACCACCGGCACTCACCCGAATCGGGATATAGGCAACATTTAAAAGCACACAGGGTAAGAACAACCCAAAAGCGGCTCCCAGCAGCAGCGTTGTCCCAACATTCAGCAGCAGCATAAGCATCTGGTAAAAGCCAAATGCGTATACGTCTGCCTCCTCCTGAGATACCGTTCCTGCCTGTACCAACTTCCCCGCAAATTTTTCTGCCAGACGTGCCAGCATCAGAACTTCCGCATCTTCTTTACAGACTTGGGCATCTGGGGCTGATAGTTCCACCAAACGCACGGAAGGTTTGCAGTAAACTCAGAAGCCTTTCTGGATACAGCAGCAACACCGGTCAGAATACCCTTCTTCATTCCCTTTTTGCTCTGCATGGTTCATGTTCTCCTTTCTGAAAATCCAAGACGTCTTGTATCACCCAGTATAGCACCATTTTCGCCGAAAATCAACCCTCCAGCTTTATTTGGTCGTTTTTCGTCTTCATTTGGTCAAGTCAAAAATTTTTTCGGGAGAAAATTTTCAAATTTTGGGAATTTTAATCCGAATTTGGAACTGGAATAATCAGCAAAACGTCAAATCTTTCCAGCCCCCGGTGAATCTCCGCCGTGCCGTCATACTTCTTTACTGTCATTTTTACGTTGGATAACCCGATGCCGATGTGCGATCTTGCCGTTGCATCCCGTGGCAGTTTTCGCTCCTCCTCCTCGGACAGACAGCTGTTCTGAATCCGCACTCGGATCAGTCCCATCCTCTGTTCCAGCTTCAGTTGGATCCACCGCTGTTCCGGCGGAAGCTTCATGCACGCCTCCACCGCATTGTCCAGCAGGTTGGAAAAAATGGTGGTGAGATCCATGTCGGAGATAAAATGCAGGGAGCGTTCCTCCACATCCATGTCCAAAAGAATCGACTCCTTCTGGGAACGCTCTGCGAGAATGTTCAGGATGATTTCCAGCATGGCGTTTTGATTCTTGATCATGGGCGAGAGCTGTCCCACGGCCTTGTGCATATCGGCAAAGTACTGCCGTGTCCGCTCGTCCTCCCTGCCCTTCGTCTGCTGTTCCAGCATATTCAAGTGCCGGTTGATGTCGTGCATAATGGAACAGGACTGGTCGTATTTCTTTTGCAGTTCCCGATACATTTGCAGCTGAATCTGTCCCTGCTGTTCCATCAGTTCCACCTGCCGCTCCGCCTCTCTCGCATGAGAAATCTGGTAAAACACAAAGATGATATAGATGTCCAGCAGCAGATATCCTCCCATCAGCAGCAGCAGGAACGAACCTCTCGAATACTCCTGAATCGATGTGGAAATATAGGCGAAGATCGCCACCTGAAAGAGAATCAGCAGGACATAAAACACGCCCTCATGCCACCGGATGGATTTTCCCTCACTCCGCCCGAGCAGAACGCTCAAAAGACGCACCAAAACGATCACAATAAGCCAGTTCCAGACGTGGTCCTGGAAAAACATAGCATCCTCGCTCAGCACTGTGACAATGGTGACACGGCGAAGCGCCGATACCAGCAGGACACCAAAGGTGTCGGCAGTCATCGTTGCCGCCACAAAAGCCCCCAGATTGAGCACCAGCAGCGGATACGGCCGCTCATACAGAATCCAGAGCAGGAGCAGCATCATCAGGCAAAAGGAAATGAAGTTCAGCGGCGGAATCCGCAGATAGCCAACCAGCATCTTCCCCGCCACGACTGTAGCCGCCAGCACGAACCGTAGCACACGGCGTTCCTTCCAGAGCTGGTACCTTGCGGACAGGAAAAACACGAAAAGAACCGCGCACAGCAGTGTCGTCATACATTCCAGCGCAAATTTTACCACAGACCATCACCTCACTTGAAATAACTATGGCTGAGAAACTCAAAGATCTCCGGATACCGCCGTCTGGCGACCAGAATCACATCGCCGTTTTTCATGATCAGCGACTTTGCCTTGGTGTTGACGGATTGAATGTACTGGATATTCACGAGAAAACTCTGACTGGGCATAAGAAACAGATTGTGGTTCAGCATGTCATACAGCTGGGTAATGGTATTTTTCACCTGATGCCGTTTTTTCTCGGTGACCACCTCGATCACCCGATCTTTCAGATAGTGGAAATAATAGATCTCGTTCGGATCAAACCGTGTCAGCATCTCCCCCTCCATGAGGTAGATCTCACCCTCCTGCTCTTCCTGCTGCATGCTGCGGGCGTAGTTCAGGTAGTCCTCCAGATTCTGCACCAGCTGTTCCTCCTCCACCGGCTTCACCAGAAAGGCAAAGGGGTGGATGGTCATGGAACGCATGATGTGCTGGGAATAGGATGTAATGAAAAACAGCACCGTCCGTGTGTCACGGTTCCGCAGCTCCTGCGCCGTTTCAATGCCGTCGATACCGCCCATTTGGATGTCCAGAAAGACCACGTCGATAAACTCCTGATCTTTCAGCAGCGCCTCCCCGCTGGAAAACAGATCAATGCGGTGTGCAATTTCCTGTTTTTGAAAAAAATTTCCCACGATTCTTGCAATCTCCCTCGCCTGCGACGCTTCGTCATCGCATATTGCAATTCGAATCACACTTTTCCCTCCTATTTTTCTGTTTTTTCTCCTATCATAACATAAAACATGGTAAAAATCAAGGGAACATTTGTGAAAATTAACCACGAAGTCCCTCTATTTCCTGAAAAAAACAGGTCGCTCTGCGCTGTTGCAGAGTGACCTGTTTCACAAATCTATGGATGATCCGGCTTGTCTCGTCAAGCCGTTTTTTTCCGGAAAACCGTACAGGAGAGCAGCTGTTCCGTCAGCACGCTGACCGCCGTGAACAGCACAAAGAGCAGCAGTGTGGTTCCGGTGGGCACTGCCATATGGAGAATATCCAGACAGAGGATGTGATCCTTGAGGAACAGACACAGGGCAACCACGGCATAATGTCCCACCGCCGTTGTCACCGCCAGAAACGCCCGCAGCCGGTTCATGGGGTAGCACATCTTAAAGACGCCCATGATGCCCACCGTTCCGATCAGCAGGTACAGCAGGGCATTCGCCTGGGTGTTCTCTCCGCCGGCGCCGATGATGCCTGCGGCGTGCAGAATCAGATACAGCACAAAGCACACCCCAATGGCAATGGCGTTGGGGGCAGCCCGTCGAATGGCCTCGGGCAGGAAGCGTGTTGTGACCTTCTTGGCGTTCGGCTCAAAGGAGGCAAAGAAAGACGGATAGCCCTCGATCACCAGATCGATCAGTGTGATCTGAATGGGGATGAACGGGAACGGCGTATTCGTCACCAGACAAATGGCGCACAGCAGAATGGAGTACAGCGTCTTGATAAAGAACACGCCGGCAGACTTGGTGATGTTATTGACCACACGCCGTCCCTGCATGAGGACATCCCGCAGCACGGAGAAATCCGAGTCCAGCAGCACCAGCTGCGCCACCTGACGGGCAGCATCGCTACCCTGTCCCACAGCAATGCTGCAATCCGCTTCTTTCAGGGCGAGCAAATCGTTGACGCCGTCGCCGGTCATGGCGACGGTATGCTTTTTCCGGTGCAGCGCCTCCACCAGCTGTTTCTTCTGAACTGGTGTCACACGTCCAAAGACGGAGTGCGTTTCCACAATGGCGTCGATGTCCTCGTCCCCGATCTGACTCATATCGATGTACTTTTCTGCCCCCGGCACGCCAGCCTGTGCGGCAATGGCGGAAACCGTCACCGGATTATCGCCGGAAATGATTTTTACCGCAACGCCCTCGCTGCGGAAATATTCCATGGCAGCAGGGGCATTTTTCCGGATGGGATCCACAATGGTAATGGCAGCGAGCAGCTGGATCTTCGGCAGCGCCTCCTGTTTGGAAACCGTCTCCTGTGTGATGCCTGCCAGCAGGATTCGCTTGCCCGCCTGCATGTGCGCCCGCAGCTGCTCCGGCAGTTCCGACGGGCACAGCTTTTCCGGTGCGCCCACAACAAATGTGACACCGTGGGCAAAGGTAATGGCGCTCCACTTCCGGTCGGAGGAAAAGGGAACGCTTGCCGCCTGTGCGTAGGCATCCGACCAAGTAAAATATTCGTTCAGCGCCTGAAATGTGGCATTGTTATCGGTGGTATTCTGAAGAAAGCTGCCCATAAGCTTCCGGAACTCCGCTTCCGCACCGTCTGCCAGCGGAATGACCGCCTCCACCTGCATTTTTCCCTCTGTCAGCGTACCGGTCTTATCCAGACAGAGCACGTCCACATGCGCCAGATTTTCCAGCGAGTACAGATCCTGCACCAGCACATTTTTTCGGGAGAGTGCCACAATGCCGGCAGCAAGTCCGATGCTGATCAGCAGGTACAAGCCCTTGGGCAGCATACCCAGCAGTCCGGCGGAGGTAGTGACAACAGCATCGTAAAGGCTGTTGTCCCGCATCAGGTACGCCTGCAAGAACAGGAGCACACCCAGCGGCACGATAAAGAAACCCGTCAGCTTGGTGACCTTCCGCATCGAGAGCACCAGCTCCGAGTTGATCGCCTTGGTTTTCTTTGCCTCTCTGGCGATTTTGGCAGCGTAGTTATCGCTGCCCACGTGGATGACCTGCGCACGGCACTTTCCGCTGATGACAGAGCTGCCGGAGAGCAGCGAATCCCCCGCCTTCTTCAAAATGGCGTCCGACTCACCAGTCAGGAGGGACTCGTTAACCTCCACCGTGCCCTCCACCACTGTGGCATCGGCGCAAATCTGCTTACCGCTGTCCAGCAGCAGGATGTCCTCCAGTTCGATCTCCTCCACGGCGATTTCCTGCACCTTGCCGTTTCGCTCCACCTCTGCCTTGGGCGCAGAAAGCAGGGAGAGCTTCTCAATCAGACGCTTTGCCTTGATCTCCTGCGCAATGCCAATAATGGTATTGAACGCAATGACAAAAATAAAGAACAGGTTGGACCATGCGTGAACGTACACCAGCGCAACGGCGATGAGCAGATTCAGCAGGTTGAACAGCGTACAGATGTTTTCCCGCAGAATTTGCCCGGTCGTCTTTGTGATTTTCTCCTGACGATTCATGCTCGATAAATTCCTTTCTATGATACAATCCCCTGAAATGTAACATACTCAGCTTTTATTGTAGCATAGAAAATGAATTTTGTCAAGATATCGATTTATATATGACAAAATTATTTCGCGCGGCATTTTTTCTGTTTCGTTCACCAATCTTCCAATTGTTTCACATCTCACGGCGGATTGACAAAATATAATTTCTTTGTTATAATAAAACGGTAAGAAATTATTGAAACAGCCGTCAAAACAGGAGGAACATTATGAATTGGAAAAAAACTGCTGCCGGTATTCTGGCGCTGTGCATCTGCATGACGCCAGTTGCCATGCATGGGAAAGCGTTTCCCGGCGTTTCGCTCTCCGCATCCGCTGCTGAAACCACTTCGCTGACCTACACCGATGACAGCGTAGGCACCATCACATACCACATTGATAACGCCGGTATCCAGATCGAACGGCTGGTATTCACCGGAACGACACTCCAAATTCCCGCCGAAATCGACGGCACACCGGTGAACAGCATCGGCAGCTTTGCCCTCTCCAAGTGCACTGCGCTGGAATCCCTCACGCTGCCGGACAGCATCACCAGCATTTCGTTTCAGGCATTTTCAAATCTAGAAAATCTCACCGCTGTCACCCTGCCGGACAGCATCCGCAGCATTGGCAACAGTGCATTTTCCGGCTGCACGGCGCTCACAGAAGTGCGTCTTCCCAAGAACCTCCGTGCCGTGGAGGATTACCTGTTTGCCAGATGCACCAGCTTAAAGAACGTGACTCTGCCGGAACAGCCGGACTATCTCGGCGCACTGGCATTCTCCAACACCGCACTGGAATCCATTGACATTCCAGCTTCCGTGACCAGCATTGGGGCGAACTGCTTCAAGAACTGCACCGCCCTCCAAACCGTCACATTCCGGAACGGACTGGAAACCATCGGGGACAGTGCGTTTTTTGCGTGCAGCGGTCTGACGGAGCTCTCCTTTCCCAGCACGCTGAAAACTGTGGGCAGCGAGGCGTTTAACAGCTGCTCCAGCCTTAGCAGCATCTTCTTCCCCAAGAGTCTATCCAGCATCGGCATGTACGCCTTTCACAAAACCGCATGGTTCAACGCACAGTCCGAAATTGCGGGCAATCTGATCATCGTCAACAACATTCTGATCGGCAGCGGTGAACTGAGCGGAGAAGTAACACTTCCGGAAGGATTGGTGACCGTCGCTCCCGGTGCGCTGAGAAATCAGAGACTGGTCACGGGGCTGCACATTCCGGAGGGCGTCACCACCATTGGCGCATATGCATTCCAGGACACCAGCATCTCCGCCATTCAGCTGCCCGCTACACTGGAGGAAATCGGTGACTATGCCTTTTACGGAACGGAATTGGAGGACATTCAGATTCCGGATCGTGTCACCGCCATCGGCGATATGGCGTTCGACAGCACACCGCTGATTCAGAAGCAGAATTCCGAGAGCATGGTATATGCCGGAAACTGGCTGATCTCCTGCGATTCCAGCGTCACCAGTGTGACCATTCGTCCGGACACCGTCGGCATTTCCAGCAACGCCTTTGCCTACAATAAAAACCTGACGGAGGTGCAGATTCCCGAGGGTGTGCGTGTCATCGGCATGATGGCTTTCAGCGGATGCGAGAAGCTGCAAACCGTGACGCTGCCGGAATCTTTGGAGAGCATTGGCACAGAAGCATTCCGCAACTGTTATGCTCTGGAGAAAATCTACATTCCGGACAATGTGACCACGCTTGGCGCCGAAGCATTTCAAAGATGCCAGAAGCTGACCGAGGCGCATCTCCCCAACGGCATCACCAAAGTTCCCAGCAATCTCTTTACAGGGTGTCAAAAGCTTGAATCTATCGCCATTCCCGCCAATGTGACGGAAATTGGAGATGCTGCTTTCTCCGCTTGCTACGCTCTTACCTCCGCCACGCTTCCCGATGGCTTAGAGCGCATTGGCTCCAGCGCATTTTCCTCCTGCCGTGCCCTTACCGCCATGGAGCTCCCCGCCAGCGTCAAAGAAATTGCAGTGCGGGCATTTGAAGATTGCTGGGTGCTTCAGAAAATCACCATCTGCAACCCCAACTGCGACATCTATGGCAGCATCGAAACCATCTCCAACGGCATTAAATCGAAGGAATACAGCGGACACTTTGATGGCATCATCTACGGTTACCGTGATTCCTCCGCACAAAGTCACGCTGAAGCATTCGGCATCACATTTGTTGCGTTGGATGGGGTTGATTTTGACATCAACGGCGACGGCGAATGCAATTTTGCGGACTATGTTCTGCTGCAAAAATATCTGATTCGTCAGGAAAATCTCTCCAAGGGGCAACTGCCCTCGGCAGATATCAGTCAAGATACCGCCATTAATGGCATGGATCTGGCACTGCTGCGCCAGTGGCTTTTCAAGTAATCGTAAATCTACAGATATCGCAAAAATGCGGACAGCGAATAAATCGCCGTCCGCATTTCTCATTTATTTCGCAAGGATTCATACAAACAAAAAAGCTACGGATTTTTCCGTAGCTTTCAATGGCTCCCCCAGCTGGACTCGAACCAGCGACACCGCGGTTAACAGCCGCGTGCTCTACCGACTGAGCTATGGAGGAATATCTAGAGCATTCACATGCTCTAAATGCTATGCCGGCATTGACCAATTTTCCCAGATCGAGATGATCAAGTATCGTAGGCGCGAAAGAGCTTAACTACCGTGTTCGGAATGGGAACGGGTGGAACCTCTTTGCCATAAACACCGACTAAAAGAAAAATGGTGACCCGTACCAGACTCGAACTGGTGATGCCGCCGTGAGAGGGCGGAGTCTTAACCGCTTGACCAACGGGCCACATTGGTGCACCATCGGGGACTCGAACCCAGGACCCACTGATTAAGAGTCAGTTGCTCTACCAACTGAGCTAATGGTGCATTTGCTATAAATAAATTATAGCATATATGAGCTTGTTTGTCAAGAGATACTCAACATTTTTCTTTTTAAACTTTTTAAATACAAATTGTAAACAGAATCGAAAGAGTGTCGCAAGAATTTAAGACACGAAGAACAAAAGGAAAA
>NZ_JAJFCK010000020.1 GCF_020709055.1 Ruminococcus callidus
TCGCTTTGCATAAATTTTCTTTTGAATCTTTGTCTAACTTTTTGGGGTCAGTTCAATATAGATCTGGTACTTTCTTTTTGAAGATAAACAAAGCAGCCACAAGAGTAACAATAGCGACTAAAAGAATTTGCAGTATGGACTCCTGATAGGTTGCATTTTTACTGATAATAACTTGCCGAAACACAATGACAATCAGAGAAGTAACGATTGTTGTAGGAACAGATTTTCGGATCATGCCAATGATGAACGGCCATAGCGATAGCACCGTGCATACAATCACAGTAGTTATTGCCATTGGTATCCATGTCTGAAGCATTGAGGGTTGGAATGTTCCCTCCAACATATCAAAAAATCTATCCACAAACACAATATAACCGCTACAACAGACATATCCAATCGCCATTGAAATTGCTGTATAAATAATAATGATAGTCAATTTGCTGGCAATCAATTTTGCTCGGTTCAAAGGATAGGAAAACATAATCGTAATTGTTCGCTGATTATATTCTCTGATAACCAACCTTGCAGTTAAAACCGACGAGTACACAAGAAAAATAAATGACATCAGCAGTCCAATAACAAGGTATGTGCTTTCAAAAGTGTCTTTGGTCTGTTCCGGGTCTGTCGTGCTATCCCATAAAGATATTGTGATGAAAAGTATGCTGAACAGGATTGCGGCAATCATAAAGATAACATTTCGTGCAATTCCAAATTTTTTTAACTCCAATTTAATCAGGTGCGCCATCTTATTTTCCCCCCTCTGTAAGCTGGAAAAAGAAATCTTCCAGTGTGTCTTGTTTACGGCCGATGCTCTCCAAACCAACACCATTCTCAATGAGGGCTTTTGACAGGGATTTGCCTGAAACATCAGAATCATAAATACGGATAAATTCTTTATCCAACACACTAAAATTCTTTATCCCCATGCCTTCGAGTAATGCGGCAGCACTGGTTACATCGTCAACCTGCAAGCTGATATAATCCGTTTGATGCTTGTGAATTTCTTCGATAGGCAATTCTGTTAGGAGTTTTCCATCTCGAATAATCCCAATCGTATCAGCAAGAAGATCCACTTCGGACAGAATGTGGCTGGAAATAAAAATTGTTGTTCCATCTTCCCGGTTTAACCGCTGAAAGAGGTTTCGCATTTCACGAATACCCTCGGGGTCTAACGCATTGATTGGTTCGTCTAAAATCAAAAACTCTGGTCTTGCCAGAATAGCCCTTGCAATAGCAAGTCGTTGTTTCATGCCTAATGAGTAATGACGGACTTGTTTTCCCTCGACATTCTGCAAGTCCACCAAATGCAAAACCTCGTCAATCCGTTCCTTGTTGGGGAATCCCATGTACTCACAATGCAGCTCTAAGTTTTGCCGAGCTGTCATTTTATCGTAAAAGTATGGGTTTTCAATGATAGAGCCAACCTTTTTGAAGATTTCGTAGCTGTGATCGGTAACTTTTTCGCCTAAAAGCTGAACCTCTCCGGCGTCTGGCTGGATAAGATTCAAAATCATTTTCATAACCGTGCTTTTTCCTGCACCGTTTGGGCCGACAAAGCCATAGATTGCCCCTTTAGGTATGTGGATATTTACATCGTCTACAACGACATTTCCCTTGTAAGCCTTTCGCAAGCCTACGGTTTCCATAATATAATCCATTTTGTGTGCCTCCTATATGGCTACTACTATTATACAAAATGGACTTCGCTTTTCTCTGCCGCAAATCTAACAATTTTCTAACTTTTCAAGATGATAGAGAAAGTGGTTTGCTCATTTTGTACGCTATGAACTTCTAATTCTGCCCCAATTTGTTCAGCAAGACGCTTTGAAATTGCAAGGCCCAAACCGCTGCCGGAAGATTTTCGGGTTGTTGTATAATTCCTTGCGAAAATCTGTTTTTGCTGCTGTGGTGACATTCCGTTTCCGTGATCTTCTATTTCAATTATGCTATTTCCGTTTGATGTGGTGAGCCTTAGAGAAAGATACTTGCCATCACCACCATGTCGGATCGCATTGTCTATCAGATTTTTCAAAATGCGCTGTAATGCCTCATTATCTGTGTAGGCAAAAATCGGTGTATCTGGTATCTGAATATCGACTTCAAATTGTTTCTGTTCAAGCAGATCATAATAGTCCAAAATGGTGTCTTGGCAAAGTCTTGAAACATTTTCCTTTTTCAGTTTAATGGGAAGATCGCCAGAAGCTATTTTGGACATTGTAAAATAGTCATTGATTGTCGAGATTAAATCATCAGCCTTTCGGTCTATTTTAGCGGCCATAGCATGAACATTTTCAGGCATAGAGGGGTCGTTTGTTATATTGGAAAGCATTTCGCTATTTCCTTTTAGGACAGTGAGCGGGGTACGGATGTCGTGAGAGATATTTGTTAGATCCTGCGCCATTGCCTGTTTGCTCTGCTCAAACTCTGATTTTTTTGTATAAAAATCTTGAAGTAAGGTATTAAGCACAGCACCTAATTTTTTGATACTATCATTATCCGTGGGTATAAGCACAAAGCCATTTTCAGAAGTAATTGAAAGAGAAGCAAGTCTGTCGGTGATAGAGTTGATCTCTCGTTCTAACTCTTTGTGCTGTATCTGTTGACAAATTAGGATAAGCAACAGAACAAATGAAAGAATTGCAAACAGAAGCCACATCTATTTGTCCTCCATCTTGTAGCCGATACCCCATAAGGTTTTAATGTAAGCCGTAGTATCTTCCGCATTATTCTTCAACTTCAAACGCAGGCGATTGATATGGGTATTCAACACATTTTCACTCCCAAAATACGGCTCTTTCCAAATGAGTTCATATAGCCGTTCTTTTGAATATGCCTGTCCCGGATGGCTGGCCAAAAGGTACAAAAGTTCAAATTCGATTGGTGTTAAATCTATGGATGTCCCTTTCCGCGTAACCATGTGACTTTGGGGGTCAATTTCTATGTCTTTGATTTTGACAATCGAATTACTCGGTAATACTTGGTAGGTTCTGGCTCGTCTGATATTAGCCTTTATCCTTGCAGCAAGTTCAATTAAAGAAAAAGGCTTTACCACATAATCGTCAGCGCCCAAATTCAATCCTAATGATTTATCAGTATCATTATCTTTTGCAGTAATGATGATGATAGGAATATTGCTGACCTGTCGGATGGCCTTGATAATCTCCATGCCACTCATGTCCGGCAGCATAAGATCAATAAGGGCAAGTGAATATTCATCATAACTTGTGTTCGTCCGTATGGCTGTTGTGCCATCATTAAAGGACAACACTTCAAATTCTCCTGATAAATAGTCCGTTATCATTCCTCTGATTTCTTCATCATCTTCAATCAATATTATCTTGTTTTCCATCACGATTGCTCCTTGCTATTTTTGTTCTTCCGTCAATAGGCTTTTCGGCGTTCTTCGGGATTAACCATACTGTCCCCATTTTTATGGCTCCGGGAATACGGGATGCAGCACAGTAATAATTTATCCATCGAGGGGTCACGTCCCATTTTTCACTTGCTTCTTTCAAAGTCATATAGTCCATAATACACCTCCAACTTATTCATTATAATTCGTTTGCTCGAAGAATACAAGGAACAGAATATGAATTATAGAGTGTAGCAGCGCCACAAATGATATACTGAACACGAGAGCTGGAAAGCCCCTCCTGTCTACGCATTTAGAGTGCCAAAAGCCCACGGAAATCAAGGCTTTTCGGCGATGGTCGGTGGGGTGGCAGAATGATTTATCAAATACCCGCCGAAACGGGCTTTGAAATGCGTAGGAAAATCTTTCCGCCGCTGGTTTTCCTGCCGGTTCTGTGGTATGCTGGAATAAGACAAAAAACGACAGGAGTTGACACGATGGCCGAACAGGAAATGTTACTGGACACAGCTACCATCAAGGCCGCCGTCGCCGGTAAGAAGTGGGCCAAACAAAAGGTGATTGAGCACTACACCCTCATGATCGACGAGCTGGCCGTTGACGAAGATATGAAGCAGCACTTGATTTTGAAGCTGCTGGAAGAACTGCCACACTTCCCGATGGGACAGGCATAAGAAAAAAGCGCCGGACGCAGAGGCACACCCACCGCTGTGAAAGGGAGCTTACCGACTTGAACACACTTCTTTTCTGTACTTAAGAGCCTGATACATACGTACTCTTCCGTAATCCGCATTTTCTTCGTCCTCATCATGAATTTTCAACATGGCGTCAGCAAGCGGCTGATACTTCTATGGTTTGCCCTTACACTCAAGATAATCGTAAAATGCCTGTCTGCTGACTTGCAGCGTGCTGCAGTAAAAACTGATTTTTCCGATGTTTCTGCCGTCATCTGTCCGGATTGCAATATACATCAGCCTTTGTTCTTTCCCGATCTCTGACGGCCGGCAGCGAAAAAAGCCGTTGCATCCTCCAAAAACTCATTCATTTCGCAAAAACTCATTTATTTCGCTTAGGCGTTTGTTTTCTTTTTCCAATGCTTTGATCCGCTTCCTCAGCTGCTGGTTTTCTTCGGCGATATTCAGAGATTCTTCCGGGCTGCGTTCTCCGCAGCCAATATCAAGGCTTCCGATTTTTACTTTTCTGATCCAGCCGTACAGCGTATTTACGGGTATCTGAAGTTCATTCGCTGCTTTTACCGCACCTATCTTTTTTGCAAGCTTTACTGCCTGCACTTTGTACTCATTTTCATATTGTTTATTTTCTGACATTCCTTTTTCCTCCATTTTTTCTTTCCCTATTTTATTCCTTTGAGGTTAGGGTGTCAAGTTTTATTATACTACATCATACAACGACTTCTATCTACTGTCATGTGTTCAATCAGGCTCAGGCGAGGGCAGGAGATGCTATCGCATCAGTGCTTGACTTCAAAAAGCACGACACGGACAAAGGACAGCCCGAAGCTGTATAAAGGACAAGTAAAGGACAGAAGCCGTATCAGGGTAAAAAATAACTCAGAAATGGCGATTTAACGTCATTTCTGAGCCTTGTGTGTGGTGACCCGTACGGGAATTGAATCAATCCTTAGCATTTTAGTAGTCTTTAGTAAAATGCGAAAAAGGCTGTAAATCGCGGATTTTTGAAGTTTCAACTACAGTAACTTCAAGCGATTTCAGGCGATTTTTAGTACCAATAAGAGCCAAACAAGTGCCAAAAGTGGCGCATTTTCCTCCGAATAGCAAACCTGCGTTAAATAAATAGTATATCAGGGATATGGATCTGAAAGTCGGTGAAGTTATCTCACGTCAGATAAAACTTTGGAAACAGATTGACAGCTGATACCTAAAAGATGTATTTGACACCGATGCTGAGAAGATGCTCGGTCTTGAAAACTACTTCTTCAGTATGGTAAGGGAAGCGGTGTTTGAGAGTATGGTTTATATTTGATCGTTTACGGCTGTGCCTTCGGGTGCAGCCGTTTAATTATTATAGTATGCTTTTTACTGTTGCATCAACAATATTAAGCTCTTTAAGCTTATATTCCTTAACCAAATCTTTCCAACGATTTCTTATTGTTTGATTGTTTTTGATATAGTTCACCAGATCAGGTTCGTCTTTCATGTATGATTCAAGGTAAGTTGTCCACTGTTCCACCGTAATTCTGGATAATAGTTTATCCGCATAAGGCTGAGCTGCCCAACTAATGCCATAGCTATTACCAATTTTAACAAATATAATTGCTGTTAAACATTCTTTAAGTGCTAAATCTGGAATTTTTGTTCCTAAGCTTTCCAATTTTTTGATATGAGGAGGCTCATTGTAAAAGTTATTAACTTCAAAATGAGCGGATTTTAATAGATTTGCAACTTTTATAAATGTTCTTGATCGTGTGTTTTCTGCTACATAATCAAAACCTTTGACTTTTAACAATATGTTTGCAAGAGATTTTGTTCGTACGCCATCGTTTTTTGAGTTAAAAAACTCATAAGTATCAGCAAGAGCACGTCTTTCTTCAAATTTCAAATTTTCCCAAATTGCTGGGAAAAGGATTGTCATATTCTCAGTAACATTTTCCAATTCAATATCTTCTGTCTCTCTAAACAAGTTTAGTAAAGACCTTACTGTTGTTTTAAGATAGAAATAGGGGCTTGTTGAAAACATTGTATCAACATCTTCGTATAAATCGGTAATTCTTCCGCTTTTTAATTTTTCTCTAAAATCATTCATTTGCCAGCCGAAACTATCTGCATCGTAACACAAGATATAAGAAATGCAGTTTTTTATAACAACATTAGCTTCGTCTTGAGGCATTTCCTCGTACTCGTCAGCATCATTTCCTGCATAATGATTAAATATGTCATTTGAGTATAAGAGTTTCTGTTTTCCTGACTTGTCGATAAATCCCAATTCATGTGCGAGACAAATAAGAGTATATGGAGGAAGATTTTGTAAATAATCTGATTCATCTATTCCTACCATATCTGCAACAAATTCTTCACCTAATGAAAGAATTCGTTTTCTCAGGATAGTTATAGCTCGCTGCCATATTTTTTCAACTGATGTTTCAAAATCACAATTCATATAATAGTTAACTATTTTATTTCTTGTTTTATCTGGAATAGCAATAGCATAAGGAACTAAAGATTTTATATCTGTTATGATTGGTAATTGCATTCCAGAAGGATTTAATAATCCAGGAGTCGGATTAAGAATAGTGATTAATTCTGAGTATCTAAATGTATCACCAGATTCTGTTGGTGCTAATTGAAAATTATTATCCAAAATACTTCCTCCTTTATCTGTAACACGGGGTTCATCAATTGTCTCTATTATTTTTAGAAGTTCACTCACATCATCAAATCTATTAGCTGTCTCGTATTCAAATGCTTTGTCAAAAATAACAAATACATTGTTTCTCACCGTTGAATCAGATATTTTTTTATTTAGTATTTCAAATGCTTGAGCTCTTTGATGTGGTTTTTTTCCTTCACCGTCTACAAGTGTATTGGGAATAATACCAGTAAGGACGTAAAAGAATACACTACATATCTGCGTAATATCAGAGCAATATAACCTCTTCTGTTCCTTGCTTCCAGCGACCAGTTCAGGTAATAAGAGGAAACGATTTCCTAATTGTTGATCGCTCAATGTACAAGTTTCTTGACAGTTTTCCTCAGATGAATTAAATGAAAGTCCGAAATCAATCAAAACAAAATCATATAAATTATTGTCTCTTAACATTATATTCTCAGGTTTTATATCTCTATGCAAAATTTTTTTCTTATGACAATATGATACGACCTTTAGCATTTCCTTAAAAAGAGATAACGCCTCTAAAAATGGTATATCATTTTCATCACAATACTTTTCTAAGGTGCAACCTCCAATATATGAAGTAACATAGTACAAATCGACATTTTCTGACTCATACAAATTACAATTGGTATCTATAATGCTTATTAAATGATCATTCTGCAAAAGCTTAACATTGTTTACTTCGTTAAACATTCGTTTTCGTCTTTCTATATCATCTTGCTTTTTCAGATATTTTAAAGCAAATATCTCTGTAGGATTATCAATTTCAGTTGCTTTATAAACGGTGGCTTGCCCACCACCACCAACTGCATCTCCTCTTTGCCATCTTTCTGCGATTATCTTTTTTCCCATATTCTCGTTATCCTCTTCCCAATCTACGCTTCTGCATCTTCTTCCAAATCTGACGACATGAAATGCAGACTTCCTTATCAATACCCAATACTTCAACGAGCAGTCTATGATCCACAAGGTCAAGAGCTTTTTCAATATTATCATCGTTACGAACGATAGAATCTATCTGCTCCAAAAGCTCGTTTTTTAAGGCTTCATCAATATCCTTAACCACTGGCAACATTATATTACCGACTTCTCCAGGGAGAATTTCAAGTACACCGCCGCCATAGCTTCTACCACATATTTCTGTGAATGCAAAGGAAATGCTGTTATAGTACGACAGAAGGACATTTTCAGCATTTACTCCCTCATTGAACTTTATGCGGTGCATTGTATCTGTTGATACTGCATTGCATCTGTTCAGCACAAACTTAGGGTAAAGGTTATTTCTTCTGAGAAAGAAAGCATCAGGTATCCATACCGACGGGACGATATACCACCTGTCACGGATAGAACACTTATATCCTTTGTTTTCTTCGTTCCTCTCGCCAAGTTCAATGTATTCCTTATGTTTAGCAGGATATGCTTCATAAGGTGTGTCAGGAAAGCTAATAAGCATAGCTCTTTTATCTGCTTTTATATTCTCCTGCCAATCTTTATCAGTAAAATATATACCATGTGCGTGAGAGCTTCTGCCAATAAGCGGAAACGTTACAGAAGTGAGGTCATATCGTTCATTTGTTGTTTTGTCAACAGAAAAATAAGTATTGTTTCCTGTGGTAATACCCACGTTAATAAGCGCTAAATCAGCGAATTTCGTGAATCGCTTATCATCACGAATGGACTGGATCACTTTTATTTCTTCTGCTGATACAAAATACTTTGTCCACTTTTCCTTAACGTGCTTTAGCTTCTGGAAGCCATTTGAATTAAGGTCGAGTTTCTTAAAATCTTCGAGGTTGCTCAGTTCTATGATCCTGATACCTTTTTCCTCTTTGCCCTTCTCTCCGATGAAAACAAGTATTTCCTGTTCAATATCAGGGAATACGAGCTGTTCAAATGTCAGCAATGTTATTTTTGAGAGCTGATTGGAGAGGAAAAGCCGTAAATCTTCGGCATAAACTACTTGAAGTATCTCTGCAGGAATGATAAACGCTATTTTTCCGTTCTCAGAAAGCAACTGAACACAAGCAACAAGGAAAGCTACCCACGCATTTATCAGCTTATTGGACTTCATTCCATGAGAAGTGAGTATGCTTGACTGTATTTCACGCTGTTCCTCGGTGAGATACTGGTAACGAATATAGGGGGGATTGCCCAGGATCAGATCATAGGTTTCTTTTCCGTATACTCGCTGATAAAAGTCCAAGAAATCCTCATTTAGAACGTGGACATTAGTGTTGTCCTTATAGTTATTACCGACTTTCTCTGCTTCGTCGGGTTCTATCTCAACTGCAGTAATGTTTGGAATATCGTTGATGAGGTTCAATGATGCAAGGCTATCAAGGAATACTCCATCTCCGCAGCTCGGCTCTAATACATTGGTGATGTTTTGGGACGCAACAAGGCTCACCATTGCATTGGCAAGCTGCAATGGCGTATAGTATGCTCCTCTTAATTTCTGTTCGGAACTATCCTTTTTGAGTCTCATAATCATTACCTTCTTTAAAACTCTAATCTGTAAACACGGGAAATAAGTTCATCTATCTCCTTGATAAGAGCAGTTTTCTTGTGTATAAGAGTAGTTTCAACTTGCTTTGCAGGCTTTTCTGCAAGCTTATCGTTGATAGTATACACCTCACGAGTCGCTTCAACTACTCGGTCGTATAGTGTCTTTTGTTTCGGATCATCAAAGTTCAGCATTACAAACGGTAGTGATGACAATACAAATGTACCTCTCGAAATGAAGCCGCCTTCAAAGTCACTGCCGACAATATTAAAAATCTTCTCGGTGTAAGAATTGGCAAGCCAAGCCTGTATATATTCAAGATCATAACAGCTATCAGCTTTCTTGGCAACAGCACAGTATCCTGCCGTTCCACCGGAAGCGATAAGCATATCCGCTTTATCCATAGCATACATAGGATTATCTTTTGCCATAACCTTAACGATGAGCTTTGGCGTATCAATAAACGCTGTTAATGCCTGTGTTCTGCCGTACTGATACCAAGTATCGGCTGTGGCATTGGGAACATCTCTTATTCCTTCTTTTGATACACACTTAGGCACTAACCTATCATAATAATCTAAGAGATAAGCGTATGTTCCAGGATAATCAACCTTCATCGTTTCAATAGGAATCAGGTGACCTTCGCTGTCATAAGGGAAGATGATCTTCTTATCAGTTGATAGACTGTTATACGTTGTAAGCCCCTTTTCTGCTTTTTTGGTGGGTTTGAAGTACGGTTTGAGTATCTTCTTCTCGATTGAATATACCTTTCCGTCCTTCTTGACAGTAATCGTATCATCTTCTTCGCTGATTATTTCTTCGTCTGCAAACCAATAGATAGGCTGCGGTCTTTCAGCACTTGTTTGGATACAATTAAATATATTGGCAACTTGTGGCAGTGGCGCAGAGAATGGCTCGATCTTCTTGAGTATCTCCATAAACTCAAAGTCTAACGTGAGTTTCCACGGCAACTCATCAAGTAATGAGGTGTTTAGCTCTATGCTGTTTGTTGGTTTGCCAATCCACAGATTATTGGCAGAATCAACATATGTATATATGAAGCTGTCCTGAGCCTTTTTTTGCATCAGTATAATAGAACTGTATATTGTCTTATCCTCAAATAACTGTGCTGCACCAAAATCGTCCAAGCTGACGAGATATTTTGCCTTAGCAATATAATCACGGAGTTTAGCACCTGCGCCAATCTTGAAGAACTTGTTAGGCACTATGTAACAAACATAGCCGTTTTCTTTGACTTTTTGTAAAGCTCTTTCAAGGAAGATGAAGTATTTATCAAACTGCTTATGGGCGGTTTTATATTTCTTCTTATAAATCTCAAATTCGGGAGCAGGGATAAGAGAATGAATATCCTCGGTAGTGACATATGGTGGGTTGCCCACAATGGCATCGAAACTATTTACAGTAAGTTCGTCCCAATTAAGCGGTACGATCTCAACAAGCTGTTCATCTGTGCATTTTATTCCTTTCAGTTCAGCATCACTGACCAATGAATTGCCGTGAAGAATATTAGTACTGAGGTCAGGCAATATAGGAGTTACTGCCTTAACAGAGGGAGCGGTTTCATTCTCTATCAGCTTTATAAGCAGAGAGAACTTAGCGACTTCAACAGCGTGAATATCAATATCAACACCGTAGATGCAGGAGCAGAGGAGCTTTTTCTTTTCTTCAAGAGGAAGCTTGTATCCTCCGTTGTCTATCTCTATCAGGTGCGACTTATCATTTTCAAGATACCACTCTACACAATAAGTCTGCAAATACTGAAATACTTCTTCAAGAAATACTCCTGAACCGCAAGCAATGTCAGCAACATTAAGCTCACATATTTCATCAGGTGTTTTTCCGTCACAAAGGCGAGAGAGCGTTTTCTCTATCATATACTTCACGATCTCCGTAGGAGTGGTAACAACAGAACGGTTAAGGCATTCTTTTTTCTGTGCCAGTCCTATTTTACCATTATCGAGTATGGTGAACTGCTCTGTAAGGAACATCTCATAGATTTTGCCGAGCATATTCGGCTCTATGATGCTGAACAGATACGGACTTTGTGGGTAGTACAAGCCTTTTATCATATCTGCGATAACGCTGTTGTTGAGGTCGAAAATGATATAATCTCCTGAGAACATACCGGAATTATATCTCTTGTCAGCATCACGGAAGAGGGCTTCCAGTTCTTTTTGAAGCGTTGCAGAATCAGTAATTGTATCTTTAAGCTTGTGGTAGAGAGGAAGGTTCTTGTCCTCACATATTCTGATAAAAACGATCTGGTTGATAAATTCCTGAACGACATCATTCAACACATCAAGAGAGGCATATCGTCCGCCTTTAGCATACAGTTCATTACTTAATGCGATTCGCCAATCATTGATCTGCTTTAAGAAAAGAACATCGACCTGCTGCTTCTGACTGCCTGCACCTGCAAATGTCTCACTAAAATACTTATCAAAATCACCGCTGTAAACTGAGTCTCTCGATACAAGTTTGATAATTTCATCAAGTTTCTCTACGTATTCAGTGTACTTATAAATACGGTAGCGTGAAACGGAGCATTTATCATTATCGTGTGGTACGGTTGTAGTATCATAAATAATGAAATACTCAAAGTTAGTGAGAACAGCTATCTTGTGCTTTGCGTTCCAACCATACTTTCTTGCCTGAACAGCAGGCGAAGGATCTTTGCTGATGTCAACATGAGGCTTCTTAGCTTCAACAAAGAACTTGGATACTCCTCTCAGTGTAAGAGAGTAGTCAGGACGGTCGCTTGAACTTGCGTGGTACTCTGCTATTACTTCTCTATACTGCGGAACTAAACCCTTGCTATTGGTAACATCCCAACCGAGTATCTCCAAAAAAGGATTGATAAACTCATCACGGCAGGAGTGTTCATTATATGTATCTCTCTTATATTCTTTATAGTTTTCATCGAAACGCTTGACAAGCTGTTTTAGGGCATCTATTCTATCCATAACGGCGACCTCTCATATAAGTAAAATCAAATAAAACAACATATTTACTCATATTAATTATAGCACAAAAGAGTTCGTTTTGTCAATTCAGAATTAGTGTTTTGTATGGTTTCTTTGTAAACACTTGATTTCTTTGACTATTGGTGATTGGGTGCTTGATAGCGTTATAATTCTCTCATTCAGTCAAGCTGATGTATAAGCCTCTTTGAACTCTTCATCCGACATCTCTCCTGACATGAAAGACATCTTAGCAGTATGAAGCTCCCTGAGCCAGTCAGCATAGTCGTTATAGGACAAGTCCTTACCCTGCTTTTCGTATCCGAGCTTTAGTTCATACCGCTCCACCCGCCGGTAATTGCGATTGATAGCTCTGTCATAGTCAGCCAGAAGTTCGCTGTGTTGAAGCCTAAATTTATATATCTGCTGCGGACCTATCTGTTTACAGGTGCGCCCGTCATCAGTCCTGACCCGATCACAGTATCGGGGCTTTTTCTTTGTCTTGGGCTTAAAAAAATGACCGCAGTAGTCGCATTGACTGAAACCAGTGTCGAACTCCATTGCGTGCAGGAAGATGTACCATATATAGTCAGGCAGATTGTCAAAGCGGTAACCTCTGCTGTATGGCAGCTTAGGTCTTGTCATCTGAAACATTTCTGTGCCGACATCTGTATGAGCAATGACTTGCTCAAATTGGCACTTGAAAATAGTTTCCCTGCCTAAGAATGCTTTAGTAGTCTTTTCCTCGTGGGTGCCTTCAAATCTGCAATACGCATCTGCGATAGTGAAGAAAATGTTTTGAGCGTGTACCATATCTCGCAGCATTTCAACAGCGTGATCCTTATGCTCAAAAAGCTCTTCATAACTTGATATATCATAACTGTCAACATACAGCTTTGTACACAGCAGAAAGCTGTACACAGGTTCTTCCTGACAAAAAATCTCAGCGGTATATCCAATGGCTCGGTACACGCCCAAAAGTTCATCAGGAGTCGTGTTCTCCTTGGTATATGCTTTCAGTTTGTCAAGAAGTCTGTTGAACGGCGTCAGATTGATCTCAAGAAAGTCTATCAGCTGCTGCTCAAATGTAATCTCAGGCAGCTCGGTTTCTTCCTCTCCATCATACATAAAGCGCCTGATAGTATGTTTATTTGGGAAAACGTACAGTCCACGACTCAGATACATAAGTTTTGCTTCCAAAAAATAGGTTACCACTATTATAGCACACATCATATTGAAATGGAAGTATAAATAAACAATTGAGTTTCATTTCGTATTTGTTATGTGAAAAAAGTCTGTTATGATTGAAACTGAGGAAGAGTCTTCGGACTTGGACAGCAGCTTGAAAATTGAATATGGGATCAGGAGTTACGTTGTTTCCGATGGTGGGGCGGTGAGCCGTACCAGCCCAGAGATGCGCGATGACGCGAGAGCCGAGCGATAACATCTTTGGTTTCACATAGCGCAGATGTGAAGCAGCGATGAAAGTCGGGAACGGATACTTACACTCAGCCACAGTCCGAGCGTGATAAAACCGTCGCAGGCAATGGGAGTGTGCTGGGGCAGCCGAGCATTTAAGCTGCCTATGAGTCCGATGTGCAGTCGGGCGGCTTCTGATTTGTCAGGCATAGTACGGCGGATACTGCTGTAAAAAGCAGTGTGTCCGTTATGCTGGGCGTACTATGTCCTGATGCGTTCGTGATGTGTCTGATTTATGTGCCAAAAATAGTTCAAATTGCAATAAAGATACTGCTTCCACATTTTTCACTTGGGATAGCAGAAATCAGTCGGACACAGCCCACACAAATAGTTCGCACGAGCAACTTGCCCGTAACGAAAAAAGCTGTCGGCTGTGTTCGGGAATCTCATGGGAAAGGAGGAATCACATGAGTAATATGTTACAAACGAAAACCGCAGAAGAAATACTGTCAACAGTATTCAAGCCGAAGGAGTTCATCATTGACGGACTGCTCACGCAGGGATTGTATGTACTTGCAGGTGCGCAAAAGGTTCGTAAGTCTTGGATGGCATGGATATTTGCCTCAGCATTGCAACAGGAGTTCCTGTACTTGGACGTGGTACTATTCAAGGAACTGCTTTGTATCTTTGTCTCGAGGATAACTATCAGCGACTACAGCGCAGATTGTTTCAGATGAACGCCGAACCGATTGAGAATCTTCACTTCGCACTTGCTGCTGATAAGATAGGCGCAGGTCTTGAAGAGCAGATAGAAGCGTTCAAGAAAGAGCACGATGACTTGAAAATAGTTGTTGTAGATGTAATGCAAATGGTGCGTAGCAATGTTGAGTCGAGTTATGGTTCGGATTACGCAGAACTGATCGCACTCAAACAAGTCGCATACCGCTTAGGTATATGCATACTGATGATACATCATATGCGAAAAGCTAAGTACGATAATCCGTTCAATATGATGACAGGCAGTACAGGTATCGGCGGTGCAACTGATGGAAACTTTGCGCTCTAGGGTGTCAAGTTTTATTATACTATATCAACCACAAAACAACATAATTCTACAACCACTTTCAGACAATACAGCAGACTGTCACTCTTACTTTATTTTATAGTAAGCAAATTTTCCCTTTCCAACGAGCAAAAGCTTTCCTTCTTCCGTCATCTTAACAAGCAGACGATATGCCTGCCCCTGATTAAGATGCAAAAGCTGCATTACATCCTTTCTGGTTACTTTGCCTTGATTATTTTTTGCAAACTTCAAAACAAGTTCTGGATAACGAATCCGATCAATCCCTGTCTGCCGCACGTATCCAATTACATTTACATTGTCCGCATTTTTATAAAGTGCTGCACTCAAAATATAAGCTCTGCTGTTTCCATTTCCGTCCGCTTCCACAAGTCCGGATTCAACTAATTTTTCAACGGTTGTGCGTACTTTGTACTCGTTGAGATGAATCATATGTGCAAGTTCTCCAAGCCGCAGTCTTCGAGTGGATTTCAGAGCATTTAATATCAGTAATGCATTGATAGATAATTGTCTGCCGATCTTGCTTTGTTCTTCTGCAATCATTTTAATAAACGCCTTATCCGGCAAACTTTTAGGAATAAATAGTTTCACTTGATTTGTATTGGATTCTGAATAGTCCGGCAATGATTTTCCATAGGAAAGTGAACCTTCAAAAATACGATCTACGCCTCGTCCAGTACGCTCCGCAAGACCGATTCGCTTTAATACATCAGCAAGTGCAGGATTTCTTCCATGTGGTTCGGCTGTCAATAAATTTTCAATTGTTACACCTTCAATAAATCCACCCGGATTACTGATGGTCAAACCATCATCATCCAGTAAAACACGAACACGTCCCAACATCGTATAATCCCGATGGCAGAAAGCATTTACCAGTGCCTCTCGAAATGCCCTTTTATCAAAATCCGGAATGGAAATTCGAAACAGTCCTTCTTCCATTTCTTCTGTATGGTTTCTGGCATCCATATATGATTCTATTTTCTCAAAAGCCGTCAATATCGGCAATACAAAGGATTCATTTACTGCTACATCCGTTCCCTGTAGTTCTTGAAAGGCTGCTTCAGCAGTCGGAACAAGCGTTGAAAGCCGTTCTCGGCGTCCTATTAGTAACATACCACAGTAAGTAGGAACAAAAGTACCATTTTGTTCTACTGCCAAACGAAGTGCAAGATCTAATTCCGTATCATCAAGATCAAGCAAATTTTTTTCACCATGATAATTTTGTATAATGTTACGAAGATGTTCTCGTTCTACCGGATCTAAATCCGAATATACTGCCTCCGGAACAGGCTGAGCAGAATAATCCAGCATACGCAAAGAAGAAAGCCGTGTATTCATTTCATATGGATACATCGGGATATTTTCCGGCTCTCCATCTAATTTTATGCGTCTTCTCAGAACTTTTCCATTTGAAGCAGCAACAATCGCTGTATATTTCGGAACTGTTACGATCAAGTACTTTACATCATCCGCATCCATAAGTTCCGTTTGAACTGCAACAGGTGGAATCGTCTTATTGGCAATAAATGCTGCCAACTTAGAAGGATCCTTGTGAGACGGATGCAGTCCTGTAATATCACCATTATCTTCTACACCAAGAAAAAATTTACCACCGTCAGTATTCGCAAAAGCGACTACACTTTCGATTATCACATCATCTGATAACTTTTTCAGATCGCTCTTGAATTCAACCGTCATATTTTCTCGAAATCCAATATTCATTTTAACACTCCTTTTACGCTCGGCGAGCATTAAATCAAACTCATTATAACACGACCGAGCGTTAAAAGCAAGCGTTAAACGATAAAAAATTTTATTTGCATTTGAAAAAAGCACGGAATTTCGGAACATTTATAGAATTTGGTTTAACACTCGCTAACGCTCGCTGCGTGCGTTAAACCGAGCGTTAAAATGACTTTGGCTCATTTTCCAATATATTTTAAGGATAGATTTTCAAAAAACACATCACCTTCCTCACTCCTAAAAAGCCATAAAACAACCAGCCTGAGATTCCAATCGCAGAACCTCAGGCTGGTCTTATCTTTATATACCGTGAAAAAAGTGACACACTTTCCCACAATCACATCCCCTGCAATATCTCCTCCACTCGTTCTTCCAGCTCATCCGTCTCATAATCATTTTCCCGCAAGACCCGGATCGCCAGGTCATAATATCGCTTGGCATTTTCCTTATCCCCTGCCTTGCGGTAATTGTCTGCCATCATAAGATACACCCATTCCATTTGTTCATGCAGTTCCCCGAAATTCTTCTGAAAGCACTCCAATGCCTCAGCTGCAACGATGTCACAATTCTGGAATTCTCCCAATTCTGACAGCACAGAACTATACCGCATCATCAAATTTGCAATCCTAACTTCGCCATACACATCATGCTCCAGCAAAGTTTCCAATGCCTGTTCCATGGCAGCTTTGCATTTTTTCAGCAGTTCCCGGCTTGGCTGAGCGTTGTACCAGTCGATCAATGCACAGGCATAGGTAGCCCAGATCTCTCCGGTTTCTTCATGCTCCTCTCCATAGAGCTGATTTGCCAGTGCGATTGCCTCCTCGTAATTTTCTTCCATTTCAGAAAATTGTTTCATTTTCAAATTGCAGACTGCCACAGCGGTTTGAAATTGCACCAGTTTGGTACTTTCCTCCATAGGCTCTTCCTGCATTTGCACTTGAAACAATTCCCGCTCTTTTTGATAACACGCCATTGCACGGGAAAACTGCTCACAGTCCCGATAAATATCCCCCAGTTCTGACCAAAATGATATATCTTGCTCCTGTTCCGCCGTTTGTTCTGCAAAGCACTGGTCTGCGTAGAACAACGTTTTTTCAAGGTAAAACGCACTATTGCAATCGATCCAATAAGCATTTTCCAGCAAGATAAAATTGGAATAAGCCGAAGCAAGCTTCATAGGCTCTCCGATTTCTTCTGCAAGCTGTAAGATCTGTTCTACACATGATTTCGTTCCTTCAAAATCACAGCGATCGGTTATATACCCTAACAGTATTCCACTCAGATCGCTGAGTTGTTCCTCTGCTGATAAATGCAGTTCCGCTATTTCTGCCGCCGCTTTTTCACTGGTTTCTGTATCATGCAGCTGTGCTGCAATATCCCGGATAAAAGACAGTGCATTGAATTGCCGTTGCCTGGAATCCTCCTCCAGCCTCAGAATCCGAAGTTCCTGCTGTGCCGCCCATAGAGCATCCTCATAACGATCTTCTCCCAGATACAGCGGATAACACATGGTGCCGAAGAAATACGAAAGTTCCGGATCATCACCTTGAATATGATGTGCCATATGATCCAGCCACTGCACAGATGCAAACCGTTGTTCCGCATTCTCGGATTCCTCAATGTAACTGGCAATGGCACCTGACATAATCAGGATTCGTTTGCATTCCCTGCTGTTCGGACGCAGTTTTTCACACAGCACTTCTACGATCAGCGGATGAGTGGAAAGAATACGCATTTCATCCTGATACACTTCGGAGATCCAGCCGCTTTGAATCAGCCGATCCAGGCTGTTGATCTCTGCCTCGTTTAAGTCACTGATGACTTCAAAATACTGCCGTTCCATTGGCGTTGCACCGACCAGGGCAGCACAGCGAAGCACCTGCTTTTCCGATTCGGACAAATCCAGCACCGAGAACAGGATCTCCATATGATGGAACGCTGTTTTTTCCCGAAGTGTGCTGTCTTTCAGCTGACGCACTTTGCCGTCATCTCCGGAAATGCCTTCTGCACAGAGTTTCTCATACATTTCACGGGAGGTGAGCTGATGCAGTGCCATTTGCTTCGCCACCAGTTCCACTGCCATGGTATGCCCATTCAGTGCCTTCAATATGGCATCGGTGTACAAGTCCGGCTCTCGCTTTGTATAATACGCCATCATCTGATACAACGCCGATTCGTCAGACAAAATGTCTACCTCATACTGGGGAAAAATGCCGTCATAATCCACTCTGGAGGTCACCAGAATGGGGCAAGGCAGTTCTGTCAGGAAGTCCAGATTCCCGCAGTCACCGGTATCAAAATTGTCCAGCAGGATCAGATGCCTTGGCGTACAGATTTGACGCAGTACCTGCAATTTTCGTTCCAGATATGCCGCATCACTTTCCCCGTCAGAGCGTGTGCAATGCACAATGGGAAAATTGGTATCGCTGAGAATGGTGTTCTCCATACTATCCAGAAACCGAACAAATACAACGGCGTCATACTCCTCCGCATACGTCATAGCATAGTGCTTTGCCAGTTCTGTTTTTCCGATACCGCCAACACCGTGGAGCAGCAGAAACTTTTCCTGCTGCAAAAGGGTATGGATCTCCTGCAATTCGATATCCCGTCCGCAAAAGTAATTGTTACCCAAGGGCAGTTTTGTTTGCAGATAGGGCTTTGGCTGTCGAAACGAATCCAGAAAAGGCTCGATCTGTGCCAGAAGTTCCGCACAGGAGGCATATCGCTTTTCCGGATTGGCAGCCAAGGTCTTTCGCAGCAGCTCCGTGACCATGCGTCTGATTTCCGGAGAAGTTCCGGCAAGCACCGAGTCCGGGAACTCCGTATCCCATACCGCACGATTTCTCCTGTCCTTTACTTCCGGAGCACGGCGAAACAACAGGTACAACAACAGTCCGCCCAGCGTATAGACATCGGACACAACGCCGATCTTTCTGCGGTTTTGCTGTAACACTTCCGGTGCTGCCCACTTTGCTGTACAGGAGATCACTGCATCAGAAAGCCGGCTTTTTTCAACGGCACTGTCAAAATCAAACAGCATCACCAGTTCCGGCGTTTCCGGATAGAGCAGCACGTTGGCAGGCTTTAAATCCAGATAGAGATACCCATGCTGATGCAGATTGTCCAGTTGCTGTGCCACTGCACGCAGTACCCGAAATGTGTCATAAAGCGACAGTTCCTGCTGTTCCAGCGGAATGCTGTTCTGACAGTTCATAGCAATATACCGGGTGCCGTTTCCGGAAAAAACGCCCTGGACATTGCTGATACTGTTGCAGCTTTCCGGAAACTGCCGGAACTGCATCTGCTTTTGATACCCCCAGATAAAGCTTTGCATCTGCCGTTGAAAAGCTTCTTCGTCTGCCGCAAGCAAACTGCCGTCCTGCTGCCGAATCAGGTGTAGATTTTCCGGACAGAACTCTTTCAGCCGGAGATAAAATTCGTTTTGTTCTCCGTCCCTGCAAACCGCCGTATAGACCAGACAGCTGGCTCCTGTTCCGATCAGTTCCTGAATCTGCACTGTGATCTGATGCTGGGTTCCAATGGCGGAAAGGGTCAGATGTGTACCGACTGGCAGTGGCGTTCGCATGGTAAGTTCCTCTTTTCAAAAGTTGTGATATTGATTTATGACGGCATCTGTAAAAGGTATTCCTGCAATTCCTGCAATGTCTGAAATCGCCTTTTCCAATTGCTGCACAATGTTTTCTGATAAAATTCCGAGTGTGACGGAAGGACAGCAAACCGTCTTCGCTCCAGCCATGTCACCGGTTTTCTCTCCCATTGAAAATACAAATAGCTGCCGATCAAGTAGACATAGCTGCTTTCTGTGTAAACTGCCTTCTGCCTGCATTCCGGTGCGAGCAGTGACCACAAAGGGATACCCGAAAAAAATGGTGCGTGCCGTTTCAAAAAAGCTGCCGGGGAAACGGACTCCTTTTGCAAAGCAGAGATCAGTTCCATTGCCTGGCGAACACATTCCTGCAATCCCATCACCTCCCGGCTGTCATCGTAACACATTGCCATACAGCATTTGTAACAACCACTTGAAAAGTCATTGTTACAAACCCATTTCTTCCTATGATACAATGAATCATGCGGAAATCTCTCCGCCAATTTACAACAGGAGGAAAAATCATATGAAACCATTTCAGGAAACAAACTACATTGCCAAAGACAAAGAAAACGAACAATGGAAAAGCAGTCTGCCGCCGGAAGAAGTCAAGGAAAAGATGCTGGCACAACGTGGATTTACTCAAGAAAACAGCAGCAAGATTCAATTCGACCACACCGTATTTATTCAGTATGCAATGACAAGAGTTCACGCATTATACTGCAACGGAAAGCTCTACTTCTACAATTTTAAGTCAAAGTGTTATGAATATCTGGAAGATCACGCATACAAAAAGATTTTCTTTGCGATCATTGAAGAAGCTTCCTGCAATATCTGGAAACGAAAGCAGGAAAACGAGTACATCCCCTATTTTAAGCGAAAAGTTCCCTATGCAGAAGATAACGGAATGCGTCCGGGACTCCTGCAGTTCCAAAACTGCATCTTCGATTTACAGAAGGAAACGATAGAGAAACCAACGCCGGACATTTTCTGTCTGGTACAGATTCCATATGACTACGACCCCAAGGCAAAAGCACCGCAGTTTTTCCGCTTTCTGCAGGAACTCTTTGACAATGACCAGACACGGATCGATCTGGTTCAGGAGATCATGGGAGCCTGCCTATACTATGAAGACATTATGCAGAAGCTTGTTGTCTTTCTGGGTTCCGGTTCCAACGGAAAGTCTCTGTTATCCAACATGATCAAGCATATGCTGGGAGAACGGAATGTATCTGCTGTTGCGTTGGATCAGATCAGCAGCGGAAGATTTGGCAAGCAAAACCTGGACCGAAAGCTGCTGAACATTTCCTCTGAGACCAAGACTGAAAAGCTGTACAGCACAGCTGACCTAAAGGCACTGACCGGCGGCGATTCCATTGAAATCGAAGAAAAATTTGAAAAGTCCTATACCACAGAGATCCACAGCAAGTTTATTCTCCTTGCAAATGATATGATCCAGACCAAGGATTACAGCGACGGGTTCTATCGCCGGCTGCTGATCATTCCCTTTGAACAGTGCTTCCATGACCTCGCTCCCAATCAGGAGCCGGAGGAGGGTGTTCTCTACAAGAACATTTATCTGGAAGGAGATCTGATGCAAGAACTCCCGGGCATCTTCAATTTTGCCTATGCCGGACTGGAACGACTGATCGACAATGATTACAATTTCACCTATTCTCCTGCCTGCGAAGCTGCATTGGAGCATTACAAAAACGAACACAATGTGGTAAAGGCATTTTACAATCACTGCATCGTCCTATCAGAACCCAAGCACAAAAAAGCAGAGCGAACCGCTGTGGTATATGCCGGATTTTTAAGCTACTGCCGGGAGAACCGATTCCCCTGCAGCATTTCCAGCATTCAATTTCACCGAATGTTTCAAAACATTCTGACCGAAGAAGGCACAGAAGCACGCATGGTACACCGTAACCGCGGCGACTTCTACTTACACCTGCAAATGCAGTTCTAAAATCAAGACCATGTTCTAACAGCAACATGATCCAGGCACATCACTTTCATCACAGTGTGGAAAGTGATGTGCTTTTTTCGTCTGCCTGGTCAAAATAGTACCGCCGCATGGCAGACCGCAGTTCTTCCAACGGATAGGGATGATTGGCACAGTGCAGAAACAGCCAGTCATAAGGATTCCGCACATACAAAGCCGGCAGACCGCTGCTGCACAACAGGTCATTGGTTTCATGGACAAAGTCCAGAAAATCAGACTCAATGGCACAAAACAAATCAGATGTGTCATTCTTTGCAAACAGCACTGCAAAGAAACAATAGAAGTTCAGCAGGATCAGTGTCTTTCTCAAAATCGTATCTGAAACTGGTTCTCCTCGTTTGATTCTGGAAAGGTTCATTCCCAAGGGAAAATCAGAACGTATCAATTCCGGAAAAACAGCCTCTTTGGAAAAGGAACTCTTTTTCTGGTAAGTCCGCATATTCTCCCCGAAGATCACACTCAGCAGCAGATCAACATTTCCGGACTTCTGCTTTTGGTGGGAAATTTCATTTTGATCTGCAACTGCATTTTGGGCAAGTTCTGTGGCTTCCTGTATCAGACACTTCGCATAGTGAATGGCAGTCTTTCTGGGCATCTGAAAATCCAGACGGTTTTCTCGGAAAAAGCAAAGCAGTTCTTCCGTGGAACCAACTTGCAGCAGTGCACTTTCCAGCTGACTGGTCTGCTCATAGCACATTTCTTCCTCTGCCGCACTTTCCCCATTTATCAGCTGTTCCGCCTGCTCTGCCAGAGACAGCATTTCCGGATACCCCAGTCCATTTCGCAGACAGTACCAGATCACTGTTTCTTTTGCACTGCGGAAATTGAAGGGACAAGAAAAGTACACCTTCTGAAAAAAAGAAGCCGTTTCCCGGTCGTTCAATCCCAGAGCAAAACAGAGCCGGAACAGACTGTCCCGGCTGCGTTCGCCACTGTTAGGACGAGTTCCGCAGAACCAGCTTTTGATGACTTCCGGATTGAGCGTTACCCCTCGCTGCTTACAGCATTCCCGAACATAAGCAATCTTTTCTTTGGCATCGTCTGCCTGTCCGGAAAATCCATGCTGCAAAAGCGTATCCGTCAAGCCCTCTGCAAATGTTTTGCACGGATAAGTCAGCAGGTACTCCGATGTGTAAGTTTCTTCATCGTCCTGCACAAAGCCATACTCAGATTCCAGAATGTCATCCAAACACTTTCTGGTAACCTCACCTGCACCTGCGTACAATTCTTCTTCCGTCACACGATCGCCTCCTGCAAAGTCGTTTTTACAAAATGGATTTTTAGCATGGTATACTATAAAGGCAGAAAAAACTGCAAATCAATACAAAGGAGATTTTTTCAATGAAAGACACTTGCAACTACCCAGACGGCACATTTATCGGCATCATCACAGACATTCAGACAGTGGAAAAACCGTATCCCAGTGTTACAGTAACCGCTGCACTGGCAATCAACGGCAAGATTGCTAAGCATCAGAAATGTTTCAACAAGCCCTTTACCAACGGACGAGAAGCATTCCAGAATTTCTGCGAGGAGTTCGACCTGTTTTCCGACCGAACAGAACATCGAAATGACTACGTGCTGGAACTCGACTATGCCATTGGAACACCTTGCACCGCTGTCCTTTCTTCAGACCGTGGCTTTGAAAGCATCACACCTCTTGGCGATACAGATCTGAAAATTGCTTTCGGACTGGACGACTGCTACGAGAAGATCCGCTGGTTTCAGCCGGAAACCTACTGCACTGAGAAAGATATGGCAAACCTTGCTCCGGAGATCAGGGAACAGCGTCTGCAACTAAAACGAGATCTCATGCTGATAAAGAGCGTTTCTTATCAAAAGGCAGAACGGGAGATTCCGGCATTATTCCAAAACTACCGTCGTTTTCCGCCGCTGCAGCTGCATCGCCCCTGTGCCGGATTTATCGAAAAGATCCAGCTGAAAAAAGACCGCTTTCGTCCGGAAGAACTAACACTATACTGTTACGTTGCTATCATAGACAGAGGACACATCGTACACAGGGACTATTACATCAACCGCATTCACTCTGTAGGGCGTGGCGATTACGAGCACTTCTGTGCGACGCTTGGGCTGCTCTATGAAGAGGACAACCCCAATGAGCTGATCGATCTGTGTGAGCTGCACAATGCCTGCTTTGTACCGCTTACCATCTATCTCTATCAGTCCCCGAAATCCGGAAACCTCTATGTAAACCGGCTGATGAAGTATTCTTCAGCGAACTTCCAGGACGAAATGGACATGATGCAGTTTGTCTGGGCTTATGAGTATTATTGCAACCAGGAACATGGCAGCTTCGATTTTTGCGAATGCTAAAGCCAAACCAACCCTGGAAAGACACTTCCGGCAATTGCCGCTGTGAAAGCTGCGGCAAAGTCGTTCCGGAACAGCAGCTGCATTGGGAAAAGCGATTAGGCTACTGTGACACGTGTTTTGCAGAAATTCGGAAATATACTCCCAAGAAATCATAATGGAAAGGATCGGCTGCATGACAAGCCGGTCCTTTTTTTATTACAGCCGTAACATTTCTTTGAACGGACAGGCGTTTGTCCTGCTCGTTTGCTACAATAGAATCAAAGGGAATCTTTCTGCACCGCCACGGGAATTGTCGGATCAATCAAGTCCGTGATCTCCACCTGCAGCACTTTTGCCAGTGCCACCAGCTCCATATCTGTCACAAATCGTTCTCCATTTTCGATGCGGCGGATAAAGTGGTGGTCTACGTCATATCCGGCAATTTGCAGATTCTTTGCCAACTGTCGCTGAGAAAGCCCTTTTTCATGCCGGATCCGAATCAGATTCGGTCCGCAGATATTGTTGGTGCCCAAGGTGGTTTTCAGTTTGAACATATTGGTTTCCCTCATTTGAAGATATGGTAAATATTATTTGACATCATATCTATTATATGATATAATGAGAATAGTGGTGGTTAATAGTATTCACCATTTGAAAAATAATTTTTTGAGAAGAAATATGCTTATCAGAAAGGTTGAGCTATCGATGAATCGTGAAGAAACATTAGAACGGCTGAGTTCAGAGATTTCTTGTGTACAAAAACTATTGGATACCAAATATAGTGAGGTAATTGAAATTTCTTATCAGCAAAAGCTCCGGGAAATTCTGAAAAAAATGACTTTTTTTCAGGAAAAGCTAAAAAACAATACCTTTGAGATTTCCATTGTTGGCCTTGAAAAATCCGGAAAAAGTACTTTTGCAAACGCATTTATGGGGAATGATGTTCTTCCGACGAAAGACGCACGGTGCACATACACCGCAACCAGCATCCGGTTTGGCACGGAGAACGATGCACAGGTCGATTTCTACTCCGATGCACAGTTCAACGAGGAATTTCACAGAAAGCTAAACCTTCTCGGCATTGAAAACCCGCAGCATTGGAGCGAATGGTCAAAGGAATTGCTGGACAAAGAAACCGAACAATTGCCACCCTTGCGTTCGGAACAGAAAAATATCTATAACGACATCCTCGAAATCATCACAAATCGGAGCAGCATTCAAAATCTGATCGGTTCTGAATCTCTGCATTTTGTTAACCATGAACTAGAAACCGAGGTAAAGGAATACATCGAAAATCCTGCAAAAGCACTTGCCGTTAAGGAAATTGTGATACGCTCCGATAAGCTTTCCGCCATGCGAAATGCGATCATATATGATGTCCCAGGTTTCGATTCTCCGACACAACTACACAAAGACCAGACCAGAGCGTGGATGAAAAAATCGGATGCTGTCATTTTAATTGTCAATGCAGATCGCCCCAGTTTCAATGATTCTCTGGTACAGTTCTTTGAATCTGTGGACAAAGACGATGACGGCATTTCCATTGGGGAAAAGCTATTTGTTTTCGCAAACCGTGCAGATATTGCAACCACACTCCAGGATAATTTGCAGCGGATTCGAGAGGAACTGCAAAATTACAGAATCATGCCAACGGCATTGATTGCACAGCGCCTGACGGCCGGCTCCGCAAGGGCAAGAATTGAACTTGACAACGGCAATACGCAAAGTGCAATTTTACAAAGCCTAAAAGAAAAAGGACTTGCCGGAGACGGCATCGACACCATCCGCAGCCTGCTTGAAGACTACAACAATACCGTTCGCCTGCAAGTGATGCAGCAGCGCATTGCCAACTTAAAGGAAAATGTGCTCGCACTATTCAGTGAACTCCGACAGGAAAATCAGATCGACGGCAATTCCAGCATAGAATTGCAAATGGACAATCTGGTTGACGAACTAAAAAGAACGGCAAGGCAGAGAATCCATAACGCACTGGCAGAGTGCCGGACGCAAATTGTACAGCAGTGCAAAGAGAACAAGCCAATCACGGATAAAGTCCGCAAAAATGCAATTCAAAGCATCGACCCTGTACGCTATCAGATCACCGAAGACGAGATTCGAAGAGCACAGTACGAGGAACTCTCCGGTGCAGGTGTTTTGGAGCGATTTGACGCATCCATACGGGACAGCAAATTTACTGCGATGTATGAGGAGTTTATCGACAATGTAGTACATTTGGCAGTGGAAGAGTATCGTGAGAGCGAAAAGAAGATTTTAACCGCATTTGAATCCGGTCTGGAACTGACACCTTCCCATCCTTTTTTCAAGGAGCTGGAGAAAGCACTGAAAAAGTACATCTCCGAACAATGCGGAAAAATTGCACCGGAAGGCTATTATAACAGCTTGATTCGCCGCTACTCCAGAAGCCTGTTTGAAATATTGATTTCCACACCCTTTGGAAACATCGCAAGATATAAAAAATTTGATGACGACCGACGCAACTTCTACAGCATCTCTCTGTTTACAGATGAAGAAAATCCGCAGATCCAGCCGGACAAACAGTCGATGCACTATCAGATCTTATTTCATCAGCAAATCAATTCCAACAATGACCCGCAAAGCAATTCTTTGAACGATGCAATTGTAAAGGTGGAATCTGTGACAAACGAAGTGATCGCAGTTAACAGCCCGCTGTACCACAATCTGCAAAACTTCTGTGAAAAGCATCCGAACAATGCACTCGCCGAACTGGACACCCTTCTGGCTCAACTCCCACCGGTTGAAACGGCAGATGCCAATGCAATTCCATTCTTTGCCATTCAGGAAAATCCAGCAGTCACCAAGCTGAATCAGCTGCTGGAACATGCACTACAGGAAAGTCCAAATTCCGCTGAAAGCCAGTTGACAGAAAGAGCATATGCGCAGTTCTTTCAGAACTACAGAAAAACAATTGAAAAGATTCCGAGCGAGTTCAACCAGGATGTCTGCATCCTGAAGAACATTTTAAACGAACAGGTCATGAATGCGGTTTCCATTGAAATTCCTTTCTTGGATCTGGTAAAGCAGGATATTATCAGCTTACAAAAAAGTCTGGAAACTGCGGCATTCACCTCGTTCATCAACATGGAAAAGGCACATATTTTAGAGGAAAAATACAATCAGCTGAATGCAGAGAATGAAAATCGGAAACGCAGGCTGGAAATCATTCGGGAAATCGACCGGATTCTCGCTGCGGAGGACTAAGGAAAAGGAGATAGAAAAATGTCTGAATTGCAAGCAGGAATGCAAATTGAATTAGATGATAACATGGGAACGATTCAAATCGTCCGGAAATTAGGAGAGGGCGGCCAGGGATATGTCTATCTGGTGGACTATCTCGGAAACCAGATGGCATTGAAATGGTACAAAAAAGGTTCGATAAAGGACATGGAGGGATTTCGCAAGAACCTGCAAAACAACATCCGGGAACAGGCTCCCACAGACTCATTCCTGTGGCCCGTTGCCATCACCCGTATGTACTACGATACATTTGGCTACATTATGAAACTGCGCCCCGATAACTACTATGACTTTTCTGATTTTCTGATCGGAAAGATTGACTTTTCCAGTGTTCACACGCTGCTGAATGCAGCCATCAACATTGTAGAGAGTTTCCGGATTCTGCATAACCGTGGATTCTCCTATCAGGATTTGAATGACGGCAACTTCTTCCTGAACCCTGAAACCGGAGATGTCCTGATCTGCGATAACGACAACGTTTCCCAGTTTGGAGAAAAGTCCGGGATTGCTGGAAAATGCAGATACATGGCACCATCTATCGTTGTAGGAAGAAAGACGCCGGATAAGAGAACCGACCAGTTTTCTCTTGCCGTTGTCCTTTTCCTGCTTCTGCTGAGAAACCACCCTCTGGAGGGCGAGCAGACGCAGAGCAAGGCCGTCATGACGGAACAACGACAGAAGCGCTATTACGGCGAATCCCCTGTTTTCATTGCCGACCCCAAGGATGCGTCCAACCGTCCGGTAAAGGGCGTGCACAATAACTTCCTGATGAGATGGCCGCAGATGCCGGTATATATTCAGAATACCTTTATCAAGGCTTTCAGCAAGGAAGTCATGTGCGAAGACAAAATGGGAATCACGGAAAAGGAGTGGCTGCAAAATCTGCTTCGGTTCCAGTCGGAAGTCATCATCTGTCCCAATTGCGGAAAAGAAACCAGATATACCACTGAAAATGCAACGTGTATGTGCTGTCATCAGCCAATCACGCACATTGGCTGGATCCAGACACAATATTTCCGCATTCCGATTTTCCCCAAGCAGGAGATTGTTACAGCCTACATCACAGATTGCTACGACCAAAACGAATGCCGGACAGTTACAGCAAAGGTCGTACAGAATAAAACCAAAACCAAAATTGCACTCATGAACAAGTCCGGCGAATCTTGGCGGATCAACAATGAAACTGTCGCTCCCGGAGAGCGTGTTCTGATTCAAAAGGGAATCCGCATTCAAATCAAAAATGAGTATATGGAAATCAAATAACAGAAGAGGAGACTAGACTATGTCTGAAAATCTAAGCAGTTTTCTGGGAAATGCAGAGAGCATCCCGAAAAGAGTCATGCCGATCTTTTTCCTGATCGATACCTCCGGAAGCATGGAGGGCAAAAAAATCGGTGCCGTCAATTCTGCAATCGAGGAACTGATTCCGGATCTGCGGCATCTTTCCGAATCGCAGGCAGATTCCGAAATCAAACTGAGCGTGTTGAAATTTTCCACCGGCTGTGAATGGGTCACGCCTGCTCTGATGTCTCTGGACGCCTTTGATGATTGGGAACCGCTGGACGCCAACGGCCTGACCGATCTGGGAGCTGCATTTCTGGAGCTGAACGACAAGCTGTCCAAAAATGGATTCATGGACCGAGGCGCAGCATCTTCCGGATTTTATGCGCCTGTCATCCTGCTCCTCTCTGACGGCGAGCCAACAGATGACTACCTCACTGCACTGAAAAAGCTACAGCAAAATAAGTGGTATCAGGCTGCGTTGAAAATTGCAATTGCAATCGGCGAAGATGCCAACCGGGAAGTGCTGAAAAAAGCAATTCGCAATGTTGAACTTCTGTTTACCGTAAATGACATTGGAAGCCTCAAAAAGATCATCCGTTTCATTGCAGTCACCTCCTCACAGATCGCAAGCACCTCTGCAACGGTTTCCGAGGATTCTGCGGAAGCACCGGCAGATGTGAAGGACGTCCGTTCTACGTCTGCGGAACATCAGATGGCGGAAGCCGCAAAGGTTATGCTGGAAGAAGAAAAGGAATCTGCATACAGCAGTATAGAAAGCACCGAAGAATCGCCCGAACCGATGATACTGGGTTCGGATGATTCCGATGATGATGACGAATGGGATTAAACAATGATGATGTACGAAGGATTTGCCGTTTCAGAAAAGGGCTATCAGCATATCTTGAACCATACCGTATGCCAGGACAGTACACAATATCTGCAGGATGCGGACTGTGTCGTTGCAACTGTGGCAGACGGTCACGGCAGCAAGCAGTACTTCCGGAGCGACCGAGGTTCCCGCTTTGCCGCAGAGATCGCTTGCAATAAGATTCGGGAATTTCTAAAATCAATCACCTTTCCGTTTCCAGACTCCAAAACGAAAAAAAGTGTGGTGACACAGCTGATCCACAGCATCATTACGGAATGGCATATTGCCGTGAGAAATGACCTGATCAAATCCCCTTTCACGCCGAACGAACTGGAGAGAGTGCCGGAAAAGTACCAGAAAACCTTTCAATTTTTCACCGAGGAAAACTACAGAGCACATACGGAAAGCGAGGTCTCAGACCTGATACAAAAGGAGCATTCTCACGTACAGAAAGCCTACGGTACTACTCTAATTGCGGTCGGGTTATGCAAATCCTACGCCATCGGTCTGCACATCGGCGATGGGAAATGCGTTGCCCTATACGAGGACGGGACCATGGACGAGCCGATTCCATGGGATGAGAACTGCCATTTGAACCGCTGCACTTCCATTTGCGATAAAAATGCAGCCAGTGAATTTCGCTGCCACATCTGGGACAACCAGATTCCCGTTGCCATTTTTCTAGGAACGGACGGTATCGATGATACATTTGCCGAGATGCTGCACTCTTTTTACCGCAACGTTGCGCTTGATTTTTTACACGACAATTTCCGAAAGCGAACAGAAATGCTGCAAGCCAATCTTGCAAACATCTCCAAATCCGGCAGTCATGACGATGTTTCCATTGCGGGGATTCTGGATGTGCAGAAGTTATCCGCTATCGAACAAACCTTACAACAGATCACAAAATTGGAGACGCTAACTGCACAGAAAAAGCATTTGCAGGACACCATTCAGGAATTGCAGTTCCAGCTGGAAAAGATGCAGCGCCTTTTGTCACAATCGGCTGAAACGCCGGAAACCGAGGAAAAAATCAAGCGGTATCTGGAAAAGAAACGTAAAATCGAGGAAAAGCTCTCCGAACAGCAGCAGAAGCTGGCAGGTGTCACACGGGATATTGCAGCAGTGCAAAGAGGCTGGGAAGAAAAAGATGAGGCTTCCGGTCAGGTGCAAGCTGCTGATACAGAGGAGAAAACACAAGACAACGCTGCAATCTGTCCCACGGTTTCAGAGGATGACCGGTCACAGGAAATCACAGCGCAGCAAGATGCACAGGAAGCCCACATTCCCGCCTGTGAAACAGAAACCGCATCCGCACAGCCAGAGGAATTCTCTCTGGATGCAGCAGAACCGAATTCGGCAGAAAGCGACAATGCCGGCGAAGTAAATGACGCAGTTCCGGAAGAGATCATCAGCGAAAGCGAAAACGAATGGGAAGAGGAGTGAGAAACATGGCGATCAAAGAGGCACACATTGTTCTTGCACGCTGCCCCCAGTGCAACCGGCGCTTATACGGCATCCGAGTCGAAAAGCAGCCAGACCACTGGGCACTGACATGGGCGTTCCCGATTGACGAGAGCAAAGCAAAATCGGAGGGTTACGACGAAACTGTTTTGAACGGAACGTTTCACCCGTCCCCCGATTATAACGGCTGTCCCTTTTGCGGAACCAAAACTTTTTTACACTGTCCACGCTGTTCCAAGATTACCTGCTACCATGGGGAATCCTATGCAACGTGTGCCTGGTGCGGATTATCCGGGGAAACAAAAACACAAAACAACATGTCGCTAAAAGGCAGCAGTATGTGAGAAAAGAGGAATCTGATTATGAAGTGCAGCAAATGCAATAAGACATGGAGCTTGTTTGACGAAAAATTGTCAGATAAGCAGCATTGTCCCCATTGCAAAGAAAAATTTATCTCTAAGTTCCAGTATTTCGATTCGGTTTCGGAGGGAATTGCCTACTGTCTGGAAATGGGCGGAAAGGAAATCCTGAAAAACAAATCCAAAATGAACGCCTATATCAATGACCTGATGGGCAATGATTTTCCGGATCACAATCTGGTGAAAAATGCCATCGACAGCGACATTGGTTCGATTCTGATCGATGCAGACGAAAAGGACGAAAAAGCAAAACAGGCTGCCGTACAGCAGGCCATTGGCAGACTGATTCGTGAATTCTCGACAGAGAAAAAGAAAGCCGAAGAAGTTGTCACGTATTTTACAAACGCACTGCAATGGAAACTTCCCGCAGCAACAGCGGAAAAAACAGGGGCTGTGAATGCAGCAGCGAATCCGGCTGCACCGAAGCCCGCTGCAAAAGCCGCCGCACCGCCGACACAGAAACAGCAGCCGGCAGTGTCGAATGCTTCTCAGACAAGCCCGAATCCGGCAGGTCAAAATGCAACATTTTCACCTGCTGCTGCACCCGGAACTGCAGCACTTCAGAATGCTGCAATCGCCGGTCAGCCAAATCTTGCCGCAACTCCAAACGGACAGAATCCTCGGCAGCAAGCACCGAACGCTACCTTTCAGGGTGCACAGCCCTATCCTGTCCCGCCGGTGCCGAACGGACAAGCTTATCCCAACGGAACGATTGCACCGCAAAATGCAAACGGTGCACTTCAAAACAATCCTAACGGCACTCTGAATCCGGAAAATGCTGCCGTCAAAAAGAAGAAGTCGCCGCTTGGCTGCCTGATCGCAATCCTGATTCTGCTGCTGCTTCTCGCCGGATTGGTCATCTGGTATCTGATGAGCCACAAAAATGAACCGGAGCAAACGGTGTCCACTCCTGCCATCGTCGCCGAAGTCGAAGAGAGCAGCGAAGCGTCCACCGAACCGGAAACAGAATCCAAAGAAGAGACCACAGAAAAAGCGACAGAGACAGAGTGCACAACGGAAGCAACAGAGGAACAGACAACAGAGAAAACAGCTGGCAATACGGCAACTTATGGAGTAAAATCTTTAGCACATTTTAATACACATGATGGAACATATAAAATTCAATATAATCCGGTAAACAATAGAATCTACTATATGCAAGACGAAGCTAAAATCATGTATTACGACCTGAATACAAATAAAACAGAAACAGCGGTTGATTTATCCGAAAGCGATTACCGAGATGCATTCAAAACATATGGGGTGAATCCGTATACCGGAAAGCTTTACCTGAATGTTCAGAATGAAAATATTGGTATTTACGATGTAGAGGCAGATAAAAGTGTATGCTATATAGAAGAGTCTTACAACGTTGTTTCGCCAACAGCTTTTACTTTTTTGTCAGAAAATGAAGCCTTTACAAATGGATATCAATTTTCTTTGGATACGGGTGATGTTCTCGCTTCCGGAAAAGTTCCTTATGTAGGTTATCCTTCCTTCTCTTATCCTTTTTTGTATAATGATGAATATTATTATTTGACTGCTCTTTCAAGCAGCGTTGATGATAAAATTAGTATTGTAAAAACGACACAGCTGCTAACTTCGGACGGAGAATATTCTGAAAAAATAAAAACAAACATTGATGAAAATCCGTTCTTTGTAGACACAGATGCCGTGTATTACATGACAGAAGACCATTCCATCTATCAGGTGAATCTTGACTATCAGGAATCTGATACAGGTGCCTTAAATAAAAAAAGTGACGAAAACCATGATATCCTAATCATAGACGGCAAAGACATCGAAAACTCCAGCACCAATTATCTCAGCGACAACATTGTAGCTTTCACCAAAATTGACGACTCCACATTCGCCGTTCTGGACGGTCTGGATAACTCCCTAAAATTGGTTTCGGCAAAGTAAGCCTTTCTTACAAATTTCAACCCTATCACATAAAAAATCCGGCAAGGTTTCCTCCCAAACCTCACCGGATTTTTTCACTTCTTCCCTACTCTATCAGCTTCCCCTTATCGATTCCGCCGCAGCGGCTCCTTTCCATAGTATGACTCCGCATCATGCTCCATTCGCAGGTCATATTCCTTGACCGGAACATACAGATTATGCTCTGGAAAATCCCTTTTCCGCATCGAGATCCATTTCTTATCATGTTCCGGATGTCTGGGCATCGGAAGCTCCGGCAGATTCTTTCGATAGATACACCGAATGTTCGGGTGCAGCCATAGATGATTGACGCAAAACCAATATGTTTCTTCGATATCATCTACATACTTTGCCAGCGGTATGGTACTTTCCACTTTTTCTTCTGCCACGGCAATACGAGCAAATGGTTCTGCAAATTGCAGATGATCCCAATCATTTTCCCTGTCACAATTCGACACCACCGGCATGACTTCGTCAATTTTATCCTCCGGTATTTGCCGCTTTTTCGGATAATACTGCACAATACAATAGGCTCCCAGCAGACGGTTCAAATCGCAGTATACAGACTCCGCACAAGCCAGCAAGCCAAAATCCACACACAAATCACGGAATTGACTGCTGCCCCATGTGGTCAGATAGCTAAAGTATTTCACCTCTTCCTGCACAGTCACACCATCCCAAACCGCAAGAATCAGTTTCAGATGATAGTCGCAGCAATCCTCGTAAAGCAGATAATCTGTCACCATTGCCTTGTATCCTATTGTAAATTCGTTTGGTTTTCGTTTTTTCTGAGACATTGAAAATTCCTCCCGTTTCGTTATTGGCTGCAATGCTTTTGCAACCGCAGTATCAGTATAACACTTTGAATTTTCAGTTTGTAAAAACGAGTTGTTTTCGGAAAGGTGCTGCGAAAACCACATCACTTTTCTCACCCGTATCAACCCCCAACCTCAAATATATATTATAATTCCGGTAAGGTAAATTCTTTCAGCCTTACCGGAATTTTTGTTTTTGGAGGAACTTGAAATGGAAGAAGAAGTAAGAATCTGTGACTACTGCGGAAGAGTGCTTGCGGAGGGAGAAGGCACACCGGTAGACGATGAGCTGCTCTGCGATGACTGTGTTGAGGAACACTGTGTCACCTGCGACCACTGCGGCGAGACGATCTGGGAACAGAACAGCGTCTCCGATGAAGACACCTGCCTTTGCCAGGACTGCTTTGATGCCCACTACTATCGATGCGAATCCTGCGGGCAGATCGTTCCGGAAAGCATCGTCTGCTGGCACAGCGACTTGCCCTACTGCGAAAGATGCTTTGACGAATTTGAGGACGAGATCGAGGAGTACGGCTACAAGCCCACACCCATTTTCTACGGAAACGGAAAGCGATACTTTGGCGTAGAACTGGAAGTGGATGAAGGCGGCAAGGACAACGACAACGCCGCAGCTCTCAAAAGCATCGCCAATGTGCATGAGGAAAATATCTACATTAAGTCGGACGGCAGCTTGGAGGATGGCTTTGAAATTGTAAGTCATCCCATGACCTTAGAGTACCACACAGAGGAAATGAACTGGAAAGAAATCCTTCGGGAGGCAGTTGCCATGGGCTACCGTTCCCATCAGACATCGACTTGCGGTCTGCACATTCACGTCAATCGCAATGCTTTTGGGGACAATCAAGCAGAACAGGAAGATGTCATCAGCCGGATTCTGTTCTTTGTGGAAAAGCATTGGAACGAGTTGTTCACATTCAGCCGCAGAAGCAGCTACAACATGAGCCGATGGAGTGCAAGATTTGGCTTTGAAAAGACTGGAAAACAAATCCTAGAGAAAGCGAAAAGCGGCTGCAACGGCAGATACGTTGCGGTCAATCTCAATAACTACCACACCATTGAGTTTCGCCTGTTCCGAGGGACACTCAAATACAACACTTTCATCGCCACATTGCAGATGGTCAACCACATCTGTGATGCGGCGATTTCTTTGTCTGAGGAGGGCATCGATGCCATGAGCTGGTCAGAATTTGTAAGTTCCATCGAAGAACCGGAACTGATCCAGTATCTCAAAGAGAGAAGACTGTACATCAATGAAGTGGTGACAGAAAGCGAGGAGATGTAAGATGTGTGCAGTGTTTGGATTTTTAGACTACAAGGGTAAGACCAGTAATGCCGTTTTGAAAAAGCTGATACACTACCTCTCAGTCGCTGCGGAAGTCCGTGGCACAGACGCAACGGGAATCGCCTACGTCCGGGACGGCAGCATGGTCACCTACAAAAAGCCCAAGCCGTCACACAAGGTCAAGCTGTTCTTCCCCAGAGGGACACGATCGGTCATCGGGCACACCCGGTTCACGACACAGGGCAGCGAAAAGCGGAACTGCAACAACCACCCGTTCGAGGGGCACTGCGGCACAGAGGCGTTCGCCCTCGCCCACAACGGCGTGCTGTACAACGACAGGGAGCTTCGCCGGGAACAGCATCTCCCAACGACACCGATCGAAACCGACAGCTACATCGCCGTGCAGCTTCTGGAACAGGGGCAGCAGCTGGACACGGAAAACATCAAACGCATGGCAGGACTTGTGGAGGGCAGCTTTGTCTTTACGATTTTGAGAAATGACAATACGCTGTTTCTGGTGAAAGGCAATAACCCGCTGACTTTGTATCATTTTCCCGCACTGGGATTGTACGTTTACGCCAGCACAAAGAGCATTTTGGACAATGCTTTGAAAAAGGTAAAGCTGAATGGCAAGTACAGCGAAGTCGATGTTTCAGAGGGTGAAATCGTCAAAATGTCTTCGAGTGGCAATCTCCATAAGAGCACCTTTACCATGCAGGACTACATCCATACCATGTTCAACCCATACAATTGGAATTACCTGAACTATGCAAAATGGTGGGAAGCGAACGAACGGGAAGAACTGCTGTTGGAGTACTGCGGTACATTTGGCGTTTCGGAAGAAGAAGTAGAATTGTTGCTGGAAGTCGGCTATGATCCGGACGAGATCGAAGAACTGCTCATGGATACAGCGGCAATGGAGGAAGCAATTAACGAGGCGAAAACACTGTTACAGTGTGAAGCATAAATCAAAACGAAAAATTGGAGGAATTTGACATGAAGGAATTTATCGCAGGACTGGTACTGACACTGGTGATCGGCGGCATCGGGATCGCCATCGAAATGCAGGAACGGGAGGAGGTGAAGTACATCAATGCCGATTGCAATTGAAATGTTTCTGGCAGGAGTCGCCTGCGGCGTAGAACTGCTGGCACTGGTCAAGAAGAGTAAGTAAAAATTCTGTTTGCGGGAGGCTTGGCATGACGCTGAGCCTCTTTTTTTGAAACAAAATTGGAGGAAAATCATGCAAAAATTACACTCTATTGCAACTATTTCAAATGCTGCAATGCCGTCAGATCTCAAATCATATCTGGTGCAGAAAATGGAAAACATCGAAAAAACCTATCACTGTGACATGGGTGATATCCTTTCTGTAATTCTCTTAGAAAAACAGGAGAAATCCTATCTGCTCGACAAAGGTTTGGAATTCTATGAGATCCTTTCCTTTTCCCACTCTGACTGGATCCACACTGTCTGGGCATCTTCGGACGGATACAGCGAGGATATCTACATCCCATTTTCCACAGAAGCACAGGAACTTGTGGAAAGAAGATGCTGCTGATGTTTTCGGGAAACCGCTATCTGACAAAAAGAATCCATGAGGAACTACCGCTTTTTCTGCAATTATTTCTCTGGAACTGCATTGCAGAACTGCCTGTTCCCAAGGATTATCTGCAAATATTTCGGCTTTCCGGAGCAGGCAGCCAGCAGATCATTTTGCATTGTCAGGAAGTTCCGCCTTATGAAAAATGCTATCAGTTTGCCGTGCCGTTTTCGCCGGTCACAGCGAAAATCTATGTGATTGCAGAATATGATGCAAACCAAAAGCCCTATGCCACCATGCTGTTTGCAGAAGAATACTAATCTTTTTCCGTCTTTTTCAAGAAAAGCCCGAAGAACATTCTGTTATACTTTTCAAAGGAGGCGGTTTTATGCCATATACCGGTCATGTGCGAAAGCGGACGACCAAATCCGGGATCACAACCTATCAGGTCATCGTGGAAGAAGAATCCTCTTTTGCCAACGGAAAACGCAAACGCTATTACAAGACCATTCAGGGCGGAAAAAAACAAGCAGAAAAAGTCATGCGGGATATGATCCATGAACTGGAGACCAAAACTTTTGTCAAAGACAATCGGATCACGGTTCAGGATTTCATGCACCAGTGGCTGGAGATCTATGTGAAAAATCAGCTCTCCCCTACCACTGTACAGCACTACATCGATCAGACGGAAAAGTACATCATTCCACAGTTTGGAGATACCTGTTTGCAGCAACTGAAAAACATTGACATTCAGAAATGGGTCTTTTCCCTGCAAAAGGCATCTCCCAGAACCGGAAAGCCGCTTTCACCCAAAACGATCAAAAACATTATGTTGAATCTCTCAGCGGCAATGAAAAAGGCAGTCATGCTAGAACTGATTCCGAAGAATCCCTGTGACGATCTCACGCTGCCCAAGCTGGAACATTACCAACCGGAAGTGTACAGCATGGAAGAAGTGAAGACCCTGCTGCAATGTGCCAGAAACACTGCCCTTTATCTGCCGCTGATGATCGAGATTTGTTTGGGCCTGCGGCGTGGAGAACTGCTCGCACTGCGGTGGCATCATGTGGATTTTCAAACCGGCTGTCTCACTGTCGAAGAAAATCTGGTAACTGTCAACAATCAAACGATCACCAAAGCCCCGAAAACACAAAGCGGCAGACGGGAGATTCAGATTCCCGGAACGCTGCTGCGGCTGTTGAAAAACACCAAAGCGGAACGCCACGCCGGACAAAATGATTACATCGTCTGCCAGGAGGACGGCTCTCCCTACAAAAGCGATTCCTTTTCCATGAAGTTTCGGCGATTTCTGAAAGCCAACGATCTGAAGCACATTCGGTTTCATGACCTTCGGCATATCAATGCCACGATCATGCTTTCGCTGGGTATCTCTCCCAAGGTCGCACAAGAGCGGCTGGGACATTCCAGCTATCAGATCACCATGGACATTTACAGTCATGTGCTGAAAAAAGTCGAGCAGGAAGCCGCCGACAAGCTGGATGCTGCTCTGTTTGAACAGAACCCTGCATAAGAAAAATACCTGGAATTCCAACAACGGGATTCCAGGTATTTTTTTCGGAAATGGAAGAAGATTTTATAGAGAGTTTGGGGAAGGGTATCACTTTTTTCACTGAGTGGGGTGGTGAGGAAAGAGATGTTTCCTTTTACAACCATCTTCAATTTTCAGAAAAATCAGCATTCTAACCTTCAATTTTAATGTCAAAGTCCCACTCCGCCAACAAAATTAAAAACATTACAGGCATCCGGAACTTTTCGGTCGTTTTCAGCCCCGTCCTATCAAAAATGGGCATTCTACCATTTCATGCCAACGGATTCGCCGACGAGTGCGAGCCATTGCCGACCTGGCAGTTTTCAAGTCAACAAAAAATGAGCCGAGAAAACTCGACTCATAAGGCCTGACAAAAAGCAAGAAATAGGATATAATAAAAAAGAACATTCAGGCAAATCAACAGCTAAACTTGCACCTCCAGCTGTTTCACTTGCTTGAATGTTCTTTTCCATTTGGTTGCGGGAGCCAGATTTGAACTGACGACCTTCGGGTTATGAGTTGAAAGAATCTGTTTCATGCAGCTAATATTATTGCATATTTTCATGTAACTCCTCCTTGAGAATAAAATCAACCAAATACCATAATGTTCTTAAAAGAGTAAATACTTTCATGTGGTATTATGATATGCAAGGAGGTATTAATTATCATGAAAAAGAATCAAAAAGACATTTTGCTACAAGATTGGCTTGATACGTGGTATGAGATTTACGCAAAACCGTTCGTAAAAAAATCAACACTGGTTTCTTACGAATGCTACATTCGTCTTCATATCAAGCCATATATCGGAAATATCAAATTGTGTGATTTTAACACGATGACATTTCAACGCTTTTTCAATCAACAGTTTCAAAACGGCAGCTGCAAAGGGACAGCACTTTCTCCCAAAACCATCTATAATCTGCGAATGATGCTTCATGAAGCAATCGGCGATGCCGTAAAGAATGACTTAATGAAGTGCAACTATATAGAATACGTTAAACTTCCAAAGCTTCAAAAAGAAGATCAGCGTGTTCTTACGAAAAAGGAACAAGCAAAGCTTCTTACAACACTGAAGGCAAGCGATGATCCGTTTGCTTTCGGTGTTTTTTTCTGTCTTGCTACAGGAATACGTTTGGGAGAGTTGTGCGGTTTACGCTGGAGCGACTTTTCAGAACACAACGGAAAAGTAACTGTACACATTCAGAGAACTTTAAACCGTATTCCGGACTTGGAAAAAGGCACGGGAACGATTATTAACATTTCAGCTCCAAAGACAAAAGCTGCAAACAGAATCATCCCATTGAATCAAACTGTGGTTGAATTCTTGAAAAAGCATTGGATGAAACAGACAGAGTTACTTGGAAAAGAATATGCTACAGGAGATCACTATGTTCTTAGCCGTATTCCAAACAAACCAGTAGAACCAAAATTCATGCAGATGCGTTTCAAACGTTTTCTATGCGAGTCTCATATAACTGATGCAAACTTCCATGCATTGCGACACACTTTCGCTACAAGGGCTCTGGAAGCAAATGTAGATTATAAGACACTTAGTGTACTTCTTGGACACGCTAATGTCACTACAACAATGAATTTGTATCAGCATATTCTATTAGATCAAAAAATCGTTGCAATGGAAAAAATCCTACAGCAATTTTGATACTGAAAACGAAATAAATATTTTTCGTAAAGCTCATGCCGTTGGCGTGAGCTTTTTTATTGCCCAAAGGAGGTTTTTAATCTATGAACGCTGAAAAAAAGAGTGATTGGTATTTGGCAAGAAAAAAGATGCTGCGTCATGAAAAATATCTCATAGAAAAAGATCAAGAACATGGCATCTTTCTTTCAGGTGATACAGAGATTGCCGCAAACATTGACGTTTATAAAGCAGTAGAACGAAATATGATGTTCGCAAAATTACGAAAAACCATTCAGCAGCTCAATGAAAAAGAACAGTATCTAATCACTTGCATTTATTTTCGTGATATGACAATTCGCCAGTATGCGAAAGAACAACACATTGCCTATGCAACTGCATGGGAACGTCATGATAAGCTCTTGAAAAAGATGAAAAACGTAATGATTTCTGTGTAAAACGGCACATCCATACAAACACGCATATGAAAAACCTTATTTTACAAAAATATGAAATTGCAAAAAGGCAAAAGGAGTGTTTTACTTGCAAAAGATAATTTCTCATGGCTTTATCGCATTGAAACCAGAAAAAATTTCTGAACTGTCACTGGAAGCATATGGCGTTCTTTCCATGATGGTAAACGACCCTCAATGTGACTTCATAACCCTTCAGGAACTTTGTGAACTTTCTCCAAAAGACAGCAAATCGATCTTGAAAAGCATCTTGGAGGAACTCGTAAATAAAAACTGGGTTTTCGAAACAGTCGATAACAAATTTATGGTAAACAAAGAAAAAATGATTATGAATATGACTTACGTAGGTGCAACGATCAATAGGGGGTGATGATATTGCCGATTGTACGAAAAAAGGTGAAATGTGACTTCACAACAGTACACAATGCATTTCTTCGAGACAACAAACTTGGGGCAACTGCCAGAGGAGTACTGCTAACAATGATTTCCATGCCGGAAAACTGGAAATTTTCAATCAAGGGATTATCTGCTATTCTTCCCGACGGGGAACGTAAAATCAGCACTGCTCTAAAAGAGCTGGAAAACAGAGGATATTTAATACGCAAGCGAATTTATGTAAACGGAAAAATCGCAGAATGGATTTATCTTTTCAGCGATGAGCCCATGGAGGAAGACGAAGAACCGGACCTGCCACCAGATCTGACTGAAACAGAACCACCCACTAAGGGCGATACGCAGCATCCTCAAGCTTCAAAAAAGGACGATATACCAGCCGCCGAAGATGTACAAAACCTTGATCTACAAAACGTCGATCAAGAAAATGTAGATCAAGAAAACAGCGTCTATAATCAAATACTATATAATCAAAGACTATATAATCAAGTATTATATAATCAATATCCTATCCATCACAGTAATACGTTAACTTGTATCAGCGGCTCTGATCGGATAGATGCGGATAGATTTGAAATCACACAGCAGTCTGTACTAGAGCAAATAGAGGCTGAGGCATTGCTGTCTGAAAAAAACCGTAAGACAGGAATGCTCTTGTACGATGCTGAAACAATCAGGGAATTGGTGAATTGCATCACATGGGTTTACGTTACGCCTAAAACAACTCTGCCTATTTGCGGAGACAACCTGAGCACGGACATTGTCCGAAAGGAATTTCAGAAATTAACCTGCGAACATATCGCCTACGTACTGGACTGCATTGCTTCTACCGGAGCTGCTATCAAAAACCGCCGAAATTACCTGTTAACGTGCCTTTACAACGCTCCCACCAGCATGGCAGGCTATTATCGCAATCTTGCCCAACACGATTTTGCAACACAACACGGTACGGAAAATACCGAAACTGACAAGAGCCCCTATGCCTATGGGCAATTTATAGCAAATTTATAATTTCACAGGAGGATTCACATGAACATGACCATTTTGACACAGAACGACGTATTCCTGAACTACGACCATATCATCGCAATCCGAGTTTATTCCGGAGAAGTATCGCTGGATAACGGGAAAACTATCGCTGCATATCAGGTCGTTGCAGATTTATCTATGCCAATTTTGAATCTGGACGAAACAGAAAACGCACAGGAAGCCCCACAGACGCAGATTGAGCTGGGGGTATACTTCGACGAGGGAGAATGCCAGAACGCTGCCAGAGCGCTGTCAGAATGGCTTAATAACGCTGATAGCAGACCGCATTTGTTCAAAATGCCAATGGCAAATTCTATTTCCGGATATTCTGACACGAATGCTGCCGCTTCTAAACTGGAATATCGACCGGATGAAGACGAAGCTTAAAACTTGCATATAGCCAATACAGGTTACTTTGCGAAGTCGGAGGTGAAAACATATGCCAGACGGAACAGAAAAAGATGTCCGAAGTGTCGTCGATCTTGTATTGCAATGCTCAGACATCACCAAAGAGCTAGTACAGCAAGCAATGCGTGACTATTTGCAGCAAAACCAAGATAAAAGCACACATGGAAAGACAAGTCTTCGGAAATTAGCCGAACAAAGCAACGGAAATTTAGATTCCATCGAAGTTTCTTCTGCAAATTTGCAGGATTTCAAGGAAATTGCAAAAAAATATGACATAACATATGCCATAAAACAAGATTCCAGCACTACCCCACCCACAAACCATGTGTTTTTTGCGACAAATGACACGGATAATTTCAAGCGTGCTTTCACGGAGTACGCAGCCGAAGTATCAGAAAAAGCGAAAACACGGTATGAGATACCACGAGAACAGTTCAAAGCACGTGCTGCTAAGATCGAAAAAGAGCCACGCCAAAAAGAACAGGTTCGAACCAGAGAAAAACAAGAAACGAGATGAGGAACATGGATACCCAGAAAGTGAAAAAAGGAATTCTTTTTGCAATTCCAACCATCATGTTTGGCTATGCCGGAGACAAGCTAGCATTTGCATGGAGAATTACAGAAGGCACAAATATTTCCGAAAAACTTTTCCCGTTTTTCACGAATTTGGGTGTTTCTTTTGCGAATCCTGCACCCAGTCTGCACCCGATAGACTTGTTCATTGGGCTGGCATTGGGCATTTTAATTCAAGTCATCATGCATTTCAAGCGTAAAAATGCTAAGAAATTCAGACATGGCGAGGAATATGGTGCTGCACGTTGGGGTACGCCAAAGGACATTGAACCGTATATGGACAAATCCAATTTTGAGAATAATATTATTTTGACTCAAACAGAACGGCTGACAATGGGAAAACCATCTAGTCCTAAGTATGCCAGAAACAAAAACGTTCTTGTAATCGGCGGCTCCGGCTCTGGTAAAACACGATTTTTCCTAAAGCCCAATCTCATGCAAATGCACAGCAGCTACGTTGTAACTGACCCCAAAGGCACTGTTTTGGTAGAATGCGGAAAAATGTTACAGCGAAACAAATACCAGATTCGTGTTTTCAATACTGTGGATTTCAAAAAATCCATGCATTACAATCCCTTTGCGTATATTCGCCCCGAAACAAGAGAGCAAGACATTCTGAAATTTGTCGAAGTTCTCATCAAAAACACTTCTGGTAGCGAACAAAAGGGCGAAGATTTCTGGACGAAAGCAGAACGACTGCTTTACACCGCCTACATCGCCATGATGTATACGGTTTCCCCACCAGAAGAATGGAACTTTGCAACGCTAATTGACATGATCAACTGTTCCGAGTGTCGGGAAGAAGATGAAACGTTTCAAAATGCGATTGACATTCAGTTCTCCATGGTGGAAAAGTGGTTGAATCAACAGCTGGATGAGGAAGAAAATCTTGGCGAATTTGAAGCAATGCGTGAAATATCACCGACAAAAGAGCAAATGTCAATCGGAAGCTTTGCAGTAAAGCAATACAAAGCATATAAACTGGCTGCTGGTGTTGTATGCTCTAAAAGACTTCTTAATCAAGCAGTTGGGAAGTCTCTTAGAACACACAACCTAAAACCGAAGAAAGGAGCGCAAGTTATGAGAAAAAACGAGAAAATCACAGCTCTGTACGAACGATTGAGCCGTGATGACTTCGGCAAAGACGATGACCAACAGCGTGAGAGCAATTCCATTTCCAATCAAAAGGCTATGTTGGAGGAGTTCGCCGCACGGCAGGGCTTTACGAACATTGTCCATTTCACGGATGATGGTATTAGCGGCACTTGCTTTGATCGTCCCGGATTTTTGGCAATGATGAAAGAAGTGGAAGCCGGGAATGTGGAGTACCTGTGTATCAAGGACATGAGCCGCATGGGTCGTGACTATCTGAAAGTCGGTCAGATTATGGAAATCCTGCGTCAGCGTGGCGTGCGACTTATCGCCATCAATGACGGCGTGGATAGTGCCAGAGGTGACGATGATTTTACCCCTTTCCGCAACATTATGAACGAGTATTACGCCAGAGACACCAGCCGAAAAATCCGTTCCACTTTCCAGTCCAAAGGCAAGTCCGGCAAGCACCTCACAGGCACGGTCATTTACGGCTATCTCTGGAACGAAGCAAGAGACCAATGGTTGGTTGACCCCGAAGCCGCAGAGGTGGTCAAGCGTATCTTTGCCATGACGATTGAAGGCTACGGTCCGTATCAGATCGCCAGCAAACTGAAATCGGAAAAGGTGCTTATTCCGTCCGCTTACCTTGCCCAGCACGGCGAGGGCGTGAACAAAAACAAGACTTTCAAAGATGTGTACGGCTGGGGTTCTTCCACCATCTGCAACATTCTTGAAAAGCGTGAATATCTGGGACACACCATCAATTTCAAGACCCGAAAGCACTTCAAGGACAAGAAAAGCCATTATGTCCCGGAGGACGAATGGACGATTTTTGAGAATACGCACGAAGCCATTATTGACCAGCAGACCTTTGACCTTGTGCAGAAAATCCGTGGGAATGTCAGACGCTACCCGGACGGCTGGGGCGAAGCAGCTCCCCTCACGGGCTTACTCTATTGCGCCGATTGCGGCGGCAAGATGTATGTCCACCGCACCAACAACGGCAAGCGCATTTCTCAATACACCTGCTCACAGTACACCAAAGTTCCTTGCGGAACGCTCTGCAAGACCCAGCACCGTATCAATGAAGATGTGGTACTGTCCCTTGTCTCTGAAATGCTGAAATCCATTGCCGAGTATGCGAAGCATGACAGAGCCGAGTTTGTCCGTGTGGTGCAGGAAGCGCAGTCCAGCCAGCAGACCACAGAGGTCAGGAAACAGCGGACACGCCTTGCCACAGCAAAGCAGAGAGTTTCCGAGCTGGAAGTCCTGCTCTGCAAAATCTACGAGGACAACATTTTAGGAAAGCTGTCCGACAGCAGATACGCCACTCTGGACGCTCAATATGAAAAGGAGCAGACCGAGCTTACCGCCGAAATCTCTGTTCTGGAAAAGGCTGTCAAGAGCTATGAGAAGCACGAAAAGGACGCTGACCGTTTTATCGCTCTGATTGACAAGTACGAGAACTTCGACAAGCTGACCATTGCTATGCTCAACGAGTTTATCGAGAAAATCCTTGTGCATGAGCGTGACCGCAAAGGCAGTATACAGACCACACAGGAGGTCGAGATTTACTTCAATTTTGTCGGGCGTTTCGTTCCCCCAGCGTTTGGAGAAGTGGAGCTTACTCCGGAGGAATTAGAGGAAATCCGCAAGCGTGAGGAACGCAAGGACAGGCTTCATCAGAACTACTTGAAGCGGAAAGCCAGCGGAGCGCAGAAGCGATACGAGGACAAAATCAAGGGGAGAAAAAAGGCAGAAATCGAAGCCAAGAAAGCCGCTATTCGTGCGGAGGATATTGCAAAGGGAGTGTTCGTCCCTGTCAGCAGTTTACCGCAGAGAGAGCCGATGAAAGGAGTACAAACAGCATGAATATCACTTATACACAGAACGGCGATTATCTTATCCCGAACATCGTTATCCGCAAGACCAAGCCCCTCGGACACTACGGCAGACTTCGCAAGGCGTATCTGGAAATGCACCGTCCGATACTGTTCAATGAACTGGTGCTATCCGACAAGCTCTTTGAGCATTGCGCCGAGATTGACGAAGCGGCACGAAACCGCATGGAGCTGATCGTGCGGTCACTGGCAGAGCAAAACGGCGTGACCGAGCAACTAAAAGCCAAAAACCAAATGGAATGGGTGCGGCAGATGAACGCTTGCAAGGCACAGGCAGAGGAGATTGTGAAAGCGGAATTGATTTATGATTGAGCGAGGAAGTCCGGGCAGAAAACTGTTCGGACTTTTCTCATGTAGTCCAAAGTTGCGGTAGAATTGTTCACAAGTTTTATGGTACAATTTATGCGAATAAAAAAACGGAAAATTAGAATCTAACAAGAGAATGTGGTTGTATGAAAAAATCCATATTAGTATTTTGGGCAATCGTGTGTCTGTTACCTATTCAAAGGAGGTTTAAGAATTTCAAATGAAACATATAAGAAATATATTGCTGTTGATTACGATTATTTTTGCTTTTGTTATGCAAGCTGAAGTATATCAAAATATGCTCTGGAACTTTAATGGTGCTTATTATTTATCGTCCAGATACACAACTACTAATGACGATATGGATTCATTTTTAGCCAATGCAGAAGATACAGCTGAGAAGCATGGTGTTCATATTTTTTCGACTTTTAATCAGAGAGTTTCTAATTATCAGACAAGACTTTATATTTATGGTGATGATACCGTTGTTCGGGATAGTCTTAAAAGCACAATGGATATTGAGGAAAAAACATATACGGCTTTGATAGGCGGAATCACCGTAATAGAATTTGAAGATTTTAGAGAAGCAAAAAACACAGGCAATGGACAGGAAATAATGGTCAGCTATATCGGTGACGATGATGACATTATTGCCACATATCAAGATTTGGCAAAAGAATATTCTATATCGCAGCCAGAGTTTTGGCAATCAACCGAAACTGATATGATGTTCATTGTTTGGGGCCTGGTTGCCATATTGATGATTGTACTTAATATGATTGAGGTGATACGCAGACAAAAGGAAGTAGTTGTACGAGCTTCTCTGGGCGAAAATGCTGCTGTGATTGCTCTAAAAGCTGTAGTGGCTGATATGATTTCATATGCTGCATTATTCGTCTTAGCAAAGTTGCTTGTTTCTCAATTTATATCGGGAGCGTATGAAGATCATCTCATTTTGGCAGTGTATTGTGCCGGAGCAGTTCTTTCCGTAATTCCTTATGCTGCTTTTGTCCGCTTTGATGTAAAAAAAGCCTTTGCCAATGCTTCAGATAAAAAAGGTATGTTTTATCTTCTGAACGGTCTTAAAGTATTTGCTACTGCTATGACAATTTTTACAATAACTACAAATCTCAGTAGCATTCAAGGTAATTTACTTACAAACACTACTCTTTTAGAAAATCATTATAATGATTATTATTTTGGAGTTATGCAGATTGAACCTCCTTTTGAAGAAAATGAGGAGGAATCCAAAGAGAGCAAATTTTGGAATGACCTTTACGAAAATGAATACAACACTATAAATCCGGTGGTCTGCATAGGCAGCCGGATAAGCGATACGGATAATTATATTTTTGTAAATCATAATGCCAGAGATATGCTACAAGGGTTTTCTGATATGCTTACTGAAGATGATGAAAAAGAGGATATCGTGGTCTTCGTGCCAAAGGGAAGAAATGCGGAATCATACAAAGATATCGCAAAAGAGGAAATTGACTCTCTTACCCAAAATGCAGAAGAACTGCGTGTTGTTTATAAAGAATATTCTGGCAGAGAGCAATTTTATTATCTCAATTCGAACAGAGAAGAGGCTATTGACGGATTGTCAAGAGCAACAAATCCGATTGTTATTTATCAGGCAAATGAGGCTGTTGCTTTGAATGGAAGTTATATCGAAACAGGAACATATAATGGTGAGGTAATCTACGGATGCGATGAAAGCACAATTCGTAATGCTGCGAAAAAATATGCAGAACAGCTTGGTTCACACTATTTTATGCTGACGAATGTCGGAGAGGATTACATTTATAGTCATAGTTTCCTTGTAAAATTGATTAGCTTTATAAGCTCTCTTTGCGTATTAGTATTGCTGTTAGATATAGCTATCATCGTATCTGAAGCGAAAATGGAATTTAGACTTAGCTCTATGGAAATCTCCCTCAAAAAGGTTTTAGGTTATAGCTTTTATGAAAGGCACAAAAGATTTATTTCCGTTAATCTCATAGAAAATATAGCCGTTGTGATATTGATTTGCATTGTTTCGATTTTTATATCTAACGCAAGTGTCGGGATTGCTTTACTAATTGGATCATTGCTCACCATTATTGAAATGGCAATCATTTTCACAAATATTATGTGGGTTGAAAAAACAAATATCTCAAAGTCATTGAAGGGAGGATGTTTATGATTATAATTCGTGGCTTAAATAAAGCATTTGGAGAGAAAATAATTTTCTCCAACTTTAATTTGGAAATTCCGGATGGAAGTTTTGTAGTAATCAGCGGGGATAGCGGCAGTGGAAAAAGCACTTTGCTCAATATGATTGGTGGTATCGAAAAGCCGGATAGCGGCAGTATCATAATCGAAGGGCTGAATATTACCCGGCTTAAAAATAAAAACAGTTTTTTTGCGGATACAGTGGGGTTTCTTTTTCAGAATTTTGCACTGCTTGAAAATAAGACAGTTAAAGAAAATTTAAGTTTGATTAAAAAATCAAGCCGAACTAAAGTATCACTTAAAGAAGCTCTTAATCGTGTGGGGTTATCAAAGGAAGTTAACAAAAAAGTTTATCAGCTTTCCGGTGGTGAACAACAGAGAGTTGCTTTAGCTCGTCTTATGATGAAAAAATGTTCTGTTGTTTTGGCAGATGAACCTACTGGCTCACTTGACAAGAAAAATAGAGATATTGTTATGAGGTTGTTGCACGAACTCAATGAAGAAGGTAAAACGGTTATCATTGTTACCCACGATCAGGGTATTATTGAAGATGAACCTTATGTTGTGAAAATCTGAGAGTACCTCTTAGAAATGTCTTGATCTACATTTTATATAATTTGGGTCAGAAGAAAATCCCTTTAGGAACTAAAGGGCGCACTTCTATACTCTCCTATCGGGAGTATGTGCGTCCTGCGGAGCTTCATTCCCAGTCAGCAGAAGAAAACTGCCCGACCGAGAATGTTTCGTCACTTCGTTCCGTCAAGGGAGCTACACTCCCTTGCGACGCTTGTGCATCTATCCCTTGTGGACTTGCCGTCCGCAAACAGCATAAAATGCTGTTCGCCGCCAGCAAGTTTGGAAAAACAAATACTGAAAATCAGACCGTTGACTGGTCGCAATGTGCGAAAAGTTGACGGTCTTTTTTTATCCCAAAAATCAAAAAAAGGAGGTCAATCACAATGACAAAACCGAAAACCCTTGACCAGCTTCGAGCCGAAAAGGAACGAGCCGAGACGCAGCTTGCACAGGAACAGCACAAGTTGGAGCGTCTGGAGAACAGAAAGAAGTATCTGGAGAAAGGCGAACGCACCAAGCGCACCCACCGCCTTTGCAATCTGGGCGGCACGATTGAGAGCCTTGCCCCGGAGGTCAAAGATCTCACACGCACCGAAATGACAGAGCTGATGGAACACATCTTTTCCCTGTCCGAAGTCCAGCGAGCCGTCCGTCACATGGCGATTACCCACATCAGCCAAGCAAACAGAGAAAAGGAGTTGAAAGCCGATGGCACTATTTCATCTGAGCGTCACGCAGACTAAGCGAAGCGCAGGACAGTCCGCTATTGCTTCTGCCGCCTACCGTGCCGGGGAGCGATTGTATAGCGAGTATTACGGCGAATACAGCGACTACACCCGCAAGGGCGGCGTGATCTGCTCCGATATTCTCCTGCCGTCCCATGCACCGCCCGAATACGCAGACCGCCAGACCCTATGGAACGCCGTGGAAAAAGCCGAGCGTGGAAAGAACGCCCAGCTTGCATACAGCTTTGACATTGCCTTGCAGAATGAATTTTCCCTTGAGGAAAACATCGCTCTTGCAAGGCAATTTTTGTTGGAGAACTTTGTGAGCCGGGGCATGGTGGTTGACTTCGCCGTACACCAGCCAGACAGGGAGGACGGCGGCATACCAAACCCACACTTCCATGTGCTTTGCCCTATCCGTCCCATTAAGCAGGACGGCAAATGGGGGCTAAAGCAACGCCGGGTGTACGAGCTGGACGAGGACGGCAACCGTATCCGAGACCAGAACGGCGAGTTTATTTTCAACGCCGTTCCCACTACCGACTGGGGCAGTCCCGAAACGCTGGAATACTGGCGGCAGACATGGGCGGAGCTATGCAACGCCAAGTTTGCGGAAAAGGGGCTTGACGTTCGTATCGACCACCGAAGCTATGAGCGTCAGGGCGTGGAGCTTCTTCCCACCGTTCATGAGGGCGCAACCGTCCGGGCAATGGAGAAGAAAGGCATACGCACCGAGAAAGGCGAGTTCAACCGCTGGATCAGAGCGACCAATGCCGTTATCCGGGACATCAAGAAGAAAATCGCTCTCCTGTTTGATTGGATTGTCGAAGCAAAAGCAGAGCTTGCCAAGCCGCAGGCACCCGACCTTGTTTCTCTGCTGAACGCCTATTACACCCAGCGCAGAGCCGGGGCATATTCGCAGAAAGGCAAGGTCAGCAACCTAAAGGAGATGAACGAGACTTTCAATTATCTCCGGGCAAACGGCATTTACTCCCTTGAAGATTTGGAAAGCCGTGTCAGCGAACACAGTGCTGCCACAGAGAGCTTGAAGAAAACGCTGGACGAACAGACCGCCCGAATGAAAGCAATTAAGCAGCTCTATGACAGCTCTGCTGCTTTCCAGAGCTTGAAGCCTGTCTATGACGGCTTGCAGAAAATCAAGTTTGAGAAGCCCAGAGCCGAGTACAAGGCAGAGCATGAAGCGGAACTGAAACAGTTCTACGCCGCCAGACGCAAGCTGACCGGGGAGTTCCCGGACGGCAAGGTGGATATGAAAAAGCTGACCGAAGAGTATGACGAGCTGGAACAGGCGCACGAAACCACCTATGGCGAGTTTAAGGCTGTCAGAGACGATTTACACCGCCTTTGGAAGGTCAAGTCATGTGTAGATACTGCCGCCCGATTTAACGAGCGTACAGAGGAACAAATGCTCCAAAATCGACCCCAAACACGACACAAAAAGGAGGAACTATCCCGATGAATTACACCCAAGCGCAGATTGACCGGGCAAACGCCGTCAGTCTGGAAGATTTTCTCCGCACACAGGGAGAGACACTTATCAAAAGCGGACGGGAATACCGCTGGAAAGAACATGACAGCCTGACCGTCCGGGGAAACAAGTGGTTTCGCCACAGCCAGAGTAAGGGCGGCTATCCCATTGATTTCGTCATGGAGTTTTACGGCAAGTCCTTTCCCGAAGCCGTCCAAATGCTGACCGGCGAAAGCGGCGAAGGACAGACCGAAGCCACCACAGCACCGCCCACAGCGTTCCACTTGCCCTTGCACAACCGAACAGCCGACAGGGTAATTCAATATCTTTGCGAAAGCCGGGGTCTCAACAAAACGCTTGTTGAGGCTTTTCTTCTTTCCGGGGATATTTACGAGGACGCAAAGCGGCACAATGTTGTCTTTGTCGGCAGAGACCGAAACGGCACACCGAGATACGCCCATGTGCGAGGAACGGCAGACCCATTCAGACAGGACATTGCCGGGTCTGACAAGTCCTATCCGTTCCGCTATGAGGGAAACGGCAACCAGCTCTTTGTCTTTGAAGCACCGATTGACCTGTTATCGTTTATCTGCCTATATCCGCAAGACTGGCAGACAAGGAGCTATCTTGCCCTGGGCGGCGTTTCGGGCAAAGCACTTGACCGTTTCCTTTCTGAACGCAAGGACACCCGAAAAGTGTTCCTCTGCCTTGACAGCGACACCGCAGGAAGCGAAGCCTGTACCCGACTGGCACAGTCCATTCCCGGCGAGATCGCCGTCATTCGCCTTGTCCCGGCAAGGAAAGACTGGAACGATGTTCTCCGTCAGCAAGGGGACATTCCCAGCCGCAAATTCATAGCCGAGACAATCACGCTGCGAGAGCTGCCCACCGCCCAGCCTGTTCCCATGCTCCGCATGGCAGATGTGGAGCTGACGAGCGTGGATTGGCTATGGTTTCCCTATATCCCCTTTGGAAAGCTGACGATCATACAGGGCAACCCCGGCGAGGGCAAGACCTACTTTGCCATGCGTCTTGCGGCGGCTTGCACCAACCGAAAGCCTTTACCCGGTATGGAGACCCTTGAGCCTTTCAACATCATCTACCAGACCGCAGAGGACGGTCTGGGCGATACCGTCAAGCCCCGACTGATGGAAGCGGAAGCAGACCTTGAAAGAGTGCTTGTCATTGACGATAGGGACATGCCGCTGACCCTTGCCGATGAGCGCATAGCAAGGGCAATCCGTGAGAACAACGCAAGGCTGGTTATCATTGACCCGGTGCAGGCGTTTCTGGGCGCAGATGTGGACATGAACCGGGCAAATGAAGTCCGTCCCATCTTCCGCAGTCTGGGAGACATTGCACAGGCTACCGGGTGCGCTATCGTGCTGATAGGACACCTCAACAAAGCCGCAGGAACGCAAAGCACCTACCGGGGATTGGGGTCTATCGACATTACGGCGGCAGTCCGCAGTCTGCTTTTTATCGGCAAGCTGAAGGACAGCCCCACAACGAGGGTGCTTATCCATGAGAAAAGCTCCCTTGCACCGCCCGGACAGTCCCTTGCCTTTTCTCTGGGAGACGTGAAAGGCTTTGAATGGATAGGAGCTTATGACATTACCGCTGACGAGCTTCTTGCCGGGACAGACACCTCCAAGACCGAAAGCAAGACTGCACAGGCAGAAGCACTGATACTGGAACTGCTGGCAGACGGAAAGCGTATGCCAAGTGCAGAGCTGGAAAAGACGGTCAATGAGCGTGGAATTTCTTCACGCACCATGAGAACGGCAAAGAGCCGTATCGGGGACAGACTTGTGACCGAGAAAGACGGCACAGCATGGGTCTGCTATCTCCGAAACTGACAACAGGAACACGGCAAGCGTGGCAAAGACGGCAAGGTTTTTATAGATACCTTAATGTTGCCGCCTTGCCTTGTTCCATCATACCGACACCGCCCGATGATGAACAGTCACCGGGCATTTTTCATTTACAGGAGGATTTTGAATGAACAACAATACCGCAACCAACACCGCCACTTGCCCGACTGTCAGAAAGCAGATTGGCAAGACCACCTATATCGTCCGTGTCCATTTCAGCGAGACCGCCAAGGAGACGATGGAGGACAAAATCAAGCGTCTGCTCCGTGAGGAAGTCCGCAAAATGTGACTTCTTTTTGAATTTGATGAAAAAGTCCTTGACTTTTCGTCTCTGGTAAGACTGCAAAATCCATTTTGATCTCATGCTCCGCAAGACTTTCCTGCTTTTCTATCAATTCCGTTTTGGATATTACAGCATATGACGAAATGCAACTGGATAAAATCGGTGATCGAAAGACTGCCCTTTTCATCATCATTTCGGACACAGATGCCACTTTCAATTTTCTGGTGGCAATGTTGTACACCCAAATGTTTAACTTGCTTTGCACAAAAGCAGACAACAATCCGGACGGCAGCGGAAAATTAAAACATCATGTTCGCTGCTTGCTGGACGAATTTGCCAATATCGGGCAAATTCCAGATTTCGATAAACTGATAGCGACTATTCGTAGTCGAGAAATATCAGCCTGCATTATCCTGCAAGCACAATCGCAATTAAAAGCGATCTACAAGGACAATGCAGATACTATCGTGGGAAACTGCGATTCCACCTTGTTCTTGGGTGGCAAAGAAAAGTCAACGCTCAAAGAGATCTCCGAATCTCTTGGAAAAGAGACCATTGACGACTACGATACCTCCAGAACACGAGGACAGTCAGAATCCTACGGTATGAACTACAAAAAACTTGGAAAGGAGTTGATGTCACAAGATGATCTAAACACAATGGATGGCAGCAAGTGTATCTTACAAGTTCGTGGAGTTCGTCCGTTTTTCTCCCGTAAATATGATATTACAAAACACAAACGATACCCTTTGCTCATGGATTCCAATCCCCAGAATATGTTTGACATTGCATCGTATATCAAGCGAAAAAGAGAAAAGAATGCACGCTATGCTCAAATTTCGCCAGACGAACCTATTGAAACATTTCAAGCGATGCAAGCTTCATCAGAACCAGAAATTGAAACGGACGTAAGCACAGAAGAACTTGATTTTATCTAACTTGGAGGAAAAGCAATGAAGAAAATGATGATTGCAAAAGTAGCAACCCCGAAGAATACTGCTCGCATCAAAAAGATGATTGCAGCAGCCGTTACAGCATTGTGCATGGGCGTAATGCTGTCTATGACCGTTTTTGCAGATGGTGCATCTGTAGACACTAGCAGCTTTTTGGACACCGTAGAAACCGTTTTGAAGGCTGTCTGCATCTTGATTGGTGCCGGTCTGGGCGTATGGGGCGTTGTAAACCTGATCGAAGGCTATGGTAACGATAACCCCGGTGCAAAGTCGCAGGGTATGAAACAGCTCATGGCTGGTTTGGCATTGATTCTGCTGGGCATTGTCATGATTCCGGTTCTGGTCGGCATGATGAACATTACCACCGGCTAATTTAGCTACATAAAATTTTAATCGGAGGAAAAGTAATGAAGAAAATGATGATTGCAAAAGTGGCAACCCCGAAGAATACTGCTCGCATCAAAAAGATGATCACAGCAGCCGTTACAGCATTGTGCGTGGGAGTAATGTTTTCTATGACCGTTTTTGCAGATGGTGCATCTGTAGACACTAGCAGCTTTTTGGACACCGTAGAAACCGTTTTGAAGGCTGTCTGCATCTTGATCGGTGCCGGTCTGGGCGTATGGGGCGTTGTAAACCTGATCGAAGGCTATGGTAACGA